>JANSWY010000114.1 GCA_024743255.1 bacterium | reverse complement strand
GGTAATGAAGTGGAATTGGTTCCGCCAGTAAACTTCAAATCCGGCCTGACATATAAAAGAGGAAACTTTGGAGCGTCATTACAATTCAGTCATGTTCACGAGCACTATTCTGATGCGTCAAACGCAGAAAGAACTCCAAATGCTGTGGAGGGAATAATCCCATCCTATCATGTCGTAGACTTATCATTAAAATACAAATACAGAAACTACCAACTACAACTAGGTAGCAACAACCTCACCGACGAAAGATACTTCACCAGAAGAGCCGCCGGATATCCAGGACCAGGTATTATTCCTTCTGATGGAAGGAGTTTTTATTTTACTGTTGGGTTGGATTTTTAATGCCAGTCATGTCCGCAGTGCCTACACTGCCTGGCTTTTGGTGTTCTTGCTAATTTTTTACAGTTTGGACAGTTATTTATAAATATCTCACTTTCAAAATTCTCTAATAAATATTCTGCAATTTTTCGCTTTTCAGAAAGTTGTTCAATTTCATTTAGATATGGATACTTGATTTTCGCTACTACTTCAAGGGGAGCTAGATTCGAGTAGTGGGCAAAGAGATATTCAATCAATTGTTGATCCATGCTTATTGTAATTTTCTTTTGTTGTTATAAGTCTTCTGCAAGGCGACTTAAAATTAATAAATCAACTCGAAGGTCTCCTGACCTGTTTCCTATTGATGGTATTTCTGGAATCAAGGGTAAGGAATAAACCATTTTCATAAAGTTATTCCGGACCGTGTCGTGAGACACTCGCAATTATTTGGGAGTTCTAAGTCACCCCTTTGGAAGACTTAGAACAACTGTAACTAGCGGAATTCATTGTACTTTCTTGATTTCAAATTGAAATTCTGGTAAAGTGGTAAAGTAGTAATTTATCTGACTTTCAATATTATGTATAATCTGCTTGTCATTGTCCCAATTTCCTATTCCACTGAAAGGAAGGAACACATTATGAGCAAAACATACTACAGACTTCAACTTCAAATCAGCATCGTTACACTCATAGGGGGCGAAATTTGAATCATTTACCTCAGAATTCACATTATCTACTTTATCAAACAATTCAGTCAAGATTAACTTTAATTCCAAGAATGAAAGTTCTTCCTTTTTGTATCGAGAAAGCATTGATTGGGCCTCAGATATTAAAGGGGTCAATGTTTCTATCGATTTATTTGCTAAAAGTACAAACTCCTCCTTGCTCATTGAGTTGCTTGAATGAAATGTGGCTGTTTCAAGATAACTATCGTTCCATATCACCAAAAGATTATTACTAATTTTCTCCCCTTTGTTCGATATTGGAGAAAAGTCTTTTGGGAGTTCGTTTGAGACCCATTCAGATTGGCAAATAAAATTATCTTTTTTTTCATCTTCCGCAGATGGATATATAAAGAGCCAAACAACTTGTGCTGGTTTATTCCTCCAATGCTTTCTGACTATGTCACTTCTGTGGTACTCACAATAAATTGCCTCTTTTGTTTGAATTTTTATTAGATCAATTATCTCAGCTTGAGTATGTTCTTTGTTTAATACAATTCTTAAAGAATAACGCTTAGCTCTTCCATGGCTTACATCACCGGTGGACACGATTGTGAAATCATTTGGAGCTGGAAGTTTATTTACCAATCGTTTTAAATCGGTATTCATTCCTGCATTGATCTTTTGTGATTTAGGAATGCCTATTTTCCATGCCTTAGGAGTCTTAATTATATAAGTAGGAGAAATTGACTGCCAAAAACACTCTCTTGTATCAACGTTACAGAGAATGATAACAACTGGTAAAGAATGGTCCAGCCAATATGAGAGGTGATTATTGTCACCCCGAAAGATAAAATGATTATCTGTTTCCTCCGTAAACCAAGAAGGACCTGACTTAATTTGTAAAGCAATTAAGTTTCCAGTTGCACTATCTTCATCTACAAGTTCAATATGTGCGTCGATTCCACAATCAACTATAGGTTGTTCTCTAAATATGTAGCCGCAACGAGAAAATTTTTCATCAACGATAGACACTCCTATCCTATCGGTTGAACTATTTTTCTGTCTTTTCATTTATTCTTAGCTGCATTCCACAGATCATTATCGTTAACGCAAGCTATGTATGATGTTTGGGATTAGAATGCACTAAATTCTCGTCTCGCACATAGCTATGCCTTGATTTAAATTTAAAACTTGTGGAGGACTTTCCAATACCAGTTACAGTATCCTGAACGAAAAATCCTATTTACTCTTAACACTTGTTAGCTGTTATTTAATTGATTTGGTTTTGATGTATGAATTTGCGAAATCAGATACCAATTCCTTAGTTAAATTTCCAAGAAAAGACTTCCTCCAAATGCTAACATCATCTCTTAATTCGTTAATATTGAGTATCAGAAAATGTTCAATTTCAGTTCGGGTAATTGTGCAGGTGAATTCCGTTTTTTTATCGTCCAGCCCAGTTTTATTATTGTATAAGTTGGCTGGAATAGTTGTCTTTATGTTATCAAGCCTGTCAAAGTCTCTGAATGCCCTAATGCAAGATTCAAGAGTCTTTTTTTGAGCGTAGTATTCAGTGTTGGCAAAACCTTCTTTAAAAACTAGGCTTCTTTGCTGATAATTAGACTTTTCTGGATCAAAGTAGGCCGAATTTCGACTCCACCTTTTGAAAAACTCATATTTGGATAACTTTAATCCTTTGATTGATTTGTTTACAAAGTAATCAACCGAGATGTCTATCACATTCAGCTCATTTGGGGTTAGAATCTCCAATTTCAAATTCGAATATTTCACCCTATTCTTAGCAGACAAAGAATATCCCTTTTTGGTAATCAAAATCCCAAAATTTGCATTGACATCTTGAGCCATACCCATAAAGCTTTCAATGGCCTTTACGTCAACGTTTTTGTCATAATATTTGCAATCAACGATCCCTAAAATTGTCTCACCAGCAATTTCACCACGTATTGCAAAATCTATTTGCCTTTCGGCTAAGCTGAAGATTCCGAAAATCCAATCATTGAATTCGATTTCACAGTTTGGGTAGATATCACATAGTGCGTTATAGACCTCTTTCTCATAATCTTGCCAAGTCATTTCCATTTATGCGGCATACAGCTAATATACATGTATAAATGTAGTGGTTTGGCATTTTGCGAACAAGCTTTGTGATGTCTGTATTTCAGCTTAAACAAAAAAACCTTAACGATTAATTACATATTTTTAGACTAACCTAAAAATTAATTTCAATTTATATTAAAAATTATTTCTGCAATTCTAAGCTCTTTTCTAGTTTTGTGTCAAAGTATTTTGAAATGAGACGAATAGCGATTTTTTGCTTGATGGTTTTGGCTGCTGGTCAGGTACTTGCTCAAAATGTAGTGAGTATTTCAGGAGAGGTACGCTCTGAAGCCGGACCAATCGAGTTTGCTAATGTGGGGTTGAAGGGAACATCAGTTGGTTCATTTACGGATGAGAATGGAAGGTTTGTGATCAATAATGTCAAGCCTGGTCAGTATACTTTAGTGATATCCGGAGTGGGCTTTGAATCATATGAGAAACAGATAGATGCTACCAAAAACATCAAGCTTGGCCTAATTTCCATGAAAGAAATGGCCATCGATCTGCAGGAAGTGGTGGTAGTTTCCGGAACTATGAAAGAGATCTCCAAAATGGATAGCCCTGTACCTGTGGATGTATTTCAGCCTGCCTTCTTTAAAATGAATCCTGTGTCATCTGTTTTTGAAGGCCTGCAAAATATTAATGGTGTTCGTCCGCAGCTCAATTGCAACGTCTGCAACACAGGTGATATTCACATTAACGGCCTAGAAGGTCCATACACAATGGTTTTACTAGACGGAATGCCAATCGTAAGCGGATTGTCAACTGTCTATGGTTTATCTGGAATTCCAAGTAGTCTTATCGAAAGAATGGAAGTGGTAAAAGGATCGGCATCTGCGCTATATGGTTCTGAGGCGGTTGGAGGTTTGATCAATATTATCACCAAAGATCCATCAAAAGCTCCTCTTGTATCGGTGGATGCATTTGGTACATCATGGATGGAATTCAATACTGATATCGGGGTGAAGCTGAAAACTACTGATGGAGTTTCCTCATTATTTGGAGTCAATTATTTCAATTACCAAAACCCAATTGATAACAACAACGACAACTTCACAGACCTGACTCAGCAGCATCGTATTTCTGTCTTCAACAAATGGAATTTTGAAAGAAAAGAGAACCGAATCGCATCAATTGCTGGTAGATATTTTTATGAGGATCGCTGGGGTGGTGAGATGAACTGGGATACTGAGTTCAGAGGTGGAGATGAGATTTATGGAGAAAGCATTTATACCCAAAGAATTGAGTTTGTAGGAGCTTACCAACTTCCAATTCGTGAGAAAATAGTCTTCAGTGGATCATACAATCACCATGATCAAAACTCTGTTTACGGCGATATGAGATTCATCGCGGATCAGAAAATTGCATACGGACAATTAGTTTGGGACAAGACAGTAGCAACTCATAGCTTATTAGGTGGTGCCACATACAGATACACATTCTATGATGACAATACCACAGCTACAGAAAACAGCACTGGCAACAACCCAGATCATGTGAATCTTCCGGGATTCTTTGTTCAGGATAACTGGAATTTCAGTCCGAAGCATAACTTGCTGATGGGCATGAGATACGACTATGACTCAAGACATGGTGACATTTGGTCTCCTCGATTGGCTTATAAATGGAGAGCTGATGGCAATAATGTTGTCAGACTGAATTTCGGAACTGGTTTCAGAGTGGTTAATCTTTTCACAGAAGATCATGCTGCATTAACTGGTGCTAGAAATGTAGTAATTGAAGAGGAATTGGCTCCAGAGCAATCATATAACATGTCATTGAACTATGTCAGAAAATTCATCATCAATAAATCAATTCTTACTGCTGATGTCTCAGGATGGTACACGCATTTTACCAACAAGATCATCCCGGATTACGATTCTGATCCTAACCTGATCATCTACGATAACCTGGATGGTCATGCGGTTTCCAAAGGTGTCTCACTGAATCTGAATTATGTTTCTTATTCTCCTTGGAGAGCTAATGTTGGAGTCACCTTTATGGATGTAACCAATACAGAAAGAAACGATCTTGGAGAACTTGAAGATTCCCGTCAGATTCTGACTGAAAGATTCATGGGAACTTGGACATTAAGTTATTCATGGCACAACGTTGGGTTATCGGTAGACTATACCGGAAATATTTATGGATCAATGAGATTGCCACTTCTTGGGGAATTGGATCCAAGAGATGAATTCAGTCCGGTTTGGAGTATTCAGAATATTCAGTTTACTAAGAAACTGAATAAAGGCTGGGAAGTATACGGTGGTGTTAAAAACCTACTCAACTTCACCCCTCCATCAAATTCAATTGCAAGAGCGTATGATCCGTTTGATAGAAATGTGGACTTTGATGCACAAGGAAACGTAGTGCCAACTGCTGAAAACCCAAATGCCTTGACATTTGATCCGTCATATGTTTATGCTCCAAATCAGGGAATCAGGGGTTTCTTAGGGTTTAGATATACGTTGAAGTAATCTAAAACTTCCAGCACTTACTCATATAATCCCAAAGTATTACACCAATCGATACCGAGATATTAAGCGAATGCTTGGAGCCAAATTGCGGAATCTCCAGCACCTGATCTGAATGCTCCACTGCCTCATCAGAAACTCCAAAAACTTCATTGCCAAAGATGAAACAAAGCTTATCAGTATTTCCAGGATTAAACTCCTGAAGTTTGATGCTCTCATCTGCCTGTTCCACAGAGATAATCTGGTAACCTTCTGACTTCAATTGTTGAATTGCATCCACGGTAGAATCGACATGAACCCAATCCACAGAGTCAGTCGCTCCCAATGCTGTTTTGTTGATATCTCGATGAGGTGGTTTGGCGGTAATGCCACAAAGGTAAATCTTGGATACCCGGAAAGCATCGGAAGTCCTGAAAGCAGAACCTACATTATTCATGCTCCTGATGTTGTCTAGCATCAACACCACAGGAATCTTCTCTGATGATTTAAACTCCTCAACAGTCAGCCGGTCCAGTTCTTCGTTTTTCAACTTTCTCATAAACCGGCAAAACTAATTCATTTAGTGATTGGCAATCCGATTTTCAACTCTTATTTCATGCCCCAGCAAGTGCTTGATATTCTTATAAAGGTGCTTAATCACCCTGTCAGAACTTCCTATCATCACCTTTTGAATCATACCATTGTGATCCACAATTAAATGAGTAGGATAAGACCTGATATGAAGATCCTGAGCGAGCCTCTTGCCGCTCGTAAGAATGGTATAATTGAATGTATTGTCTTCCAAAAATTTAGCAACCTGAGTGTGGGTATTAAATGTTGGCGCAATAAAGTTGACATCACTACTGGAAAATTTCGCCACTACTTTGTTCAACTTAGGAATCTCTTCCACACAGTGATCGCAAGTAGTAAACCAGAAATTGTAAACAGTGACTTTAGCTGCATCAAATGAATGATTGGTTATTTGATTCCCAAATTGGTCCTTCAACGAATAATCTACCATTTTCTGCCCTTTCAGGTCTCTAACCAGCTTTTTCTTCTTTCTGATCGTTTGCCTGAATTCTCTGTTACTGATAGGAACCAGTGTCACGACATAATTGCCCTCAACGGTTTCCTCTTCCTTCAGAGAGTAATGTTGTCCGGAAGTGAGGAGCTCCTCAACCTGCGAACTTTCTAAAACTTCGTTTGATTGGGTTTGATAGGTATAGTTGGGGTCGTCCAGGTGTAATTGTGCGAATACATTACCCGCAAACACCATAAGTAAGAATGCGATATTGTTCCGTAGCATATCCCTTTGATTTGGTGAAAACTGAAAAAATTATTTGCCCAAAACCGAGCAAATCAACTGTGCCTTAAATGTTAATTACTCTGCAAAATACAAAAATTATGGTACTTTACAAAGATTTAATAGCACTATCCAGTTTTTGACCAATGAATTGGTTGGCTCCAATGAAGACTTTTCGGATGATTCCCTTCTCGTCAACCACCAAGTGAGTAGGGTAAGATGTGATGTTCATTTCCTTGGATAGATCGTTTCCATCAGTGAGAATTTGATACTTAAATTCTCGTCTTTTCAGGAATTTATCTACCATGGCTTTATCGTTGAATGTAGGAGCGACGAATGTTATTCGGTCGCCGTATTTCTCTACCAGTTCATTGAGTTGAGGCAGTTCTTCTATACAGGGTCTACAGCTGGTGAACCAGAAATTATAGACGACAATCTTACCTTCCATACTTTCACTGGAGACCATGTTTCCATCCAGACCAGGAAGTTCAAAGTCAGACATTTTCTTCCCTTTCAATCCCTTTACAGATTTTTGGTTGGCAGCAATGATTTTATCAAACTCTTTTTGAGTGATCGGAACCAGTGTTACCAATACTTTTCCGGGAACTTTGGTATTGTCTTTATCAAGTCTGTATCGCTGTTGAGAGTAGAGCATTTCACCTGCTTGCTCACGGCTGAGAGTTTTGCCTTCCACATTAAGGAAAATAGCATTTGGGTCATCCAGAATACCTTGTCCATTTGCAACAGAATAAGTCATTACCAAGCAGAAGAAAAGAATAGCTAGTCTCATAATAAAATACTTTTAATGAATAGATTAACTCCTAATTCAATTAATTGTTACGGTGCGTTTTTGATCTCTTACTTAATCACTAAATTGCACCTTAATTTTCACAAATCTCAGTGCTCCAATGGCCAAGAAAGCATCAGAAACCCCACTAATGAAACAATATAACGCAATCAAGGCGAAACATCCTGGTGCAATGTTGTTATTTCGGGTTGGGGACTTCTATGAGACATTCGGAGAAGATGCCGTGAAAGCGAGCAAAGTGCTGGATATTGTGCTCACTAAAAGAGCCAATGGTTCGGCATCACATATTGAGTTAGCAGGATTTCCTCATCATTCATTAGATACTTATTTACCTAAATTAGTTAGGGCCGGAAATAGGGTTGCAATCTGCGATCAGCTTGAGGATCCTAAGTCGGTGAAGGGAATTGTGAAGAGAGGAGTGACAGAGCTGGTAACTCCGGGTTTGTCGATGAACGACAATGTACTTGAGCAGAAGCGGAACAACTATCTGGCAAGTATTCATTTCACCAAAGATCAATGGGGAATTGCGTTCCTTGACCTATCTACAGGAGAGTTCTTAGTCGCAAGTGGAGAGAAAAATTACATCGAGAAGTTGGTTCAGAGTTTGAACCCTTCTGAGATCATATACTGCAAAAAACATCGCGAAACGTTCGAAGGAACCTTTCAAGAATCATACAATACCTTCACACTGGAAGAATGGATTTACGGAATGGACTATGGTTATGAAAAACTAACCAGCCATTTTGGAGTGAAGTCGCTGAAAGGATTTGGAATCGAAGGAATGGAGCACGCCATTTGTGCTGCAGGTGCGATTCTATTTTATCTTGAAGATACCGAACATAAAGAGGTTTCTCACATCTCCTCAATTTCAAGAATAGAAGAGGAGAAATACGTTTGGCTCGACAAGTTCACTATCAGAAACCTGGAGCTGATATTTGCTCAACAGTTTGATGGAATTCCATTGATTGATATTCTGGATAAAACACTCACTCCAATGGGTTCCAGAATGTTGAAAAAATGGATGGTGCTTCCACTCAAGAATAAAGATGCCATCATCGATAGGCATGATACAGTTGAGGCATTCCAGAAAGATGAGGATCTTCTGGATTCCATTACTCAAAATCTGAAACACATTGGAGATGTAGAGCGATTGATATCCAAAGTAGCCACCGGAAGAATCAATCCAAGGGAAATGATCCAATTGAAAAAAGCGATCAAAAATACCCTTCCAATTAAGGAGATTCTGGATGGTAATAAGCTACCAAACCTTCAAAAACTGGGAGATCAAATTCACCCTTGTGATTTCTTATTTGATCTGATCGAAAAGCATATCCAGGATGAGCCACCATTAGTTTCAAACCTTGGAGGCATTATCAAAGAAGGCATCCATGAAGAGCTTGATGAGTTAAGAAAGATTGCTTTTTCCGGAAAGGATTTCTTGCTTCAAATCCAACAGCGTGAAATGGAGCGAACCGGAATCAGTTCTTTAAAAATCGCTTACAACAAAGTATTTGGATACTATCTGGAAGTAACCAATGCCCATAAAGACAAAGTGCCTCAGGAATGGATCAGAAAGCAGACGCTCGTCAATGCTGAAAGATACATTACTGAAGAACTCAAAGAATACGAAGAAAAGATCCTAAACGCTGAGGGTCAAATCAATATTATAGAGGCAAATCTCTACCAAAAAGTAGTGGCTCAGGCGATGGAATTTGTAATGCAGATTCAGCAAAACGCCCGGGTACTTGCTACAATTGATTGCCTAGCTTCATTTGCGGAGATTGCCAAAAAGAACAACTACTGCCGTCCAAATATCAATGATGAGATGGTGCTGGATATCAAAGAGGGAAGGCACCCTGTGATTGAGCAGCAGATGGCAGTTGGGGAATCTTATGTTCCAAATGATGTTTACCTGGATGATGCTTCTCAGCAAATAATGATCATCACTGGTCCAAACATGGCTGGTAAATCTGCCTTGCTGAGACAAACAGCATTAATCGCTTTGATGGCGCAGATGGGATCGTTTGTTCCTGCTACTTATGCTAAAGTGGGAATCATTGATAAGGTATTTACAAGAGTTGGAGCTTCTGATAACCTCTCTAAAGGTGAATCTACCTTCATGGTGGAAATGACGGAAACTGCTTCTATTCTAAATAATCTAAGTGATAGAAGTCTGGTATTAATGGATGAGATTGGTCGGGGTACCAGTACTTATGATGGAATCTCAATCGCCTGGTCTATCGTGGAATTCCTACATAACCATCCGAAATTTAAAGCCAAGACATTATTTGCCACTCACTATCACGAGTTGAATCAGCTGGCTGAAGACTTTCCAAAAATCAAGAACTTCAATGTTTCTGTTAAGGAGCTGGACAACCGCATCATCTTTATGAGAAAGCTGAAAGAAGGTGGTAGCGAGCATAGTTTCGGTATTCATGTTGCTCAATTAGCTGGGATGCCAAATGAAGTTGTTCTCCGTGCTAATGAAATCATGCATCACCTTGAAAAGGATAAGATCAAAGAGGAGAATCAAAAGAAGATTGAGGAGATGCCTAAAAACAATTTCCAAATGACACTTTTTGAATCTGACCCTAGATTCGAGAAGGTGATTGAGACATTAGGAGCAATTGACATCAATACAATTTCTCCAGTGGAGGCTTTGCTCAAGCTCAATGAAATTAAGGGAGTATTGAAAGGTTAACCGGAATTTGAAAGATCTATTTTCCGCTCGTGGAAAATCCATGGTAGGTTTAATGGAGATGATGTTATTTACCTAAAACCCATAATTCCATGAGACACTGCCTTCTGATTTTTTTAGGAATCTCCATTTTTTATTCCTGCACTATTCAAACAGACTTCAATGAGCCAGAAGTACTATTCCCTGATTCCCTAACACTGTTTGCAGAAGAAATAATCTCCACCCAGCACAAAGAACGAGATATTGCCATCTCACCGGATGGTAATCTCATCCTGTTCACCAGAGTAACACCAGGAAATGGCTTATCCGTTATCATGTTCATTGAAAAGAAAGATGACGATTGGACAGATCCGGAGATCGCTTCATTTGCTGGTCAATACAGCGACCTTGAACCAGCTTTTTCCCCAGATGGTAAATCATTATTCTTCGCCAGTAATCGCCCGGTTGAAGGCGACCAACCCAAAGACTTTGACATTTGGAAATTGGATGTAAATGGATCTGAGTTTACTAATCTTGTGAGATTGGATACCACCATCAATACATCAGGGAATGAGTTCTACCCCTCTGTATCAAAGTCCGGCAATCTATATTTCACAGCATCTTATGATTTTGAGTCCAAGAGAGAGGATATCTATGTTTCCAGTTTTGTAGATGGTCAATACACTAATCCAGAACCATTGCCGGAAGCAGTCTGTGGGGCAACATTTGAATTTAATGCATATATAAGTCCGGACGAAGATTATATCATTTACACAGCTTACGGTAGATCTGACGACATGGGTGGAGGTGATCTTTACATCAATAAAAAAGAAAATGGAGAATGGCTGCCTGCACAAAGGTTAAAGGGTGAAATCAATTCTAAATCACTGGATTACTGTCCATTCGTAACGCCAGATGGGAAGTACTTTTTATTTACTTCCAATAAAAGTGCCATGAAATCGTCCTATGAAAAACCACTTTCAACAAGGAAATTCATGAAAATACTGGAGAACACTCAAAGTGGTAATGGAAGCATCTATGTAGTTCCGTTTGATCAAATATGATATAAATCAGCCCGACAAAACGATGATTTAACATACCAGAGAGGGCTTGTGATTATTATGATGCTTATCTTTGCAGTTCGATCGAACAATCATGTGTCTGATTTGATTGTGAATAGAAAGAAATTAATATGTCGACAAGCGCACAGGAACCAAGAGTATTAAATAAGCCTTCATTGAAGAAAGAGATCAGTTTCACACTTGTTCACTTACTTCCTTTGGCTGCATTATTTACAGGAGCTACCTTCTTCGATTGGATGGTATGTATTTTCCTTTATTTCTTCCGAATGTTCTGGATTACCGGAGGATATCACAGATACTTTTCTCACAGATCTTACAAGACTTCCAGATGGTTCCAGTTTGTGATTGCTTTCATGGCACAGACTTCTGCTCAAAAAGGAGCACTATGGTGGGCAAGTCATCACAGAGTACATCACAAAACAAGTGATACTTACGATGATCCACATTCAATGAAACATTATGGATTCTGGTACTCCCACGTAGGTTGGATTATCGGTCCTGATTATAAAACTACTGATTACAAAATCATTCACGACTATGCTAAATACCCTGAGTTAGTATGGTTAAATAAGAATTACCTGGTTCCACCATTTGTATTGGCACTGGTAGTTATGGCTCTTGGAGGAATTGTAAACGGAGGAACTGTTCTGGCAATGTTTACTAGCGCTGGATTCTCTTCATTATTCATTGGATTCTTCCTTAGTACCGTAATTCTTTATCACGGGACATTCAGTATCAACAGTATCATGCACAAGTTTGGTAAGCAGAGATATGAGTCAAACGATGAGTCTAAAAACAGCTTGTGGTTAGCACTTTTAACCATGGGTGAAGGATGGCATAATAACCACCATTATTACCAAGCTGCTGCAAGACAAGGCTTCTTCTGGTGGGAAATTGATTTGACTTACTACATCCTAAGAACCTTTGCATTCTTTGGTTTGATTTGGGATCTCAATGAAGTTCCTGATCATATCAAATATTCCAAAAACATGGAAGAAGCCAAGGAACTTAGAAAGAAAGCCAAAGAAGCTGCTTAATATTCTGATCTCATAGCAACCTTTGAGTAATTCGGGTTGTCATTAGGGTGATACATATTTTAGAATAGCATGAAAACCATTTTTTACTCACTTTTCATAGTCCTTTCTGTTGGGACACTTACGTCTTGTTTTGATGATGACGTAAATACTGACCAGGACTGTCTGCAGACTTTGGGTGCAGTTGTTTCGGATGACCGACAGGTGCCGGAATTCAACGCCATATCTCTAGCTGGAATTGCAGACATTAATCTTACCCAGGGATCACCACAATCTGTGACTTTGGTGACACATGAAGAACTAATTGATTTGGTAGAAACCACAGTTACCAACCAAAGACTGGATATAGACATGGATTTCTGTACCAATGATGAAATCGATCAATTGGTATTGAATATCACAGTTCCTGATATCACCAGACTAAGCATTTTTGGAATTGGAGATATTGCTTCCACTAATGATCTGGATGTAGATGACCTGACTCTAAGTATAGAAGGAGTAGGAAACTTCGATCTTAGAGGTACAGCTGATAATCTGACGATCACAAGTGAAGGAATTGGTAACGTCAATGCATTTAACCTTACCAGCAACAATTGCGATGTAAGACTGGATGGAACCGGAAATGTAGAGGTCACTGTCAATACCTTACTGGATGTTATCATTACCGGAACAGGCAATGTTTTCTATAGAGGTAATCCAACAGTTGAATCTAATATCCTGGGTTCGGGAGATGTGATAGATGCTAATTAGTATATAAACTCGCATTATTGGGAGGTCAGTTCAGACTTTACTTAGGTCACTTCACCTATTATTTCGTATTTCTTCAACATTGTCATTCGTATCTTTAGAAAAGATTGAATGACATGAAAAATTTATTTTTAGCAATTACTTTATTGATGGCGTTTGCAGCTGCTAACGCCCAACCTCCAGGAGGAGGCAGAGGACCAAGAATGGACCCGGAAGAGATGGTTCAAAGAGAAAAGGAAATGGTGCTTAAGAAAGTATCGGACCTTTCTGAGGATCAGGTCATGTTGGTTGAGGGGATTTATGATGAATTTGGGGTTACCCTGAAAGAGACTTTCGAAGAGATAAGAAAAACCAGGAATTTTGAGCAGATGAGAGAGAAAATGCCTGCTCTTAGAGATGAGAAAGATCTATTGATTAAAGATGTGCTTAACGAGGATCAATTCACCGAGTACATGGCTCTGATGGAAAACAACCGAAAGCAGCGCAGGGAAAGAATGCAGCAGCGTAATAATTCTGATGGCGCCTCAGGTCAGTAACCATGAAAAAGTATATCATCATCTTTGCTGCCACATTTATGGTGTGTGGTTACACTTATTCACAAGATCTTAAAATATCCGGCCAGCTACTGGACACTAAAGACAAATCTGCCGTATTGGGAGCCAATGTGCTCATGGTGAACATCAAGGACTCCACACGAAGCAAGTTCACCACCACAGATGCTCAGGGTAGGTTTGTCATTGATCAATTGGAAAGGGCGTTTTACAAACTAAGAATAACAAGTGTAGGGTATAAGTCTGTCAATCGGCTCTTTCGTCTGACTGAGTCGGTTGACTTTGGTACTCTTGGGATTGAAGCAGATACCATCATGCTTGCTGATGTTAAAATTGAAGCTGAAGTTATACCTGTAGAAACCAGGGGAGATACTGTCTTGTACAATGCGGATGCTTTCAAAACAAACCCTGATGCTACTGCAGCGGATCTGGTATCCAAAATGCCAGGCATGGTAGTTTCAGAAACCGGTATTGAAGCCAATGGCGAGACAGTCCAACAAGTACTACTTGATGGCAAAAGGTTTTTCGGTCAGGATCCTTTGCTGGCTTTAAATACAATTCCTTCTGAGGTGGTCAATAAGATCGAAGTGTTTGATCAGGCTAGTGAACAGTCTCAATTTACGGGGTTTGATGATGGAAATACCACCAAGACAATGAATGTGGTAACCAAAGAAGACAAGAGAAATGGTCAGTTTGGGAAACTTGTGGCTGGATTGGGAACCGATGATAGATATAACCTGGATGGCAATCTCAATTCATTCAAAGGTGATCGACAGCTTACTATTCTCGGTATGGCTAATAATATCAACAAAAGGAGTTTTACGGATAGTGATATCCTTGGAATTGGGAATGGAGGAGGCAGAGGTTTCAGACGTGCATTTGGTGCGCAACAATCCACTCCTACTGGAATTACAACGATTCAGTCTTACGGGATTAACTATTCGGATGTAGGTACAAAATATAGAATCGAGGGAAGCTACTTCTTTGATAAAACCACTATTGATAATGAACAAATCACCAGTAGAGAATCGTTCTTCAGTGATAGAACACAGCTGTATAATGAGACGGTAAACTCTACCAGAACCAATTCAAATCATCGTTTAAACATGAGAATGGAATACAACTTTGATTCCAAAAATTCTCTGATTTTCCGTCCAAGAATCACTTATCAGGATGGAATAACCAATGATTTGACTTTTGGAGAAACTACTCTGGAAGGTTCCTTATTGAATGAAACAAACAACGTTTACTCAACGGACAATGTAGGATACAATGCTTATTCATCCCTGATTTACAGACATAAATTCAATAAACGCGGAAGAACCATAAGCACCGAGATTGAGACCACAATCAACAATGCAGACAAAGAGAATCTTTATGATGATCAATTGATTGATTCTTTGTTCCTCTATGATCAGACAGATAACAATACCACCTGGGCAGGAAATGTGAGTTATACAGAACCTATTGGATTATCATCCCAGTTGGTTTTGGGATATGATATCTCCAACCGAAACAGTGATTTCACCAATGATGCATTCAGTTTTAATTCAGATACTGAGGAAAACAAGCTCTATCAGGAGGCACTTTCCAGTCAGTTGCAAAGTGATTATACGGTGCATTCACCGAGTGTCAGCTTTGTCAATAGAAGTTTTCAGAATTTCTTTAATGCAACACTGACCTATCAAAATGCCAACCTCAATTCTCTACAACAAATACCAGTAGAAAATGAGGTGCCAAGAAGCTTCTCGAATCTGCTTCCAATGGTGATGGGCAGAATCAATATTTCTGAGAAGGCTGATATGTTTTTTAGGTATAATACTTCCACTAGTGCACCTTCATCCAGTCAGTTGCAGGAAGTTGTGGACAATAGTGATCCTTTGTTTTATTCAATCGGTAATCAATCATTGGGTCAGAGTTATACTCACAGGTTTATATCCAGACTTAGAAGTACCAATGTTGATAAGAATACATCATTTTCAAACTTTCTATTCGCCAGCAATTCATCTGATTACATCACAAATGCTACCTATGTGGCGGCAACAGACTCAACTTTAACAAATGGGGTTGTACTACCAGCAGGAGTGCAGTTGTCAAGTCCAGTAAATTTGGACGGCTATTGGAATGTCAGAAATAATGCTACCTGGGGATTTTTGGTATCAAAACTAAAAGTCAATATCAATGCCACACTAGGAGTAGGTTACACCAGAATACCTGGAATGGCCAATGGGATTGAGAATATCTCAGAAACACTCAATGTTAATTCCAGATTGACTCTTGGAAGTAATATCAATGAAAATGTAGATTTCAATATTTACTATTCCGCGAATGTAAACAGAGTCAATAATTCAGTGCAAAGTAGTGCTGACAGTAGATATAGCACCCAGAATGTAGGAGGAAAAGTGAATCTGATATTCCTGAAAGGAACAGTTTTTAGATCGGATTTTAATTATCAATTCTACAATGGAGTATCCAGCGAATTTGATACCAAATACATCTTGTGGAACATGACCATAGCCAAGAAATTTCTTAAGAATGACATGGCCGAAGCATCCATCACACTATATGATATCCTAAAGCAGAATCAGAGTATTTCCCAAACAGTTACTTCTGGTTATCTGGAGGAGGTCCAGTCTTTGGTGTTGAGCCAGTATTTTATGTTTACTGTGACTTATACTTTGAGGAAGTTTAAGAAATAACGGGAAAATCTCAAATGTCAAATTGAGGTTTTCTCTGGAAAGCATCTTTGTGTCTCTGGAAAGCATCTTTGTGTCTCTGGAAAGCATCTTTGTGTCTCTGGAAAGCATCTTTGTGTCTCTGGAAAGCATCTTTGTGTCTC
>JANSWY010000156.1 GCA_024743255.1 bacterium | reverse complement strand
TACAGAATCCTGGACAGTTACAGTAGATGATGTAATTGAGACTGCAACTTTCACGATCGATGCAATCGCAGATGCTAACGTTGATGAAAACAACACTTACACAAGTGTGACGCCTAGTCTAAGTGGTGACGATCCAATAGGAACAATCACTTATACCCTCGGTGGATCAGATGCATCGAACTTTACAGTCGATAGTTCAACGGGTGTAGTAAGCATGATAACCAGAGACTTTGAGAATCCAGAAGATGACGACACCAATAATGTCTATGAACTAACGATTACAGCTACTGACAGTGACGGAAATGAAGATACCGAATCTTGGGCAGTTAGTATTAACGATTTGGATGATGAAAGCGGTGATGGCGATGTTGAAATTATAGTTATCGATGATGATGCAAACAACATCACTATTACTCCTAGTAATGCGGAAGATGTGGATGTGGGGACCACTACTCTCAACGTAGAAAAGGAAAAAGCTTTTGAAATAAGAAATACTGGACAAATTCCTATTGAAGTTTTTCAAATAATACTATCTGACAGCAACTTTGTGGTAACAAATTTCCCTCCACTAATCGAAGTAAATGAATCATCTGAAATTACAATTGTATTGCTGGCAACTCAAACTGGAACTTTTAGTAGTACGGTAGAAATAATTACTTCAATCGGATCAATTTTATTTGTGGTGATGGGAGAGGTAATTAATCTACCAACAATTGTCGTGAAAAACGTGGTAACTCCGAATGGCGATGGTAAGCATGACTTCTTGAGGATTGAAAATATTGAGTTTTACCCCAATAACAAGGTAGAAATATTCAATAGAACGGGTAGTATGGTTTTTTCAATAGAAAACTATAATAATTCTGACCGAGTATTCACTGGTATTGCAAACACTAAATCCTCTCAAGAATTGATAAGTGGTAATTACTACTATACTGTAAAGCAAGGAAAAAATAAACTGGGAGTCGGGTTTTTATTATTGCAGAGATAACAAGAAATAAAAATGATCATTAAGGCAAAGAATGAGTGTTCAAATCAATTGTCAATAGTTCCATCTGGCTACTGAAAATATCAATGATGAAAAAAATATTCCTATTCATTTCACTTGTATTCAGCGTTCACATCATTTCCGCTCAGATAGATCCGTTATACAACCAATATCTATTCAATCAACAAATGATTAATCCTGCGTATGTTGGGATTTACAATCGCTTTTCTGCTGCTTTAATTACTCGTGCTCAGTGGGTAGGTATAGACGGTGCTCCTATTACTAATACTTTAACAGTCCAATCTGCGCTTGCGAACGGAAGAATCGGTATTGGTACACTCTTGATTAACGATCAACTTGGAGTTAACAATAATACTGAATTCACTTTGGGTGGCTCATATAACATCAATGTAGGCACAGAAGGTAAGTTAGGAATGGGACTTCAGGCTGGATTAATTAATAATCGATACGACGAGTCTAAGCTCTCCGTTGATTTCATTGATGACCCTCTGATCAACAATGGATTAAATAACTCAATAGCACCAAATTTTGGCGCAGGTATAATGTATATGTCTCCTGCAATATTTATTGGAGCATCAATCCCAAGGATTCTAACAGTTGAAGCGGAAAATGGAGTTGGTAGTTCTCCAAGATATTTAAGAAATTATTACTTAAGTGGAGGTTTTATCGTAGAAACCAGTGGGTTTATGCTTTATCGAGTTAATGGAGTTTTGCGGTATATCGAAAATGAAGGTCTGTCTTATGAATTAGTAGTTGCCAACTATATAGATGACATAATTTGGGCTGGTCTAAGCCTCAGGGACTTAAGAGATTTTGGCATATTTACATCGTATGAGATTGGAGAGAATATACGCATTGGGTATTCACTAGAATTTCCAATCAATTCACTAATTCAATCAAACTATGGGACGCATGAAATAAGTGTTGCTTTTGATTCCAGCCTAATACGAGGGCTTAGAAAAAGAAGGTTTTAATAACAGGCAGGTGACGAACAAATAGATATTTCGCATACCTTTAACTGTAATTTTCGAATATGATGTATTATTATATAAATAATCCTCGCTAAAACTAAATGGTCTGCTATTCCGATCGAATATTTTGTTCTGGATCTATTTTATTAATGATTCTGGTACTATTATGTAAGGATCTAAATGCCCAAACACCAATTGTGTTAGGAACCGATTCAGAGCATGGCTCCATTGGAAAATACACACAATTATTTAGTGATGATGATCGTTTGCTCAAGTTATCTACAATTCAAGACTTACCCTTTTCCGACAGTAAAGATATAATCATCAACCTGGGTTACAACAATGCAGCTGATTGGATAAGGTTTAAAATTCATAACCCCAATTCAGTAGATAATGATCGATTTATTTGCCTTTCAAAATTACTAACGGATTCAATTACCTTATTTTATAAAGTCTCTGATGATTGGAAAAAGGTGACTGATGGGGTACAATTTCCTAGTTCGAATTCCAAAAACTATCAAGGCTATTTTTTATCAATAACCATTCCCGCATATGATACAGTGACCTGTTACCTGCGTGTGGTAAGCTCCTATAATAAGGGTCTCGATATAAAAATTAAAGGTCAAGCTAAAGTTCAAGCAGACGATAAGACAGAGATTTTGATCTTTGGTCTTTTTGCCGGGGCGGTTATCGTAATTGCCATTTACAATATGTTTCTGGGGTTTTCCGTGAGAGACAGACTATACTTTTACTACGTGTTGGTTAATTTTTCTACTCTGTTCGTTGTGTTTAACCTTGAGGGAGTAATAGTGAATTGGTTACCTGAAGATTCACGTTACCTCATCCCCTATCTAGGGGCTGCATCTATAAGTATACATTACTTTTTCATTTTTCTTTTTAACATTAAAATGTTGCGTCTGTATAAATTCAGTAAATCTGGATTCTATACATTATTGGCCTTTTTAGTACTTAATGCGCTCATAGGCTTACGGTTTTGTATATTGAAAGCGGGAGGTGCTATGGTTGATTACCGTTTGGGAGCCATTCCAACTATGCTCTTTCCTTTAATTGTGATTATCACAGGTTTGTTGGCGCAAAGGAACGGAAGCTATTTTGCTCGTTTCTATCTACTGGGCTGGATATTTCCTATGCTAGGTGCTGCTTTGTTAGGGATGAAATCTCTAGGGATCGTCCCAAGTAATCTCCTTACCGATAATTCTTACATTCTGGGTAGTATTTTGGAAGTGACACTTTTCTCATTTTCTCTTGCTGAGCGTTACAACATCATCCAAAGAGATAAAACTCGATTGGAAGAAGAAATAAAGTATAAAGAAGGTGATTTGGCATTAGTGATCAGTGACAATAGACTAAGGTATCAATTTAAGGAGGGTATTGTAAATCAAATGAGCGATTTACTCAAACTTCCTGAAGGTTCTCTAGCAAGTAAATTAAAAAGTCTCGTCACTGATCTGAAGCTCCAACTGGATCAGGAAAATAAACTTAATCTTAAGCAGGAAAATATTGATAATGTTAATACCGAGTTCGAATCGAAACTCAAATCTAAATACCCTGAACTTACTGCTGGTGAACGAGAGTTTTGCCAACTTTTACACCTCAACCTTTCTTCTAAAGAGATAGCTGGGATTAGAAAAACCTCTGAGACTGCTGTGAGAACCATGCGGTATCGCATCAAAAAGAAGTTAAAAGTTGATTCTAACGATCCGCTAGAGATCATTCTAAAAGACCTCTAAAACATCCTATAAGACCATTGTCACATTTGGTGACGCTGTTGGTAACAATATGTGACAGGCATTTTCACGGTTCTACTCTGAAGTATGGGCTTCTTTGCATTTTAAGAAATCAAATACCATGATCAGAAAGAAGTCAGAGATACCCAAAACATCTATAAATGTTCCTCTTAAGAATTCCCGAAATTCAGTGAAGTGTCAAAAAGGTTTTAGCATATTATTAATGTTATGCCTATCTCTAGTAACCATAAAATCCTTCTCTACCACCATAACTGTCACAAATACCAACACCAGTGGTACAGGTAGTTTTGATCAAGCCGTGCAAGACTTCATTGCTGGAGGAACATCGAGTACCATTTCATTTGACGCCAGCCTCTCGGGAAGCACGATAACTATTACGCAAGCATATAGCTTCTCAGCAAATAGCCTGGTAATAGATGGAGATGTAAATGGAGATGGAGTTTCCGATATCACACTTCAGAGCGACGGTGCGGATCATGGTTTTTTCTCTCTTTCAGGAACAGCAGCGATTACATTCGAAAACTTACTGGTAGAAAATTTCAGCACTACCGGTGATGGAGGAGTAGTACAAATTTCTACCGGTACTGTCACGATTGACAACTGTGTGATCAGGAACAATACAGCATTATCCGGAGGTGTCATATATATCACAAATGGATTTGGAACCGGGGATGCGAATATTAGTAAGTCAATCTTTTATGGCAATTCAGCAACCAGTTTTGGTGGGGTAATCTACCAGGCATCTTTTCTTAGTAGCATACACACGGTGATTGAAAACTCACTGTTTTATGAAAACTCAGCTCCCAATAGCAATGGAGGTGTAGCATATATAAGTGATGGTTCAAATTTTACGTTGCGCCATGTCACTATGTCGAACAATAGCTCAAAGTTTAGTGGTGGAGCCATTTCAAACAACAACAACTTAACGATAGAAAATAGCCTGATCGTAGGGAATACTTCAGAGTCAGAAGCAAGCAACATCCACAACAACCGAACCTTTAACAATGTAGGAGGAAGTATCGTTGGTGGGGACAATGGCGCTTCAGACGAAGTTTCGGACTATTTTGTTGATGCTGCAAATGGGGACTACAACTTGTTTTCCACAAGTCCGGCTGTGAGTGCTGGTCTTAATTCACTGGCAACTGCCGCAGGAATTACAACGGATATTGTAGGTAATGCTGTGCCTTACGATGGAATTGTAGACATTGTGGATGCAGGAGCATATGAGTTCCAGGGAGATCCACCTATAGATTTTGAATCTGAGGCGGTGATTAGCTCAAGTAGCATGACGGTTACGCTTACCTTTGACAGGGAGGTTAGCGGATTACTTAGTACTGATTTCTCTTCGAAAACTGGTGATCTTTCTATTAGTTCCCTAACTACTTCTGACAACATTGAATACACGGCAATCTTTTCGTTGAGTGACCTAACCGAAAAAGTCATTGACACGGTGTATATGGACGCATTGGTAGAAGATTTGTTCATGAATAACTTACAAGCCAAGGACACTTTTGCTTATATCTATTATGTCCCTGTAGCACAAGTCACAAATACTCAAACCAGCGGGGAAGGGTCTCTGGACCAGGCTTTACAAGACTTCATAGATTCAGAAGGCACGGTCAATACAGTGGAGTTCGATCCAAGTCTAATTGGGAGTACAATCACGGTCACAAAAGACTATTCCTTTTCTCAGGGCACGCTATTAATTGATGGCGATATCGATGATGATGGCACTATAGATGTAACGCTTCAAAGCGATGGCATTAGTCACCGTATGTTTGATGTGGCAGGATCAACATCTTTGACATTGAACCACCTTAGACTAAGGGATTTTACCACTTCTAGTCTATGGGGAGGAATCGTAATAGTCAACTCCGGGACTGCTTCACTTGATGTACAAGGCTGTGAAATGCTCAGCAGCCATAGCGGTCGCAATGGGGGTGCTATTTACTGTCAAGCAGGTGCTGTGACAATTGAGCAAAGCATTTTTGACTCTAACTCAGGAGACTGGGGCGGAGCAGTGACCATTTACGGCGGAACTACGAATATTGAAAACTCCGTGTTCATCGATAACAATGCCAGTTTAGGTGGGGCATTATATGGCCGAAATGGGGCCAACATTAATGTTCGTCACTGTACTTTCTCAGGTAATACTGGGACTGCCAATGGGGGTGCTATTTATAACCTTAATCAGTTGACTGTCGAGAACTCCCTATTTGTTAACAACATAGTCAATTCAACTGTCAGCAACATCAGAAATGACGCAACCTTCAATGATAATGGAGGAAATATCTACGGAGGTGAAAGCGAAACCTCCAATGATCCGAATGATTACTTTACGGATGCCTCTAATGATGATTATACACTCAATGGAAGAAGCCTGGCTGCTGATCAAGGTCTAAATTCGCTTGCAACAAATGCAGGAATTACCACAGACCTATTGGGGAGTCCAAGGCCGTTCGTAGGGACGGCACAAATTGTGGATGCTGGGGCGTATGAGCTACAAGCTGATCCCGATTTGGTAGCTCCATCGATTAGTATTTCTACCACCGCTGGAAATCCTACCAGCGATAATCCAATCCCAGTAACCATTACCTTTAGTGAGTCTGTCTCCGGATTTCAAGAATCAGACCTGAATGTAAACGGTGGAACTGTTGATAATTTCATGGGATCAGCAGACAGCTATTCCTTCGATTTGATACCTAGCGCAGACGGTACTTTGACTGTAGATATAGCTGCCAGTGTTGCAACAGATGCAGTTGGAAATGGAAATACGGCCGCTACCCAATTTAGCAT
>JANSWY010000058.1 GCA_024743255.1 bacterium | reverse complement strand
CTGTCATAAAAAGAAGAATATCATCTCCACCATGAATGGAATTACTTATGGTACCAGCAACCAGAATGTTTTCATCATCATCTTCCAATAGTTGCGCTACTTCCATTGAGATGCCAGACGAATACGCTTTTGACCACATTAATTCTCCCTCCAATGTACTCTTCATAATTAAAATATCTGATCTTCCGTCACTATTAAAGCTGTTGCTTTGAGCAACAATAATGAGATTCTCATCTTGAGATAACACCACATCCATTACATTATCCATACGACCTCCGTGGAACCCTTTTACCCATTGTAAATCTCCTTCTTTGTTAATCTTTAATAATCGAGTTCTTCTATTATTAGACGCGTTGTTTAACTCCGTGTAATTTCCAAGTATTAAATAGGAGCCATCAGATAACTCAACTAATCGCCTGGCGTACATTTCTCCACCGATGATATCAGTCGATGATTCGTAATCATAATAATACTTCCAGATTATGTTGAAATTGGAATCGGTTTTTAAGACAGATACTTTATTATGCCCAGGTACAAGTCCTTCTAATTCACCATAAAATAGATAGTCCCCTTCCGTTGTTTCGTGAACCAACTTAAGTCTGTCGTGAAATGACCCCAAAGTAAACTGGTTGAGAATATTTCCATTGACATCAAGCTCCACAATCAGTGTTTTGGAGCCATTTCCGGAATAACCGGTTATTAAAAAAGTTCCTTTGGACGTCAAAATAGCATCAAAAGGTTTATCGTCTTGCGTTGAACCAATCTTATTACTCCATTGTACCTCAAAATTTGTAGTAAGTAGAGTTACGGTAATATCGTTATCACCAGATTCGTCGGTCATTCCTAGAAGAAGGTAATTGCTATCGAACTGAAAGAATAGGCATTCTCCGGTACCTGATTGATTGTAGATTTGCTGAAAATATTCTTGCCCCCAAGTATTTGTAAAGAGTAATTGAGAGAACAGAATTAGTAATATTTTCTTCATTGATAGTTTCAGAATGGTCGCTAATTGCGTCAAAAATAATTATTTACCAAGATAATACTTGATAAGATTCTAGCTAGTTGATTTTAAAATTATATCATGTTTGAAAACTTAGTCAATTGAAACCGTAATATATACATGCTGCATCCCCAATTTGAAATACGATTAGCGAAACCTTCACAATTTCGAGAAATAGGTGATTTAATGGTCAAAGCCTATTCAAACCTACCTGGCTTTCTTACTACCGACAGTGCCCCGGAATATTTTAAGAAATTACAAAATATTGGTGAGTTAACAGCTAATCCTGCAATTAAGATATTTACTGCTGTTTCAAAAGAGAATGTTATTGCTGGGGCTGTTGTATATTTCAGTGATATGCAATTTTACGGATCTGCTGGATCTGCCCCCAAAGTAAAGAATGCAGCAGGATTTAGATTCCTTGCAACCAGTGATGTTTTTAGAGGGCACGGTCTTGGTAAAATGCTAACAAATTACTGCATAGAATATGCTAAGAGTGAACAACAAGAACAATTGGTGATCCACACTACGAATGCCATGAAAATCGCCTGGGGAATGTATGAGAGGATTGGCTTTGAAAGATCAGTGGACCTTGATTTTAGAAAAGGAGCATTAGAGGTGTTTGGTTTCAGATATCGTTTTTGAATACAGTAAATAGTAATTAACGCATATTTTATTGAATTATGGAAGGGTTTTTTTGAGCTAACATGTATTAGTAGAGCTTAACACAACTCGCAGTAATGCACGGAACTAGAGACAATCATCCTAATGGCACTGGTAGGACCGTTAGGATAAAGGGTAATAGTGGTACCCTTTCAAAAGCCATTAATCGATGGGTGAATAATTATCCATCACCTCCTGTTCAACAGGTAGATCTTAATTCATTAATAAATTCAGCTTTATCAAGAAGTCAATACTTAAGACAACTTAGCGTTATATCTAAGAAGTGGATGGTATTACATGAGGAATTAGATGTTTCTGATACTTTTTCAGGTCAGGAAAAAACCGTTTCTGAATGTCAGACAGAATTGATGAAAGAAATTCTGGGTGATTTGAATAGGTTGTCAAAGGACTATTCGATTCCAGAATCAAAGCAGCATATAGAAATGCTGAATAAAATATCAAAAGCCCTTAATCTGGTGTAAGCCAGATCAGCTACGTGAATACCCAGTGGGTCTCCATTATTTGGAGACCCACTATTTTTTTTATTCACTTCTTAGTCCGTCTACAGGGTTTGCTTTTGCTGCTTTCAAAACTTGGATTGAAACTGTTCCTAAACCAAATAGAAGTACAATTAAAGTTGGAATTGCATAATACCACCATTGCTGCTTCATTTGATAGGCAAATTCTGAAAGCCAGTCCACTATTACAAAGTCAGCAATAGGAATGGCAATGATAGCGGCAAGAATCATCAGTTTGAGATACCCTTTGGAGAATGATACCAAGACATTCGGAATTGATGCACCCAGCGTTTTTCTAATACTGATCTCCTTTGCTTTTTGAGAAACAGTAAATGCTGATAATCCAACTAACCCTAGCAAGGAAATAACTATACAGATGTATGACAAGGTAGAAAGTAATTGGTGCTGTATTTCGTCTGCTTTGTACTGTGCGTTGAACTCTGCATCAAGGAATCTCCATTGAAATGGATTTTTGGTGTCAAATTTTGTGATAACCTGCTCAATGTGATCAATAGTTGCTTGCATGTCCTGACCATTAACTCTGATTTGCAATGCACCACCGGCGTTAGGGGTTGGTACAATAAAAACAGGCCCAATTTTGTTGTGCAATGATTCGAAATTGAAGTCCTTTACCATGCCAACAACCAATATATCTGTATCACCATGAAAGAACCTTACCCTTTTGTGAATTGGGTCATCTCCCCACCCCAATTCCTTAGCTCCTGATTCATTCACCAATAAAATGCTGGTTTCTTCTGATGTGGTATTTCTCAAACCTTCTCCTTTTACTATTTCAAAGCCAAGTGTTTCAAGATAGTCTGGTCCTACAAAAAGTGTGTTCATATTCTTTTGAACCATCTCATCTCCACTTTGTACCCTAAATACCTGACCACCCAATTCGATTCCTGGAACACCCCAGGATGTTGCACTGCTAAGTACATTTGGATGAGCATTTATTTCATTTCGGATCACGTCTATTTTATCCCCAAAATTTCTTCTTCTAATATCAATTACTACAACATTTTCTGTGTCAAATCCAACATCAACTTTTCGCATGTAGTCAATTTGCTTGTCCATCAATACAGTAATGACTATCACAAAAATTGAGATTGCAAATTGAAAGATGATCAGTGCTTTTCTCAAAATAATTCCTCTGCTTTGACCAATAAATGCACCCTTGAGAGCTGATACAACAGGAACTGCCGGAATGTAAAGAGCAGGGTATATTCCAGAAACCAAGCCGACAAGTAAAGTAATTAATAAAGATCCGACCAACAGAACCGGGTTATCAAGAAACGATATGCTTAGGTCTTTATCTATCCATGAATTAAATGGAGTCAGATACAATACGATATAGCAAATTGCAATAGAAAAGATCATTGCCAAAGTAGAAAGGACTAAGGCTTCAGTAAGAACAGACCAAAACAAGTTCAATCTTGTAAAACCAAGAACTTTTCTGATTCCCATTTCACCGGCCCTATATACTGATCGGGCAGTTGCCAAATTCATATAGTTGATACAGGCTAAAAGGATTAAGAATAAACCAATGGTTGAAAAAGTGTAAACATAGTTCATGTTTCCATTTGGTTGATCTTCTGTCAAGCCTTGAGTAAAATGAATGTCTTCCAATGGCTGTAGGAGAGGTGTAGCAGAACCTCCAATTCTATCACCAAATGCTTTGAAATATTTGTCGTATATCCCTTCAAATTTCTGATTGAAATCCTCCGTGTTATAATTTGGAGGCAGCATTAAATAAGTATATAAGTCAGGATTCCAATAACCTTCTGATATCCGCTCTGGGTCGGTTTGTTCATCAAGCCATCCTCTTCTTTCTATATCAGAAAGCAAGATCTTATACTTTAAATGGCTGTTGTCAGGCAAGTCTGAGATCACAGCAGTTACTGTCCTTTTAGTTTCCTCATTACCAATCTGAATCACTTGACCAATAGCAGATTCATTCTTGAAGAACTTCTTTGCAATAGATTCAGTCAAGACCGCCTTGCCCGGTCCGGTTAAGCAACCCTTTTTATCTCCTTCTATTATCTCATGTGAGAAGACAGATAAGTATGAAGAATCGACATCTACTATTTCATCTTCATAATACCTTGCAGGGTTTTCCCGATCCAGATGGGTGGCTACCATTACATTGCTCCAGGTATCAAAACGTACATAGTTAAGAACTTCCGGAAACTCATTTTTTAACACAGGAGCAAGTTCTCTGGCTGTAACTGCAGTATTAAAATCAGCACCCTGAGCTTGCAGATGAATAGTTAATCTGTATATCTGATCCTTTTTCTCATGGTGACCGTCATATGTCAGTTCATTCTGGAGGAATAATAAAAGAATAATCCCAACGGATATTCCTAATGTGAGTCCCAGAATATTAAGGATTGAGTAGATTTTGTCCTTCCAAAATATTCTGATTGCGAAAATGATATGATTCTTGAGCATTTGTCCTTGGTTTTAATTTTGATACTACCGAAAGTATTGAACCATATCTTTTTTAAATAAGTAATGCAGTAAGTGGTATGAAATATGCAGTGAAATGCATCATGACAAAGCAGCAACGAGCTGAGATTTGTAACTTCGGCTAACCTTAAGAAACTCTCCGGACCTCAATAAAACCTGATCCACACCTTCCTCAAACTTGCCAAATTCCTTAACCTTGTTGAGATTGACGATGTATGATTTATGGATTCTGATAAACTCTTCTGGCAAGTTTTCCTCCATTTGTTTCATAGACTCTCTGATCAAAATAAAGTCGTCATTGAAATGGACTTTGACATAGTAATCATAAGCCTCAACAAAATTCAATTCTTTAATATCCACCTTATGAATCTTACCCCCTGACTTGAAAACTATGGTTTCATCATTTGCACTATCCTGGACGAGTTTAGCGCTTGCTCCGGTTTTTGGGGTTGTATGGTTAATAAGGTTTTGTAATGAAGTATCAGCTAAAGAGCGATCAGAGTTTATGAGTTTCAAAGCTTTTTGAGTCGCCTGAAGAAACCGATCATCACTAAATGGCTTGAGTAAATAATCAACAGCATTCAGTTCAAAGGCCTTAATAGCATACTGGTCATGAGCTGTAGTAAATATGATGTATGGTCGAGGTTTGGTAAGTGAAGCAATAACTTCAAACCCATTTACACCCGGCATTTGAATATCGAGGAAAACTAAATCTGGTTTTAGTGAATTGATTTTATCAATTGCCTCTAATCCGTTGGAACAAGTTTCAATTAATTCCAGAGATTCAACATCACTAATGAGTGCCCTCAGACCAAGTCTGGCCGGATTTTCATCGTCTACTATGATGCAGTTTGCCTTCATCTTTCCGCTGGAATTATAATTCTGAATTCAAGTCCGTCTTCCAATATCTCTTGCTGAAATCTAAACCGATTTCCGTAAAGTTTCCTCAACCTGTGAGTAGTATTCTGTAGACCAATTCCTCTTTTAGTAAGCAAATCAGTTTTATTGATCTTGGAAGCAACCGTATTGAATACTTTTACTATCAATAAACCCTCTTCCTCCCGAATAGTCACAATTATTTTTTGCTTGTCAACATTGTCAATCATGCCGTGTTTAAACGCATTTTCAACAACAGGTTGGATAATCAATTGCGGAATTAAATACTCCTCAACTTCCGGATCATAATCAACAGAGATTTGAACATGATCTCCAAATCGAATTGATTCAATATTTAGGTACTTATTCAGGAGCGATATTTCATCAGATACTTTGACCAATTGATCATTTGATTGCTGCAATACTGTTCTGAGTAATTCATTAAGATTTACAATCATCTCCACAGCTTTCTTATGCTCTTTGATCCTGATTGTCATGGCTATACTGTTCATAGCATTGTACAAGAAGTGTGGATTTAACTGCGCTTGCATGGAAGATAGAGATAGTACATCTATTTGATTTTGAAGGTCATCTAACTTCTGTGAGGTTTCTTGTGCAGTAATCTGTGAATACACGTACCTAAGCAAAAGGACGTATCCTATGTAAATAAATAAACCCTCAAACAATCGATACCACGAGGATATCCATTGAAGTGGAAGGCTGGCAATACTAAAATGCTCTTCAAGTCTGAAAAACCTTTCAAATATTAGAATGAAAAGGTCACTTCCAATCATCAATATCAAGCCAAATATGAGTCCTCTCAGTATTATAAATCCCAATTGCTCCAGGTCTGGTGTTGATTGGGAAATGGTACCAAACTGAATCAGAAGTGTACTCAGAATGCTTAATACGATAAAGAACCCACCTGGCCAAAAGATGAAGTTGGTAAATGAGTTGCTCTCTACTGCTTTTACTAAGGAGAAGCAACTAATAATACTCAACCCAATGAGATTAAAAATTATGATTCTGTTTTTCCAGATCGGCATTACTTCGTGAATATAGACAATGAAAGCAACATCTGGTTCAGATATAATTTAGGAGGCTTCAGTTTTCAATAATTGGCTTCAGCTTGAAGAGTCTTTTGATTATCATCAAATCTACGTACCATTGCTTATGTCCAGAACCGAAAAGTACCTACCATTCATTTTGGCATTGATACTACCACTACTCAGCTCATTGCACAAAACAATAGGTCAATCTGTATCCACTCCAGAGATTGGTATTCCAAGATATTTTGTTGTGTGCTGCCTGTTACTAACCTTCTGGTATTATAATAAATCGTTAGTTTTTTATGATACGAAATTAATCAAGGCTATTTCCAGGCCAATAGCACTAGTACTGGTTAATCTTCTTGTAGTAATTGCAATGGTGTCCGTAGAGTTTTTTCTGGTACCTGACATCTGGAGTCTACAAGAAATAGTGCCTCCATGGCTATTTGGAATTAGGCTATCGGTTGTAATTGTGGCTTTCGTAATGATATTGTTTGCGTTGAAATCTTTAAGAGAGCGGGAGGTTCTGAAAAGGCAGAATCTGGCACTTCAATCGATTAGCTTAAAAGCGCAGTTGGAGACCTTGAAGCAGCAATTAAATCCTCATTTCTTATTTAACAGTCTAAATACACTAATCGACTTAATAGAGGATGATCCTGAATCTGCCGTAGAGTTTGTAAGACATTTTTCATATATCTACCGCGTTGTGTTGCAAAGTAGTAAACACGATATGGTGTCCTTAAAAGATGAAATGGATTTTCTGGAAGTCTATTGGAAGCTCCTTCAGACAAGGTTCAAAGATGGCATCAAATTGCATATCGATGTGGATGAGGAATCACTGGAAAAGCAAATACCACCTCTCTCACTACAACTTTTGATTGAGAATGCAGTTAAGCATAATGAAATTTCGAAAAACAAGCCATTAGTATTGACGGTCAGTTCTAATGAATCAAATATCGTAGTTGAAAACACATATACACCAAAAAAATTCTCAGTAAATGGAGAAGGTTTTGGACTTCAAAATCTCACGGAGAGGTTTGAATATCTCACTCAACTGCCAATTGAATACGGAGTGCATGGAGATAAGTATCGCGTTGTTTTGCCTTTGAAAAATTAATATGCCACTATCACTAAGAATTGTCATAATCGAAGATGAGGAATCAGCCGTTAACCGGTTAATCAAAGAGTTGAAAAAGCTTGAGGCATTGTCTTTTGAAGTTGTCGTAAGCTTTGAAAATGTACAAGACTCTGTTGAATGGTTTAGAGGCAACAATGAGGCAGATCTGGTTTTTATGGATATTCAATTAGCAGATGGTGTGAGTTTTGAGATATTCAATCAGGTAGATGTCACAATACCAGTGATCTTCACTACTGCTTATGACGAATATGCGCTACAGGCTTTTAAAGTCAATGGTCTGGATTACCTGCTGAAGCCAATTGACCCAACCGAATTGAAAAGTGCCCTTGATAAGTTCCTATCACAAAGTAGAATTCAACCAAAAGACACCTATCAGGACCAGTTGAAACAACTTGCCAGCGATTTCAAACAAGAGAAATACAGGTCTAGCTTTTTGGTCAATTTCAAACAGAAAATGATCATGATTGATGTGAAGGAGGTCGCTTTCATATACATTAAAGAAAGAGGTGCTTTTTTAAGGAAGAAGGACAACAAAGAATATGTGATTGAGTTTTTCCTGGATGAACTAGAAAAGCAATTGGACCCTTCAGAATTTTACAGAGCCAACAGGCAATTTATGGTAGCCCGATCCTCGATTGTGGAAATTGAACCTTATTTCACTGGTAGACTAATCCTCAATATCAACCCAGAACCTCCAAGTCCAGTAATCATCAGCAAGGAAAAAGCTTCAGACTTCAAAAGGTGGGCAGATTACTGAATCGGTTCAGTTTACAATAAGTAGTTTCAGGGTTGAATTTGAATGCTTCGGCATATTAAAACCTTCTTAATCGCTCATATGCATTGATCTTTCAGGGTTTAACAAAAAAGAATAAACCTATGAGATTATTGTTTTCAATGCTCTTTTTAGTGAGCAGTCTCCAGCTTTATTCCCAATCAAAGGAAATAAGCGGAACAATCAAAGACGCCAATGGACAGGGACTCTTTGGTGTCAATATTAAAGTAACTAATAAGTTGGTCGGAGGAATTACGGATAAAGACGGCCAATTCTCATTCAAGACCGATCTGGACTTTCCAATGGAACTAACCATTAGTATGATTGGATATGAAACTCAGACCATTGCAATTACTTCTCAATCTGATTTGCCGCTACAAGTAAGTTTAGAAGAAGATGTGCTGATAGGACAGGAAGTAGTCGTTTCAGCATCAAGAGTTGAGGAGAGTATTTTAGAGTCTCCTGTTTCCATAGAAAAAATGGATATCCTCGATATACAACAAAGCCCATCCCAAGACTTTTACAGTGCTATTATTAACCAAAAGAATGTAGACATGAGCACTCAGAGTTTTACATTCAAATCACTTTCATTAAGAGGATTCAATGCAAATGGAAACACACGACTTGTACAGTTGGTAGACGGAATGGATAACCAGGCTCCCGGCCTCAATTTCCCAGTAGGAAACATAGTTGGTATATCTGAATTGGATCTTGAAAGCGTAGAACTTCTACCCGGAGCTTCCTCAGCATTATATGGGCCTAATGCCATCAATGGAATCATATTAATGAACAGCAAAAGCCCATTCGACTATCCCGGACTTAGTGTTATGGCCAAAACAGGTATCAACCATATTGATGGAGAAGATGAAGACCCAAGTCCATATCTGGAGGCAAGCTTAAGATACGCATTACCAATTTCTGATAGGTTAGCTGTAAAAGTTAACGCCTCATATCTGGATGCTACCGACTGGCAAGCAAATGATGAAAGAAATAGATCATTAGACGGCACCACAAGAGAAAATAATCCTGGTTTTGAAGCCCTGAATATCTACGGTGATGAAACATCTACATTTCTTCCACTTGGAGCAAACGGAGAAAATGTGCTTGTGACCAGAACTGGATACAATGAATCAGACTTAGTTGATTACACTGCGCAAAGCATTAAGTTATCAGGTGCTATTCATTATAAATTAACTAATAGTGTTGAAGCTATCTTTCAAGCTAATTACGGAACAGGTCAAACGGTATACACTGGAATTGACCGATACAGTTTGCAAGATTTTTCAATGACTCAATTGAAAGCAGAATTAAAAGGAAATAACTTCTCATTACGAGGATATACGACTCAAGAGAATTCCGGTGATTCCTATGCGATTGGAACCTTGGGTCTGGCAATGAATGAAGCACTTTCTCCTAGCGGAGACTGGTTCACTAACTATGGCGCAGCATTCGGAGGAGCTGTTCCGGGAGTAACACCATTTGACCATAATTCAGCAAGAGAGTTTGCAGATTCCGGTATGGCGCTTCCAGGTTCAGATGCTTTTAATGAAGCAAGAGAATCCATTATTAACACTCCACTATCAGAGGGCGGGGCAAAATTCCTTGACAGAACTGATCTTTGGGCTGTTGAAGGTACCTACAATCTATCTGACAAGATTTCATTCGCTGAAGTAATTGTTGGAGCTAATTTCAGACAATACAATCTTAATTCTGAAGGGACGCTTTTCGCACTCGATGAAGAAGGTAATGAATATGATATTGCTGAATATGGAGGATTCATTCAGGCTAGCAGGAAGTTGTTTAATGAAAAATTGAAGATTTCAACTTCCCTTCGCTACGATAAAAACGAAAACTTTGATGGAAGAACCACTCCTAGAGTTTCCGGAGTTTGGCAGTTTTTGGATAACCAATACTTAAGGCTTTCTTATCAAACAGCATTCAGAATGCCTACAACGCAAAACCAATACATTGATTTATTAACTCCACAAGCCAGATTAATTGGAGGGCTGCCAGTCTTCAGAGAGAAATACAACTTTGATTCAAACCCAGTTTATGATCAGGCGACATATGAATTGTATGCTGGTACTTTCTTAACTGTGCAAGGAGAATCACTTGCAGCAGGTCAGTCAGAATCTGAAGCATTAGCTTCTGCAGCAGCAGCTGCGGCTACCGTATTGGAAGGTCAGGAAGTAGGGGAGACTGATTTTGAATTAGAACAGAATAAGACTATTGAAGTAGGCTACAAAGGATTGATCAATAATACTTTTATGGTAGATGCTTATTACTACAATAGTAGATTTAACAACTTCTCTGGAGCTCTTAATTTGTTCCAGTCGAGTACAGTAGCTGGTGATCCCTCCGGGCTATTGGCTCCAGCAGTTTATCAAACCACTGTTAGCCTTGACCAGGAAGTAAAATCACAAGGAGCAGCAATCAGCACAAGCTATTTAATGCCGAAAAACTTTGTGCTTTCAGCAAACTACGCATGGAATGAATTAAGTAATCAGGAGGATTTCCCAGAGGGATTCCAAGCTGGATTTAACACGCCTGAGCACAAGTTCAATTTATCATTAGCAAATAGAAAACTAACAGACAGATTAGGATTCAATGTAGTATGGAGATGGCAGGATGCTTTCTATTGGGAGAGCACCTTTGCACAGGGAGATGTTGATGCTTATAGCACCCTGGATCTTCAGTTTTCTTACACGCTTCCAGAATTGAAATCACGACTTAAAGTGGGTGGATCAAACATTTTGAACAACCGCTATGAGCAAGCACTTGGAAACCCAACAGTGGGTGGCGTGTACTATGTATCAGTAATTTTCGACGAACTATTAATTAAGTAATAGTTAATGTGTGATTCTGGTGGGGCTGGCCTTTGGTCGCTCCACCGTAGTTATTAAAATTTCCTTTTTAAATCGAGAACAAGGGTGGAGTGTTGGCGAGTCACTTCACCCTCTCGTCAAAGACAATGTTTGTATTTCATAGAATACATTCAGTTGGTTTATTCGAACAGACCTGTGGATTATCTGCAGGTTTGTTTTTTTGTTTCAATTCTCTATTAGACGGTTCAGTTACGGATTTGTCGGCCTCTGCTAACTCAACATTCCCTCAGGCTCCCCCCAGGCGTTTATTTGTTTGTAATTAAAACCATGAAAAATGAAAAAAATCTTGATAACTGCAATCATCAGCTACTTCACAATATTGAATGCAAATGCTCAAGAGGACATCACCGGAACCTGGTGGGTCAATGATAAAAAGGCTAAAGTTGAAATCTCTGAGGAGAATGGAAACTATACCGCCAAACTGATTTGGTTAAAGAGATCCACCAAACCAAATGGAGACCCAATCACAGACAGGAATAACCCGAACAAATCACTAAGAGATCGGGAGCTTATTGGCATTGAAATGATTGAAGATCTGGAATGGAAGAATGGGGAATGGACAGGAACGATCTACAGTCCAGAGAAAGGAAGGTACATAGAAGGAACCAAAATAGATCTACCAGGTGGTGATAAACTAAGAATCACAGTTTCCTTTTGGGGTCAAACCAGACAAAAAATATGGGAAAGAGCGGATACTTAATCATTGCTCTTTTGGGATTGTTGATTGGTCAGAATCACGCCATTATTGGCCAATCAAATTCCCTACCACCCAGTGAAGCCAGAAGGGCAATTGAAGCATTGGAAAGAGAACCAATAATTCAAGACTCACTTATGAGAGTATATGCCGGCAAATGGACCCTTGGATTCAATTATGGACTGAGATTCATTGGTCCTGAAAATCAAACGGACCAGCCTGACACTATAACATTTGCAGATTTCAACGATTCCAGATCCGTTTTCGGTCTACAGCTTGGTCGGTTTATGAGTAGCAGGTTCCATTTGGAGTTGACAATGGAAATTCTGGTGCTCCCCAGAGAGCAGGAGATTCAAAACCTGCAATTCAACTCTGGAGGAATCGATGTAGAAGCGCAGGGAAATGGCGGAGCAATGCTCAATTGGGGCATTAGATCAAAGTATTATTTGGTAGGTGATGATAAGCTAACCAGGCCATATGTGAGTGCTTTGGTTGGTGTTTTGAACGCGAAAGCCGTCGGTGGAGAAGGCGGCTTTTCTTCTACTCAGGGTCAATTTAATAATATGAATGAGATAACTGAGAGGTACGGATACCTTCAAACCACCTTGGGAATTACCCATCGGGTCTCTCCAGCTAGTATGTTCAATTTCAATATGGGATACACAATCGCAAATAGGTCTGATCCCATTGGTGGAATAACCTCTCCGGGGGGATTTACTACCAATGTTTCACTCCTTTTTATTCTAGGAATTAACAAAGACTAACATGAAGAATTTATTCAACAAAGCTATGATTATCCTGCTCTGCTGTTGTAGTTTCAGCGCATTTACACAAGAACAGGTTGTAATCGAATCTCTGGAAGATGCTTTCAAATTGGCGCTTGAAGCAAATCCGGATTATAAAAACTATTTACTAAAACAAGAGCAATCAGAATACGATTACAAGGCCTCCAGGTCTTATAGGTTTCCTACAGTTACTGGTACTTTTAGTTATCAGAATAATCTGGAATTGGCTACAACACCCATTCCTGGAGAGATTTCTGGAATGCCAGGAGAAACTATTGAAGCTCAGTTTGGACAGCAATACAATAACAATTATGGCGTCTCGATCAATAAAAATTTGATCAACGGGTCATCAGCATTGCAATCCAAAATCTCAAAGATTCAAATGGAAATGAGCAAAGCTCAAACCGATTCTTACGAGGAGTTATTAAAGCAGCAAGTGAGTCTTTATTATTACTCTGCTCTGATTGCAAACCGATCTGTGGAGCTTAATCAAAAGGACCTGCAACTAGCAGATTCACTTTTGGAATTGACCCAATCGAAATACGATGAAGGAGTTTTGGATTTACTAACTGTGAATTCCTCAAAAATCAATTCCAATAATGTGGAAAGAAGTCTGGTAGGTAATTCAATTCTATATGATCAGAATATCATTGAGTTAAAGAAGCTTTTTGGTCTTGATTTCATAGATGAATTAGTCCTAAAGACCGATTTAATTTATGATCTACCAATGCCAAAATCAGTTTCTGATCTTTCTCCAGATAAACAGTTGGATCTTTCTTCCATGAACCTGGAACAATCAGAGTTGCAAATGAAAGTTCAAAAAGCAGCTTATTTACCGACTCTTACATCTACGACATACTTTGGTCAACAGCAATTCAGTGATGATACCAATTTGTCTTTTAAGAGTTCAAACTGGTCGGACTATAGTTATGTAGGAATTTCATTGAACGTCCCAATTTTCTCAGGCTTCTCAAGACAAAATAATTTGAAGTCGAGTAAGGTGGCACTACAAATAGCACGTAATGAACAAGAAGCATTGGAACGTTCCAGCAAAAACCAGGACTTGCAGCTCATCAATCAATACAATTTGAGTTTGCGAGACACAAAAGTTTCAAAAGAAACATTCCAGTTATATCAATCTAATCTGGAATTGACTTTTCAGCAATATGAAGAAGGTTTGGTCGGACTTGATCAATACCTAAGAGTATTTGAAGACTACCTCAAAGCGGAAGGCAATTTCTTAAGTTCAATGTCAAACACATATGGCTATTACAGCCAGATAATTTCAAGGTCAAAATGAGAAATCTAAAAACAATAATGGTGGCGATGATTGGCATAGTGTTGATATCGTCATGTAACTCTGATCCGGTTATTCAACCTGAAGAAAAGGAAATCGTTGATGCGGTTTTCGCTACAGGTCACATCATTTCTGAAAATGAATATATGGTGACTGCCAATACCGAAGGTTATCTAATCCATTCATTCGCAAAAGAAGGAGATATAGTGAAACCAGGTATGCCTTTATACCAGCTATCAAATGATGTGCAAGCTGAGCAATTATCCAACGCAGAAATTAATTATCAAGATGCTTTGCAACAGCTAAAACCTAGCGCTCCTGAGATGCTCAAATTTCAAATACAGATTGATCAACATAAAGCACAACTGGAATTGGACCAAGCCAATTATGATCGGTTTTTAAAATTGAAGTCAAGTGGGGCAGTTTCAGTACAAGAGTTTGAAAAGGCGAAACTGCAATTGGAGAATTCCCATAGAAATATCGCAATTGCCGAGCAGTCGAAGAAGGACTATGAGGATAAAATGAAACTGAATCTGAAAAATGCAGAGACTCAGCTGATAGTTCAAAAAGAAGGAAACGATGATTACTACCTTACATCCAGTATTGATGGGTTAGTACTTCAGGTTTTTAAGAATCAGGGTGAGTTGGTAAGAAGAGGTGAGGCGATTGCCAAAATTGGAGGAGGAGAAGCTCTGGTGAAGCTTTTTATTGCTGAGGAAGATATCAATATGGTGAAGCTGGAACAAACAGTTTATCTGAACCTTAATACAGAGAAAGATAAGTTCTTCAGAGCTGCAATCAGTAAGATTTATCCGTCGTTTGACGTGACAGAACAATCATTCATTGCTGAGGCTAAATTGTTGGAAGAAGCGAGGTTATTTGATAACACCCAACTTCAAGCCAACATCATCATCAATGAAAAATCAGACGCATTGGTAATTCCAACATCCTATCTGTTGAATGGGGATAAGGTTATGAAATCTAATAAGGAGATTGTTGAAGTTAAGACCGGAATTAAAAATTCATCCTGGACTGAAATCCTGGAAGGTATTGATGTAGATGCAGTATTAGTTAAGCCCTCACAACTATGATTCGCTCAACTAATCTCAAGGTAGCTTTCGCTCACCTTACATCCAGAGTAAAGCAGGCCCTAGTGGCAGTGCTAAGTGTCACTTTTGGGATATCCATGTACATTTTCATGAATAGTTTCATGACCGGCGTGAATGATACTCAAACGGAGTTGGCTTTCAGCACATTGGCGCATATCAAGATCTACAATGATCTGCCGGAGGATAGAAGTAACATTCTACAAAATGTATATGAGACAAAGCTGATCAATGTTAGGAATGCAAAGGTGATTCAATACACAGAGGGTATTCGAAACTCGCAACCCATTATTGAACAAATTGAGAAGGTCCCGGAAGTCACCGGGGTTACTTCGCAAGTCAACATGTCGGTTTACTTTAGAAATGGTTCAACCAAGTTCAATGGTCAGTTATCAGGAGTGAATGCAAAAAAGGAAAACGAAATGTTTGGGACAGCCACTTCAATGAAGTTCGGTGTATGGGAAGATATTGATCGCAGAAAAGATGGGCTTATTTTAGGATCTGGATTAGCGAATAAGCTAGGTGTGGATATGGATGACAATGTTACCGTTTCAACTGCAGATGGTATCACCAAAAGCTATCGTGTGATTGGCATCATTGAAACATCAATGGCAAACATCGATAATTCCAAAGCCTATATCAATATCAATACTGCCAGACAATTGGAATCAAAGAACCAAGGATATGCAACTGATATTCAGGTTAATCTAATCGATTACGATGATGCAAATGAGCTTGCAGAAAGAATCGGTCAAAATGTAGATTACAAAGTTGAATCCTGGATAGAGGCTAACGGGCAACTTGAGGCAGGTAACGAACTAAGAAACTACATCGCAATTGCAGTGTCTTTGACCATTCTGCTTGTTGCAGGGTTTGGTATTTACAATATCATGAACATGACCGTCAATGAGAAGATCAAGGAAATTGCAATTCTTAAAGCGATGGGATTTGAAGGTGGAGATATCATTCAAATATTTCTGGTGCAATCCATTATCATAGGAATATTAGGAGGTTTGGTAGGAATGATTTTTGGATTTGGTGTAGCCTCGATTATCAATCAGGTGCCGTTTGAAATTGCCTCAATAGACACACTTCCTATGGCATTTAGAACAGTCGATTATGTTTCGGCATTTGTTTTTGGAATGATCACAACCATTGCAGCAGGTTTTCTACCGGCACGCACCGCATCATTAGTAGATCCAGTATCAATTATAAGAGGATAGTCATGAATGATATAGCATTAAAAGCAAATAATATAACCAAGTACTTTCATACACCTCAGAAGTTTCAGGTATTGAAGGAAATATCGTTTGATGTAAAAAAAGGTGAGTTCGTATCTCTTGTTGGGAAGTCCGGATCTGGTAAATCTACATTATTGTATGTCTTATCAACGATGGATACAGATTTTGAAGGTGGATTGGAGATTGAAAGTCAAGATCTAATTGGGCAACATCAGAATAGACTTGCGGCATTTAGAAATAAGCACATTGGGTTTGTTTTTCAATTCCATTACTTGCTTCCTGATTTCACTGCGCTGGATAATGTTATGTTACCGGCGCTCAAATTAGGGGAAAAGTCAAAGCAAGAAATTGAAGCAAATGCCTACAAAAACCTAGAATTACTGGGTTTACCAGAACAGGCCCTAAAACCTGCTAATAAACTCTCAGGTGGACAACAACAAAGAGTTGCAATAGCCAGAGCATTGATAAATGAGCCTTCAATAATAATGGGCGATGAGCCCACAGGTAACCTTGATTCTAAGAATACGGAAATAGTATTTGATATATTCAAGCAATTGGCTGAAGAAAGAGGCCAAACCATTATAGCTGTGACTCATGATGATGAGTTTGCTGCTAAAAGTGATAGAATACTAGAGCTGAGTGATGGCGAACTAGTTGGTTGATAAGTTAAGGGTCCACTGTTGCTTGTGGACCCAATTACTTTTTATCTGACACCACTCACTCACAAAACCGTTACGAATAATCTAATTATCCCACCGCTTAATCGATTATGTAATCATCTCTCAGAAACTCTTCTCATGTTTGTAATGCCGTTACATGCCAATAACCAACAAAGCATGTAATTATGTCCACAAACCCGGGGAAGTTGGAATGGTATTTAAATCAATTTAATAACCACTTTAACTTAACAAACCATGAGAAAGTTAATCATTACTTGTCTTACGATGAGTTTAATCATTACCCTATATTCTTGTATTGAAAATCAAGAATTAAACACCAATCCTGATACTTCATCGAAAGCTGTATTAGAAGTTCAAAACCATCAAATTGGCCAAAAGCACAACGAGCTTGCAGATATCGTAATTGCTAACTGGTCAATTGAAACAGATGACTCTGAGAGCGTGGCAAAGGAGATTAATAGAATCCTTAGAACCGAGACAGCTGAGTTTTGTGCTAAGTATGATATGAGTCCAAAAGCATTTAGCAACTTGGTGAGTGACGATGTGTCATATGAAACAATCAAAGATGATATCCTAAGCCCAAGATATTGGGTTGGGCAGGGAGCTTCTTCAATTTTAGCAGAGAAGATGGTTCTTTTTGCTGAAGCATTTTGGGATGCAGATGGAACCGAAGTAGTGGAGGATCTTCAAATCGCTATGATTAGCCATAGAGATGAGAATATTGGAGAATTGAAAGGTCATGATGCTGTGATTTATCAGATGGCTGTTGATGTTGCTATCAATTCTGTTTTGTTCTGGTATCCAGTTGAGCAAGGAGGAATGGGCAGAGCAGAGCAATTCAGAAATGGCGAAACTTCTGGTAGAGCAGAAGCTTGGCCAGGATGGGGTGCTATCTTTCTTGCAGACACTGTTGGAATTGCAACTGGAGCTATTGGATCAGTTACAGCAACTGGAGGAGCATCTGCATTACCAAACCCACTTTTAGGTGGAGTGCCAACTGCAAGTGCTGTAGGATTAGTTACAGGTGTTGGCGCATCTATTGGTAAGGCTATTTAATTAACCATTTTAAATTCAAGAATCATGTTTAAATACATCATTATAGCAATAAGTCTGGTGAGCTTTCTTTCATGCCAGGAAAATGAAATGATCTCAGACTTTCCAGAAACCAATTCAGGAATAAATCAGGAATCAAAGGAGTTTAATGCAAGGGGTGAAGCCCACAATGAGGAACTTCAATTCTTACTGGAAAACTTACCTGCAAAAACGACAGCAGAAACTTTCAGGGAGAATGCAATTGAAGTTTTATCGAGCAGATACTCAGAAGAATTTCTAAGCGCAATTTACTGGTACGATGATTACAGTTCACCATTTTCAATGCTGGAGGAATTGAATTCAAAAGGATTAATTTCTGAAGCACTGTATAACCAGGCGATTAGAGATTTTGAATCCCTGGATTCATTTACTGAGAAAGATTCAATGAATGATTGGATTGAAGATCGTTTACAAAATCTACCAAGATTGACACCTGTTGATCAGCAACGTTATCTGAATTTCCTATCTGTATTGAAGCACTCTTTCCACTTTTGGAATCCAAATGGATTGAATGGAGCAGAGTTTTTTGGCTCAACTTCAGGCAGAATTCAGTTTTACGATTGGATTAAAAGATTGATAGCAATAGCAGAGGCTGATGCCGTAACTACAATGATAGACCTTGGTGGAGGAGGAGTAATGCCATACACCACTTTCGATGTAGTGCAGTCAGGATATTTTCACTTTAGAAGCTTTTAGTTTCAGTTTTAGGTGTAATCAAGAAGCCCCGGTTTAAGCTGGGGCTTTTTTTATCTTTTGTAAACTCAGTCTAACCTAGGAGTTACCACAAATGATTTGAACTCAATAGGCTGATGATCCCCTTGAAGCATAAATGGTCCAGGCTCGCCTTCATTACTATTAAGTGCTCCCCCTGTGATTCCTGGTATGATCTGATTTTCAAGGACTGTTATCCCATTGGCTACTACCGTAATTCTTCTACCTATTAAAGTGATCTCCATTTTTTGCCATTCTCCCGGAGCTCTTGCGGCGTTGAAATTTGGTTCCAAAAAACCATAAACTCCACCAAATTGCAAATCATCAATTTCGATATTTTGACTATCAAAGATTTGAGTTTCATATCTTCCTCTCAGATATATACCACTATTCCCATTTTCCTGATACCTAAATTCTGTAGTCACCTTAAAATCCCAGAATTTCTGATCTGAAATTAAATTTGCGCCACTGGATGGGCTTGTTAGAATTCCGTCTTTGACAATCCACTGATTTTCTTCCCTGTCGGCGGTCCACCCTTTTAGATTTTCACCATTAAAAAGGTTAATCGGTTCACCCCAATTTGGTTCTTCAATATCTTTTAATTTTGGAGCCTTCACAGCATTCCAATTATAGGTGTCGCCATTAGCAAAAGTCATTTGACCTTCCAAACCTGATTCAGTGATGGTACCTGTAAATTCCAATTCTGTTCTTTCAGGCTCCCATTGAGGAGGGATCTTGAAGCTAAATTTACCACTATCATATTTGATTTCAGCAACAGGTCTGGCACTCCCTGAAGAATAAACAAAACGGCCAATGATTGAGGTATATCCGGATCTCCTGACTTCCAACCAGGATGGGACTTTTCTACCTTGATATTCAATTTCTAAATCCCATCTTCCGACAAGAGGATTGTCCTGGGAATATGCGTTGCTACATAACAGAGCCATTAAAAGTAGGCCGACTACATTTTTCTTCATTATCTACATCTTTAATTCCTTAAATATAATTGTAGATTCGATAGTAAAAAATCAGTTTGGTTCAATAGTGGGATAATGCGACTTCTTGAGAACCCCGGCTAATATTTTATTTTTGAGATAATTTATTAATGGCTCAGAGACTGGTTCCATTACAAGATCGAAAACTCGCTCCACTTCCAATGGATAGTAAACTTTATTGACCTCATATCTTTCTTTTCCTTGTAAATAATAAAGGTGCAGCATTTTATAGTCGATCAATTCCTGAATATTTTGAACAATATCCGGGCAGCTGAAGATGGGGTTGGGACTAGGTGTATTTGTAAGAATCTTTCTTATCTCTGGGTCACTCTCTGAAAGGTCGTGTAGTACTTGTAAATAGATTTGCTCATATAAGTCTCCATCTCCCAGACTCCAATTCACATTTGGTTCTTCCTCTTCAAATAGTGTGGCAAGTGAGAACGACTCATTTACATCAAGACCTAGTTCAAATAATAATCGATTCAGTTTTGGTTTAGATTCCAATTGATGTTCCTCGAATGCTGCAAGCAGGATGTGTTCTCTCAGTGATACGTATTTCTCTGGATTTTTTGATTTAAGTCTTAGGAATGCTCCTCTTCCGGTTGCAGAGCCAATGATTTGGTTACTTACCAATAATTCAGGTCCAAAAGCATTGTTTGCAATTCTTCTAAATCCACCAGACATCAACTTTTCATTGGATTTCCATTCTAGAAAGTCAAACCTGTCTGAACCACCATGATGATTTCTGATCTCATTCATCCTTCTTATATGATTCATAGATAGTGCATCTCCAGTCATTCCAGGAGCTTCATTGTCACCAAATACTCCTGGCCAGTCCAAACTTGTTCCCCATATTGGCCTTGGATCTTTTCTGCCGTGACACCTCTTACATTCATTAGGCTCTTTTATCAACATTGGTTTCCTTTTTGTAAAATCCAATTGAGAGAATTCCCAATGACCGGTTTTATTATTTAATTCAGCACCATCAAGCAAGTTATACTTTGGGTCCTCTGGCTTTGTACCAACATTCAACATAAATCTTCCATCAGGACCGAATAGGACAATTCTTGGGAAGTTTAAATCTGATTGTCCCTCACCACGTGTATGTTCGACTAAAGAAAAATTATTGCGATAGTGATCAGGTAGACTATTCAATAAACCAGTGATTGTATTGATTTTATGCTTATCCATAAATTCCATTATGCTCTCGAAGGAAACTTCCTTTAATCGGTCATTCTCATCCATTTGTGAGGATGTTAATTCAACGATTATATCATCATAAGATGACGGACATATTTTTCCTTTTATCTCAATTCCACCCTGGGAATTAAATTGATTTTCCTTGGAGACTTCTTCACAACTCATTAAGAATAATGAAGTCTTGCAAAGAATCAATAAACAAATAGTCTTGGTTCCAGTCATTAGTTTCACTTTTTAGTTTTGATAAACTAGGTTTCGGAGCAGCAAATAATGAGAAATGGCTCATATTAAAAATCAATATGGTACAGGTGTGTGGTAGAACAGTAGTGTAAGTGTGGTGATGTAGTGGTTGATTTGTTGAATCCCTTCTTAGTAGACATTTATTTGCAAGGATCAATAATTAAATGATTTGAAGATTAAAATGTTTTACCTATGAACACTAATTCTAGTTTTTGGGGTTTAGCCCTTATTTTAATGAGTACCGTTCTTTTTTCGTGTGAAGAGGATGGACTCTCAGATGTAACCATGACAGAACCGACCTCTTTGAATTGTCCTAGCTCACATCCGTATCAAGCATGTGCAAGATGCTGGGAAGATGCTGCACAGGCAGCCTCTGGTGGATGCAATCAGGGAGGTAATTCAAATGATGGTGGAAATAATGACTCAGGGAATAATGACGGAGGAATCAATGATGGAGGTAATAACAATTCAGGTGAATGTGCTGCACCAAATTGGAACCCTAATAATACTGCTTGTGTGCAAACAGTAGCAAACGGCACAGGATGCCTCAATAGCGATGGTTATTTTGTATCGCTAGAAGGGGTTGTAAGTAATCCATGTAACTCAAGATTGGCTATTCTGGATATAGAGAACAACCTTGGAATCGATATTGATGATTCCTTCATTGCGGAATGTGGTTATCAGGGAGCCCCGCCAAGTATCAACCCAACTATTCTGGTATCTGATGCACTCATTTATTTTAAAGCATTAATGCCTCATGATGTAGCGGAAGAATTTGCTTCCTTACTAAACACAAATGGGGATGCCTATTTAACCAGAAATGAAGCCAGCATGGCAAAAGGTTCTGACCCTTTGCAAATCCTAAATCTTCCTCCAGAAATTGTAGGTCAGGGAGGTGGATTGGCAACTGACGATATTTTAGCATACATCGGAATGTATTTGGGTGATGGTGCAGTTGATAAATATGCTGGCGACTTAAATGATGAAGTGAAAGCTAAGCTTTTGAATATCACAAGATCATGGCAACCAGGCACTTCTGGTACGGGTGCTCGCTATGATGATGAAACTACTTCTACCAAGTAACTGATCATAAGCTAAACAGCCACCTATTTAGGTGGCTGTATAATTTAATAATCTAGTAGAAAATCATTACCAGATCAAATCCCTTCGAGATCACTTTGATATCTTATTTTCCTCCGAGTACCACGTAAAGTGTATAGATTAATCCAGGTAAATATCCTAGTAGCGTTAACACAAGGGATAACCAAAATCTATTAGTAATCTCTCCCTCATATAACAGCATACCTACTGGAGGAATAATAATGGACAGAATAACAATGAGGACAAATGCCGCGTCATCTCTTCTATCAGATTTTTTCATTTCTTTGAGCTTTTCCTTAAATGTAGACCTCAGGGCTTTCTTCTCCTCTTTTGTCATTGATTTCAATGACTCCCTAACTTCACTCAAAATCTCTTTTTCTCTTTCGTTTAGGTTTTTATTTGCATTTTCAAGCTGCTTGCTTCTTTCAACTTTTGATTTGATTACATTTTCAGTGATTATTTGCTCAACAACTTCCTCATTTGTAGATGCCAATAATTCTGGTTGAGTGGTTTCTACAACGATCTGTTCTTCCAGCTCTTTATTTTCTACTGTCTGATTGGAAGTGTTGTAATATTTGCTATCCGTTTTTTGAAAGCTTGCAGTATACTTTGGACTACAGTTCTGGAAAATAATGATTAATGCCAGATAGGGTGTGATTTTGTAGATTTGTTTCATAGGTCTTTTCTTTTTAAGATAAATGATTTTTCATATTTCAACAAGTTCATCTTGCTTCTGGAATAAATCTAATATCTTAAACTTCAATATTTTTAAATCTTCGGTGAGATCGATTTTACGGAGGTTCATATGATGCATTTGCAAGGTGATTAATACTGTGGTTCCTGTTTTTTTCAATTTGAGTAAGGGGTTTTGAATTAATAAGTGTGATTATGGAGATGAAACAAACTATGCTTTCCCTTTTTCTGTTTTTCTGCGTTCAGAACTTAATGGGACAGTCCACGTCCATTTCCGGTGGGTATGGCATAGCTCAATTCGCGAACACTGACGAATATATTTCAGAAAGCAGATACTCTGGAGTAACCTCACTTTTTTCCACTCAATTGGAAAGAGCCAAAGACAAAAGAGTCTTCAGGTTTGGATTTCAACTAATGCAAGGAGACGACATCAAAAACAGTGATCAAGACAATCTCTCTGCAGAGATACTTGACTTTCGGCTAAATGTTAATCATCTATTTCAAATACCTTCTCTTTCAATTGGAACAAAACAAATCAATATTTGGATGGGTCCAGGATACAGTTTGAGTGCCTATGAAAGGAAGCAAAATGTAGCAACCGGTGGAAGACTGGAGTCTAAACTGTCGTCATACTTTATCCAGATACCAGTTGAATATAACGCACTTTTTTCTGTTCCAATCACTTCGAAGCTGGAGGTTATTGGAGACTTCTCATTTAACTTGATTTCAATGGGTATTCGTTCTGATCTTGATGATGACTTTGACGCAAAAGCATTGTTGTTTTTCCAGAACCTTAATAGTTCACTGGACTTAAAACTAGTGTTCAGACCGATTGACCCGATTGGAGTTTATGCATCCTGGAATAATAATTACTCCAGTTTGACCGGATTTGACCAGGACCTATTTGCTGGTTATTCGGGGATCAATATTGGTTTGATACTAAAACTTTCAAAGAATAACTAATGAGGGGATTACCGTTCATATTATTCCTGTTCCTACTATCATGTCACGAGTTTGTGCCAGATAATACATCCGACGAACAAAATGTTGAAGATATCACAGTTGCTGCAATTTACATTAATACAAATTACCCTTTGCTGGATTACAAGGGAATAGATTGGCAAGAGTTGTTGCTAGAGTATACACCAAGAGCGGAAGAAGCCGAAGGTGATGAATTTTATCAGGTATTGTATGATTTTGTGGGAGAGTTGAAGGATTCACATGCTAAAATTTATACTATTGGAGGAATAGGAATAAGGCCCTACACTCCTGAGAGAATGATAAGGTCTCGTGGGGCTTATGATCCAAACCTAATCAGAAAGTATTTCGATAGTCCGCTCATTGTTACTGGTAATAACACTATTGAATATCAATACGTCAATGGAGATATTGGCTATGTGAGACTGTCCACATTTGGAGATCAATTACTAGGTAGAGAGGATCAATTTGAAGAAGTGATCAACTACTTTCAACAAGCTCGTGGCTTAATAGTTGATGTCAGAGAAAACAATGGGGGTTCCAGTCTTACATACGATAAAATAATCAGCCATTTTCTGGAAGACAGAATTATTCCATCCCTTATGGTTAATAACCAGGAAATTATCATTCCTCCAGTGATCACACCGCATCCTACCACCACATTTACCAAACCTGTGGTGCTTATCATAAACGGGACCAGTTTTTCTGCTGCAGAAGTTTTCGCTGATAGAATGAGAATATCAGATCATGTTACACTGATAGGGGATACTACTGCCGGTGGTGGAATGTCTACAAGTATTGATCCTTTATTTGTCTTACCAAGTGGTAAGGCCATATCTATTAACAATACAGCAGTATTGAGAAGAGATACAGTGCCTATTGAATGGAATGGCATTGTACCCGATATTCTGGTCAATCAAACTCCAGAAGATGTACTCTCAGGAGTAGATCATCAGTTGGAGTTTGCTATTGAATTCTTGTCCAATTAACCGCTTAAGGATTTTTTGATTGAAGCTTGTATAACCCTTCATTTGGGTCAAACTTGAAGATGTAATTGAAGACACCCTTTCTGGCATTTTCAAAACTATGTTTGATTTCTTCTGTAATCTCTAAAGTTTCATAATCATCATTTGAAACTAATTTAGTAATTCCGTAGATATCGTATTCCTCTATGTCTTCACCCATTTCGAATACTGTTTGTACATTTCTGAAAGATTTACTTTTGGTATCAATAGTATACAGATGAATTTTGTCCAATGGCCTGGAACCTCCACTTGTTCCATATTCTGAAGTTAGGACAAAAGACTTTCCTCCCTTGTTAAAGGATGCCAAATACTCTCCCAAAAAGGTGTGAAACTCCCACTTGTTATCTTCGCTACTGAAGAAACCACCTTTAGAGAAATTATGACCTGACATTAAACCAGGTTGGTCAAATGATAATAAAGCAAATTCCCCCTCTCTAAATGTCCCGGTATGACTACAAACTATATGGTCACCATCGTGATTTGGGTCGTCGGCTGTATCGAAAGCAAATCTACTAATAGCCTCTTCGATGCTGTTAAATTTTTTACCTTCTAATTCGTTTACAAGGGAAGTCTGAGATCCAAATACCCAACCCTTCTTTCCTTCAAACTCGATTTTATACCAATAACCAGGCATATTTCGAATGATTTCAAACTTCTCTTTATGGAAAAATTTGCATAGATCTCCATCATTCAATTTCATCACTACTTTTCCTGTTGCTGGCACATCACGTACCCAAATGTCTTTCCCCACTATCTCAAGGCATTCATTTTTAGAAAAACGGTTATCCCAAAATTCATAGACATAATTTTTATTAATCAAATAAGAGTTGCCATTATCCATCCATTCCTTCTTCTCTTTCACCTGGATGGTAGGTGTGCCGTCAACATTCTTTATCTCATAAGACCCCTGAGTTCTCTGATTGTAAGATTTGAAATCAGATAATGATAAATCTTCGTGTTTAGTTACTCTATCAGCATAGTTATAATATGGATCTCTCTTGATATAAAGGCCATAATCAGTGACTCCTGAATCGAAGGTTTTGATGATTATTTCGTTTATTCCATCACCATTCAGATCTTGAAACATATCCAACTCACCGATTACCATCTCATCTTTGAAAAGTGATTTCCATTCTCCATTTGTCTCCTCATATATTGCGAAATTTGGTTTTTCATATCCAATGTTTAGAATTCTGAGGTTCCCATTAGTTTCCAAGTTACCTGAAACCAAATGGTCTCCAGAAGTAGCAAAAATGGTTTCTCCTTCCTTCTTGAATTCTATTTCAGGCTGATTTAAAAAGACTGTCAGTTTTTCTTTAATAAATAAATCTTCAGGAGATTCTGAACAGCCAAAAAAGGCCACAGCGATAACTAGCGGAATAAGTCTTTTCATGGATAGATAATTTAGTGGTTTGATTACCTGAACTTACTAAATCATAGATGGTTATGCAAGATGTGCTTTATTATCTTGAGCTGGAATTCATTATTCTTAATTTGATGGAGAGACATAGGGTTGTCACTCACTACATTCATATTTGAGAAAAACATTGATTATGAAAGATTTTGAAAATCGACTCAAAGGAGGTCATCCAAACTCACTGGGAAATACAGAGGAGGTGGTAGAAGAAGTGCTTGAAGATATTTCAAGATTTGAAGAACTATTCAACTGCTACTTTAGTGACGATGAAGTAGTCCGGCTTAGAACTTCCAGTGCTGTTAAAAGAGTGTGTATTGCTGATAAGAAGGTTTTGACCCCATACATTGATAGATTGTTGAATGAGATTTCAAAAATAGATCAGGCTTCAACACAATGGACTTTGTCTACATTATTTATGCTCCTGGAAGATGTGATGTCTTCAGATCAAAAGAATCAGTCTTTGCAAATTATGAAAAACAACCTCGTCAACCATAACGATTGGATTGTGCTTAACACTACAATGGAAACACTGACCAATTGGGCAAAAGAGGATGAAGCATTGAAAGATTGGTTAATACCTCACTTAGATAGATTGTCATTGGAAAGCAGAAAATCAGTTGCAGGTAGAGCTAAAAAAATGATGGGGATTCTGGAAAAGGTTTAAATTAGCTGAGTACCTTTCAATGATATATGGAAGTCCTCAAGATAGTTTCTGAGATTATTATCAATTATGGAATTGGCCATGGGTTTTTGTTTTTATTCTTACTTAGAAGACAAAAGTCTGGAGTAGTACATTGGTCATTTGTACTTCTATTAATATCCCTTTCTCTGGTTATTCTCAGAATACACTATCTATACTTCTACTTTTGGCACACAATCGGAAGCACTTTTTTTGGTTCCGGTCCATTTCTGTTTCTATTAGCTCCAGCCCTGTATTTATATCTGAGAAGTGTTGTACAACCTGAATCAGGTTTTAAAAATGCTGACATGGGGCATTTTGTACTTTTTTCAGTTGTTGGAGTTTTTACTCTGATTCTTGTTAACTCAGATGGAGACCAATATTTGATTATGAAACAGGTAATCGGAACCCCTTGGCTATTTATGGTCATCCAATTCGGCTATTATTTATACCGATCAAGGAAGCTTGTCAGATTTCACCAGGATAGGGTAACCCAGGGTTATTCCAATATGGAGGGATTAGATGTTTCGTGGATTAAATACATATTGTGGTTATTTGGCTTATTGTTATTCTTTTTTATAGTAATTACTCCACTCATTATTCATGGGGTCAACCTGACTACCTATAAAATCTTTGCGTCTTTGTTTTTTACACTGATTATGCTTTTTATCACTTATAAAGGTGTTAGGCAAAGAGTGACTGTAGAAATCGCAAATGGCAATGATTCTAATACTGAAACCATTGATACCAAAATTGAAGGCGAGCTAAAAACAAAGCTTATCAACTACATGGAATCTCAAAAGCCATACCTCGATCCAGAACTGACTTTAGTAGATCTGGCTAAGCAATTGTCCATAAGCAGGAATCAATTGTCGGCTATCATCAACTCTGGAATTGGTGACAACTTTTACAGTTTTGTGAATCAATACAGAGTAGAAGAAGTGAAAAAACTGATTCAGGAAGATTCCAAAAAACAATACACCATTATGGCTCTTGCAAGCGACGCAGGGTTCAATTCTAAGTCCTCATTTAACAACATTTTTAAGAAAGTAACAGGTCTTACTCCGTCCGAGTACCGAGACGGACTTAAATAAAGTTCTGATTTACAGTGGTTTAAAAATCAACTTGTCCATCTGGATACTCTAGGGCGATAACGTCTACTTCAGGTTCGTTTGAATTCGAAAATCAAAATTTAAACGAACTATGAAAAAAGCATTACTACTTCTAATACTTGGCATGGCGGTCAGTTTCATGATTGTTGCACAAAATGATAAAGGCGATCAGGTGTGGCAGGAATTGACCCAAATGCCAAATCAGTTCAATGACCTCTTCAACTCAAACATTGATGCAGATGAGATAACAATCATCTATATACCTGGTACAAACAACCCTTTCGAAAAGATCTATTCAAAGTCTAAAGCAAGTAGCATTCCTGGGAATGTTCTATTAGTTGGGGGTTTCGGTGAAATGATGAAAATGATGTCCAGAGATAGTAAGAGAAGTCATATTCAGGAAGCTTTGCGTCAATACTACAAGAAGGGAAGCTCTGTGTTGATTGATCTCGATAGTAACCTCGGTAAATTTCTTACAATCAAAGGATACTCAATTTTCAAGCTTTCAATGAAGGACCGGAAAATTATCGAAATCAAAGATTATGGATTTGACCGAGTTGAATTTTTTAAAGCTCTCAATCAACTGGAAAACCAAGGAAGCTAAATCATCAAACCTAATTTCAAAAACATGATAGAAATACAACAACTTGAAAAATACTATGAGACTACTGGAGAAAGAGTCCATGCTTTAAAGAATACCAATTTATCAATCAATCAGGGGGAGAATGTGGTGATTGTTGGAAAGTCTGGTAGTGGGAAGTCTACATTACTCAATATGATTTCCGGTATTGACCGCCCTAGTTCAGGGAGCATTACGGTCAATGGACAGAATCTCAATGATCTCAAAGAAAACGAACTGGCACTTTGGAGAGGAAGTAATATTGGGATCGTTTTTCAATTTTATCAATTGTTACCCACACTTTCAGCATTGGACAATGTACTATTTGCAATGAGCTTGGTAAATAAAATTCCTACAAAGGAAAGAAAAGCTAAAGCAACAAGGCACTTAGAAGAGGTTGGTTTAGGAGACAAAATTTCAAAGTTTCCAAATGAATTATCCGGAGGAGAACGACAAAGGGTAGCCATTGCCAGAGCTATTGCAAATGACCCTGCAATCATAATTGCTGATGAACCTACTGGAAACCTCGATTCTAAAACCGGAGAGCAAATCAATAATTTGTTTGATAAACTTAATGCTGAGGGAACCACCATTCTAACAGTAACTCATGCTCACATTGACCATGTTCATTACGATAAGGTCATTCATATCGAAGATGGAATATTGAATGAAATGATGCAACCACAAACCGAAGCTGCGCTATGAAAATTATTTTATTTAAGCTTCTAAAGGATTTTAGAAAATCGAAACTAAAGCTACTATTACTGGTTCTTGCGGCGGCCCTTTCCAGCTGGGGAATAAGTACTGTGATGTACGGCTATTTCATGACGGAAAGAGATTTTGAAGAGAATTTCCTGAGTACAAATCCAGCGGATCTTTCCATTACAATTGATAATTATAGTGATGCATTAATTGATGTCATCTCAAGTGAAGAAGGAGTAGTGGGTGTAGAAAGAAGGGAAGTTGTTAGTGGCAGAATCAAAGCAAGTGAAGAAAGCTGGATGCCTTTGATTTTGTTTGCAATAGAAGATGTCAATGAGATGAATTATGATATTGTTGACATTCTTGATGCAGACAATAAGACTCCAAATAAGTTTTTAGTAGAAAGGAATGCCAATAACTTCTTGTTGGAAGACCAGGCTCAAGTGGAGTTAATACTTGGAAGTGAAAAACAGGTCACGGTTTTTCAATTGGATGGAAAGGTCCATGATGCCCGACAGGCACCAGCTCAAATGGAGGGAATTGTCTATGCATACACCACTTCAATTGAAATGTTGGATGGACATTTACCTGACTCCAGGAGGAGGTTGTTAATTGAAACCAATGTAAGCGATGATGCTGAAGCAATCAAACAGGTGTACAATAGTGTGAAAATTGCAGTAGAAGCAAATGGAGGCACTCTTGTAGGGTACAATATTCCAACTCCTGGAGAGCATGTACACCAAGGTATAGTGGATGGGATTTCTTTTATGCAGGAAAGTGGAGGAGCAATTCTCTCTTTGATGGGGATCATTCTGCTATCATTAATTCTCCTTACATGGATCTACCCACAAATTAGTGATGTAGGAGTGATGAAAGCTATTGGAGCTTCAACAAGTCATATTTTCAAGAGCTATTCTATCGTATTATTGATAATCATTTCCATCGGAATAGTGATTGGGCTGCCTCTCGGTTATCAGACAGGATTTCTTTACAATAAGGCTGTAGCATTCTTTCAAAATTTTGAAGTCGTTCAGGAGGTGTTACCGTTCCAATATCACTTGATGGTAATAGTTGTGGGGATTTTGCTCCCTATGATATTTGGAATTACCCCGGTCATTAAGAGCTCAAAGACTTCTGTCACTAATGCCATGAACAAGACCTTCTACATTCCCAAAAGAGGGTTCTTTAATTGGACTCAGAAGCTCATTGGTAATCTAAAAGTGAAGTTTTGTTTAAACAACCTATTAAGACATGCTCAAAGAACTTTGTTGATTATTCTACTGCTGGCAGTAGGGTTAGGACTTTTCTTCACCTCAACAAGCATGGATTACTCAATCAGAAAGGATCTTGATGCATATAGCAAAACTTCTAGTTATGAGCTGCTATTGACTTTTGCGTCACCGCTAGAGCTGGAACAAGTGAGTTTCCTGCGATCAATGGGAACCGTAAAAGAGTATGCCCCTATAAACAGTTATCGCGTGTCTTACAATCTGGCTACATCGGATCATGCTGAGACCAGTAGATTAAGAGTCCTTTCCAGTAAAGTAAAAATCGAAGAGAAATATCTGGTTCGTGGAGAGATTAAAAAGAACTGTTCTGAATGTGTTTACATAAGTGGAGAGCACATGATTGAAGAGTTCGAGGGAGTTAAGATTGGTGAAAGAATTGAATTAAAGAATGGCCAGGGTGAGATTGAAACTTACGTGTTTTCAGGCGCCATGAAAGATATCGTGATTATGGGAGCTCCGTTTCTCGTGTACGACGATTCTCGTGTGAGCGAATTCAATGTATTGGCTGTAGCACTTGATGAAAACCTTAACTACTCGGAAGTTTCCGTCGCTTCAAATCAAATTGATGATCAGTTCATTGAAGAAGGTATAAATCTGAAGAATCGTTTTAGTATAAAGAGAAGAATGGCCGGAATTCTTGGGCATTTGGCTCCTACATTTTTGATCATCAAGATTCTCGGAATATTTACCATTGTACTGGGACTGATCGGACTTGTAATAGTCTTAAACTTAACAATAGAGGAAAGAACCAGAGAAATTGGAATAATGAAATCAATTGGTGCTCCATCCAAAAAAATATCAGTACTGTTTAATCTGGAGTTTTTGTTAATTACAGTATTGGCAATAGCATTGGGTGTTTTGTTGGCTATGCCTTTAGCTTCAGGTCTTATTTCCGTGGTTGCTGAAGCAATCTTGAAACACACAGTTCCTCAATTCAATGATTACCCAATCATCGGGATATCGGCCACTGTTGTTTTGGGAATTCAATTCTTAGTCATCCTCGTCTACAATAGGTATAAGATTAACCGAAATGCAAGGGATTTGCTTGATTATAATTTTTAGAATAATTGGGGGAGTTTCTTCCCCCAATTTCATTTAGAAGTCTTCCAAATCAAATGTCCTCAATTCACCAAATGAACCAGCAGCGATCGTCTGCCCATCCGGAGCGAATTGCACGAACATTGGAGTTTCGTTTCCTAATCTGGTAGCATAATCCACAAATGCGCCGGTCTCTAAATTCCATACTCTTATGGCACCAAATACTCCTCCAGCAACCTTAGTTCCATCCGGCGAAAATGTTATTCCCAGTGGGCTTTCATTGCGTAATCTAGAATCATAATCAACAAACTCTCCTGTCTTAAGATCCCATACTCTTACACCTCCAAATACACCAGTTGCAATAGATTGACCATCAGGTGAAAACCTTACAACTTTAGGAGTCTCATTTCTAACTCTTGTTGCATAGTCGGCACTTTTATTTGTACGTAGATCCCAGACTCTTACAGCCCCGAAAACACCGGATGCAACCAAATTACCATCAGGGGAAAACTCAATGTAATTTGGGATCTCATTTCTCAACCTGGTTGGATACCTGGTCGGTTCACTATTGGAAAAGTTGGTTACAGATGTGCAGCCCACTGCGAAGAGGGCCATTATAAAAAGTAGCTTATACATGTTTTTCTGTTTTTGTTGAGTAAATAGTATGCCCAACAAACCACACATTTCATGCCATTTTTTGTAATCGAGTAACCAAATTTTTGTAATTTGAAGAATGGGAAGAAAAGGAGATAAAATGCAATCCAGCTCAGCTGAAACTACAGCATCTATTATGGGCTCCATAGAATCGATCCCTGGAATTACGATGAAGAAGATGTTTGGAGG
>JANSWY010000113.1 GCA_024743255.1 bacterium | reverse complement strand
GCCGAGTTCTCTTCTTGCCCTTAAATATTTTGAAAGGAAGTGAACTGTATCATCAACAATTATTCCCAGAGTCATACCAAATACTATTGAAATTCCTGTATTTATATAACCTTGAAGCAATCCCCACATTCCCAGACCAACGAGGACCGGAGTGATATTTGGAATAAGACTCAAAGCACCGAACTTGGCACTCTTTAAAGCTATCCCAAGAACAATTGATATCAAGACAAGCGCCAGGATGGTTCCTGTAATCATACTCTTGATCTGTCTCTCTGAAAGATGCGCAAACATCATGGTGCTACTCACTCCTTCGGTTTGCATGTACTCAGGAGCATTTGCTTCTAACCAGGCAGTGGCATCAGCACTTAGTCTCAGCATTTCCTTGGTAGAAATATTCTGGATGGTTGTGACCACCCTGGTCTCTGACTTATCTACATTAATCTGATTATTTAAATCCAATCCGAAAGGAAGTGATAACTCATAAAGCAATAAGTACTGAGCAGCCTCCTCCCGATTATCAGGAATCTTGAAGTAGTTCAGATCATCTCCATGCATTGATTTATTGACATGTTTCATCACATCGGTAAATGCATTAACATGAATAACCTCTGGGTTACTATACAGCCACTCCTCAAACTCTCCAAGTTTTGATAGGTACTCGGGATTATTGATCCCTCCAGATTCACCTGAGTTTAGAGAGAATTCAATGGTATAGATTCCCGTAAGTTTCTCAGAGATATAATCTGTGTCTTGTCTGAACTGAACATCGTGACTGAAGTATTTTACGAACTCATCATTCAATTCATTCTTCAAAATGAATCCAGATGTAGCGAAAACGAATATTGAGCTTGCAACTACTACTACACCTTTTTTGCGAATCACAAATTCAGCCAATCTTTCCAATACTGGTAGTTTCTGAGATTCAATTTTCTTTGCTTTGATCCAAACAGGGAAGATTGCAAGAATTGCCGGAAGTGTCAGTGTTGAATATAAGAATGCTGCAACCATTCCGATGGAAGTAAGGTTACCCAAATCTCTAAAAGGAGGTGAATCACTGAAATTCATTGAAAGGAATCCAATTACAGTAGTCAAGCTAGTGATGAATACAGGCATGAAATTCACTCTCAAACTCTCGACAATAGCCTCGTGTTTTGATGAGCCTTTTCTCAGTGATTGAATAAATGTGATCAACACATGAATACTATCCGCCACTGCAAGGGTCATCACTATATTCATAAAGGAGGCTGAAGGTGGCGTGAGCTGTACCCCCATAAAACCTCCTAATCCCATAGCTGTCATAATGGAAAATACAATCACTACCAGTGTAGAGACTGTTCCTGTAATTGTGCGTGTAGCTAAAAATATCGTGATAATGATGATCAGAAACATCAACGGAGTTAATGTGCTGGCATCTGAAGAAGCCGCATCGAAAAATGCACTATTGAGCATAATGATTCCAGACAAATGCGTCTTAAGATTGGGGTTATCAGCTTCAAACTGAGTAACCATATCCTTTATATAAGCTACAATCTCTGCATTCTCACCATTATCCTGATCTGGTAATCTTACTGTGACATTTACAGCCGTTACTGTTCCATCTTCATTTATAAGCCTATGAACCAGCCTTGAATCATTCACTGCGATTTGTTTAAGCTCCTCCAGTTCCTGATTAGTTTTTAAGTCTGCTTCTGATATCAAGTCATCCACATACAAATCGTCCTCAACAGCTCTGGTATATTGGAAGTTTGTGATGGCATCTACTCTCGATGAATAAGGAGTTTGCCAGGCTTGTTCTGTAAGTTTCTCAATTGCCGATAAGTTCTGTTGCGTAAACAATACACCATCCTTAGGCTCGATTACGATAAATACATTATCGTCTTTGGTGTACTTATTTTGAAGTCCATCATAAGCAAGCAACTGAGGGTTGTCTTCACTAAAGAAAACATGGTAGTCGCTATTGAACTTGACATACTGACCACCAAATCCAGCTCCAAGCGCCAGTAAGATAGTCCCGATGAGTACTGGCCATCTGTATTTGATGACTTTCTCTCCAAGAGCAGCTCCGAACTTTCCGGAACCTTGTCTCAACATTTTAATTAGTCGTGTCATAAGTAGTTAAGCATAAAATCGCAGCTGATTTTCGTTTTCAAACTATACGATTTCAATATTTTTCAAAAAATAGATATTTCGGTTTTCGAAATATATGAAGAACAAACGGTTTGGGAATAGTATGGTTTCAAAAAATTTCGGATTTCGTAATATTTTTCTAACTTTATGCTTAGAAAACCAGTTTAATCATGTGACAACACCAATTAGTTACGATTAATTAATTCAGAAATGACGCTAAAAGAAGATCAAATAATGAGGTTTTCTTCCGCGATGGAGCGGATGATAGTGATGATGATGGAGGTAGACAACACTTGCGTTATGCTCACTCAAGACATATCCAAGCAGGATTTATCACTTGTTGGTTACATTGGCCGTGAGGGTAGTGTGATCATGAGAGACGTTGCTGCATTCCTCGATATACCTTATAGTACTGCTACCGGAATTGTAGATAAACTGGTTGCAAAAGACTACCTGGATCGATACAATTCACCAGAGGATAGAAGAACAGTTTTAGTCAGATTGACAAAAAAGGGTGAAGGTGTATTTCTTTTATTTCAGGAGAAAAAGAGAGAAATGTCGCAGCTGATGCTTGAAGATTTGTCGGAGGTTGATAGAGAAAGCGTATTAGTTCTGCTGGATAAAATAATGGATAACTTATCCGGTAAGAAAGTAGTGCTTGAAGAAGCCTAGCTACACATCAGATATGATTCTTCGTATTTCCTGAATAATTCCATCAACCTGTTTGTTAGTTTTCCAGGAACTCCCTTACCAATTTGGAACTTATCAATTTGTACAACGGGAAGGACTCTTTTCATTGTACTTGTTAAAAATACCTCATCAGCCTCGTATACTTCCTGAAGTTTTATTGGTCTTACCTGCACTTCCATATGTTGCGATGCTATTTCTATGACTTTGCTCCTGGTGATACCTCCCAGAATATGTTCCTCAGCAGTAGCCAATATTCCATTTTTGATGAGGAAGACATTTGATCTGGCAGTTTCCAAAGCATTCCCATCGTAATGATATAGAACATCAATGGCACCATGTTCTTTTTGCTCCTTTTGAAGAAAAAGTGCCTGACCGTAACTGGTTGTCTTTGCGGTTGGAGAATCTCTTAGATAAGTATGAGTGATAAGCTTCTGCCCTTCAACATACCATTCTGGATTAGGATCTTCAATTGGATTTTGTGTGATAATGATATTAGGCTCAACACAGTGAAATCCATCTGGTGAATAACCTCCGGTCACCAATATCTTCACCCCAGATTTCGGCAAGTCATTCATTTCTACCATTTGATGAACCATGCTTTTCAGCTCATCCATAGACCAATGGAAAGGAAGCCTTATTTCTTGTGCTGACTGATACAACCTCTTAAGGTGGTCTTCAATAAAAACTGGCTTACCATTTACACGAAAGAAATCAAATACAGCATAACCTCTTGCTAATCCAAGGTCATTTGGTGCTATTTTAATTTCATCTATTGGTAAAATCTCTCCATTGAAGACTCCAAACATATTCTATTTTTTAATCCTCGAATTGAATATCAATAGCAACCGGGCAATGATCAGATCCCCAGTATTCATTGTAGATTTCTGCTGTTTTAATCTGTGGTATGAGCTCTTCGCTTACCATAAAGTAATCAATTCGCCATCCAATATTTCTTTCTCTGGATTGTCTCCAATAATTCCAGTAGGTGAACTTCTGCTCCTCAGGATGAAAATGTCTGAACGTATCTACCAAACCTTTATCCACCATGTTTTGGAAGCCTTCAATTTCCTGTTCGGTGTAACCTGCAGATTTATTGAAATTTTGTTTTGGACGAGCGATATCAATCTCCTGGTGCGCCACATTTAAATCACCACATAACACGACGGGCTTCACATCTTCTAGTGCTTTTAAGTAATCAAGGAATACCTTATTCCACTCCTGTCTGTAATCCAATCTGGCAAGCTTCTCTCCTGAATTAGGAACATATACATTGACAAGAAAGAACTTCTCAAACTCAGCAGTAACTACTCTTCCCTCCTGATCGTGCTCAAGAATTCCGATATCAAAAGTAACGTTGATAGGATCTTCTTTAACAAGAATTGCTGTGCCTGAATAGCCCTTCCGAGCTTTTGAGTCATTAACAAAAGGTTTGTAATTAGGTAAAGTAGCGAAAGCTGTTTTTGCATCTTCAACAGCTGCCTTTGTTTCCTGTATGCATAGAACATCTGGGTCCATTGCTTCTACACTTTTAAGAAAATCTTTTTTTAATATGGCTCTAATCCCATTGACGTTCCAGGAAACAATCTTCATTACAAATTATGGTTTATAGTTTCAGTAAAATCAATGGCAAACTAAAACAGAAATGCTGGATTTCCGAAACCAAATGATCATTTCTCATTTACTTCTCTCCTCACATCGCTTACTACCCATCTTATCTGACCATAATCGATATTGTCTGGAAGATTATCCTTGAGAGATCTCAAGCTTACCCAGCCGTGAATATCTATTTGTTTCCTGATCAAATCCTGATTTTCTGAGGACACCAACTCGTCAATTGCTAAATCTCCACTCTCAATAAAAGTACTTAAATGATTTTCGATTGTTGATAAGGACAAATTTCTGTTAGACACTATTTCTTCAATAGACATTCCATCTTTATAGAGTTTATATGTAACGTCTTGAGTACCTCCCGATCGCCTTGAGGTTTCAGTTTTTTTCTTTACCACAGGAGATTTAATCCCCTTTTTCAAATGCATCCTGGTACTCAGGTCTCTCTCAGCGGCATAATTTCTAATAATCTGAAGCACCTCCATTCCAAACTTCTGAATCTTCACTTGGCCGAATCCTGTAATTTGCATCAAATCGCTATGTTGCAAAGGCAAGTAAGTTGAAAGCTGTTTTAAAGTGGCATCAGAAAATATCATATAAGGTGCCAATCCGCTGGCATTTGCTTCATCCCTTCTCCATGATCTCAATTCTTCAAAAAGCAACTTATCATAAGTCTCTTCACTTACAGTTTCAGTAGCAAAAGTCTGAGTAATTGGCTTGTTCATAGTCACTTTTAAATTCCCTTTTAGGACTTGCCAACTGGCTTTATTTAGATTAAGAATTGGATACTGATCTTCCGTCTTTGATACTAAATCTTGCCTTAGAAGTTCTTTGAAATAATGTATCCATTCCTGTTTGCTTTTAGATTGACCTAATCCGTATGTAGGCAACTCTTTCATGAAAGATTTGATCTTTTCAGATTTAGAACCTCTCAAAAAATCAATCACCAAATTCATTCCGTAGTTTTCTTTCAGCCGCGCAATAGCTGAAAGGGCCATTTGAGCTACTTCAGTACCATCAAAAGTCTCTCTCTTATTTTGACAGTTGTCACAACTCCCACAATTATCCTCAGCATCTTCTCCAAAGTAATTCAACAAATACCTTCTTCTACAGGTGGTCAGTGCTCCAAACTCAGCCATCCTTTCAAGCTTCTTCGTTTGAATTTCAACCTGATCAGGATCACCATCATCTTTAATGAAATTTCTAAGCCGAAATACATCGCCGTAACTATAGAACAATAAAGTTGTACTTGGTAATCCGTCTCTTCCAGCTCTCCCAGTTTCCTGATAAAAGCTTTCTATATTCTTAGGAAGATCCAAATGAACCACAAATCGTACATTAGACTTATCAATTCCCATTCCAAAAGCAATGGTTGCAACTACTATCTTTAACTCATCCTTGATAAATCTTTCCTGCACATCCCCTCTTTGCTCCGGGCTCATACCTGCATGATAAGCTTCAGCTTCATACCCATATTCACTCAGTTTTGCAGCAGTTCTTTCTGTACTGTCTCTACTTAAGCAATAGATTATTCCAGATTCATTTTTGAACCCATTCAGGAATTCAACAAGCTGCTTGAAGCTATCATTCTTGGCAGAGACATGATAGGTGATATTTGCTCTATTGAAGCTGCTAATAAACGTTTTTGCTTCTTGTAGCTCTAGCTTCTCAACTATGTCTTTTTGTGTGATCTTATCGGCAGTAGCAGTTAAAGCAATTACAGGAACGTTTTCCAGCTTGTCTTTTAGCTTAGCCAACTTCAAATAAACTGGTCTAAAATCATGACCCCAAGATGATATACAATGCGCTTCATCAATTGCGACAAGGGATACATTAAGTGTTGTCAGAAAATTTAAAAAAAAGTCGCTTTCATCAAATAGGCGCTCAGGCGCCAAATAGAGTAACTTTATATTACCCTCCTTTAGTCTTCTAAAAACATCATTTTGCTCCCCACTACTTTGAGTACTATTCAGATAAGCTGCTTCAATTCCCTGGATAACAAGTGCATCCACCTGATCTTTCATCAGTGCGATTAATGGTGAAATAACCAAACACAATCCTTCGTTGACTAGTGCTGGAATCTGGTAGCACAAACTTTTACCACCTCCGGTTGGCATGATGGCAAACGTATCATTTCCCTGAAGAACACTTTCAATTATGGATTCCTGATGTAATCTGAAGTTTTCATAACCAAAAACCTCCTTAAGCACCGAATGTGGTGAAGCAATCATATTATTCATTTGTCGACAGAAGTTAATTAAGATTGTGAATGTAGAAAACGATCTCGTGAAATACTAGTAGTAATGATTGATCTGATGGATAAAAAGGTTGTTAATTCGTGATCAAGCACCAAAAATGTTAATAGTCCAGTTTTACTAGATTTTCGGCACAACTTTCTACACGATTTCGGAAAATCATACAAAGTGTAACCTTTTTCTTAAAATACATGTATATACATATAAATTAAATCGAAAGGAGAAAAATATGAGTACTGTAGATAAAACATTATATGCTCATAAAGTGGATATGGGAGGCACAAAAGTTCGTCAGCCTATTCCAACCAACAATGTGGATCAAGTAGATCCATTTATTTTATTACACCACCACGCAGGAATTGTTAAGCCAGATACTAATCCAAAAACAAGTGGTGTAGGGCCACATCCTCATAGAGGGTTTTCACCGGTTACCTTCATATATAAAGGTAGTACGCATCACAGAGATTCGAGGGGAAATGATAGTGTAGTTCATGAGGGTGGAGCTCAATGGATGAATGCAGGGATGGGCATAATTCACAGCGAACGACCTTCTAAGGAAATGGCGCAAAATGGTGGTGAAACCGAAATCATTCAGCTTTGGGTAAATACGCCAAAAGCTCATAAGATGGATCAACCCGATTATCAGGCCATTGAAAAAGAAGATGCACCGGTATTAAATGCATTGGAAGGAGATGGAAATTTAAGTATCATTTCGGGAGAAATTGCTGGGCTGCAAGGTCCAGTGAAGTCAAAACTTCCGATTACCTCAGCAATGGGAGATTTAAAGGCTGGGTCTATGTTTTCTTTAGATGTTCCTGTTGGACATAACGCCATGATTTATTTATTGGACGGAAGTCTAAAAGTGGATGGCCATGGATTGGTGGATGCATTGAATTTGGTGACATTCAAAAAGGGATCCGATAAAATTAGTTTTACAGCAGTTGAGGATACCAGGATCTTGTATCTAACTGGTAAGCCCATTGAAGAACCAATTGAGTCTTATGGTCCATTTGTTATGAATAATCAGACTGAAATTATGGAAGCCATGAGAGATTACCAAATGGGTAAAATGGGAGTTCTTATTGAAGAATTTTAATTACTTCTATAAAACTGCTGTCATTGATTTAATTACTTTTGAATCTAATGACAGCAGTATTATTTTGGCTTTTTGTTTACCCAATTTCCCGTCTTAGTCTCAAGATACTATACTGGATTTCAAGCCCTCTCTTTTTTCTAAGCTACTATATTTTTGGCTACAGACGAGCTGTTGTCAAGAAACAACTAAGAGATTCGTTCCCATCAAAATCATCAGAAGAATTAAACAAAATCGAGAAAAAGTTTTATCGGGAATTTTCAGACACATTGATCGAAAGCCTCAAGTTATTCACCATATCAAAAAAAGAGGTACTCCAAAGGGTAGTCATTCAAAACCCTAAAGTACTAGATAATTTTTACCGTGAAGGAAGAAGTGTTATTGCCTTGATGGGACATTATTGCAATTGGGAAATGATGTGTGTTGGAATGCCCCCACAGTTTAAACACGATGGAGCTGTTATCTATTCAACGCTGAAAAATTCATATGTAAATAGAGCAGTCAATAAATATCGAGAGAAACTGGGTATGATTATGTTCTCAAAGAAACAAATTAAAAGTTGGGTGAAAACATGCCAGGAAAAACCTGTTATTACTTTTTTTGTATCAGATCAATTCCCTAAAAAGGCAAAAAAAACACATATTACTACTTTTCTAAATCAAAGAACTGAAGTTGCTTTAGGTGCTGAGAGATATGCGATAACTAATAATTGGCCAGTGGTCTATCTTAAATCTCACAAACCTGAACGTGGAGTAATACATATCGAATTTGTAGTTATATCAGAAAACCCTGAAAATAATAGTTCTGGCGAAATCACTGAAAAATATTCCCGAATGCTAGAGAATCAAATAAATGAACATCCGGAATACTGGCTATGGACTCATAAAAGATGGAAACAACGCGGTTGATTATTTAGACTTTTTGGATTTGAATAATTTAAAAATGCTTTTTCTGGCAGTGTCTTCAAATTCCTGATCTTCCTCTACATCCTCCTCTCCGTCCTGAACCTTAACTACAGGAATCTTTAACCAATCAATTGCGGCATACTCATCATCAAATACTTTTATAGGCAAATTAATTGCCGCGAATCGGATAATCCTTGTGAATAATTTCGCTTTAGCCTGCGCTGCGAATGTTCTTGGAGGGAGGATCGCAACTTTATAAATGTAGCCCTTGGTTGTTTCGTCAAGGTTCTTAAAGTAGTCATTAACGAGGTAATTTTTTGCGTCACTACTATAACTTTCCAAATCTCGTCTATCAAGTAATAATGCCATTGGAACCTTCTTTTCAAGGCATATCTTAGTGCCCAACTGCACAATCTCTTTGAAAATTTCCAGACCTACATAGCCATGCCACACACACTTTAATATGTTTAACTCGTTATCATAGTGCAGATCACCTTCAGGGCTTTCGTAGATTAATTCCATTAACTAACAAAAAATGGGGAAATGACAATTTAGGCCAAACCAATAATTTATAAAATGAATTTCGAATCATTTATTTATATTTGAGTCAATTTAAACTTGCGGAATAGGAAATCGTATTGCATTATGGAAATCAGCCCAACTTGCTGATTGTCTAACCACTTATGTTACCATAGTTTTAGGAGAAAACACCAAACCTTTACTTACTATCGAACTCACTAGCTAATTGATAAAAAGGAATTAATTTTAAGATTAATCGGGGTTTATTAATTTTTAAACGGACAACAAAAGTTTTAAGGCACAGGTTTATGAGAATTAGTACGATTTTATGCATTCTATTATTTGCTTCTTCCACTTTCGCTCAGGATGTTACGCAAATTGTGCAAACAGGTAATACCTATTTTGAGAACCAGGATTACGTAAAAGCAATCAAGTTCTACAAAGAAGCAATCAAACAGGAAGAAGGCAATCACACATTTGCCATGTTCCAGCTTGGAGAATGCTACAGAAAAATATTAGACTACACTACGGCAGAATATTACTACGAAGAAGTAAAGAAAGTTCAGGATTCCAGGTATCCTCTTGCAGGATTCTACTTGGGACTAATGAAAAAGTTGAGTAGTAAGTATGATGAAGCGCTTCCGTTATTCGAAGAATTCATTGATTATATATACGACCTCTCTCTTTCAAATGATAAGTATAGAACATACTACGAGCAAGCAAAAAATGAGAGAGAAGGATGCTTGTTAGCACTGAATGAACTCTCAACAACCAGACCAAGTCATAACACAGCAGCATTACCAAGCCCTGTAAATACGCAATACAACGATTATGCAGCATTCTTCTATGGTGATGACAATTCAATATCTGTAACTTCTGCTAAAAAAGATTCTGAGGGAATTGGAAATACATTTGGTGAAGCTTTTTCAGATATATACAGATATTTCAGAGTCGCTGATACATGGAGCCAGGCTAAGCTGAAAGATGATCTTGAGAAAATTGTCAATACCAAATATGGTGATGGAACCGGAACTTTCAACAAAGCAAAAGACAAACTCTACTATACTTACTGTGATGAAAGTGGCAGATGCTCAATTTTCCTGACTCGAAAGAAGGCCGGCAAATGGCAGGATCCTATTAAACTTAAAGGATCGATTAACCCAAAAGGATCATCGTCTAAGCACCCGTCTTTGAGTCCTGCCGGAGATACCCTATACTTTTCGTCAAACAGAAAAGGTGGTTTTGGTGGCATGGATATATGGATGAGTATTTCCAGCAACGGAGAAAATTGGAGTCAGCCAATAAACCTGGGAGATCAGATCAACACTCCATTTGATGAAATCTCACCATTCTACTCAGAATACGAAAATGCCATGTTCTTCTCTTCAAATGGTCATAGAGGATTTGGAGGTTACGATAACTACATGGCTAAGGGAGATACATACTCAAAAGCTGAAGTATTTAACCTTGGGGTTCCTTTTAACTCAAATAAAGATGACTGTTTCTTTATTATTGGAGAAAACACAGGGTACTTGTCTTCAAATAGAGAAGGAGGAGCTGGAAAGTTCGATATCTATGCTTTTGACATCAACAGTAAAAAAGAAATTATCGCAGAAATAGGAAAAGATGAGGCCATTGCCGGACGTAAATCAATGTTCTCTGATGACCTTGAATTTGAGACTGATGATATTAAAAAAATAAATGAAATAATTTCCAGACTACTCGCTTCAAAACTCGAGGGTGTTGATCTGGTCTTATCCAATACTCAATTAGATTTCTATGATGCATTATCGCTTGACGATAAAGAAAAAATCGAGCGAATTGTCAATTCCAGATTCCGAAAAATTTCTGAAAACGAGCTTCAGGACCTACATGTTAGAGATGAGTATTATTATGTGAGCCTATCCGACGAAGAAAAGTCACATGTTGACAGGATGGTGATGGCTTATGTGGAAGAAGAAGACCTAGCAAGTAGTGTTCACTTAAATAAAGGTGATATTGAATTTTACGAGCTGTTATCAGAAAGAGATAAGGAAAAAATTGATCAGATTATCGCAAGCAGGGTAAAGACTGCCCGTGATTTCAAATTTGAATCTTCAGCTTACGATGAATTTGAAGAGAAAGAGCAAATCAATATTGATCAGATTACATATCAATACCTGAAAGAGAAAAAGAATATTGATCAGCTAACTCTGAATATGAATAATAATGCTTTCGTAAATCAATTAAGTGAGGAAAAGAAAGATCTATTAATGCAATCCATAAAGGAGAAAATGCTAAACATGTCAGGTGAAGATAAAAACCTGAAAATTACTGTTGAGGACAGAGTATACTATCAAAGCCTGAGTGAAAGTGACCTTGAGAAAATTAAACACATTGCACATTCATTCTTGTTAAGTGACGTGAATAGCATCTCTGAGTTTGTGTCTAAAGAAGACATGGACTTCTACAACAAACAGTCAATAAAGCACAAAGGTCATATTGATAAAGTAATCGCTAAAATGATTAAGAACACTGCATTATCAGATCTACTTTATGCAGAAAGCAACTTTGAAAAAGACCAAATTGGATTACTTCAACAGAGTGTAACAGGAGCCGCGAGTTTAAATCAAATGCTTGAAGCAGCAAACAGAACTGGTTCTCTCAAAAACATGGATCCCAATGATCAAAATAGGATGATGAGATTCCTGTCCAGCGGTGCTCCAAGTTGGATGAACAGAGAGGATAATGTATTCTTTGAAGACGAAGAGACTGTTACTGCGGATTACAACGAGATGGTTGCGAGAAGGGATGTTGAAACCATTGAAACTGGTCCTATTGCAACAGTGAAGCAGGCTGATCCGAACAAAGCAAATGCCTACACAAATGGGCTTGAGATTCGAAGAGCTGGATCAAACGAAAGAGAAGTAGTAAAATTAAGTGACGCAGCTCTGAAGTTTTACAAAACCTTAAGTGTTGAAAACCAACTTAAAATAGACAGATTCATTGCTGCCAGATATATAAATGAGGATTATAAGGACGGTTCGTTAATTCAATCAGATTTAGAATTTGAAAAATCATTGAAAGGTGAGAAAAAAACCTATGTGAAAATGTTATCCAAGAAGTTGGGTGGTGGTTTCTTAACAGTTCCGGAAGAATCAATGTTGAATGAAGCTTTCATCTTCTATGGTACCGTGGCAAGAACTCAAAAGCCACAGTGGAACAGAGCTGTAATCGTTGAGGCCCTGGATATCAATAGCAAAGGAAACTACTTGGCTCAAAAGAAAGACTATAGCTTTTACAAAGGATTAGATACGGAGAAGAAAGAATTAGTAGCTGAAATTGAAGCATTCCGTTTCAAAAATCACAGAATACTTTCTGAAAACATGGGTGCTGATTCCAAAGATGTTATACTACCTGGATTAACCAGAAATATTCCGAAGTACGAAGTGGAAACAGACCTAATGTCGATAGAAGGTACATTGATTGATAATAACAGCGGGAATTCCGTTTCTTCATTCCCAGTTGCATTGGAAAATGATGAAGGAAGAAAAGTTTATCAAACTAATACCAATGAAAAAGGTGAATTTAGTTTCGAAAGTATCTCTACTGACGATTATAAGTTGGTTTCTGGATCTGATGAGTATGCTAAAGAATTTCAAGATAGCTATTTCATCAAAGATCTAAATATCAAGGAGCTTGAGGAATCTACTTTTGAAGAGCAAACGGCAACAAGCATCTACTACGATATAAACTCATTCCAATTAAGAAATGAAGCCAGAGCTACACTTGATGAGTTGATAGTTGAGTATAGAAAGGGAGCATTCAATATTGAATTGGAAGCTCACACTGATAATAGTGGTTCAAGAGCACTTAATGAAAGGCTGAGTAAAAACAGGGGTGAATTCGCAGCTAATTACCTGAAACAAGGAGGTGTCCAGGATACTGATATTATTATTAGATATTATGGAAGTAATAAACCAAAAGCTTCCAACGACAATGTATATGGTCGTCAGTTCAATAGAAGAATTGATATCAACATGAGAGCTAAGAGGCCATTAAATTATACTCCTAAGCTTGTCTACCTTGCAAGACCAAAAGCCACAGTGTTGAAACTTTCTGAGTTATATGGCATTTCAGAAGTTGAAATCAAAAAAGATAATGGTTTACAGAGCGGACAATTAGCAGCATTACAACCTGTAAGGTTACCAGATAACAAAAATGTTAAACCAGATCTCAACTTACTGGTTCCTATGAACACCAATGTAACTAAATATAGCAGTTACGTTGTTAAGAAAGGAGAAACTGTAATCACAATTGCAGAAAAGTTAAGGATTCCTGAGGAGCTAATCATGGAATTAAATGATTTGGATAGCGTAAATGTTCCGGAAGGAAAGACTATCGTAGTAATCTATATCCAGAAACAAGGATAATATTCCCAAGTAAAAAATACAGGAAGGATTAGAATAGTGGATTTGCCACTCTTCTGATTCTTCCTCCTTTATATAAGAAGTACTGCATCGATACTTCGAATGAAGGTTGGGTCTGAAATAGGTTATCAGACTGGAAGAACACTTTGGTATTCATATCATAGCTAATCCCTGCATTAAAGATTGGACTTCTAAAGCCTAGGAATACAATAAAAGAATCTCTTAAACGATACCAGGCACCACCAGCTAATTTAAGGCCTCTGTTTGAAACAGTATATCGTTTCATCTTCTTTAGGGAGTAAGCTATTGTACCTCCCCCATTGAATTGAAAATTTCTATCCTGTATGGTACCAAGAATTGATGGCATGAAGTCAAATTTTGACAGCTTAAACTCAAACCCACCATGATATTTATATAGCAATCTCTGTCTGCTTTCTGGTCCGCTAGATACAAGTGCAGTATTAGGTCTGTTTATATTGGTAACCACAAAACCAGAGAATGCACTATATCTGTAAAGTAGGAAGTTTCTTTCCTTATTAAAGTAATACATCACTCCAAGGTTAACGACTGGATAACCTACCTGACCATCAAACTCCGTTACTGGTGGAGGCTTTGTTCCATCAGTTCCAACAAACGGGCTATATTGAGATCCCCAAATTAGTTTACTAAAAGCAACGCTATTTTGCTCAAAGCCTACCTGAGCTCCTACAATAATAGTTTCTCCTTCCAAAGCTCCGATATAAATGTTTTGAGCGTAATTAATGAATGCTCCATTTGTCGATAATACGCCATCTAACCCTGCTGAATTGTTATAAACCATCAATCCGAACCCACCAAGCATCTTTTTCATTCTACCTTTCTTCTTAATCGGTAAAATGACTGAAGCCTGACTCAAATTATTGATTACACCCTCGCTTGATTTATCGCTGATTTGTTGTCTATAACTTAAGTGAAAAGACGGTTCCTGATAAATCCCAGCTATTGCCGGGTTTAGATGCAGAGACGCAGAATAATACTGTGAAAACTGCACTTGCTGACACAATGCTTGTCCAGCGTTTAAGACTATTAGGGATATCGATATTAATAATGCCTTTTTCATTATCTAATCAAATAAAGTACACCTTGATCGTTAAACTCCTCACCATTTTCCCTTCTCAATTTGAGAGTGTAGTAGTACAATCCTCCAGGCTCAGGATTTCCTGAATTTGGATTCGTACCATCCCACCCACTTGTGTTAGCTTCTCGCCAAGAGGTGGTTTCGTATACAACTACATTGAATCGGTTGAATATTTTCAATTCAAAGCCCTCTTCAAGTATCTTCTCACCAAAAATTCGGTAAGTTTGGTTCTCTATTTCAGTTGCCGCAGGAGAGAATGCATTTGGCACATGGACTACACCTTCCGTTGGAATCAAAGGCGCCAACCCGAGTCCTATACTTGCAATATTAGTTCGTCCAATTGTCACTCCCATTTCACTAGTAATGATTCCAGTAGAAACGGAATCTGATTCCAATAATTCCGAAACCCCCAGAGAGCGATAAACATCACCTATTGAATCAGTGTAGACAACAACCGGAGATTTAACCAAATATTGAATATCATTTCTCCTTGTGAAATTCTCCAAATCTGCATTCATGAAGTCAAGCGTAACCAATGATGAATCAAAAACCCCTTCTTCAACTTCTGCTGTCCAAATTGCATGCTCAGAAACGCCAATTACTTCATCCGGCGCTGGAACCAATGGACTTGTTGGTGGGTGTGTCACAAATAATTTCATTCTTAGATTCACACCAGTAATATTTAAGAACTCTATAGGATCAAAGAAAATGGAATCTCCTATAGGATAATATTTGTATCCTGTCCCGAATTGTATCATACTACCATCCAGGTATGAAAAGTCATTTCCCCCAGTTACATCAACACCATCTAAAACAACAAAAGAAGTGCTATCTCCTACTTTAACAATTCCATTTTGAAAATCCAATGTTTGTGAAATAACAATAGAATCACTATTGAATGCCGTTTGGCCATCCGAGTTAACCATTAAAGATTGAAGTTCCAATATTGGGCTGAAAACGACTTGATCAGCTCCTCCAAGTAGAGAGAGGATACCTTCAGAACCATTGAAAATGTTCAGATTATTGAAGTTCCCAAACAGACCAATTTCACCATTATTTTCAATGAACCCATAATTATCAAGAGCACCTCCAAACTGAATAGTAGCATTATCTTGAATAAATATCGAAGCATTTTCTTCTACATGGAAGGTTTGCGCATTAGTAAAACTAATGACAAACTGAAAAGCTAGATATGTGATTTTAAGTCTTCTCATTAGTTTGCAGATCTATAAAGTTCAAACCAACTTGATCCATTCCAAATTAATGTTATTGTGTCATCAGCATCTGGAGTCCATGCCACTGAAAGTCTAACATTCCCAGAGTCTGCAAGAGTAATACCATCCGAAGAAGCCATTACCAATACCAACATTTGACCAGCAGTGTTTCCACTACTTAATGAGAATGTTGTAGCACCAGCATGTGAATCTGTTATTGTAATAAATGATCGGTTTGCAACGGTCAAAGTTCCTGCTGTTCCGGTTATAGTTTCAGTGTAATTGGAAATTGCTAATCCACCATTAACAATTGCCGCGGCACTTGCCGTATTGGTAGCATCACTGTTCACCACGACACTGCTAGTTTGGGAAGCATTACCCATTGTAATTGTTCTATTTGAAGCACCTGTTCCAATGTTTATAGGTTGAGCTACAGCATCCGATCCAATATTAATAGATCCTGCTGCTGCATCAATTGAAACATTATTTGCGCTGGCATCTAAATTAAGACCAGTAGTACCAGCCACTGTGGAACCATCTAGTCTGATGTTGTCAACATCAAACTGTCCTGCATCAGTTGCTGTAACAAATGGAGATCCATTGTCTTGGATTACAAAGTCTGTTGTTTCAGTAAGGTTTACAACAAGGTTACCATCTGTATCATCAGCAGTGATTGTAGCATTTTGCCCATAAGCAGCATCCAACGTTACGTCTGCAGTTACTGCCAAAGTTCCTGATTGATCTGGTAGAGTCAATGTATTAGCACCACTCGGGTCAGTCACAGCTAGTGTAGTATAAACATCATCGTTAGTTGCTCCTTCGAATACAAGTGGATTGCCACCAACAATTTCACCAGTTACGGTTATTTGGTCAGTTGCCGCATTCCCTAATGTTGTATTTCCAGTTGTTGAAAGGTCAGCAAAAGTTACGTTATCAGTTGTGGCGATACCCTGATTTGAATTACCTAAGTGTCCCCATTGCACAGAACTAATAGTATTGATTCCAATGTTTTCTAATTGATCTACCTCTGCGGTAGTCAAAGCACTTGTTCCATTATTATCTAGTGCTACTGTTCCACTTGCATCCGGGAAGGTGATCGTGTTAGCACCACTTGGATCGGTAATAGCTAATGTCGTGTAAACATCATCGTTAGTGGCTCCTTCGAAGTTAAGTGGATTAGCTCCTAAGATCTCACCTGTTACTGTGATTTCATCTGTGGCTGCATCTCCTAAGGTCGT
>JANSWY010000173.1 GCA_024743255.1 bacterium | reverse complement strand
GGACCTGGTTCTTGCTGCCGGAATTTCAGTTGGAGCCATGACTATTGGATTTGGGCTATCTCCTATTAATCCCTACACAGTAGGAACAGGCCATAAATTAGCTGAGCTCCCTTTATTTTCCGGTGCTCTTCTGAGAAGCGTACTTTGCTTTGCAGGGTTGAGCTTAATGGCATATTACAATGTTCGCTATTTCAAAAAGATTTTAAAGTCACCTGGGAAAAGCCTAGGAATAGGTCTAAATAAATCCGGTATATCGCTTTCAAAAGATATCAAAGACTACACACTTACCAGATCAAACTGGATGGTAATTGCCATTTTCATAATTGGTCTGGGAGTAATTCTATTCGGTATATATAATTACAGTTGGTATATCAATCAGCTTTCTGCCATCTTTTTGATGATCGCTTTGGCAAGTGGAATTGTTTGTAGAATGAATCCAACAGATTTTAGTGAGACCGTTCTGCAATCAATTGGCAAAGCAGCTCCTGGAGCCTTTATGGTGGGATATGCCTCCACGATTAAGGTCCTGATGGAACAAGGAAACATTGGCGATACCATTTCATTTCACATGGCTGAAGTGTTATCTGAGTTGCCGCTTTACGGATCTGCCGTGGGCATGTCGATATCTCAATGTGTGATTAACTTATTTATTCCATCCGGAAGTGGACAGGCATTGGCTACCCTTCCGGTAATGATTCCGTTAGGAGATGTAATAGGCTTATCCCGACAAACCACGATATTGGCCTTCCAAATTGGCGATGGAGTTACCAACCTTATTAACCCAACTTTAGGAGGATTGATCGCTATGTTGAGTATGTGCAGAGTTCCACTTGACAGATGGCTGAAGTTTATATTCCCAATGGTGGTCATCATACTAATAATTTCCTGGCTTACCTTAATTTTGGCGGTGGCCATTGGATATTAACCATTAAAAAACCCAAACAACATTGACAGCACAAGAAATACTTGCAAAACTTGTTTCCTTCCCCGTTCTGGGAGGTGAAAGCAATCTCACAATCATCAACTGGATCAAAGACTTTGTGGAGCAACATGGAGTTGAAGCAGTGATGGTTCCAAACGAAGAGGGGACAAAAGCTTCTCTTCATTGCCGAATAGGCCCAGCACTTGATGGTGGTGTGATCTTATCAGGTCATACCGATGTTGTACCGGTGAAAGGTCAGAATTGGGAGACGGATCCATTTGAGTTGGTAGAGAAATCAGATGGAAAGCTTTATGCAAGAGGATCTTGCGATATGAAAGGCTTTCTTGCGTGTTGTCTTTCTGTATTGCCAGATATGGTGAAAGCGGACTTGAAAACGCCAATCTATTTTGCATTTAGTTATGACGAAGAAATTGGTTGTTTGGCTGCTCCGGAGTTGATTGAGCATATAAAAAGTCATTATTCTGAAATGCCGAAATACGCGATAATTGGCGAAGCTACCATGTTGCAACCGGTTATTGGGCAAAAAGGGATGACTATTCTGGAAACAACAGTAAATGGATCTGCAGGTCATAGTTCCAGAATTTTGCAGGAGGTAAGTGCTGTTCATGAGGCATCCAGGTTAGTGCTCTGGATTGAGGATAAGATGAAAGAGATTGTTGGGTCCGGAAGCCAGGATGAAAGGTTTGAGCCTCCACATACTTCACTACATGTGGGTATGATCAATGGTGGAATTGCTGCCAATATTATTTCAGACAAGGTAACCATTAGATGGGATGTAAGAGTAATTCCTAAGGATGACTTTTATGCCATCAAGCAAGCATTTGAAGACCACTGCAGGGAAAGAGAACAAGAATTAAGAAAAGTATTCCCTGATTTTGAAATTAAGACCATTGAGGATCATCCTCCTGTTCCGCCATTAGATACTTCCGAAGCGGATGACATAGTAGATCTTACCAGAAAAATCACAGGAAACACAGAAGTTGGGGCCGTTTCATATGCTGCTGAAGCAGGGCAATTTTCATTGGGAGGATTCCAAAGTATTATCTGTGGCCCTGGAGATATAGCTCAGGCGCATAGGGCAAATGAGTTTATTAGTAAAGAGCAATTGGAGAAGGGTGTTGAGATGATTAGGAAGTTGGTGGAGGAGCTTTCTTAGGACAGACTTATTTAGTTATGTTTTCTCAAAGAGCTGAAGCCTTCTTAAAAAAGCAACCACTACGTCGGGATGATGCAATTCGGAACCAAGCGGAAATTGAAGAAATTTTCAGCAAAAACAATTTGCAAATCTCTCAGCCGCTATTGGACTTTCAAACCAAACATGGTGGACTAACCATCAAACTTGGTATGAATCCGCTATGCTTCGGAATTATTCATCTTCATACTACAAGCGAAGGAAGAATATTCCAGCCTTTTTACCACAAACCTGAGGAACCAGATGAGATACCTTTATTCCAATGCGCTGACACAACCCTGCAGGTTGAGTTTTCAATGGACCTTCAAGGCAGGTTTTATGAAGATTTTGAATTAGTCTCTAATAGTTTTGAAGGATTTGTTGAAGATCAGGCAATGTTCAACACTATTGGGAAAATTGAAGGTATCAGGGAAGTATACCATAGACGTTTACAAGACGTTGAAATTGATATCTCTGCGATAAAGAAACAACTAAACCTTGATCCCCTACCAGACTATCCTGATGATCTTATCAAGTGGTTTTCCAATGGAACAATGTATGTAAGGAGCTCAACTCAGTGTATCAAGGTCTATTCAGGATCTGAGTTTACTTCGGAGCTAAGAGACTCATTCAATGATTATATTAGAAATTTAAAGTAGATAAAATACCCATTATGAATCAACTGTCATTATTCCTACTTTGTATCCTTTTCGTATTTTCCTGCACCAAACAAGAGAACAATGAAAAGGCTGATGCCAAAACAGAAAGGGCTCAGGTTAAAAAGAAGACGACCATAGCCCCATTGGACAAATCCAGTGTTGACTCAATAGATACAGTAATTGACAGCACGGAGACCGAAGTAATTCAGGAAGAGGAAATTGAGCCAGTAGTAATTAATGATCATGCCATCCAAATAGGTAAGACTCTTCTTATCTATACTCAGAAAGACACACTGAAATTTGTTAGCGAACCACTACTTGAAGAAAACAAAGTAATTTATAAATACAAGAGTTTCAATGAAGAGAGCCAACTACATGTAATCTGTGCTGATTACTGGGAGAACTATGGTTGCTTTATAATTGATCATAAAAACGGGACATCACAAAGCATCTGGACTGATCCTATATTTTCAGAAAATGACAGTGCGTTCATTAGTAAATCAGAAGATTACGGTTTGGAGTACACACCAAATGGATTCCAGTTATGGCAATTAAACTCAGAGAACAATTGGACCAAAACTCTTGAGGTAAATCAACAAGAATGGATACCGGTAACATTCCAATGGATAAGTAATGATTCATTCAATGTTCAAACTGTGACAAAAGAGCACTTTGAAAGTTCAAACTGGGATTATAATAATCTCTCAGACTTTGATACATTGAGTTTTAAAACCAAATAATCAGATAGATTTTAGAAAACAGAATTGAGATCAAATGAAATACTTTTTGATATGCCTCTTAGCAATCCTCACCATCAACTTTAACAGCCATTGTCAGGACCAGGATTTCAAGAAAATTCTAAAAGGCAGATACGTCATGGAAACAGCCAACTGTGCTGGATTTGAGTTTATTGGCAACAACAGAGTTATCTGGAGAGATGAATCTGGCTGTATGTCTCCAGAAACGTTAGCTATTCACTGGTTGAATGAAAAAACATTTGTAACCAAAGACCTCAAGCAAAGAAACGAAGCTTGTCCCCCACGCAATTCAATCTATACTGTTGCCTACTTTGACGGTGAAACCCTGGAGCTCAAGAAACTCTGGACCGGATGGGGTGAGTATTCAGAGGATGCACTAATTTTCACTAAATGGAATAGAGAATAATGAGATTAGACTTAGTTAAACATATTATTTGCCTCTCAGCAATTCTGATTTCTGGCAATGTGTTAAATGCACAATCTACATACACTACCGACTATTCCAACTGGAAGGTTGATTCTCTAATCATAGAATGCCCGGAAGGATATAGAAAAGAACTCATTCAAGACCTACAATACACCCAGGATCACTGGAGGGGAACCGAAAACCCAATGACAGCCACTTTCATAGGAGTGGATTTTGGCGATTACTTTCATATTGACTTTGAAGACTCTACAGGAAAATCCTTTGATTTTGGTTTCGGCAACAATGATTTTGGTGAATACGAGCTGATTGATGATACGGACCAAATGATTGAAAACAAGGAGTACTTCAATAAGCAATTCAAAATATACTGGGAGTGGAAAATATCTGAGTTCCCATGCTGCTCTGGGGAATATGAATTGGTTAAGGCTTATCAGCCTTCTATTGTTAGGTTGGAGTTGGTTGGGGGGGAGTGATTGTGGTTAACGATTTAACCTTGCACTCTCGCAGGTTGTCCCCAACCT
>JANSWY010000078.1 GCA_024743255.1 bacterium | reverse complement strand
GGTGAGCACGATTTTATTACAGAGACTGAAGAATACGAAGAAGAAGGAGATACGGAGGACTTGGAAGATGGTGTTCAAATAACTGAAATTCTTAAGAAGCAAAGAAAAGTTAAGAAGAAAATCTAGGCATACTGAATTCAAATAAGCACTCATTCTTTGTAATGAGTGCCCAATATTACTTCCTCCCTCCAAAAAAAATACCCACTATTGGGTATTGAATATTACCTTATTTCAATCTAGGTTGATCCCAATAATTTCAACCTTCATATGAATAATAAAATTTTGGCATGAATTCACTAAAGTACCTCATAGTCAGTCTTATTTCACTTTTGATTGGAATAGGGATATTTTCAATTTTTATTTTCTATTCCTCCGAAATAATCAATGCTGGGTACTCAGAAAAATTCTTCTATATTTTATTAATTCCTATGGCTCTAGCAAGTGCGGGGTTTCTTTTCGGGGGAATGAAATCATATGCAAAGTATACAGGAAAAGTTATTGGTGGAGCATTAGAGCTAGGAGGTCCAGCGGTATTGTTTTGCTTGGTATTAATTGGAGGATTCAAACTAGTTCCTGAGACCGAACCATTGAAATTCATTATCTATTTTGAAGACACTGCTGGTAATTCATTTAACCTTAGTGAAGCCACTTTTTCACTGCATCTCTTAGATAATCCAATTGAACGTAAAGTTACAAATCAGCAGTACGTTGATTTCGGAAATATCCCTAATAAATACAGATTACAAACAGCGGATATACAAATCACTTCTGAAAACTGGGTGTTCGGGATTAATCAACTAAATAAAGTATCATTAAAATTGGATAAACCCAATCATCATTTATCCCTACAATTGAAAAATAAATGTTTATCAATTTCGGGAATGGTATCAAAATCAGGTCCTTTAAAAGAAATAAAGGTATTCCTTGATACATTGCAAACAACTACTGATGAATACGGTCAGTTTGCGATGAAACTTCCTAAAAACACAATAAATACCGCCCATAAACTCCGGTTGGTTCATGATTCAATAGGTGTATTAGAAAAGGATATCTACCCATGTATTGACAACAAGATCATCATTCAATTATGAAAAGTATTCCACTACTGTTGTTTTTGACTTTGTTATTTCAAATTTCACTTAGTCAAAACAATACCATCAAAGGAAAAGTTGATCTATTCAACCCCAGGTCGGATAGTTACTATAACATTCGTATTGATGCAATTGATGCTTCTACTGCTTATACCAATGAAAGTGGTCTCTTCACATTAACATTTAATTCCAAGAAAGCTGGGGCCCCAGTTTTACTAAACGTTTCGAAAAAGGGTTGGCAAGTTGCGGATAGTAAGAGCTTAGAATTACAGATTCCAGACAATCCAAACAACATTAATAATATAATAACTTTGTGTAGACCCGAAGAATGCGATCAGGCAATTATGTCTTTATACGCACCTTTGAGGGATATTTTCGAAACAGAATTCAGGATTAAAGAGAAAATACTTCAAAGCAGAATAAATGAGCTTGAACAAGACATTAATGAGAGAAAGGTTCTTCAGGCTTCTCTTATTTCAGAAAAGGCTCTTTTAAAGGCAAACAATGAAAACATCTATAATTTGCTTAGGACTCCAGATTTGAATGCTGTGAGTTCCTTGAATGAAGAAGTGAAGATGGCTCTGTTGTCTGGAAAGAAAATCGATTCTGTTTTACTATTGCTAGAGGATAATAGAATTAATCAAATCTATCAAAAAGCCCTAGTGTCGGAAAAAACAAATGAAATAAAGGCTGCCAATAAAAACTACATCCTGAAAGCTCAGATATTAATCGGTGTTTCCGAATTTGACCAAGCGGAAAAGTATTACAATATAGCTTATGAACAGGAAGAGGAGAATACAGACATATTGGCCGAGTATGGAAACTATTATGTTATTATGGGGCAATACCAAAAAGCTACCCGCTTATTCGAAAATGCACTGAAGGTTACTGAATCAAATAAGACAAAAGCCTACCTTCTAAAAACATTGAGTGAACTCTACTTAGTACTTTTCGAAATAGATAAATCCTTGAATTATCTTAATCAGTCGATTGAAATGTATCAGGAGCTTGCAATATTTAATGAAAATAAATACAATCCATTTATCGGATCCCAGCTTATAATAAAAAATGCATTTTACGGCTCTAAATCCGAATTAGCGACAAAGGATTTTGATGAAACCATTACAATATTTAAGGACCTATCAAAGCAAGACCCAAAAAAGTACCTTCCCTATCTAACTATCGCACAAATCCAAAAACTATTATCCCATCTACCAAATAAAAATGATGACCTAATAATCGAAATTGAAGAAACTCTTAATAAAATCGAAAATAAATCTACTACCTCATTTACACTGCTGAACATTCATTTTCTGATCATCAAAGGTCATTATGGTCTTATAAATGGCGGATTAAGAGAAAGTAAGGCTGTAATTGACTCGTCACTTAATCTTCTTAGCGAGATTAATTTTGGCCCAACCAATTACACACTTATAAAAACGATTAGTCCAAATGTAGACTCCCTATTTTCTTTGGACGACAAAATGCTAGAACCTACATACTTTGTTACATATTATTCTGGTCTGCTAACTTATGCTGCATATCTAAAAACGTTAACTTCAAGGTTTGGGAATAAAGATAATTTGATTTCCTGCTACAAAAAGCTTGAGTCTGGTCTTAGAAGTGGATATGATTACAACCCTAGCAGATATGAATTACTTTTAATCTATAACATTTCAAATATGTCAACAATTTATGCATCAAACCAGGAGTTTACTAAAGCCTTTGAGTTATCGAAGGAAGCCGTGCAAAATGCAACTGAAATCACCGATCAAACCAAAATTGATAGTTATTCCAACCTTCAAGCTACAACACTAGTAAATGCCGCAACAGTAAATCTTCAATATTTGATATTCATGGAGAATGATAAGACCATAAAAAAAGAAGGTAGAAATTATGCTAAACAAGCACTCCGGATATTTAAGAACTTAAAAAAGAAAAATAAAAATCAAATTGTCACCACTAATTTCAACATTAAAGCTACGAGAAAGATTAAAAAACAATTTTTTATTAACTACAAAATTGCTCGATTAGTATATAATTGAAACATGTTGGTCCTAACTTGACTGATCTTACCAAGACAATAAGACAAATTCCGAATAGATTTAATGCTACTCCGGAGTGGTTGGATTTATCAAGGGAGTAGAATCCTTACATATATCCACACTCCAGAGCTTGTAGAACTTTTAGAATAGCATACTACTATTACGAGAAATCTCTTTACAAAATAATTTTCCTGATAGGTCCACCAAAGCAGGAAACATAAACGGCAGTACCATCAGGAGTGATTCCTATGCCATTAGGAAGACTGAATGATGCTTCGTTGGCTTTACCATCCGAATTTCCATCAACGAAACTACCAATTGTAGTTACAATTTCTCCATCCAGGGATATTTCAAGTACAACATGCCCAAAATATGATGTAACAAAAAACCGGTCCTCTCTGAAGGTGGAATGACCAAAAGAATGCTCAGTTTCTATCAAGGTAGTTATGTTCTTTTGCTTGTCAATGATAAGAATACTACCCGCATCCCAGTTTGTAACATAAAACCTATCACGTATTTCATCATAGTGAATATTTACAGGTCCATCTAATCTGGGGTCAGTTAGCCATTCTTCAATGTCGTTTTCTGGGGACACCCTAAAAATAGTTGAACCACCTGATACATAATCCACAACATACATGTATCCATCATTATCGAAGGTGGAGCTTCCTTTCAAAGAGTTTAAAATGCTGGTCTCACCGTTATCCAGCAAAACCAAATATTGATTTTCACCTCCAACAAGAAGATTACCATTGTTATCAAAGTTTACCTGCCAGGATCCTTCAACTTCGTTTGTCAATACTGATACCTGTTGGTCATTTTCAATTTTAAAAATTGTTCCTGGATTATCACCTGCATTACAAACATAGACTGTATTGTCTTCTCCTATAATGATGTCCTCACCAACAGTAGTATTGCGGTCGAGGGTTGGGGTGGTCACTACGATTTCATCCGCTATACTTAGCTCTCCTAATGTTCTTACATCCTCCTCATCAGATGAAGTTAATAGTAGATGAATTGAATAGTTTATGTTTTCTGTAATGGCGTCACCATCCATATCACGGATCATTGAGTCCAATTGGAAATCATATTCAGGGTTGATATCTAAGCTCACAAATGTTTCTGAAGAAGCAATATCTTCTTCACTTACCTCAGATGCTGCTTTGGAGATAAATAGTTTGAGAGAAACTAGATTATCTGTATTTCCATTGAGTCTAAATTGAATTCTAATGTCTGCCGAGTTTCCATAATTATTATAGTCCATTACAGAAGGACTCGATACAGTAGGTATTGTCGATATAGGTGACTCTTCTGATACTCCATCGTCTTCTGAACACGAATTAAATAATGCTATTAATAGAACCGTAAATAGAATCCCTGAGATATACTTTGCCTTTATCACGTACATAGTCTAAGTGTTTTTCAACAAGGATCGGTACATGAAGGGTGTAATTCGCCCCACTGGATACACTGAGACTTAATAATCTAATAATCGCATAGGATTAAACAGATATCTTCCTGGGCTCATGCGTACTTTGGTTTATTGGCTATGTTCTGACTAATATATTCCCTTGGAGAACATTTCATTTCATCTCTAAATGCCCTGTTAAATGTAGACTTGGAATTAAAACCCACAGCGAATGCTATTGATAGAAGCGTCTCATTTTTATATTCATTGTCTTCTAGTCTATTCACAAACTCTAGTACACGGTAATGATTAATAAAATCGTAAAATGACTTTTGATAAACGTTGTTAATTAACCATGAAAGATCATTGATAGAACAATCAATGCTAGCAGACAAATCCGGAAGCTTTAATTGTTGATTTCTATAAATTTTTTCTTGACGAATCAATCTGTCAAGTGCTGCTTTCAACTCATTGATTCTGGCCTCTGACAGTCGATCCAGATTTGGATTATCGGATACCGTTTTTCCTTCTATTCTAAATAATGGAGATGTCGTGATGCTGAAAAGGCTGATTAGGAATGTACTAATTATCATGCCCACCCAGACTATTCCGTAGTTTAAAAAATTAGTAACCGGAAGTTGAAGGAAATTATTATTCAAATACACGCCGGCCCAAAGAAGCACGCTTGCAGTTGAAATCAGTATTAGCAATTTCAGATACTTAATTGTGGGTTGTTCATACGCAATATTTTCATGCTCCTCTTTACTATATTTATTGATTAACCTAATTGACAGGAACAAATAAATTAAGTTATGAATGATCTTGGTTGGTTCTCTAAAAAAATGGAATTTCTCCATCAAATTATATTTCGTTCCCAATTCAAAATTTGTAGTGTAAAAAGTCAAAACAACAATTGCTACCAATAAATACAAGCAAAGTGGAATAAAATGAAGTTTGGAGAAACCTCTGGTCCGATTAAAAATATTCTTATTAAGATGTGAGTAAAGCCCGAGACCATAAATATAAAATGCGCCATCCGTAAACAGGAAAAACCACCATATCCCCGCTCCATAACTAGTAATATATTGCAGTCGCCCAACTAGTATCAATAAGGTTGAAACAAGAAATAAAATCAGAAACGAATTCCTCTTATCTTTTCTAAATACGCCAACAGCAATTACTAGCAAAAATGATTGTGCAATTCCTATATAGATCAGGCTCTCAATTAATCCCATTACTCAAACCTTAATTAGACAAAATTGAAAAAATCGAAAAATTTAGACTCAATGTATACAATGGCCCCACTTTGAACAAAATGAGTACTATTCTTGGCTAAAAAACAATGAACAAGTTAGTTGGAACAGTTCTCATTATATTAATCATTTTTACATCCTGCGAGGAGGAAGATGCAGACAACAATCCAATATCCAACGATCCTCCCACGTATGTTGCCATTTCACAACCTACCATCGACACCTCCGATCTTCACTATTTACCTTCTGATACAGGAGGAGTTCAGGAATTTCACTTTCTGGAAAACCCGGGAAGCATAATTGGATACTACAGCTACTTACCTTCCGGGTATGATTCCAATGACAACAATTATCCAATGATTTTATTTCTCCATGGGTGGGGAATTCGTCCAGATGTGGTGGGTGATTCTGTGTATTATGACAGAATTCCGCCAGGTGAACCACCGGGCATGATCCAGCAAGGTAATTGGGATCCAGAATATCCCTTTATAGTGATCTCAGGATTACTTGATGGACCATACTGGCCTCATCAGGAAATTCATGATCTGGTTACTCTCACCATTGAAAAATATAGGATTAACACTGATCGTATTTACCTAACTGGCTTAAGTCTTGGAGGTGGAGGTTGTTGGTATTATGTTGGAGAAAGGGGTAGGGATAACTACGCAGCAGCAATTGTTCCAATTAGTGCCAGAGGGGAGTGGCGAATTATAGACAACTTGCTGGAGGTTCCTATCTGGGCTTTCCATGGTGAAGATGATTCTACTGTTCCGGTTTATGATAATTATGGTTCCGCACAATTGGTAGACTCTATAAATGCAAGAAACCCTGTAACCCGCGCCCGAGTAACTGTGTACCCTAACGTTGGCCATAATGCCTGGACCAATACGTATAATAGCCAGTACGTGGGGATAAATGATTTTAAGAGAACTCCATTTGAGATGTCGATATATAATTGGATGCTACAGTATAAAAAGAACTAAGCTTGAGCGAAAAACTCAAAAATAGTAGGTCTTAGTGTCCCACTAAGACCAGAATGTGTTACATTAATTCCAGAAATAACAAGTAAAGGCAAAGATGAATAAACAGGAAACTATGGAACTCATTGAAAAGCTTGAACTTCCTAAGGTAGTGGCTAATCTTTACATCGAAAATGACACGGAAAGTAATTCTTTGGTTAAAGGCTCATTCAGAGTCCCTATGGAATTATTTCTAATGACTGAAAAGGAACAATCAGCGTTTGTTCCACAACATATTATACCACTGTTTTGCGATCCAGATTTTTACCTCATTTACGCATTTGATCTAGAGACAGAATCCTATTTAAGGTTCCTGGTTGAAGAAGGGATCAATGAGAAGAGATACAACTGGGATACTCTTTTTATCAAGGATATTTATTCATGGTGGGAATTAGAATATGATTCAGAGGAAATTATGGAAGCAGCAAATTCATTGGGTTTAGAACATGCAAACGCTATTTTGGCAAGTCTTCCTTCCGAAGAAAGCTATTTGAGTATTGAAGAAAGAAAATCATGGGAATCTAAAATGGTTTCAATGTTCCAGTAAGGATCTGTACCTGTCAAATTTTCAGTCCTGGCACAAAATTTGGAACTCTTTGATTTAATAAATCAAAATGCAATCAAATGAGAGCTCCAATAGTGACTTTTCTTGGTTCTTTATTTTATCTGCTTAGCTCGTGTAACAACTTTGATGACATCCCTGTGGGAACAGTTGTAATCATAGATGCAGAAGAAGCAGATAGAGATTCTAAAACACGGGAGTTCTATGATGGGTTTATTGAATACATCAATCAAGAAACAGATATTCAAATAATGGAATCTTCTGGCACCAACCCAATTGATAATACAAATGCCTACACCATTGTTATTCCAAGAATTTCTTACTCTACAGGATATTTAGAGGAATGTACGGAAGCTTGTGATGGAAGCACAGCTTGTTTTGATTTGAGGTATGCATTGTATGAAGTTCCATTATATTCATTTTACAGATTTGGTGTAAAAGAAACTAATGTAAACTCCTGGAGTGAAAGAGAAAGCCAATGCATAGATAATGCTCATTTTGATGATGAAGGAAATTGCGATGACCCAAGAATACCCCTTTTAATTGATTGTTACGATGAAGATTCGTTTCCAGGGTTTGCCGGAAATAACTTTGGATGGCATTTGTTGAAGAGAATTTCTGAGGATTATTAAGAAATTGAGCCGGAAGCTCAAAAATGTCCTGGTCTTAGTGAGTACTAAGACCAGAATATTACTTTAACAAAAAATCACTGAAGAATCACCTACTTCCTTTAAATTGACATATGCTCAAAAACCTAACTACGTATTTTGAAATATTTTTTGTAGGAACTCTGGGGATAGGGCTCATCTTACTCTATTTAGATTCACCCATTCAATCCTTAATAAATATCTCTCTGGGTGGTTTAGCAATAACAATTTTTCTAAAAGCCTTAGTACCAAGTCCAACAATATCTCAATCAAAAAAATCAAATTTCATGATACTATTTGGGCATGTAATTATTCCTAAAGTATTATACATAAGTTCAGCAATAGGACTCTTTGGCATCTTAATCTACAATCTTGACTTGCCACATGACGGCTATCTTAGTCCGTTTTATGAAGGAGGTGGTACCATCTTCATCACTCTAATCATATCTATTGTGCCGCTAATTCTTGATCCCACAACCCTGAAACCACTTATTCCTGCAATTATTCGAGGATCTACTGTACTGATCTCTATTGTCTATTTCGAATTTGAACTGGAGCAATATTTAATGTGGCCCTAATCGGAACAATCAGGGCCAACATTCTTACGCTGACTTTAGCGAGGTGCCATAAACCTTTCTATTGAAAAAATAAGATGTACTCAAAAAAACCAAAGCAACTAAAGCACCAGCAGCACCACCGTCATTAGCCATTAAATGAGTTGAAATAGCCAAAACAAAATCAATTGCAAAACCTATATAAGCCAATTCCTTCAACAACTTTGATTTATTGGTCCAGATAGCAACAAGACCCAGAACTTTGGCAATTGCCAAAGGGTAAATCATGCCAGTAGGAACACCAAGTGATTCAAACATATCAGCCACCATATTGTGCATCGCAAAATAAACTACAGCTGTAAAAAGCATATGAACTGTAAAAATCCCTGTCACAATTCTATAAATAACTAAATCTCTTCTATTCATAATTTTAAAATTTATATACCATGTAATTATTTTCCATGTAAAATATTATCGCAAATTTTTTTACTCTCGAAATTGATCTAAAATATCACTTACTAACCGGGCTTCTTTAGCACTTATATTATTCTGAAGAGCTCTTTGGATCGTACTTTCCTGTTGATTGATTTCATCCATTAAATCTGTTCCCTTTTTGGTGATCTTGACGTAAACTACCCTTCTGTCAACATCACTTCCTTTTCTTCTTATTAAATCTTTTGAAATCAATTTATCTGCTAAACGTGTGGCATTTGGTGCCTTTTCCAAAAGTCCATCTTTTATGTCAGACATAGCCATCCAATCACCTGAACCTTTCAGAATCCTCAAAATATTGTACTGCTGTTGAGAAATACCAAATGGCTTAAGATCTTCAGTAAACATATTTTGCACCCAATTCGCCGTAAAAACCAGATTGGTTACAAATCGATGTTGCTCATTTACAAAACCTGTTTTTATTTCAGAATCAATTTTGGCCATTTCATCTAATCAATTAAATACTAACTTAGAATGATTTAATTTATTTTCCAAGGAAAATATTTCCATGTAACTTAATTGTCAGCCTTGGAAATTATGAAATGACAAGAGCTTAGAAATTAAGCACTCTTCAAAAGGTGCTTCAACTCCATCGACTTGTCCTCCATCTCCCTTGATATCTCGGTAATCTTCTCAAACTCATACATACTATCCTGAGAGCTGGAATTAATTACATTAATAGAATCACTTATCTGACTGGCACTTTTATGTTGTTCGTCTGATGCAACCGAAATCTGTTGAATAAGCTCATGAATTCTCTTGAAGTTTGGTAAAATCTCAACAAAACTAGACCCCAGATCTTCAGTAAGTTTTTTACTCCCGGAGGACAAAACATTGATCTCATTTGCCGCAGCAGTACTTCTTTCGGCCAATCTTCTGATTTCAGCTGCTACCACAGCAAAACCTTTTCCGCTCTCCCCTGCTCTTGCAGCTTCCACTGCGGCATTAAGTGCCAATAGGTTTGTCTGTCGAGCAATTTCCTCAACAATACCAATTTTGGAAGCAATCTCTTTCATAGCATGAATTGCCTGCTTGATCATTTCATCGTTTTGGATTATCCTGGACTCAATTTGCTTACTGCTATCTACCGCTTCTTTTGAATTCTCTGTACTCAATTCAATATTAGCCAACATCTCCTCCACAGCCGCGGACACTTCCTCAATTGAAGCTGCATTGTTTGTTATTTGACCCGACAAGGAACTCACTGCGTCATTACTAGTAGAGCTTGCAACCGTCAGTGTACCAGCTACATTTTCAACTGTACTTAAGATATTAATCATCTGATCCTTCTCTACCAAAGAATTATTAAGCATCAGCATTTCATAAGTATCATTTTCGAATCTGAATGCCCAAAATCCACAAATCCCAAACATTACTGCTGCCAAAGAAGCATGAAAAATGAATGTTTCAAGATTCATGTATTCCAATTGAGTGAAGTAGATTCCTTCGAAACCTTGCTTGTACTGCAGAAAAGCAAAAGTTGCATGGTGAACAACCACAATTAGCGTCACCGGAATCTGTAGTTTCCAATTTCTATAAGTAATCAAGACTGCAGAACCTATGAAAGCAAAAAAGTGCATTTCAAATAATCCGTGCATCTGATAGATAAATTGAGCCATGAATATTGCGACAGCTGCTCCAAATACATATTGATACAACTTGGAATCAGGTAATAAATATTTTGTAAGGGCAATTGCGGCCATACTCAACGTCCCCACTCCCAATCCTATTACCCAGGTATCATATTTAAAGCTTATAATAATGCCAAAGACAAAATAAGCGGCCATAATGACCCACATATGAAAATCCGACTCTTTCTCTTTTTCAGTCAGGTATTCAGCGTTTTTAATTCGTAATTCTTTCTTCTGTTTTGAGTTAATGATTTTCATAAAATAGATAGTTTAGTCAGTCTGTCTTTCCAGAGTACAACCATACGCAGTAAAGGCATTTTTAGGAAAATGGTATTGGCTCTTGATTAGCATTGAATCAATTGCTATTTGAGCATAGTTGGTTGCTTTATTTGTACAGTACCTCGCCTGATTGTAGTTACCTCGATAGTAAATCTTATCATCCTGGTCCAACAAAACAATCTGCGGTGTAGCATAAACACCCAACGAATTGGCTATCGATTTGTCGTCCCTAATCAATTTCACACCAAGTGACTTAAGGTATTGTTTGGTATCTTCAGATACACCTCCAAGACTATTTTGAACCACAGCATAGCAGTCAAAATCCTTACTGTAGTTTTTTAGTAATTCTTTATAAGACTTAAAATTGAATTTCGAGCATGGACAGTTTGGGTTGTAGAAATGAAAGAATTTCTTTCGATTACCAATCTCATCTGTCAAACCTAACTCCACTTTAGTTCCAAGGGGAACATCTACATAATCCGCGGGAATCTCAGTAGGCAGCCAATACTTGACTTCCTGTTGATAAAATAAAACTCCAATTGAAATAGAAATGACCACTAGCGATCCGTATGCAATTATTCTTCTCATCCGACATTATATTGAAGATGTAAATACGTTTCCTCTTAGTTGACCCTTGCGCTGTGTGCGTGTAATTAGAATACAAAAGTGTGTATAAGATTGTTTAGATTTTTGTAAAATAGATAAGCGATAAAAATTTGTCGACAGAAGAACTTCAGGTGGCTATAAGTGAAAAAACAAAATTCAATCAGCTGTTACCTTTTCACAAAAACACAGTACTGAGATAGTTGAATAAAAACTACTCAGTTCATGATCAAGATCACATTTAGTAACATTGGAATATTATTCCTGGCTTTACTTTTTTCCTGTAAAAGTGAAGTCAATCAATCAGCTCAATTTGATTCCCAGAAATTCGAAAGCAGTTTACTTCCTCCTGTTTTGCTCAAGGATAGTATTATCAATCTCACATTGACAGAACAGATGACAAAATTCAATGTCAAAGGGGTAAGTATTGCTGTTATTGAAGGTGGCAAAATTTCGTGGGCCAAAGGATACGGGATCGCTAATAATAAGGATAGCGTGACTTCAAGAACACTTTTCCAGGCAGGGTCCATCAGCAAGCCAATTGCCGCCCTTGCAGCACTTAAACTTGTTCAACAAGGTGTGCTTGATCTGGATGCTGATATCAATACATATCTAAATTCATGGAGTCTTCCTGAGAGTAAATTTGATAGCACGTCCAAGGTAACCTTAAGAGGGTTGCTTTCACATACCTCAGGGGTAAATGTAAGTGGTTTCTCAGGATATACCCAGATAGACCCTTCCGTGTCATTGGATGATATTTTAAATGGAGACGCTAAAAATGACAAAATCGAACTTGACACCATTCCGGGAACCCAGTGGAAGTATTCAGGCGGTGGCTATGCAATTGTTCAGAAAATAATTGAGGATGTAACGAACGAACCATATTTCAGATTTCTGCAGGAAGAAATACTGGCTCCTCTTAAGATGCATAACACCGTATATTTGGATTTCAACAAATACAACCATAGTGATGGTTATGTAAATGGGCAAAGACTAGAAAACGGTAACCTGGTCTATTATCAGCCTACAGCAGCTGGACTTTGGAGTACACCTTCTGATTTAGCTAAATTTTGTATCGGCATGCAGCAATGTCTCAAGGGAAACAGATTGAATCTTTTATCCCCAGAATTGGCAAAAACCATGTTATCCAAAGGAATGAACAACTGGGGTCTTGGTCCACAATTAAAATATGATTCAGATTCCCTGATGTTTATGCATGATGGAAATACAAAAGGATTCACAGCTAGCATTAAAGCATTTGGATATTTAGGGAAAGGACTTGTCATTATGACCAATGCAGATATGGAACAACAATTGATTCCTGAGATCACAAGAACCGTAGCTTACAATTTTAATTGGGGTGTAGAAGAACCTATCGAAATAGAGCCTATAAAATTGGGAGATTCCGAATTAGCTGATCTCTCTGGTCTTTACGAATATGAAAACGAAATTCCTGGTATCGGAAAATACACCGTCAAACTAATTAAGAAAGATGATCAGTTGTTTTTTGATGACGGTAATGTCCAGGCAGTACTTCTGGCTACTTCTAAAAACCAGCTAATCATGTATCAAAATGGAAGGGAATTTTTGTTCAAAGTTGTGGATGATGAGGTACTTTCATTCACATTAGATGGTCAATTCAGATTTCTCAAAGTAAAAGACCCTTCAAAATTGTGAGACCAAAATCCCTTTGAAAACAGTATTTTTAGAGTTCTGATCCATCATCACTCATTTGACAATGTTGGGAAATTGATTTTCAAGTATCTTGGCGTAACCATCGAAGAAGCAAATGAAACATAGTGAAGAACATTATCGACTATATTTTGGAAGAAAAGCTGACTATTATATAAGCATCGCAGAAGATATTGAGTCTGGAAAAACTGTGGCACCAAATGGATTTGCCTTCCTATTTGGATTCTTTTGGCTAATGTATCGAAAGATGTACATTTCGATTGCAATCTACATCTTACTTTTATTTGTGGAATCAATAATAGAAGAGATCCTATACAGCCTTTTTAATACTCCTGAAAAAACAGCATCAACCATAAATGGAATCTCAACATTAGCATGGGCCATCATTTTAGGATTGATCTCAAACCGGATTTACATTAATCAGGCAAATAGAAAGATTAGTGCAATTCTATCATTAAACCTCCCCGAAGAGGAAAAAAGACTCAGAATCCAAAAGAAAGGAGGGGTAACACTTATTCCGCACCTTATCATTATTACAACCATCGGCATTTTTATTTTTCTGGGAAGAATGGGTTATCTAAGCGACTTCTAAACTCTATAATGGAATAAATTTCAAGTTCATGTTATGCCTAATCGAAATTCTCGTTATTCTAAATACAAGATGACACAGACAGAATTTCAACATACGGTACTCTCACTTTCTGACAAAGTGTATTCCATGGTCAGGAGAATGATTGGAAACACTGAAAACGCTGAAGATGCTGTTCAGGAAATTATGATTAAGCTCTGGGACCGGAGAAAAAAGCTTTCACAGCATCCCAATATTCCAGGTTTTGTATTGCTCACTACCAGAAATTATTGTCTGGACCTGTTGAAGAAAAAACATCCCGATTTTGACTCCTCAGAGCACCAATTAAAATTGTTGGTCTCCCAAAACAGTCAAAATAATATGGAATGGAAAGAACTAAATAATATCATCCTGGAATTACTAAAAGAGCTCCCTTCACAACAGTATGAAGTGATGATGATGAGAGATATAGATGGACTTGACTATACTGAAATTGCTGAAGCTACAAACCTAAAGGTGGAGCACATACGGGTATTATTATCAAGAGCAAGAAAGCAAGTAGGAGCAAAACTGAAAAACATTTACAGCTATGAGTAATAAAGAAAATAAAAATCTACTCAATAAGTATTTAGAAGCTGAATCTTCATTAGAGGAAGAAAAACAACTGCTTGATGGACAAAATAACGATCCGGCAATGGATTCCTGGTTCAGGTTTGTAAATGAATCAAAGACAAAAGTACCTGCTGGTTTAAATGATAAAATTATTGCATCTATTGAATCCAGAAATAAGAGCAAGCATCGCTTTATGAATTGGGGATATGGAATTGCGGCTTCAATCGCATTAATAGTAGGAGTTTCCTTTTTCCATTCGAGAGATAATGATGATTACCTCGAAAAAGAAGCATTATTAAATGAAGCACTTTCTATGTTTCCTGAACCTCAACAGCAAGATACCGACAGAACAATCCTATACGAAGATGAAATGATCATCATTTACGTAGCATCAAACGAAGAATTCGAAAACTCAAAATAAAAAGACCATGAAACAATTAATTAAAATCTTTCTACTCGCATTTAGCATCTCCTTAATTGCAAACATAGATGCTATATCCCAGGACGACATCAAAGTAGAACTAAAAGACGCTCCAAAACCAGATATCTACATTGACGGGAAAAAGTACGACTATTCCATTTTTGAACTACTTGATCAAAGTAAAATAGCCTCTGTAAATGTGATCAAGGATGATGATGCGATAAATAAGTATAATGCTCCAAATGGCGTAATTCTCATTACAACCAAGAAGAATGCTGAACAACAACCGGTGAAAATAGAAAAAGATAAAGTAGTAGTGGCTGATGGCAAAGGACCAATAATCTATATTAACGGTAAACTTTCCAGCAAAGAAGACCTTCAAAAGCTCTCACCTAAGAAGATTGAAACCATCAATGTAATTAAGGGGGAAACGGCAATAGAAAAATATAATGCTCCAAACGGGGTGATTGTGGTAAAGACTAAGAATTAAGCAGTCGTAACGTGAAAAGTCACCAATAGCATGGTGACTTTTTAAGTTGACACACAGGTTAATCTCATACAATTATTCTCATGGCTTTAGAAGTTACTTTGTAGCAAGAGTCAAAAACTTAATAACCATGAGAATTATATCCACCTTAATCAGTTTATATGTACTGATCTCCCATAACATTGTGTTCGCACAATACAACAATGCCAAATCTGAAGCTGAAAGTATCCTCAAAGACCTTACTGAATCCTACCCAGGCATTTCTATTGCTGTGGGTGTAGGTGAAGAAATTGTTTGGAAGCAAGGGTTTGGTTTGGCTGATATTGAAAACAACATCCCTGTTACACCAGATCACGAATTCAGATATTACAGCCTATCAAAATCAATAACAGGCATGGCAATTGCCAAATTGATTGAAACCAAATAACTTGATATCGAAAAATCAATTAGACACTACTTACCCGATTTACCTCAACATTTTGAAGGAGTAAAAATCAAACATTTACTAAATCATACAGCTGGTGTCCGCCACTATAAAAATGGAGAATGGGACAAAATCTGCAAACAAGATTGTAAATCTGCAGAAGAAGCTCTTTCTGTCTTTATTGATGATCCTCTCAAATCTACTTCTGGAGAAAAGAAATCTTATAGCTCATTTGGGTATGTATTACTTTCCAGGTTAATAGCTGAGATTAGTGAGCAATCTTATTTTGGCTTTATTCAATCCGAATTATTTTCTCCACTTGGTTTAAACATAGCTTTAGATCAATCCAAATCATTGCAAAACGAAGTAAAGTACTACGCCAAATGGAATTCAAAAAAGGAAAGTGGAAAAGAGGCCGAGTTCGCAAACAATAGTTGCAAGTTTGGAGGAGGTGGTTTGGTAGGTACCGCTGAAGATCTGGTCAAACTGCATTTAGCCATGATCAACAATAAAATTGTCAACGAAACTATATCGGAACTATACTACTCCGAAATTCCAACTTCTAATGGAGAATCAACCATATATTCATTTGGTCTCGCCTCAATCACTAATGATTCAGGGTACAGATACAACTCTCATTCCGGATCAGCCCGGGGAGCAAATGGGGTGCTAATGATTTTACCAAAAGGAAAGAAGATTCCGGAACCAGTAGAGTTGTGGTCATTTTAGGCAATATCAAAAAAGATGACATGAATCCAATGAGTGGTAAAATCGGTATGCTTTTTAATGATCGTAGCTAGTATTTTGCATACTGTTTAGAGTATATTTAAGTATGCTCTAAACAATTTGAAATGCGACTATCATATCAAACACTATTCAACCTGCTACTAATTATATTTATTTCCTGCAATCCAAAACCAACCACAAGCAACGAAGAAACAAACACTTTAATCGAGGAATCCTCAGAAGAACAAGAAGCTTCAAATGAGGAGCAAGAAGCTGTAACTGAAGAATCTATTATTGAAACAGAGGAGATCTCTATTAACAAGGAAGAGGTCTTCCAGGAATACGTTTCATTCTTCCAAAGCGACTCGTTACCAGTCTCTTTTAATCCCAGAGAATACAACATGCAAGAAATGGCTTGTTTTCAATTGCTGGATTACCTGGACATAAGAGAAGAGTCAGGGTTTAGCAATTCAAGCTTTTGCCCTGAAAAAAATCTATCTACTTCTGATCAATTCATTTTACTCTTGAGCGTGGAAGAAAATTTCATCTACAATGCAGCACCAGTGCTTGAAACTTATTCACCAGAAGGTGAATTAATTAATTTAAAGGCTCTCGATTTCAGATGGGAGGAGGCAGAGACTCAAGAAATTCAAAGTACCGATATTACAATTAATACTGATCTTACCTTTAGAATTGAATCCAAAGTAAGAACCGTAGAGCTGGTTGAAGAGCAAGATGAAAATGGTAATTATATGCTTAATGAAGTTGAGGGTTCTGAAGAAATTAGCTTAGAATCGATCGATGGTCATGTTGACGAAAAAGGAATAATTCACTTCGAAGATCAGCAATCAAAAACAATAGAATAAGTAATGGATATGCGAAGTGATAAGCTGTTACTGTATTTACAGATTCTGCTGGTATTTTCTTTTCTACCATTTTTGGGAAACGCACAATCAACAGATTCCACAACTCAAAAAAACTATGATTGGGGAATCTTCCCTGCATTTGGCTCCCAACCTGAAACTGGATTTCAATTTGGAGTAACATCAGTTCTGACATGGTGGAAACCAGAAAATCTGGGCAAGGAGTATTTCCGACCATCTTCATTTACCCCGTTCATCATGTACACACTGAGAAATCAGATCATCTCAGAATTCAATGTAGATTATTGGTCCGGAAATGGAAAAAACCTAAACGCCTCACCTCGATTCATCATTTTCCCAGATCGGTTCTTTGGAATAGGAAATGACAATGACCCTGACCAATTTGAAAGCTACACACATCAATTTGTTCAATTAGAAGGCCAACTATCAATTCCTATCACCCAAAAACTCTTTTGGGGAAGTTACTTTGATATGCAGCAAAGTGGTCTCAGAAAGTTTGAAGAGAATGGATTGCTGGAAGGCCTATCCATCAACGGCTCTCAAGGTGGATTCCTCGTTGGTATTGGACCTGCAATGAGATTTGATTCGAGAAACAACGCCATTTATCCTTCAACAGGTTATTTCATAAATGTCAGATCACTATTTGCTACAGGAGATTTTGAATATCAAGCATATTCCTTCGATTTGAGAAGATACTTTAGTCTTAATGAAGATATTGATGTTCTGGCAGTTCAGGTTAATTCCACATTTACCAGCGGCAATGACATCCCATTCTACAAACTCCCCAAATTGGGTGGAGGCTCATTTTTAAGAGGGATTAGTAATGCCAGCGTCTACACCGACCGTCAAATGATGTATTCTCAAATTGAATATCGAAGAATAATATATGGCATATTTGGTGCAGTAGCATTTGTGGGGATTGGTGATGTTGCTAATGAACTAAATGATTTCGAATTAAACGAATTCAAATACGCCGGAGGCCTGGGGTTAAGGTTTCAACTGATAAAAGAACAAAGGCTCAATGTAAGGCTGGATTATGGATTAGCCCGAGGTGGTCAGTCGGCATTTTATGTATCTCTTAGAGAAGCGTTTTAACATATTATTTCGACGCTTCATTCCTATTTCATTATTTTAGGGAGACCAAACCCAAAATCAATAAAATGAAATTATTCAAAAGGATCCTCCTTGTTGTATTAGCCTTAGTGGTAATATCAGGCATCATCTTCTATCCAAAAATCAAACGAGTAAACCATGCAATGCACCTATTTGATGAAGAAGACATTGTTGAAAATCTAAGAACAGTGTCCGACTGGTGGTCCTCCACTCCTATCAAAGCTCCTGAAAGCAAACATACCTTCCCTGAAAAGGCCGACTTTACAATGCCAGTGGAATTCTCAGCATCAGGACAAACTTTAAATCTAAATGAGTATTTAGAAGACACATACGCCACTGGTTTATTGGTACTTAAAAATGACAGCCTGACTTTTGAAAAATATTTCAGAGGACATACTCCCGAAAGAGAACAAATAGTATGGTCCGTTTCAAAGTCCTTTCTTTCTGCTCTTTTTGGCATTGCTGTGGAAGAAGGGAAAATTAAAAGCATCGATCAGACAGTAGAAGAATACTGCCCGGAACTGGTTGGCTCTGGGTACGAAGGTGTCAAAATAAAGGATGTTTTACAGATGTCTACTGGTGTTGGCTTCAATGAAGATTATGCTGATTTCTTTTCTGATATTAACAGATGGGGACGTGATTTCTCCTGGGGTAATTCACAAGATGCTTTTGCTGCATCACTGGTAAGAGTACGGGAACCCGGGACATATAATCACTATGTAAGTATTAATACTCATGTACTGGGAATGATCCTGGTTAAAGCCACAGGGCAAAGCATTTCCGAATATGCTGAAGAAAAACTTTGGGAACCACTGGGAATGGAGCATGATTCGCACTGGCTAATTGACGATTACGGAATGGAAGCTGCTCTTGGAGGCTTAACCACCACCGTAAGAAACTGCGCTAAACTTGGGTCTCTTTTCTTGAACAAGGGAAATTGGTATGGTGAACAAATCGTTCCTACTCAATGGGTAGAAGCTTCCACAACTCCAGATGCTCCACACTTGATGCCTGGTAAACGTAATAATGCAGCACATGATCTGGGATATGGATATCAGTGGTGGATTCCGGAAGGTAATGAAGGCGAGTTCTTAGCAATAGGTGTTTATAATCAATTCATTTATATCAACCCTACTACCAGAACAGTTGTGGTAAAGCATTCAGCTAATCCTGGGTTTAGAACTGGAGATTTTCTTTCAAGAACTCCTGTATTTCTTGAGTTATGTCGGGAAATATCAAGGGTTAACAACGTCATCGTTACTGAGGGAGAGGAGAGTTAAGGTTGTTTAATTTCTGATTCAACAAAACAGCAGATCACTATGCAAGTCTTCTTTTATGGGTTATTTATGGATGAGGATATTTTATCAAAAAATGGTGTTAATCCATCAAACCCAAGAGTTGGTGTATTGAAAGACTACACACTAAAAATTGGAAACCGAGCCTCATTACTCCCAAGTAAAAATGATGAGGCTTATGGTATTTTAATGGAAGTAGAAGACCAGGAAATCACTGGTCTTTATGCAGAGAAAAGTGTTGCAGACTACATCCCGGAAGTTGTTACGGTTACAACCAACTCCGGTGATGAAATCAATGCCACCTGTTATAATTTACCACTGGAAATGCTGAGTGGAACCAATGAACAATACGCTAAATCCCTTCACCAATTGGCCTTAAGATTAAATTTTCCAACAAATTATCTAAATAAGATTAAGGAGTTTTATTCATAGATTTTGATAAGTCTTACTTAAGCTAAAAGGTTTATAGCTAATTATTATTAAAAAGAGGTTTTTTCAATATTGATAAGTGACCTAATACTAAGTAGCTCAGTATACTAACAATAACCATAGAGGCAACTTTTGGAAGAGCGATAATTTCCCCAAACATCTTTATTTCAAATCCAGTGTAAATGAGAAATACGACAAAAGCGACCAAAACCAATGAGACAAAGCTCATAAGAAGATAAAGTCTCACTTTCATTCTTCTGGACAGTACTTCATCTAACTTCCTCATCGTTTCAATCGAAAAATCATCAGAAGTTTCCAGCCTACTTTCTTTCAACAGATCTTCAATAATATCTTTTTTCATAAGTCTTCTATTTCTTTTCCAAGTCGTGATTTCAATATTTCTGCCAGACTCTTCCTGGCCCTGTGCAATGTTACTTTCACCTTTGATTTTGTAAATCCGGTAATCTCCTCCACCTCATCGATTTTCAATTCTGATAGATAGAACAATCTCAATATTAGCGCTTCATCGGGCTTCATTTGATCCAGAGCATAGTTAATTACCGCTTTCAGATCATTTTGATTAACCAGTTCTGCCGCATTCTCATGATCAGAGGATATTTCAACCTCCTCTCGTCTCAATTTCTTGACACGTCTTAATTCGTTGTAGCACTTGTTTACTACTATTCTATATAACCAGGTTGAGAATGAAGATTGATTCTTGAAGGAACTGAGTTTATCAAAAACCTTGATAAAAACTTCCTGCAAAATATCCTCTGCCAATGCACGATCTTTCACAACTGAGCAAGCTAAAGAGAATGCATCATCTTTGTGCCTGTCAATAAGCTGTTTAAATGCTGAATTCTCTCCAGCTTTAACTCGCTCAATCGTGATTCGATCTAGTTCTGAAGTATTCAACGGATTACTTCTTTTGTTTAGATGCCACTAAGAGTCCACCAGCTCCAGATATAAGAATGATTCCCCAAGCCAACAAGTCCATGGTATTTTCTTCCAGATCGAGAAGTGACAATGCTGCTGACACTAATAGCCCGACTCCAATTCCAACTACAACATATGCGACATCCACTTTTGAAACCCTCGGCTCACGGTCCTTATTGATCAATCCTTTCTCTGCCAACATCCTGTAAATCAAAAAAGTATACCTCGCTACAAAATAGACCATCAGAACAAAGCCAGTTACTATGATCAATCCTCCTAAAGATTCTGCTAATTTTTCCATGTTTTCTTTTCTTAAAACTGTGTTCCCAATGTACCTTCCAATCCGTGCACTAACGATAACATCTGATCTGAATTGGTGAACAATACTATTCCATACCCTTGCTCTTCAATAAACATACAATATGCTTGAAAGTCGTGATTATTTCCTGTGTGCAGGTGCATCAAACCATTGTCTGAAGGTTTTTGCGCAAAGCCCAATCCCCATGCTATTTGGCCTGTTGCCTCTAACAATTCATTCGATTCTTTAAACTTATTCTCAGGGGCCAGCATCTGCTCAAAAGCTGCATCACTCAAACCTTCCCTCTTCAACATTGCCTGAATAAACAATGCATATTCATAAGCTTCAGAATGAATACTTGAAAAAGCATTAAATGTTTTGCCACTCCAGCCACCTGTATCATTTGTAGTGGGTTTACCTTCCTGATGACCATACACTTTGTTTTGTGCTAAATGATCATTCCATAAAAATGAAGTATTTGTCATACCTAATGGTTTGGTGACCTTTTCTTCAAAGATTGCATTGAATTTGTCTTTCCAACCCACACCATTTAAGCTTCCAATCACAGCAGCAAGATACTGATATGCTTCACCAGAATATAGGAAATCAGTGCCAGGTTCAAACGGTAATGATATCTGTTCTCCTTTACTGAAATTGGGAAATCCCGAACTGTGGGATAATATCATTCTTGGAGTTATTTTCTGATATAATTCTATGGAAGCACTATCAATACCTGGATGCGGAAAATACTCATGCATTGACTTATCCAGGTCCAATACTCCCTCATCGACCATCTTCAGGGCAAAGTAGGCAAATATAGGTTTGGATAGTGAAGCTCCTTCAAAAATGCTTTGTTTAGCAACTAGTTCCTTGCTTTCTATATTTGAGACACCAAATACATTATGGTAGACAATCTCCCTTTCGTTGATAAGGGCCATAGATAATCCTGGCATATTGATAGAGTCCATTAAGAACGCAATTCGCTGCTCTAATTTATTTACTTTGACCTTTGATCCATCAGCACCTTTGATACTTTGCGCGCAAACTGCGTTTGCAAAAAGCATCAATAACGTTGTTTTAATTAATAATTTCATGTTGTATCCAATTTGAGTTTTCAATTATTTTGAGTGAATTCACGAGGCTTGGACACACATCAAAACAAAAAGGTTACAACTTGCTTGTTACGTCAGTAAAATTTGAAATGAAAATTTGAGAGAGAGTTGGGACAAATGATGATGCTGAATGAATCAAGATGAAAAATTTGACATATTCCACCTTGTGAAATATGTCAAATGCTTTAGAACTTAACTTGGAGCGCCCTGATATTTAGCATCCCCAAATCCTAAAATTGGTAAGAATACTATCGGCAATAAAATCAAACCAATTGTAAATCCTACATCCTTACCAAAGCTTTTAGAAAGCTGATGGTAAACAATGATAGCGATCACAAGACTAACCAATGGGATAAGAAATAGTATTATCCACCACACTGGTTTTCCCACTATCTCAAGCAGAACCACAATGTTGTAAATAGGTACAATTGCTGCCCATCCTGGTTTCCCAGCTTTTTCGAAAACTTTCCACATCGATGCGATAAGAAATACGATAATAGCCAGATAAATTATTACGCCAATAATTCCAATTCCTGATTCGTCCATGGTATTTATTTAGTTAGGTTAAAATGTGAAGTGATGAAGCTAAATATTTTTTTCAGAAAAACCAATTGAATTCTTATGATGATTTCATCAATTTACATGGGTATTTGAACAAATAGCTTTAATATCTGCGGTAAATAATAATTCTAACCAAATTTTCTACCTGCTACACTTGAGATTTTGGAGTACCAGTTTGTTCCAAACCCCAATTGCTCATTGCGTCAATCACTGGAAACAAACTTTCTCCATAAGAAGTAAAAAAGTACTCTACTTTCGGTGGAATAACAGGATATATCTTGCGCTCCAGAATACCATCTGCCTCAAGCTCGCGTAATTGCTTAGTTAACATTTGCTTCGTAATCCCATCAATACCTCTCTCCAAAACACTGAATCGATTCGCACCTTTTCTAATCAAATGAATTAGAATGGGTTTCCATTTCCCACCAATCTTACTCATGCAATAAGTTACCGGGCAATCAGAGTTTTGAATTTTTTCCATTTTTTTAATTATGTAACTAATTGATTATCAATATTAGTCATAAAATAATGACTATAACACTTTTTTATGACTACTTGATTTATTCATACAAGGTTAGAAATTTTGACTTAAAAATCAAATGAAAATATATTATTCAATCCTGATGGTTTTAGCCATCATTTTAAATGCCTGTGATATGAAAAAAGAAAAATCAATAAGGGAAAAAGCTATTCAGAATATTCAGCAACCAGTTACTCTTACCGAAGTACAGGAATATGCGATTGGCAAGTGGACAAGTCTGTCTGTAGAACTACGACCTACTGAAGACAGAACAGGATCTGGGAGTATCCAACCAACATTTCTCAAGAGGAACTTCAACTACCTATCAAAAGACAGCTTTATCGGAACTATCACCATGTATGCGGACAATTATGGAGAACTCCCCTTACTAGAGTTTGAGTTTAAAGGAGAATTGAAGTGGGGTAACGAACACCCAATCGCAAAAGGCGCCTGGGAAATTGATTATATTCTAAATGACGGTTTTGCTGTCACACCTCTGAATCCTCAAGCTGCTGAGATGCTAAATGCAGGGCTTCCGGAAGGAATGGAACCATTTGAAAATAATGTCAAAAAGGATATTCTGGGGCAAACTTTCCCTATGTTTCATATTGAGAAAGACCAAATAGTATCAGATTATGACCTTATTTACTTTAAGAACGGGCTTCTATTCATGGGAGCAAAACACGTGGATGGCACTCCATTTGATAAAGTGGAAAATCGTCCTCACCAATTGCAAATACCTTTGATGAGAGTTGACTAACTGAATATTTCAAACCAATGGCAGATGCAGCATTACACTACATCTGCTTATTGTGATTATCAACTAAAATAAACTAAGTCAGGAAAAAATAGTACATTAGTAGTGCCTCAGAGGGATCAATACCACCAATGTCCACCAGTCAAACAAACCGATCATGACAAAGTCCAGGCTGCATAATTTTACTATTTTCCTGTATTTCTTTTCAATCATATTCATCGGAGGCTGTTCAGACGACTCAGATGAAGAAACCCCACCAGAAGTAGAGGCTGATTTCAATTTGAGCGCTTCATCAATCAACATTGGTGAATCAATTCAATTCACCGATATATCTACTGGTGACCCAACATCCTGGTCATGGACATTTGAGGGAGGTGAACCTGCAACTTCATCCGACCAAAACCCTAATGTAACGTTTACTCAAGCTGGTTCATTCAATGTGGCACTTACCGCATCCAGTGGAACTAATGAGGATTCTGCAAGCAAAGAAGTCACAGTAAACTGTACTGAAAACAACAACCAAGCGACATTCGAGACATATACTAAAACCGAGAAGGTACAATATGGAATTAATTCCGGCGCACATTTAATGGACATATACCAACCTGCTAGTGATATCAGATGTTCCAGACCAGCGATTGTACTCTTTGTAGGAGGTGGTGCAGGCGATCCAAATAGTTTGAGCTCAATTGAATCCATGGCTATTTCATTAGCAGAAAATGGGTTTGTGGTAGGTGTAGGTCAATACAGATCTGGTAATGATTCTTTTTTTGAGATGGTATTGAGAAATCAACAGGACATTAAAGCTGCAGTGAGGTATTTCAGAAGCCAACAAAACGAACTTCGCATCGATGATAGTCGTATTTTCCATGGAGGTCATGGATCCGGAGCAATAATTAGTTTGTATGCTGCCTATGTAACTTTAGATGAGATTCCATCAAGTTTGCATCCAATAGTAGAAGCAGAAGGAGGGTTGGAAGGTGAACAAGGTAACCAGGATTATTCCAGCGCTGTTGCAGGAATTTTTACCGCATCAGGAGCGATATATGATTTAGTCAACCCTCCTACTGTGATTGACCAGGGAGAACCTCCTGTCTTTGCTGTACATGGTGAAGATGATATAGAAATTGTAATAGGTTGCGAAACTACAGATGGAGGTGCATACCAGTGCGGATCTCAAGTTATTTATGAAACTGCGCAAGCTGCGAATGTTCAAAGTGAATTATTCGTAATAACTGGTGGCAGTCACTCTTCGCCGAGACTAAACCCTGAATTGTATATGGATGACCTGGTTAGTTTTCTTATTGGACTATAGATTAAAATTTAGCCAATAACCCGGACTCCAATCATTCCACCAAATAAAGAAAATGCAAGTGATCATCTACCTTAGACACAAGTTTGTCAATGTGTTTAAGATATCGCTGAGTTTCGGTTTCCAGCACTAGTATCTGAGCATCATAAGAATCTGTGCCTACTCCGCCTTGCAATCTTTTTTTATCTCTCTCTATTTCTCTCCTGAACTCGCAGGTTTCTTTCATATGCTGAATGAAGTTTTTTGTACTGTACTCAGACTCCAGTTTGAAAATGTCTTTGTAAGTCTTTGCCTGCTCCTTGAAATCCATAGATAATGAAGCTACAGGATCATTCATTTTATCCAGTATCAACGAGTCATAATGATGGACCTCAATAATCAAATCATTTACACTTTTCCTAAAGTCTGCACTTCGGCAATAAGAACTAATACCGGTATATCCACTCAAATCAGAAGACCTCTCCAGCCACTCCTCTGTCAGTAAATCAAAATCATCCTCAATAGCCTCATCGTATTGGGCAAATCCAGACATACTTAAAAGAACCAGAACTATTGAAGTGATGTACTTATTCATAACATTTGAATTTAGCTTATGGTACAAAGTACGTCCCTGGAAATCTAAAAGTCGAGAATTAACACATAAATAAATATTTAATTAAATTATATTTTTCATAAATTATTATAAATGATTTTAATTTTCAGACTGCTGCAAGCTCCTACTTAATGTGATACGTTATCTCCCTAATCATCTGTTTCTCTGAAGTTAATTATGTTGAGCACCCAGGGGTCTTTGCAATGCACCCAGGGGTCTTTGCAATGCATCCAGAGGTCATTGCAACGCATCAAGGGGTCTTTGCAGTGCATCGAGGGGTCTTTGCAATGCATCGAGGGGTCTTTGCAATGCATCGAGAGGTCTTTGCAATGCATCGAGAGGTCTTTGCAATGCATCGAGGGGTTTGTGCAATGCATCGAGGGGTTTGTGCAATGCATCGAGGG
>JANSWY010000032.1 GCA_024743255.1 bacterium | reverse complement strand
CCACCCGATATACCACAGCCTATGAATTCAATTCCTAGATTGTTCATGGATTCAATTCGTCTGGCGGTATCAGAGAAATGGGAATTACCTCCATCAATGACAATATCTCCAGGCTCCAGGTGATCAGATAAATTTCTTAAAACCTCGTCAACAGTGGGGCCTGCATTAACCATAAGAATGATTTTCCTGGGTGCTTCCATTGATTGAACGAACATTTTTAAATCATCAAATGGACGTATATGTTCAAGTTCTAGATACGTGTTTTTGAAGTCAGTTGCGACATTTTCTTCGAACCCTGCAACATGCCGATTATAAACAGATAATTTAAATCCATTTCTCGCCAGATTGCGACTTAAACTTTTGCCCATTACACCCAGGCCAATCACTCCTATTTCTGTTTTCACATCACATGTGATTTAATTTTTTGTATAATCCGACCAGGCGAATTATCTATGTCAATTGTTGCTCCATACATTGGTTCTTCCAATGCTTCAAACTGAGATTTCAACATGTTAGCTTGCATGAAATGATCAACCCTTTTTTCCATAAGTGCTAAGACCCTTTCATACGTTCCTCTCAGGTAAATCCATTTGACATACTGCTCAATGGAATTGCTGAGTAAGCTTCTATATTTTTCCTTTAGAGCGGAACATGCAATAACGCACCCTGAATTCTTATTCTCTCTCGCGATTTTATTGACCTTGTACAACCATGGCTCTCGATCCTGATCATCTAAAGCAACCCCAGAACTCATTTTGTGAATATTCTGAGTGGAGTGATAATCGTCTGCATCAATGAATGGCAAAGACATTTCAATTGCAAGAAGTCGACCGATATAGCTTTTTCCGGAACCACTAACTCCCATTACGAAAATGACCTTATTATCTGCCTGAAGTTCCATCATCCAAAAATATCAGCCAGACCATTAAACATAATGATGATAGAAAACGCGAAAGCCGCAACCAGTATGATATTAGTAATTAACCTTTTCGCTGGTAAACCCGCATTTTTGCGGTTCCACAGAACTAGAAAGCTCACAACTACCAAGGGCAAAGCAAAGACATTAAACACTTGAGTAAATATTTGTCCCTGGATTGGATTGAATCCAAAAACTGGAACACTCAATGCTAAAACACTTGCAATTCCAGTTGTAATTTTAAACCTCCTTGACTTCACATCCAGTTGCCCAGTATTATAATCACCCAGCATCAATGGAACTATCATCAAGCAAGGAAAAATTGAAGACAGTCCAGCGCTTAAAGTACCCGCAAAGAATATACTTACTGCGAATTTCCCTACTGAAGGTTCTAATGTCTCAGACATATCCAAAACATGACTAATTTCTTTACCACTTCCATGTAAGCTCCCACTCGCAACTGCCATTATGGAACCACTAATCGTGAATATCAAAATAGCTGCAAGAATCGAATCATTTTTCTGTGTGCCCAAATCATTTTTGGTCCAACCTTTCCCTTGAATAAAAAGTGGTCTTGATAAAAATGTGGCTGATGCCATAGTAGTTCCTACGAATGCAGCAATTAGTATCCCAGCCCCTTCGACTTTAGGAATTGTTGGAACCAGCCCCATTATGATTTCAGAAGGTAGAGGAAAAACGAAGAACAATGTAAATACAAATGACAAGCCCATCATTGAAACGAACAATGCCAACACCTTCTCAAAAATGGTGTAGTTTCCTTTAATCAATAAGAAGTAAAAGATCCCTATAATGCATATTGCTATCGCTAAAACCAATCCATATTGGTAACCTTTCAATGAGGGAAAATTGATCACTAGTATTTCATATATGACATTTGAAGTGATACCTAAAATTCCAATTAACGAATTCCATTGACCAATGCCAACAGCCACAATAATGGCTATGGCAATTACCTTACCTGCAGGTAAATGCTTTTTCACAGCCGACAAAGCTGTTTCTCCAGTTAGCAAATAGTAATTCCCGGAAACATAGATCAGAACGCCTGAAAACAAGCAGCTGAAAAACAGCACCCATAGCAGTTGCATTCCGAAGTTGTTTCCAGCAACAATCATAGAAGTGACACTTCCGGTACCAATGGTATAACCAATGGCAAATATTCCCGGGCCAAAAGCCAATAGAAATTTTATCAGTCTTTTCATTGATCACTTCATTGATCCAACAATTATGCGGCTCTAAGCTTTTTTATGATCGATAAAGCCTCTGCACATTTACTTGTTATTGCTCCGAAATCCTTGTTAGCAAGAATATCCTTTGGAAATAACTGCGATCCCATTCCAACACAATGTACACCTGCTTCAATCCATCCTTTTAAATTCTCTTCAGTTGGAGAAACACCGCCTGTTGGCATGATGCTGGCATAAGGGAACGGACCTTTTACACCTTTCACAAACGCCGGACCTCCTACTTGTGAACCTGGGAAAATCTTCACTACTTCGGAACCCAGTTCATGAGCTTTTACAATCTCAGTAACAGATCCACAACCTGGACTCCACGCAACTTTTCTCTTGTTGCAGATTTTAGCCATTTCTTCATCCATGATTGGAGAAACAATGAAATTTGCACCTATTTGAAGATATAACGCTGTTGTAGGACCATCAATAATGGAGCCTACTCCAAGAATCATTTCTGGACATTCCTTTTCTGCATACTTTACTAATTCAGCAAATACTTCATGAGCAAAATCTCCTCTATTGGTAAATTCAAATACCCGAACTCCACCTTCATAACATGCCTTCAACACTTCCTTGCACAGCTCAATATCTTTGTGATAAAATACAGGAACCATTCCTGTTTCCTTCATCTTCACCGCTACGTCTATCCTTGTAAATCTTGCCATTTGTTTATCGTTTTAATGTCTTATTATCTTTTAATTCTTCCTGATGTATTACCATCTACCAAATTCCCCACATCATCCACAGAAACCATATTTACATCACCCTCTACAGTATGTTTTAGTGCGCAGGCAGCTGCTGCAAAATTGACTGCCTCCTGATCATTCTTTAGATTCAACAATCCATAAATCATCCCAGCGGCATAAGCATCTCCTGTCCCTACACGATCAACTATGTGAGTCACATCCAAGGAAGGTGAAGACAAGACCTTATTACCGTCCCAAATGAATCCCTGGATTCTATTGTGGGAAGCACTAATAGCCTCACGGTTCTTGTCTACTACCTTTTTTACTCTTGGAAATTCCTTTTTAAGCTTCTCTGAAGCTATTGCCAATTTATCTGTCGCTTTAGCGATATTGAGGTTTTCCTGCATATCGTATGGACTGGCTATAACAACATCACTTCCTGCCACCAATTCCGGCATTACATCTCTCTTGTCTTTCCCATATTGCCACAAGTTCTTTCTGGAATGAACATCCACAGACACAGGTACACCAAGAGCATTTGCTGTCTGAATTGCAGTGAGACATTCATCTGCGGCACCCTGGGAAATTCCGGGGGTTATCCCAGTGCAATGAAACCAGTCGGCATTTCTTAGGATGTGTTTCCAATCAAACATTCCTGCTTCAATTTTGGAAAAAGCGGAGCTATCCCTTTCGTACACCACAACACTAGGTCTGTGAACAGCTCCTTTTTCCAAAAAGTACTTACCCATTCGGCCTTCTCCGTAACTGATATATTTGGTATGAAGCCAATGATGTCTTAAATATTGAGTGGCAGAGCGACCAATTAGATTATCGGGAAACCTTGTGATGTGAAACGCTTCCATTCCGAAATATGCTAATGAAATAGCAACATTCGCTTCTCCTCCTCCATAGGCCAACTCTACCGTAGTTGCTTGTGAAAACTTTGCATGACCTGGAGGCGAAAACCTCATCATGACCTCTCCGAAAGTGACTACCTTTTTGCTCATGACCAATTTAGAATTTTGTTAAAATCATATGATTCAGGATCGGGTAGGTACTGCTTTGCTTGCTCATAATCTTCCGGCATGATGTAATGCAATTCTTTAAAAAATAGCTGAGCAATCTGGGCATCTATGTCTACCAACCTCGGAGGGATCTTTCCGTTCTCTTCAAAATCTGAAAGGTAGATTGGCGAAATATCTCCTGATGAATTTGCACTTACAATGCATCCACTCACACCCTCATTGAATAATTTTTTTACACCCAATCCAAGTAATGAGCACAAGGTCAAATCAAACCCAATTGGTCTGGCACATCTCAGTTCATAGCCTAGTTCCACTGGTCTACTTTTAACATCTAAATTGAGTTTATGCAGAATTTCTTGCAGTAACACATTGAAAATATGGGACTTGCTTACATTACCAAGTTCTGGATGACCATGAGCATCATGTGTCAAATGAATACCTCTATTTTCAATTTCTTCAGTATCAAGAATATGAAATACACCTTCACTGATCAGCGCTACTCCGTATTCAATCCCCAAAATCTTCCTCTTAACAATTGATGAAATGACCAGCTTAAGAATCTTATCAATTGAGACTTTTGTTTTATTGAACATTTCAGGAATAATCATCATTGGAAAATGACAGCCAGTAGCAATTCCAAATGCCAGGTGACCTGCGGATCTTCCCATCGCAGACATGACAAACCATTGTCGAGCAGTACGAGCATCTTCATATACAGTATTTCCAATTTTCACTCCTTCATCCTTTGCAGAATGAAAGCCAAAAGTGGGGTTTCTGTCGGGAAGTGGAAGATCATTATCGATTGTTTTAGGGACATGGATATTGCTGATTACAATATCCTTGTCCGCTAAATAATTTGTGACCCGGTTAGCTGTTGAAGCCGTATCGTCTCCTCCAATAGTGACCAGCAATTTGACATTTTCCCGTTCAAATATCCTGGTATTAAAGTCTTCGTTTTTCGGTTTAAACCGACTCATAATGAGTGTTGAGCCACCTCTGCTAAAAATCCTGTCGGCGTGCTCAAAATCAAACTCTTTTATTTCAGGGTTTTCTGAAAAAAGTCCCTGATAACCATGATGAACTCCCAATACACGATAGTCATCAGCAATAAAAGCTTTTGCAACCATTGCAATAACGGTATTTATTCCAGGCGCGGGACCACCTCCGCAAATAATGACTATACTTGGTTTCATCTTTTAATTGTGTTTAGAAAATCACGATTGGCCCAACCATTTACGATGAGCTTTAATGGATATAATTGGGCCAAATCGCAACCTCTTATATTTATCTTGCTACTCTTCCCGAAGCATCTCCGCCCATCAACTTCTCTACTTCTGCTACTGTTACCAGGTTTGCATCACCTTTGATAGTGTGTTTTAGACATGATGCAGCTACCGCAAAATCAAGTGCATTCTGATCATCCTCCGGGTAGGTCAGTAACCCATAAATGAGTCCTCCCATGAATGAGTCACCACCTCCCACTCTATCTACTATATCTGTGATTTGATATTGACGTGTTTCATACATCTTATTGCCATCATATAACACACCTGCCCATGTATTATGTGAAGCAGAAATAGATCCACGAAGTGTTGTAATTACTTTCTTAGCTCTTGGGAACTTCTTCATCATTTGCTGACAAACTGAAAGGAATGCTTCAGCCTTTACATTGTGCCCCTCCGTCTGTACCGAAATACCTTCGGGCTTTATACCGAAATGCATCTCTGCATCTTCTTCGTTTCCAAGAATGATATCGCAATAGGAAGTGATTTCAGTCATGATCTCCTCACGTTTTGCTGAATCGCAGAACTTCCAGAGCTTTGCCCGATAATTTAGATCTGTTGAAATTGTTATGCCTTTTGCAGACGCAGCTTTTACTGCTTCCAAACAAGCATCAGCAGCTCCCTGAGAAATTGCTGGAGTAATTCCTGTCCAATGAAACCAACTTGCACCTTCAAAAACCTTATCCCAGTCGACCATGCCAGCTTCAATCTCAGCCATTGCTGAATGTGCACGATCATAGACTACTTTACTACCTCTACTTACAGCTCCTGTTTCGAGGAAATAAATCCCTAAACGATCACCACCGAAAACTATGTTTTGAGTGTTAACTCCACGTTTGCGCATTTCCATTAATGCACATTCTCCAATGTCATTTTTCGGAAGCCTTGTTACGAAATCTACAGGCACTCCATAGTTGGCCAAAGAGACGGCCACATTGGACTCGCCACCACCATATACTACATCAAAATTATTGGCTTGTGAAAATCTTAAAAAACCCTGTGGAGCCAGCCTAAGCATGATTTCTCCAAAGGTTACGACCTTATTATTCATAGTAGAAAATATCTTATTTACATTTCTGTGTAATTTATACACAGAAAGGAAAAAATGCAAGTTTTCCACACTCTATTTTGAGAGCTATTTTTTCATTTCGAAAAGGGTAGGTCCACCCTTAACGCCAGCCTTTTTTTCGTTGGTATCAATTAGCAAATCCATCTGAAGAATTTTCTTTCGGAAGTTTCTTCTATCCAGTTCTTCATCGAGGATTTTTTCGTATAGATCTTGTAGTTCTGTTAGTGTAAAACGATCTGGAAGTAATTCACCAAAAACGAAGTGATCTCTAAGGTTGCTCCTTAATTTTTTGAGGGCATCTTCCAGTAATTGATCATGATCGAAACCGAGTTGAGGAAGATCGTTGATGGAGAACCATTTAATATCTGAGATGTAGTTTTTCGGGATAACCGGATAATTTTCTGGTTTAACTAATGCGTAGAAAGAAATAGAAACAACACGTTTTACAGGGTGTCTTTCAACATCGCTGTAACAAGCTACTTGTTCAAGATTTAGCTGTTTAATTCCGGTTAGGTTTTCAAGAACTGCTAAGACAGATTGAGTTAAGGTTTTGCCTTCACCCATGGCTCCTCCTGGAATTACCCAATTGTCTTTGAATGGCTCAATTCCCCTTTTTACCAGTAATATCTTAAGTTCATTTTCCTGAAACCCGAAAACACAACATTCTACGGCGATTGTACATTCATATGAATCTAAAGAAACGGCGGTATCCAGCGGTCCAACTTTACTCATGTGATTAAAGGCTTTTGATATTAATAAAGGTTCTTTGGCCGTAAATTAAATAACTAACCAAAAACTTATAATCACTTTCTGTTGTTAATGCTGATTTCTATTTAAATCTGAAAGATTATTACAATTAAGTAATCAATTACCAATCAACGATTCAATAAAACTCTTGAGTGAGCTGTTAATTCTCCTACCTGTAGTTTAATGAAGTAGATTCCGGATTCCAGATTTTCAGGTACATTCCACTGAATCTGCTGTTTCCCAGGAACAGGATTAGCAACAATCAACATATCGACTTGCTTTCCAGAAATATCATGGATAGTCAGGCTTGCAGAATCTGAGCCTGTACTTGTATACTCAATTATTGCATGATTATTAATTGGGTTTGGAAATATGATAACCTCATTCTCTAAATATTCATTTCCAATACTAGAAACCACCCCAAAAGTGGCTGTAACAGACATATCTTCTGATATTGTAATCTCTACTTCAAGGTCCGTCTCAGAAATATCTCCACTCCATCCTTCAAATGCTAAATCTCCATCTGGGATTGCAGTAAGAGTAATCACTGTTCCCTCTGCATAACTGTCAGCCGAAGGCGAAACTTCAATTGATCCTTCTCCAACTACGGATGTGGTCAATGTGTAAGTTGCAGCTAATACAAAGTTGGCAGTTACATCTTTATCTGAATCCATGGTGATGGTCATCGGATTTTGTCTTCCTGATAAATCACCACTCCAGCCATCAAATAGGTAGCCAGATTCAGGAGTAGCGAATAAACTAACTACTGTATTTTCGTCGTAAGAAGATGCATCTGGGTTTCTGGAAACAGTTCCTTCGCCAGTTACCGAAACATCCAATGAATATGACACACCAACAGAAATTTCAATTCCAAGTGAGTTGGTAGAGGCACCATCATTATCAGTAGCGGTTGCTGTAATTGTATAATCGCCTAATGGAACATTTTCCCAGGTTGTCTCATATGGAGCAGTATTATCTTCACCTATTTTTTCATTGCCCTGATAAAATTCTACAAGAGAGATCGTGCCGTCTGTATCAAACGCTTCAGCAGTGATGGTGATATCACCTCCAGATTCAAAAGTATCTTCATTTGCTGGAGAGGTAATCGATATGCCTGGATTGTGATTTACAGTATTTCCGTCACCTTCATATAATTCATCAAATTGAGCAGTAGCTACACCATCATCCTGAAGGTAAACACCTGCTTTCCAATAGCTTGGAAATTCCCAAAAGGAAACATCAACATTTACCTTTTCATCTCCATCAATTGCAATGATCATATTGCCATCTACCAGGCGAACATCAAAACTAAAGTACCCATCTGGATCTTCCCCCAAGTCGTATTGCTCAGTATTGTCTCCTGTAGCATCGGTCTTAATTGCGGCCCAAAGGTGATTATTGGGATCTCGCGTAAGATGCTTATAAATTCTTAGTAGTGGTTTGTTTGGTCCGTCTCCTGCATTAGCATCGTCATGAATTTGAACAACGGTTACCTGATCACAAGTCTGCTCTACGATATTGATTTTTCCATGAAGTGAACGATTTGCATCATTTAGATTCCAGTTGGTTTCATTTCTTAGTTCTGTGCGCATGCTTTCACCAGATTGGTTAAAAGCGATTTTATCACCATCAGCTACATAAAAGAACTCCGATGTATATCCATTCATGATTTCGCTAGGCGTAGCTGCTGTTGAACTAGTAGGTGCTTGCAACTTACATTCTGCAAGAAATTCTTGAAACCTAGGAATATCATATGGAGCTTCAAAAGCTATTGATTGCGCATTTACTTCTATTTCAACTGCGGAAGAAGTATTGGTTGCTCCTCCGTCATCTGTAGCTACTGCAGTAATTTCATAATCACCTTCAGCTACATTTTCCCAAGTAAATGAAAATGGTTCAGTAGTATCTTCTCCAAGTTTTGTATCTCCCTGGTAAAATTCCACTTTCTCAATTGTTCCATCACTATCGGAAGCTTCTGCTTCAATTGTTATATTGTCTCTTTCAATGAAAGTATCATTAGATCCCGGAGAAGTAATGCTAACAGTTGGTTCATTATTAGCCGACCCGTGAGTTACATCAAGTTCGAAGAAAGATACTTGTGCATAATCACCTTCATCACCAGAGTTGTTTTGATTGTAATTTCCAGCCTTGAAGTACATCCAGTCATCCGCGAAACCACTATCAGTCATGTCTATTTCCTGAACAACATCCTCTTTACCGTCTCTTATAATGGTAACCGTAAGTGTATTGAATACAACATCGATTATATAGCTGAACCTTTCGCCCAGCGCTATGCCATCCTCCGGATCTGAAGCACTACTACTTCGGCTACCAATCATTTCGTACCATTGCTCGGATGAAGTTGTTGGTTCATGAGCTACATATATTGAACCTTTGGTATTTCCAGGTAATTTGCGATAGTACAATCGGCATGGTTCATCATCTGATGCGTGGATTTGTCCGATAATTACACGGCCCACTCTACTGTCGTCACCAGATACAGAGACATAATCTACTGCAACAGTGGCAGTCATGGTTCCATCCACTCCTCCAGCGGCTTGTTGGTTTTCAACAGTGGATGAAGAAAATACCCAGTTGTTTTTATTGATTCCTTTTGTACTGATGCTTGTGTTACCAGCCCGCATCATTTCTCTCAGTTCGCTTCTTGGGTAAGTGCTCCCTCCTGTTTCTCCATCATTTGGACAAACAAACACCATACCCCCGGTCTCTGGATCTGTATAAAATTCGTTTTCGCTCTCAAATCCATTAGAAAGTTCATTTTCCTCTACCTCAGTTTGATCCGGAAGTGTGATTTTCCAGTACGTAAGATCAAAATTTCCACTTGGAGGTAGATTAGGATCCTGCCCGAGAATAGTTGTTGAAACCATACAGGCAATCAGAAATATTTGAAAGAATTTAAGACTTTTCATAAATGTCGTAAAACAAATTAACTGGTTAATATTTTCAGCTTTTAAACTGTGTTAAAAATACACAAAAAGCACTAAAACTTTGAGTGAAAACGATTGAAAAGAAAGCATATTTGATAAATATCTGACATTATCAATCGAATTGTTAATACATCAATTTCAATGGAAGGTTTTGTTCCACTATCAACTTCCCGGATCTCTCGATCACATTGTCGCTGTGAGAGTTATTTTTTGCTCCCCAAAGTCTTGCAACAAGTTTCACTCTATTATTGGTGAAGCTGTTTCCAGAAATATCCACATTGATTATTCCATAGGTATTGACTAAGATTCCATTTTCTTCTTGTGCACCGCATTTTTCGAAAGTGCAACCTTGAACGATCAAATTTCCTCCTACTGTTGATTCATCATATCCACCTCTGTAATAATCAATCACATTCTTTTTGATGTTTTCAAATTTTGTATTGATCACAAACAAATTTTCTGCATTGTAATCACCTTTATCATCATTTTCAGCAGCAAGTTCGATACCGTTATTGCAATCTCTAATTGTCGAGTTTTTGAACTGAATGAATTCTGAAAATGAGTACTTGTATGCTTTTAATACATAATGGAAGTTCGAGATTTCGGAATCAATTACTTCCAAATTGTAAAGACTCGACATATTATTAACAAGAGATGCGAAAGCATAGTTTACTTTGTTTCCTGTAAGCTTAACTCCTATCAATGTAAGCTCTGCTTTTGGATTCATTTCAAATGCAGGTGATCCTGAATCTCCCATATAATTGATTGTTGATGGATTTGAATTGTTTGCAGATTTAATAGTTAGTTTTTTATTGATTTTTAACGAATTGCTTAATTCAAATTCACCTTCCTGTAAATCAATAACATCTCCTGGTTTTGCCAGAGCAATTGCGTTGATTAACTCTTCACTGCTAGTTACCGCATGAGAATTAGGTTCATTTGCTTCTGGAGAAGGATCGAACCAAGAAGGCCCATATTTCGATACATCCAATAATTCAGGTTTTTGAGATGCCGATGAAATGACTGATCCTATTGAATTCTTCGTAGATCTTGCGTTACCAAATAAATCCTTGGTAATCTGATTGAATTCATAACCTTCATAAATATCTAATCCTGATAGGTCCTCGGAAGGCACCCAAATATTTTCTGATGCCTCTTTCATTTCAAGCTCCTTTTCTTTCAGACCTTTTACACTCCTGAAACTCGTCCGCTGATTATCGATAATATTGTTCTTGAACTTGATACCATCAATTGAATCATATCTGACGATTGGCATTTCGTCTCCTTTTGTGTTGTAGATGATGTTGTTCGCTACAATAGTTCTGATTGGCGTTTCGGACCTGATTTCTGAGGCTGGGAGTACGTCTTTCTGATCAATATTGGAACCTACTCCAAATTGCCACGGAGACTTGCAATCTACCCAGGTATTGTATGCCACCACCACATCCGTTACCTGAATGTATCGGTTGATTGCTGGTCTTCTAATTCCATTCATCACAGACAAAGGTCCCCTGAAGATTTCACCTCTTAGATTGTAGAAGTAATTGTTTGTTACCCAATGACCGGTACCAATTAGTCTTACACCACCAACATGAGGAGATTTCTCATCACCAATGAAATAGTTACCATCAATTGTGCAGTAATTACCATGTCGGGTTACGAGTGAACCTTCGCTTTTATAGAAAACGTTGTTGCGAAATTCATTGAAATTTGATTTGCTTGAGATCACTTCTACTTCACCGTTACAATGATCGAACAGGTTATCATATACCTGAGTGTAACTTGGCACCATAGAAGTCTGGCTTGTTCCCATCTGAATAGTTTCAGCACTCGGTCCACCTTTTGGAGGTCTTGGGCCAAAGTAGTTGTTGTTGATTTTGTGATAGTTTTTAATGCTTTGATTTCCAGCAAGATTCAATCGAATGGTTGGCCCTCTATTCGATTTTCCAGCCAGATAGCAATGATCCAATTGATTATGCCTTCCTTTAAAAAGCACCCAATAGTCCTGCATGTTTCTTTGAGCCTTGTTGAAATCCTCAATTACCGTATTTGTTACTCTGGAATGGTTTGCCAGATTATCACTATCGATGAAGAACTGAATAACTGCATTGGAAGGAGAAGCTCCATCTTTGAAATACAAGCCATCTACTATCAGGTATTCCCCTCCTAATTTCAAATCAGATTGGCCCGTGATTATTACCTGACCTGGTATTTCTGCTTTCAGAGTAATTGGATTTCCTTTTGAACCCTGTCCTTTAAATTTAATTTGCACGTCACTCCATTCACCATTTTTCATGATAATGTTGGTTCCTGGAGTCGCTTTTGAAATTGCTTCTTTGAGTTCATCAGCATTTGAGACGATTATCCCAGAATTGCTATTACCAGATTGACATCCCTGAATTATTGCAAGGACAGTAACTATAAGTGTTAACTTTTTTAATATTTTCATGTATTCAATTCTCAACATAAACTCTCTGTAATTAATTGGAAGGAGCTTCTCCCGGACCTAGGTACGAATCACTGAACCAAACTTCGGTGTAACAACCATTAGCATACTGCTTTTGAAGATCACCATCATAGGTCACTATTGCTGCACGATCACCCATGTTCTTGCCATTGGTTTGATTGTAGGCTCCTTGTTTGAAAAACTGGTTTTCTCCAGCATATGCTGTTGCTTTTTCCGTTCCAGTTCTTCTTTTGCTTACTCGATTTAATATCTGTTGTGGAATATCCTCATTATTAAGATATTCTGTTTCTATTAGATTCTTTGTAAATGTTTTGGTCTCATGACCTTCGCTTGAAAAAGTTAGGTACATCACACCTTCAAACACATTAACTTCGTAACTAAAGACTTCACCAAGCTCAATTCCATCTTGCGGTTCCTCAGGAAAGTCATTGATATTAGAGCCTTTTACCGACATATCATAACCCCATACAGCACTAGAAAAATCCCACCTTCCATCGTTCTCTCCTTCGGTGTTAATTTCATAGTTCCAAAAAACAGACCCTTTAGTATGTTCTGGAAATTTCTTGTAAAAAATCTTTAACGGCTCGTTTTCATGGCCATCATCGCTGTGAATTTGCCCTACAACAACTGAGTATGAAGACGCAACACGAGCATCTCCTTTGGAAGAAACATGCATTACTTTTAATGTCCCTTTCAGATTACCTCCCTCCACTGGTTTCCATCTTCTTTTCTCTCCTAATTCTGATCTGGTATTGTGAGAATTGGGAGAAGTAATTCCGCCATTGGGAGCTTTGTAGACTACCCAATCTTTACCATCATTTGTGTCATAGAAATACTCTGGATGCTCAAAATTGATTAGATCACTTGAGGATTCGCCATTGCCAAGAAGTATTTTCCAACTAGCCAAATTTGAGATAATGTCACTTGGGTATTGCTGTTTAGTCTGTTCTGTAGTCTCCTTTTGTGGAGTGCTTCCGCAAGACATCAAAAGAACTACTGTATTTAAAATTAGTATGCTTAGTATTTTAATTTTCATGACCCTTTTCTATCGTTTTTGATAAAATACCCTTCGTTTGAAATAGCGTCATTGCTCACTTGCAATTCAGCCTTTTTGAACCAAACCTCCACGTAGTTTCCAGTTTCATATTGCTTTTGGATATTGCCACCAAAGGTTTCTGCATTTGAGCACCATCTGTTATTTACTTCTGGAGATTTGCCGTTTGTTTGATTATAAGCACCCAATTTGAAGAAAAGCCCTTCATCTGAATAGGCGTTACTCCTTTCTAGTCCATCCTGGCCAATTGGTACAAATACCTTTTGTGTTTGCAAAGGAATATCACCTTTTGAGGTGTATTCTGATTCTAATAGATTCTTTGTAAATGTTTTAGTTTCATGTCCTTTGCTTTTGAAAATCAGTGTCATGATTCCATTCTCAACAATGATTTCATAACTGAATTCTTCTCCAAGCCCAATTCCATCCTTTGGCTCTTCAGGTCCAGTCACCACATCATTACCAGCTACAGCAAAGTCGTGACCCCATACTGCTGTGGAATAATCCCATCTGCCAGAATTGTCATCTCCTGCTGTGTTGATTTCATAATGCCAAAAAACTGATCCTTTCGTATTATTTGGATACTTCCTGTAGAAGATTTTGAGCGGTTCGTTTTCATGACCATCAGCACTGTGAATTTGGCCAACTACCACTGAATGTGTTGCTGCAACACGAGCGTCACCCGTAGCTGAGACATTCATTACTTTAAGTGTAGCAGACAATTTTGCATTTGTCGTTGGATACCATTTTTTTAATTGTGCTAGTTCAGTTCTGGTATTATTGGAGGTTCCGTGAGTGTTACCTCCATTAGGAGTTTTAAAAACAACCCAGTCACCTGCATCATCAGATGTGGTATAAAAGAAATCCTGATGTTCAAAATCAATGGCCTTACCTGCATTTGTTCCATCTCCAAGAATCAAATTCCAGTTATCAAAAAATGGAATTACCTCACTTGCATAAAGCTTGCCTGAAGACTCTGTACTATTGTTTTTCGAGCTACATGAAATAAATGCCACTAAACAAATAGCTGAGACTGCACTCACCAATATGTATTTTGTATTTAGCATCCTATTTCAATTAATTCGAATTGTGATATGTTGTATTTTGATATAAGAAATCACAGGAACCATCCTTGTAAAACAACCATTTACGGAAACAAACACAAGCTTCACTTAAATGGTCCCTGAAAGATTTCTACAACCCCAAAAATTAGCTTAATTAAGAAAATGCAAGACCGCCATTTATGTCTACATTGTTACCTGTCATGAAAGATGATTCATCACTTGCCAAATAAGCAATGAGATCAGCAACTTCTCCCGCTCCACCTTCTCGTCTCAGAGGAGTGTTTCCAGCTACATTTTTTCTCACCTCATCTTTGGTGAAATCATCGTGAAATTTGGTTGCAATCATACCAGGACAAACAGCGTTAATTCTTATCCCTTTTGGACCTAATTCTTTGGCCCAATTTCGGGTAAGTGTCATTACTGCACCTTTTGAAGAGGCGTACAATGCAGATCCCGGACCTCCACCATCTCGTCCTGCCTGAGAAGCAACATTGATGACTGAAGATCCATTACCTAGCATGGACATAAAAGCTTTGGTTACAAATACAGTTCCTTTGAAATTTACATTCATTACAAGATCATAAAAAGCTTCATCGATTTCCCCAATAGTTTTTCTGGCGAAAAGACCACCTGCATTGTTGACAAGGATGTGAAGGTTATCTCCAAATGCTTCTTTGGTTTTGACCACTAATTGGTCGATATCCTCCTGTTTTGTTACATCCGCCTTTATTGCGATGGCTTCACCTCCTATTTCTTTGATAGCCGAAAGTGTTTCTTTACAATCCTGCTCACTGTTAAAGTAGTTAACAACAACCTTTGCGCCTTCTTGCGCCAACTTGATACTAATAGCTCTACCAATATCTCGCGCTCCACCTGTAACTACTGCAACCTTACCTTTTAACCTCATCGTATTAAATATCTAGTTTTTCTTAAATTCCTAAAGCCTGTCCGCCACCTATCTGAATAGTTTCAGCAGTGATGAAAGACGAATCTTTGCTGGCCAGGAATGAAACAACAGAAGCAACTTCCTGTGGCTCTCCTAATCTACCTAGCAAAATATTATTTTTCCAAGAAGCAAACACTTCCGGTTTTGTTGATTTAATCTGTGCGTGGAATGGAGTATCAATAGTACCCGGAGATACAGCATTTACTCTGATACCATATTCAGCTAAGTCTTTTGCAAGAGCTCTTGTAATGGCATGCACACCAGCTTTTGAAGTTCCATAAATACCAGCTCCTGGTCCTCCTGCATTCCAACCTGCATTGGAAGTGTAGTTGATAATGGAAGCATTTTCACTCTTCTTCAAACAAGGAATGGCTGCTCTCGATGCAAAAAACACAGAATCAAGATTAAGGGCCATCACTTTCCTGTAGAACTCAGTAGACATTTCTTCAAATCTTGATCTACCTCCAAGGCCACCAGCGTTATTAACCAACACATCAATTTTACCATGTTTTTGCCCAATAGCATTGATATTTGAAGTTACTGCTTCTTCATCTGTTACATCAAAGCCATAGTACTCAGCTGTAATACCCTCTTTAGCCAATTCTTCTACTCGCTTTGCTCCTGCTTCATCTTCAATTCCGTTTAAAGCCACAGTGTAACCATCTTGACCAAGTCTTCTAGCAACCTCGAACCCGATTCCGCCTGTTGCTCCAGTTACTATCGCAATTTTATTTTCTGACATTTCTTTTATAATTAATTGATTATTAAATGTTTATATTTTAAACACCAATTGCTCGCTAGCCAATTGGTTTAATTTCTTTAGCAAAATATTTTATTGATAAATACCCCATTGGTACAAATACAGCTATCATTATGAAGACTGGGGTATATGAATAATTCTCTGTGATAACCGGTACCAGGAAATTCATTATGATTACAGAAAAGATTCCAACAGTACCTCCCAAACCTGCCAATGAACCAACTGATTTGCCACTAAACAGGTCACTTGGAATGGTTTGAATGTTGGAGATCACAAACTGGAATCCATAAAGCACTAATGCTACTATCCCCACGAACTTTTCTGGTGTGTTGCCAAATAATATTGTAGCAGCCATGCCAAGAAACATAATAATGCAACCCACTAGAATAGTCTTTTTTCTAGCACTATCCACAGAAGATCCATTCGTCATAAGTCGACCAGAAAAGTAACCACCGGATAAACTTCCTAATGCGGCTCCTACATATGGCACCCAAGCCATCAAACCGATTTCTTTTACATTAAAGCCGTAGACATCTGCAAGATAAATTGGCATCCAACCAACGAATAACCACCAGATTGGCTCCACGAAAAATCTTGAGGCCAACACTGCCCATGATTCCCTATGAGACAAAATTTGAATCATACTTAGACCAGGCTTTTGGTCATCCTCGGTCTTTTCTTCCATTCCTGCAAGTATGTATTCCCTCTCTTTTTCAGTGATCCATTTGTGTTTTGCAGGTACTGCTTTATTGAAGATAATCCAAGGAATTACCCAGATCAAACCTAACAAGCCAAGCAGTACAAAAGTGGTTTTCCAACCTATTGCAACCCAAAGAATTGCAATCAATGGAGGTGCAACAATTGAACCCATTGCAGCGCCAGAGTTAAATATACCTTGTGCGAACGCCCTTTCATTTACAGGAAACCATTCAGCATTACTTTTTACAGCTCCAGGCCAGTTACCTGCTTCTCCTAATCCCAGTAGCACTCTGAAAAAACTAAATGAAAACACACCTTTTGCAAGTGCATGCAGAGCTGTTGCTAGACCCCAGACTGTTATTGAAACAACAAAGCCCAGTTTGGTTCCAATTTTATCAAACATCTTTCCTGAGACTGATTGTCCAACGGCATATGCCACAAGAAACACATTCAAAATCAGGGCATAGTCACTTTTGGTCATTTCAAGATCCTTTGAAATATCTGGCCACATAATAGCCAGCGCCGATCTATCTATGTAATTGATTATTGTTGCCAGACAAACCAGCCCAATAATCCACCACCTTAAGCCTTTAATTTTCATAATTCTTTAATCTTTATCTCCAAAGTATGACACCCCGCCTCCAGTTAAGAAGTCCTCTCTAACAGGACTGAAAGTATCAATCAGCATCCCTTCTTCAAGACAAACAGCGCTATGTAGAAGATTGGGTTCTATGTAGACACCATCTCCACCAGTTACCACTTGCTTAATGCCATCAATTTCAAATTCAAATTTTCCAGAGATACAGTAAGTAGCTTGTGTGTGAAAGTGTTGATGAGGTGACCCCAGAGCTCCTTTCTCAAACTTCACCATGACCATCATGATTTGATTATCATAGCCTAAGAACTTTCTGGATACCCCTCCTCCAAGTTCTTCCCATTCCATTTTATCAGTTAGAATGTATTTTTCGCTGTTTCTATTCATTTATCTATTCAGTTAATTTTTTAAGATCGTATACTCCTTGCCAATTGTAGCTTTTGCCATTCTTTTCCAAAATGTGACTACTATTAGATTCCTTATTATTCAGGCTAAAAGAGAATTGATATTTCTCACCAGATTTAAGCTCAAACTGGACTGCAACATAACCCTCTGATTGATGTATCACATTCAAATCAGCAATTGTGGTAAATAAGTTTAATGGTCGTTCGGAAGCATAATTGTAGCTGCCGTGCTTTTCATATAGGTTAGCAAACAGTGTATTTCCCCCAACCCTTCGTAGAATCAATCCTGGATCTCGTCTCAAATTGAAATTTGGATCATTCGCTCCAATTCTTGTCATTAACACCTGATCACCAGCAAGTGTCGCAGATGTCATGGTGTAAAAGCTCCTGTTATTAAACCAAGTGAATTGCATCAAATCACCTTCTATGTTTGATTGTGCTTCCTGCCATAGATGTTGGTAACCATCATTGGTACCCATTGGCGAAAGTTCATTATTGATTTCAAACTTCTGATTTGAGGACATGAATTCTCCCAAATAGTAAACAGGAAGGTCATATCTTGTATCTCCAGGAGCCTGAACAGAGAATAGATCCAGTACTAATGGGTTTTCTAATTCCTCTATTTCCAGGACAGCCATAGTTCGATGCATCTCAACATTTTCGTATGCATTTAATTCTTTAGCACTAACGATTTGAATGCCTTCTGAAGAGTCAAAATAATAAGGTGTTCCTGGAGATTTATCAGCTGCTTTTACGTTATGATCAAAATGGGAATCTTTGTTGACTACTAGAGTATTGTGTGCAACTGTTTCTTTTGCCCAGCTATGGTTTTCCTTTAAGTATCCTCCTCCATCTTTGTGTTCTATGTTAACCCATCTGGCTGAACCATAATCCTGGATTACTTCACCATTTTCATCATAAAGTAGGAACCCTAATCTATCAAAATGCCCATGTCCCATGCCATGTTTTGCATATTTCATGACAAGAGTAATATCTTTTGATCTTAGTATACCGATAGCTCCCTCATTACCATTTGCTCCATCTCTAAGCTCAAGGCTTTTGTATTTAAATGCTGTCGACCTTCCATCTGCTATTGCTTTTGCTGCATTTAAACCGGAATCATTTAACGGTACACGATTTTGATTTTCAATTATAGAAAGTAAACCTGTATCATTTCCTCCGTAATGGTAAGCCATGCTCACTGCATTAACTAGTTCCCTCGATGAGAGAGACATTCCTTTTTGAGCATCGTTAATTGGAAAGAACTCTCCTTGTGAGTTAGTTTGATTAATGAGGGCATCTACAGCTTTTAGTAATAACCCATTTCTATAATCCAATATCTTTAGCTCAGGCATTTTATTGGTTAAAGCTTGGGCAAATACCAGAAATGGATACATGGCATATCTCTGATAATAAGGACCTTCTGTATAGTAGCCATCAGGTGAAAATGAATGATCAATTTGAGCTACAAAGCCTCCTTCTTTATATCCTTGAAGATTCAATGATCCTCCATCGTTATCAACTCCTGAACCAGATTTAATATCGAATGCGTATAATGCCCGATCGATTAGTTCTTTATCATTTATCACCAACCCTATCATTCCTACCGCAGCATTTCCCCAGGTACTGTGATTGTGCAATCGGTTAAAGAATTGGGGGTTTTCCAGGGAAAGGAAATCCGCGTAAGGACGGAATAATTCTTTATTTAATTTATTTACTGTTTTGGCATCCAGCCAATCATAAATACAATCATAAGCTTGTGCAGTGTACACCAACCAATTTGCATCATTTAAACATTGCCAGAAAAACTTCCCTCTGGCATAGGATCTTGTTGCTGGGTGCTTGTCTATTGTTGGGTATAATTCGGCATATGCCAACAACATTTCTTTGATATAAGCAGCGTATTTTTCTTCTCCGGTTATTTGAAAAAGAACACCGGCCTTTTGCATCGTGAAAAAGTTGGCCTTATGTCTTTCATGAGAATAACCACCAGCCAAATCTTTAGGCTCTGGCACCTGAATCCCTGCTTCTATTTCAGCTTTAACAAGTTGAATTGTTGACTCTAATGTTTTATCGAACAAAGGAACCTTACCTAAGTTAGCACGCATTGAACTCACTCCTTGCTTTGTCAGCACCAGGTTTGGATGAGTCGAATTTGTCTCATTGGATTGGCTAGCAAAGGATGCTATGCTTACAAAAAAACTTGATATGAAAATTAGGAACCTCATGTATTCGATTAAGAAAATGTGCTTTTCTGTTTCAATCAATTTTGTTTCTATTCCTCACGGTGCAAGTAATTTGACTGTGGGTACCAAAACCGGTACGCCACAGATCAAATTGCTAGTAATATGAAGAAGTATTTAAATCGTACCTCAGCTCAGAAGCCAAGGATTTCGTTTTTTGAGGAGAAGTGAGTTGTCTGAGGGATACTCAAACAACTATTTCCACCCCTTCTATGAGAAAAACTTACTAGGTTTTCTTTTTAATTTTTTTAGACTAGAAACCGTCAGTTTCCAATACTATATCAGTAATCCAAACTTCATTATCTCCTGTTACAGTGCTTGTAGGAACGAAATAGAAGATCACGAAATTCTGCTCTGTTGAAGTCAGAATGTCATCTGCATTTTCGTCCACTCTGTCTTGAGGGAAGTTGAATGTTGAATTAACTGTGAAGCTGAATGATACATTTTGCCATGTATCTACTTCAGTTGCAGTAACTGGTACAGTAGTGATAGCAAATGACGCTAAATCAGTCTCATCAGCTGGTTCACTGTGAAGAATATAGAAAGTACCTTCAACATCTGTTGCCGGAGTAGCTTCAGATCTAACGTATGCTGAAATTGTGTATTCAACACCTTCTTCAACTTCGAAAGGTTGGTATGCTCTTTCACCAGGACTATCAAATTTCAGTGATCTATCAGATGTACCTCCTGCAGAAGTTGCATCTGTTCCTGAAGAACTTGCTTTGTCTGTAGATCCTCCTGTATTAGCAGCATCTGATACCCAACCTTCAAGATCATCATTTCTCCAGAAGTTAAATGGAGTATCCGAACCATCATTGAAAGTATTATCAGGATCGATTGTCCATGCATCAACCAAATCATTGTTGTTCATTTCTGCAGTAGGATATGTCTGGAAATCAGCATTTTGAAGTACCGCTGCAAATGTTGCTCCTCCATCAGGATCTGTAACCGAAATAGTTTCATTGATCATTACACTACCAGATTCATTAGTTGCTGTTAAAACAACATCATATGATCCAGCGCTTGCATAAGTATGTGTTGGAGACTTTTCAGTTGAAGTATTTCCATCACCAAAATCCCACTCAAATGAAGTTGCATTCACTGATGTATTAGTAAATGTGTACTCTAGGAAATTAGTAACATTTGCTTCTGCAGTGTATTCTCCATTTGGAGCACTCACATCAGACAATTCAAGAACTTTGACGTTATCGATGTAAGCATCAACTGCTGTATTGGCAAAGAACATAACTGAAACCTCACCACTTTCTGGAGCTGTAAAAGGAATTTGAACGAAAGTTCCATATCCGTTTGTAGTCTCATTGAATTTACCTTCTGCAGTAAAGCCTTCGAAGAACCCAATGTTATTTGAAACGATATCTGCAACAGCATTCACACCATCCACATAGTATCCATCCAGTACAACACCAACAACTTTATTTCCATCTAAAGAAGCCCCATCACCGGTTCTGATTGCGTATTGGTATTCTAAAACATAATCAGTTCCAGCAGTCAGAGCCAATTCCTGATAAGCATATCTTGAATCTGTAGTTCTGAAATCACCTACACCGCCTGATTGACTTGCACTCCACTTAGCACCTCTTGTTTTATCACCTGTGTTATTCCCATCGTAATCAAAATCAGAACCATCTGAGCTTGATCCATATGGATTAGTTGTTGCTTCATCCGAGAATAATGGAAATCTCCAGATATTGTTATCCTCTTCAAAGTCACCATTCAGAATTTCTGAACCTGTTGTTTTATACAAGTAAACATTATCTACATAGATAGTAGCATGATCATTGGCTGATCCGCCAGTTCCAAGTTCAAAGATGATTTCGTCAATCATATCAACTGATCCTGAGAAACCTGTTGCCAGATTAAGGTCAATACCAGTCCACTCTCCATCGGTCAGTGACAAACCATCAGCCACAAAAGTTGTTGAAGCATCTGCGTTCACGATTGTAACTTTCAACAAATCAACTCCTTGAGAAAATTCTGAATAAACATCGAAGTGAATGTCTGTTACAGGAACTATATCTACAATAGCGTTTGCAACGTCTACTGTGGATACCGTCATTGAACCGGAGTTGATTCCAATTCTAGAGAACTGAGTTACATTATTTTCACCAACTGCAACAACAGTTCCACCAGCTGCATCTGATCCATGTTCCCACGCGTACATTGTTCCATCAAACTCAAACCCATCACTAAATAGTGAGAATACGTTAGCATCTCTTAAAGAAGGTGAAGCAGGAACCGTACTGATAGTTGCTTCAATTGCGTGCATTACTTCTACATCATTTGAAATGGTAACATCTGCAAATCCCTCATCGGATTTAGCTGTTACTGTAATGGTGTAAGTAACTGTTTCTACTTCATTTGGATAGTCATAAGAGATAGTACCACCTTGTTCAGTGATAGTTAGTACATCCTCTTCACTATTTGGATCTCCAAAATCTACCACATATGAAGATGCTCCGATCGACACTGGAGTAACAGAAATGATTGTTCCATCACCAGATGCTTCAGCAGCAAAACTTGATAAAGTGATCTCAGTGAGACCAGTTGGATTTGGTGTATCATCATCACCACAGGCTCCTAAAAGACCAGCAATGAGCAAAGCACCAATCCCTTTTTTTATATAATTAGTCATTATAATTCTATTTAAAATTCGTTAATACCGGTAGCCCTTGCTTAGTTAGCAGGATAAACCTTTACATTATCCACGTATACATCAACAGGTGTAATTGCTGAAAATAGTACCGCTACAAGTCCACTTTCCGGAGCTTCGAACTCTCCAGTAACTGTTGTGAAGTTTCCTTTTCCTTTTTGCTCTGAAACTTCCATGTGCAATAGGCTTGTTCCTCCACCTCTATCAGTCTGAGCATAAGCATCATCACCGTCATCATAGTGACCTGAAATAATATCTGCGATAACTATTCTTCCTTCTGGTGGATCAGTCGCAATATCATCTTTGATAGCGTACTCGAATTCCAAAATGTAAGTAACTGTTCTCTGATCTGATGAAGGTGAAACAACCAATGGTTGATATGCTACCCTTGTATTAGAAGACTGTAAAGAACCTACAGATCTTGATGCATTCCATTTTGCACCTCTGGTTTTAGAACCGTTATCTGTTCCATCGTACAATGTATTCGAACCGTCAGAACTAGACTCGAATGCGTTACTGTCCCATACATCCCAATTGCTAGTTCTCCAGTTCTCATTACCATCTTCGAAATCACCGTTAAGTACAGTTACCGGAAGTGGAACAAACTCATCTACTAATTCGATATCAACCATCACTGTGTTTGATGCCATGTTATCATCAAGAGCTGTTAAGCTTACAGTATAAGTACCTTCTCCAGCTGCAAATAATGCGAATGGATTCTCTGTTGTAGTTGTACTTGCATCGCTACAAGTCATAACTCCATCAATTTCCTCACACACTACTCCATCAGGACCAAAGTCCCACAGGTAATTTGTTGCTTCCACTGATGTATTTGTAAAACTGACAATCCTGAAATCCTCAGCTGTACGAATGCTTTCGAAGCTAGCTGCTGGTGGAGTCTCATCAGGAATTGAACCTGCTTCTGGTAACTCCGGTCTTAATTCGCAGCTTGCGATAAAACCAACCGCTAAGACTAGTAAGAGAAGTCTAAGCGACTTATTGAATATATTTATCTTATTATCTTTCATAACTCTCTTATTTAGGGTTCTAGTAACCAAGGTTCTGTGTAAGAAGACCTCCACTTATGTTGATTTCTCTTTGAGGAATCGGTAGATATCGAGCATTGTTGATATTCCACACATAGCCCATTTCATCGGCGTGTGCAGAAAGTACACTTTCAAACTCACCGAATCGCTTCAGGTCAAAGTATCGCTGGTTTTCGAAAGCCAACTCTACTCTTCTCTCGGTCATTAGATCTGCTTTTGTGATTGAAGAAACAGTTGCAGTTAAACCTGCTCTATCTCTAATCTGCTGGAAAGAAGCCAATGCATCCGGATCTACCGTAGCAGGTGCTCCAGCCATTGTTGCCTCCACATGAAGAAGAAGGACATCAGCGTATCTCAAAGCGATGTAATCGTTTCCTGCATTTCTACCTACTCCGTAATCAATTGGAGTAGCAGTTAAGTCAGTTCCTTCAGGTAAGAATTTAGCAACCTCGTTCTCTGTTGGATCAAGATTTCCACTTAGATCTGTAATTGATACAGCAGTTCTGTCTCCTCCGTAAGCAACAAAGTCGTTGTATAAATTCTCATTAACAATATTCTGTCCATCATCTCTACCTGCTCTAACAAAAGAGGTAAACTCAGCAGAGAATCCCTGGCTCTCATCAGAATTGCTTGCCTGATATTGGATAGCGAAAATGATTTCACTGTTTAATTCACTGTAGAAAACATCGCTATAATCAGTCATCAATGAATAATCTCCACTATTCATGATATCCTCGCATAAAGCTTCCGCTAATGCATATTGAGGAGTTTCAAGCGATAAATAAACTTTAGCCAAAATTCCTTGTGCTGCAGCTCTTGAAGCTCTTGATCTATAAGAGTTATCGAGTGAAGCAATTGCATCATTTAAATCCTCGATGATTTGAGTATATACATCTGCTTCAGAGACTCTAGTGAAAAGCGCTGTTTGATCTGTAGGGTCAATTGGTTCAGTTACCAAAGGCACGTCTCCAAAAAGCCTAACTAATTTGAAATAAGCGTACGCTCTTAAGAATTTAACTTCTGCAGTGTAGCTTGCTCGATTGCTTTCATTTGCCACATCCATGAATGTAAGCATGTTGTTAGCTCTGAAAATCACTTCGTACATAGACTGGTAGAAATCCTCAGATTCAACATTTACAGCTTCCACTACATATCTGTGAAAATCTGATTTAGAACCTTCTAATGTTGCATTTCTTGTGTTATCAGTTCTGTGCTCTGTTAATAAATGCTCAAACTGGACACCTCTATTTGCATTACCAATATTGGTCTCTGTACTTTCATTTGTTCCTTGAAGCGCATCGTACGTTCCGTAGATTCCTGCCAAAATATCTTCATCCGACTGGAAAAATCCTTCTACCGCTACTGCAGTTTCCGGCAGTGGACTCAAAAAATCATCGCATGATGTAAAGGATACCGCTAAAAATGCGAGTAATATGTATTTTAACTTTTTCATGGTTAATTCTTTAAAGATTAGAAGTTGACATTTAAGCCTAGTGTCATTGTTCTGAACAGAGGTGTTCCTGCTCTTTGCGCACCGTAAGCTCTTGGATTGTCATCATCAATATGCTCCGGGTTAAATCCGTGGTAATCATCTGCAGTTCTATAGATCAAATTCTGACCAGAAGCGTAGATTCTTAATCCACTTAGACCGATTTTAGACAATAGGACATCTTTGAAATTGTATCCGAAAGTCACATTTCTCAGAGATACGTAATCAGCACTTGCGATTACTTCGCTTGTTAACACTTTCTCCTGAATGAAAGACACATGAGGAACTAACCCATCTTCTACAGCCTGCTCCGCTCCACCTGATCTTGTTGAGTTACCAAACCAGTTATAGAAATACTGATCTCCAATATTATTCACCTGAGCACCGAAGCTTCCCTGAATCATGAATGACAGATCAAAATTCTTATAAGAAAACTCATTGGTAATACTCATTAAAATATCTGGATATGGGTCACCAAGGATCGTTTTGTCATCTTCAGTAATTCTACCGTCACCATTAAGGTCTCTTACAATCACATCTTCTGCCTGACCATTGATTCTATTCCAAGGATTATCAACATATGCAACTCTAAAGTCAGCATCATCATAATTCTCAGTGTCCACTACATAGCCATAGAATGAAGATATTGGGTTACCAATAAGGTTGATCCATTGCGAGTTTCTACCATACTGGTCCTGGATTAATGCACCGTCAGAATCACCAAATTCTAATAGCTCATTCTGGTTTGTCGAAGCAATAACAGCGGTATTCCACTTAAACCCTTTGTTATCCATGTTTACAGTTCTTACTTCTAGCTCAAAACCTTCGTTTCTAACTTTACCAAGGTTTACAATTCCTGAAGAAAAACCAGTTACATAAGAAACAGGATTCTCTAGCAACAAGCTCTCACTAGTTCTTTGATAGTAATCCAATGAACCTGTAATTCTATTACCCAAGAAACCGAAATCGATTGCAGGGTTAAATTCTTGAGAAGCTTCCCACTGTAATAAAGAGTTTGCAATGTTAAGTGGAGAAGCACCATTTACTACCTGCCCTTCAATTACTGCATTAGTGTTATCCAGTAATGCCAAGTATGGCCATCTGTTAATAACTTCGTCACCTACATTAAATCGCTCCGAACCAGTTTCACCATAACTAACTCTAAGTTTTAAGTCACTAATCAAGCTGTTTCCAGCAAGGAAAGCTTCATCTGAAACATTCCATCCTATTGATACTGCAGGGAAATTTCCGTACTTAGTATTCGGACCAAAAACTGAGCTACCATCACGTCTGAATGATGCATTGAATAGATATTTACCATTGTATACATAATTTACTCTGGCGAAATAACCGATTTTATTATACTCCGAATTGATCTCTGCAGGTTCAGTAATTAAAGTAGCACCTTCAAGGTTTGGAAGTAAGTCATTTGTATAACCTACACCAGTTACTTCACTAATATTGCTGGTTCTTCTTTGGATTGTAACACCTCCTAAAAGTCCTAGCTCGTGATTTCCAAAACTTCTGGTATAGTTTAATGTGTTATCATTAATGATTCTTGTTCTGAATCTGTTTTGCAAATAGTATTGAGATCTACTTGCTCCAGCAGCATGGTAGTTAGTACCATCGTATCTCTCTCTCTTTCTGTGCTCGATAGTAGTCGCTAAAGATGCCTTTGCTACTAATCCGTCAATGATTTCTGCACTCAGGTAAGTAGAACCAAACATCTTAGTCTTGTACTCCCAGTGTTGTCTCTCCACATACTGTTGGTATGGGTTCGAGTCACCTGAAGTTCTAGGCCTGGTATCACTTCCATCACCATCAAAATCAAGTTCAATTAGGTGATTCTCAAGGAAATAGTCACCTACTCCTACATCTGGGTAACTGCTTCTGTCAATTAGTTGAAGTGATTCTTCAGTGTGATAAATTGGTAACCAAGGTGATTGTCTTGTAGGGTTATGGATTGAGGTAGGAAGTGCTCTTCTTTTAGAGTAAGAAGGGTTGATATTAATTCCAAACCTGAAAACATCATCTACTTTCTGATCAAGCTTTAGTCTTCCACTGTAGAATTCATACTCATCAGTGATAACAACTCCCTCATCCTCTAGAAATCTAAGAGAAGCACTGTATTTTGTTTTATCGTTACCTCCATTTGCTGAGACCGAGTGACTTTGGATAAGTCCGCCATCAAAAAATACATCCTGCCAATCTCTGTCTACTCCTGTTAACTCAACAATTTTTTGCATGTACTGAGACTCTTCGCTTATTTCGCCTGTCTCAGCTCTTTCAAATTCAATCCAGTCAGCAACACTCTTTCTATAGTCATCACTGCCATGAGCTTCTTTCCAACCAACATAAGTTTGATAGCTAAATCTGGTTTTTCCAGCTACTCCACTTTTGGTGGTGATCATAATTACACCGTTAGATCCTTCACTACCATAAATTGCAGCGGATGCAGCATCCTTCAATACCTCAAAAGAGGCAATATCATTCATATCAAGGTTTCCAAGAAAATCCGGATCAACCACGATACCGTCAACAACAACAGCAGGACCAGAATCTGCTGTTACAGAACCAACACCTCTAATTGTAATAGTAGGTGCACCACCTGCTTCAGCATTTGTTGCCTGAATATTAACACCAGAAACCTGTCCAATAAGTGCATCATCCACTCTTGCTACAGGCATTTGGTCTAGTTTTTCATTAGTTACTTTGGAGATTGCTCCGGTAAGGTGAGATTTCTTTTGTGTACCATACCCAATCACTACGACTTCTTCCAACTGAGCAATATCCAGCTCCAGATTTACGTCAATTTGTGACCGATTTCCTACTTCAATTTCTTTGGCTTGATAGCCCACATATGTAACAACCAGTATTGCACCCGAACCAACACTTAGAGAATAAGACCCATCAACACTTGTCACTGTACCGTTGGCAGTTCCTTTCTCAAGAACAGTTGCACCTGGTAAACCCTCACCAGATTCGTCAACTACCCTTCCGGATACTGTCGACTGACCATAGACTAATCCGGATGTAAGGATCAGAATAGCGACCAGCCAATTTTTAGAGCATGTAAATGCTTTGTTTAAATGTAAAATGTAATTCATTTCATCAGCTTTTGATAATTAATTGGTTTTGCAAACCGGGATGCTATTGCATGAATGACGCTGATTTTTTTTAACTTTCAGCCGTCAAGATTAATCTCAACTTGTATACACGAGGCAAAGTGAATTCAAAAATTGAGAATTGGTCCCGGCATATGGAGCCAGCCTTGAGCTGGCTTTACTTTAATTCTTCATTGTTTGCGTTGTGCTTCATATAGTATACTTTATTGGTTAGGAAAAAAATTATTTTTTAAGTAATTCCGTTGACATAGTCAATTATATCAGATAAATGGTCTGTAACAGCTCTCACAGCACCATCTTCATCGTTTGCTTCTATATATTTCACAACAGCTTGGTGTTGCTCAACTGCTTTTGCCGATTTACCGTCACTACAGATGTTATGCTGATTAAAGTAGCTCATGATATCTGGAGTAATGATCAGCATCAAAGATTTCAATACAGAGTTGTGACTTGCTTCAGCGATTTTCACATGAAAGAGTAAATCTTCCTCAACAGCACTTTGATCATCCTCCACCTTTTTTTGATGTGCCAATAGCGCATTATCCAATTCAATCAAGTCATCTACTGTTCTATTTCTTGCTGCAAGTCTTGCCGCCTGAGACTCCAGAATAATTCTGGTTTCAACCAATGACTTGAAATCATGGTTATGCAAACTCAGCATATCGGAGATTAATCCTTCAAGAGCTGGAATTCCAATACCTGCTACAACTGTCCCACTTTGAGGAAGAGTTTTTAATATCCCGTAGAACTCGAGTTTTTTCAATGCATCTCTTAAATGAGTTCTACCTACTCCAAGTTTATCACACAATTTTCGTTCTGAAGGAAGCTTATCTCCAGGGTTGAGCTGACCTGATGAGATCAAACCCTTAATCTGTCTGATAATCTTATCAGAAGGCGACTCTATCTCGATTTGTGAAAAGTTGTTTAGTAATTCCATATCAACTCTTTTAATCTTATTAATTGGTCAACCAATTTATGGTAGACTAAATTAAATAGCAAATTATTAGATAGGAATTTTGAATTATTGCAATAAGACGTGGTTAATTATGGTTATTTCTGCACAAATTATAATTATTAGAGTGTCATCCCTATCAATAAAGTTAAGTTTTAGAGACTCAAAAATATTGGTTGACCAATTTATTTTGTAAAAAAAACTAGTAACGCAACAATTTTGGTTATTTTAGGTCTACATAGATAATAGCAATCAGTAAAAGCATATGGATAGCGGAATTCTAAACAACTTCAAAGAGATAATAATTGAAAAACCTGCAGACAAAATTATCAGGCAGATTAAGGAGCTTATTTCTTCGGGACAATTGAACCCCGGTGATAAATTGCCTTCTGAAAGGATGCTTACGGAGAAATTTGGGGTTGGCAGAACATATGTGAGAGAAGCTATACGGAAGCTTGAATTCTATGGTATTCTTAAGACTTTGCCGCAAAGTGGGACGGTGGTTGCCGGAATTGGAATTGATGCCTTAGAAGGTTTAATTACGGATATCTTAAAACTTGAAGGGGTAGATTTCAAATCACTGGTAGAAACAAGAGTAATCCTTGAAACCTATAGTGTCAGAATGGCTGCTGAAAGAAGAACAAAGGAAGATATTGTAGCCCTACATAAGACTTTGGAAGCTTACGAGATAAAAACAAAACAAGGTGAACCTTCGGTTGAAGAGGATTTACTTTTTCATCTGAAGATAACCGAAGCAAGTAAGAACACTGTAATGAAATCATTAATGCTGGTTGTCACCCCTGATATCATGACTTATTTCACTCAAAAGGATATCTGTGCGGGTGATCGTCCTATGAAAGCTCTGGAGGAGCATTATGAAATACTTAAACATATTGAGCAACAAAATCCTGACTTAGCAGAAAAAGCGATGATGGAGCATTTGAGTGATATTGTGAAGTATATTAATGGTGAATTGTAGCATCCTTCCAGACCATTCTTTTAACTATTGTACAAGTAACTTCTCTCCTATCAATATTTAATCCCCGGTTACAAAAAGATATCTGATTTGCGGATCAGTTCTGAGTTTTTTTTGTTTGATTAGTGTTAGATTCTAAAGAATAGAAGAAAATACTTAAAAAACCATGAGTCTAGTCGCAGAAGAATCATTTATCCATTTATATCAGTCAAAATCTTCAAAAAAGGTATTATCACACCTAAACTCAACAGTTGAAGTAGAAAACTGGAATCAGAATACTATTTCTAAGTCATCCGCTAATAATGTCACGCACTTTGGATACATATTCGACGGAGAAGCAAGTTTGAATTTGTCATTTGGGAAATTTCAGATAAAAAAAGGTATGTATTTTTCAACTCCCGGAGAATTAGAAATATACGGAAACTCATCAGGGTTATTAATCTCTCATTCAGAATACAGAGGTTTTTTTCATCTAGGTGGCCCTGTAGAAGATAAAGGAAGGTTGATGTATATAGATGGCTGCACAGATTCTCTTCTAATTCCTCCTCCAGTGATGGGCGACCCTTGTTTGAATTTGCTTCACATTCCTAAAAACACATTTCAATCCCAACATACTCACCCATCATTAAGGGCAGGAATTATTATATCAGGTAGTGGGGAATGCATTACAAATCAGGGAATTAGCTATTTAATACCAGGGTTAAGTTTCATCATTCCAGCAGAAGCGCTTCACAGTTTCAAAACATACGATGAAGAGCTACTGGTCCTGGCCTATCATCCAGACTCAGATTTTGGACCAACTCATGAAAATCATCCTATGATCAATCGTACAATTTTGTAACCATGATTTGTCCGGAATGTAATCGCAACCAAAAACACAGTGATGGGATGATATGCAATAACTGTGGCTACACTTTTATTCTTGATCCCAAATTGGATGGCTCCAATGACTTACGATTTACAAAAGCTCTTAAAAACGTAAGTAATACCTATACTTCTCATTATACATTCAATCAGTTTTATGCTGAATTCAACAAAATGCATAAAGTGAAAATCTCGGACAATGTATATACAGCAATAGTTTGGATAATGATACTGTCCATTGTAGGGTTTGTTATCACAAAATCATTTTTGGCCACTTTGGGCATTGCTGCTATTGTTGGAACCATTGCAATTGTTGCAATAATTAGTCAAAAGGGAGTTAGTTATCTCAAAGCACATGACTTATTTCATAAATGGCAAAAGTATAAACCAGACACAGTAAGCGGACTGATAAGCAAAACAACCTTACATAACCCACCTACAAAAAGTACAGATTCCGATATTTATGACTATGGAGTGGAAGCAATTATTTTTGTAGATACCGATTTATATGTTGATTTATTTGTGTTGAATGACCTACACACTGATTTAAAGGCCTTGGTTGTATCCAAAACCGGTTACCCCTATTACTTGCAGGATGAAACCAAAAGGATTCTAAGTCACAATCCGGAGACGCCAGTATTTATGTTGCACAATGCCATGGGATGGGAAACCATGGAAGAAGAAATCAGAACCAACTACAATATTCTTGATAGAGAAATAATTGATCTGGGCTTGTTCACTCATAATTTCCAGCATATTAAGAGATTAAAACAATTCTCAGACCTGGATAACAAGCCATTTGATGTATTTAACAACAACGAAATTTTAAGTCTGTTAACCGTTTCTCTTCAAGGTAGAATTCCCATTTCTGAAAGCGCAGGGCAGGTATATCCAAATGATGACGTGACATATGGAAGTTTTGGCTAATATTTGACCGTAAAGTATATGTCTGCAATATTTGGGTTCAATAAATTAGATCGGAAGTATATAAAAGCAATGCATCAAAGTGTATTGCATAGAGGAAGTGTTCTGCACGTTGAATCACTGAACGGCATGCATTTTGGAGTTGCCGTTAGTGAAGGATCTTCAGATTTAAGTACTGGCCTTGCAATCAACAATGATACAATGTTGGCAGTTGCAGGCAATGTAAATGACAGTAACTTTATTATTCAATCCCCTGAAAATATTCTGGCCCGGTTTAAGCAAATTGGGATTTCCTTTCTGGACGAATTAAATGGATCATTTGTTATTAGTATTCAACATCAAAATGAAACCTATGTCGTTAGAGACCAAACAGGTTTACGCACGTTATGCTTTAGTAATCAAAGTGATCGGTTTTCGTTTTGCGTAGAGAGTAAAGGCTTATATGAACTCCCGGGATTTGAGAGACGCATAAATACAGAAAGTATCTTTCAGTATTTTTCTTACAGTTTTGTCCCGTTGCAAAACACAATGATGAAGGATGTATTTGAGATGCCTGCCGGTACTTACATCCATTTCAATGACTCTAATCCAAGTCCAGTTTATCATAGATACTTCAAGTCAGAAATCCTTCTTAAGCATCATGAAGATGATCTTCAATATTGGAAAAGAAGAATCAAAGAGGAGTTGGATCAAGAGATCACATCCAAATTATCGAATCATAAAAATGTAGGTGTCTTCCTCTCAGGAGGCCTGGATTCAAGTATTATTGCCGCAAGAGTCTCAAAATTATCAGAGAATCGACCCCATACATTTTCAATACACTTTGGAAAAAAATACCCGAATGAGATAGACTTTGCACGTCTAGTTGCCAATCGCTATAAAACAATTCATCACGAAGTTGAGGTAAAACCAAAATCATTTATTCCCAAAATATGGGAAGCCGTAAACTATCTTGATGATCCTATTGGAGACCCCATAACAATCCCAAATTTTGAATTAGCAAAATACGCATCGGACAAAGTTTCGGCCATTTTTAATGGAGAAGGTGGCGACCCATGTTTCGGAGGCCCCAAAAACATTCCTATGTTACTTAATCAGTGGTATGGAGTGGATAGACCTAAGAACCACATGGAGAAGGCTTATCTAAATTCGTATAAAAGGGGTTACACTCATCTACATCAATTACTTGCCCCAGAACTACTTGAGACCTTTAATGAAGAACAACATCTGGAAAGTATCCTAACTCCATTCTTCAAACTTGAAAATGTAAGCTATCTCGACAAGTTAATGCTGATAAACATGAGACTGAAAGGCGCTCATTTGATTCTTCCTAAAGTTGAACGTATGCTCGGTGCTAATGGCTTTTTCCCAAATTCTCCATTATTTGCCAAAAACCTTGTGGTATCCAGCATGGAGATGCCTTCAAAATTTAAGTTGAATGCCGGAGTGGAAAAATATATATTGAAACAGGCATTTATGGAGGATGTGCCAATAGAGATCATAAACCGGCCAAAAAGTGGTATGAGAGTTCCAGTACGTTATTGGTTTCAGGGAGAAATGAAAAAGTATGTGAAACATTTATTTGATCCAAAAGAAGTAAAAAAGGCAGGGATATTTAACCATCAAAAAATTAAGGAATTACTAAGTTACAACACTGAAACCGGTTTTAAACGCCACGGTTTGTTAATTTGGATGATGATGACACTAGAAATTTGGAGACAGATATTCATTGAAAAAAAACATTAAAAATGAGGTTAATCAAACAATCGATCCTGGCTCTGTTAGTTGGAATAACCTTAATTTCAACAAGCTCATGCTCAGAGACCTACTACTCAATGGAAGAAGCCCTAAACACTCCTGAAAAAGTAGAAATCCTCAACCTATCAGAGCAGGAACTTTATGTTCTAAGCCCACAGATCGGAAGGCTAATCAATCTGGAAAGACTGCATTTAGGGTATAACAATCTTCAGAACTTACCTCCGGAAATTGGTAAACTTAGTAAGCTAAAGGAACTACGATTGGGCTATAATAAACTACAAACCCTACCACCTGAAATTGGCAAATTAAATTCTTTAGAGGAACTCTATTTGGGTTACAATGAACTACTATCATTACCACCAGAGTTGGGAGAATTACAAAACCTTCGCGAATTACATATTGGATTCAATCAATTTGACAGTGTTCCATCCAGTTTTAACCAACTGACTAATCTTAGAAAACTGGGATGCAGATCATCTAAACTATCAATTAAGAATAAAGAAAAGCTGAAAAGAAGTCTTCCAAATGCAAAAATTCGATTTTAGTCTGGAATCAAACTGTTGCCTGAAACCTCAACATAAACCCTACAGGCTCTGAATGATCTCCCGCGATAAAAAGAGAGCCTCCATTGTCTTCCAATATACTGGCTGAAATATCGAGAGAGGAGAATTCATCGTGTTCTGTCTCATCTAATAGATAGTTATGAAACTGGTCTTTGCCGTAATCATTAAGCTGATCGCCGAAGCATATAATAATATCAAAATGACCAGTTTCCGAGTGCACCTCAAGTTTGATATTTGATTTATGACTAATCCGACCAATAATGTGATTAAAAATAATAGTGACTGACTGATGCAGAGATGCAAGATTACCAATGGTGAAATGCTTTTCAAGATTGACTCCATTTTCTACCTGCATTTGGATGAGTTGAGGTCTTAGAATTTCAATACAATTAGAGAATACTATCCCCAAATCACACTTTGCATTAAACTCCTGTTGCTCGGAACTGAAGTCTCGTAAAACATCAACCATGCGAGATGTTCTTATCACACCTTCTCTAGACATTTCAAGAAAAACCTTTAGTTTTTCTCTTTGTTCCTCATTGAATTCATCACTCAACATTTTGATAGCCTCCAATGAACTACTTATGAAATTCAAAGGGTTATTGATCTCATGCGCAACCCCTGCGGCTAGCGTAACACTTGTTGCCATCTTCTCGGATTTTATCAGTTTTGACCGAGCCTCCTTAAGTTTGTGAAGCGTCTCCTGCAAATGATCTCGTTGTGAGGTCAACTCCAAGGACTGAGCCTGAATCTTGCTATTCAAACTAGTTAGCCGTACAGTCTTCTGCTTATTGTTCCGATACAGAATGAATACAAAAATCAAGAGGACTCCAGCAACAACCAGACCTATCAAAGTATTTCTTTGAACCAACTTCCGGTTTTCGATATCCTTTTCAAAAGCCATTTGCTGGGTCTCACTAGCATATCTGATAGAATCTCGTTCTTGCTGGAACTCATATTCGGTTTCCAACCTTGTGATTTTCTGAATTTGTTGTTTATTCTGAAGACTATCGGCCAATTGATTAAAAAGAACGTGGGCTTCCAATGCTGATTTGTAGTTTTTAGCGTCTCTCTCAAGCATTGATAACTCATATGCAGCATTACGGGCGTTAGCCAACATTCCAAGCTCCTGAGATATAGCCAGAGCTTTTTGTAGATACTCTCTCCCTTTACTCCAGTTTCTTTGGTTTTTGTGACATGTGCCCAACAAAATCATTGACTCTGCTTGAGCAGCTCTGGCTCCAATCTCTGTTGAAAGTTTCAATGCATCCAATCCATACTTGAAGGCAGGTTCATAATCTTCCATTTCAAGGTAGATGTTACCTATATTCTTAAAGAGAAATGCCGTCCCATTTTTATCACCTAACTCCTGGCTCAACGAAAGTGATTGATCGTAATATTTCAGTGCCTTTGAATAATCGCCTTTCACTTTATAAATCACTCCAATGTTATTGAGCATATTGGAATGACTGCTTCGGTCACCCAAATTCTTGAATATTTCAAGAGAGGCTAGGTAATATTCCAGGGCTTTATCATATTTCCCTTGTTTCTTATAAATCACTCCAATATTGCCATTATTCATAGCTATATGACGTTCATCATTCAAAGAAGTGAAGACTGCAAGCGAAGTTAAAAATGACTGCAGGCCTTGCTCATAGTCACCTTGCTTGACGTAGATAGTTCCTATATTATTAAGCATTCTGGCTTTGGAAGATTCCGAACCCATCAATTCAAAAATCTTAAGAGCTTCAGAATAAAATTTGAGTGAATTGTTAAAATCCCCCATAGCGCGATATACAAACGCAATATTGCTGTAGCAGTCCGCTATTCCTTCCTGATTATTAGCTTCCTGAAACACCTGAACTGATCGGTTGTAAAGAATTAGAGCTTCCTCATACTTTCCTTGCATATCAGTTACAACACCTAGGTCCTGAAGTGCCTGTCCCAGTCCAGTTGAATATTCAGCGGACTCTGCTAACTTTATGATTTCAGCATATTTCTCCTCTGCTTTTGAAAAATGTCCATTAACCTGGAGCGACCAAGCCATTGGAATCATGGCATCTACAACACCCTTTTCATGACCAATTTCATTTGACAGTTTGATCGCCAGGCCTGAGTATTGGTAGGTTTTTATTGAATCCGATTCGCAATATTCATTCGCGATCTGGACGTAGTAATCCACCCTCTCAAAATCAGAACCAGTCTTTTCTATTTCCAGTATCAATGAATCAATCAGCTGAAAGTTCTGTGAGTAGGAAAATGGCGCTAATAAAAAATAGCAAAAAATGTAAATCAACAGGTTTTTCACCATTCCAGTTGAGTTGAATAGTCTTTGAGATAATTAGTTGTCCGTCACGAAGACCTCATAATTTAGCCTTTTTTTCGGGAAACATGGGGTAAACCAGCAATTTATTCCGGCACGTTAACCCCTCATTTCTAATTATTTACATGTTAATGATCAAGAACCCCACCAGACAATGAATTAATCTAAATTCATATCGATATTGATCTGTAACAAATTCGAAACCTTGGAGTCATTCATGAAATCATCACTTCTTAAAATGAAAACTCTACGTATTGCACTATTAATAGACTTTCTGCTTGCATTTGGATTTGGTATCATTTCATTCATTACTCCTCAGAATACTTTTGGGACAATCGTTGAAATCCCTGTAAATAATAAAGAGCTGTTTCTAGCCTTACTATCCAGCCTATCAATCTTCTACATTATCATTGGGCTTGTTTGTTTGGTCGGCACCAGGCTTACTAACCCATATATTTCATGGGTCTCAGCTGTCATGTGGGTCAGACACCTTTGAGTTGGTATAATTGGTATGCTGGATGCTGAAATGCCATGGGTAATTGGAAATCCTTATCATGACATATTTATTCACTCGGGGTTTGTTGTTGTTTATTCAGTAGGAATTTTTATTGCTCTACAGTCGCTAAATAAAAAAGCCACGATCTCTCATGGCTCTTAATGTATTCAAATTCAATAATTTTTACTCTTCAAAAGTAGGTACATTAGGCAATGAATAAGGTGTATAGGGAGCACCAGCAACTACAAGTTGGTCTTGTAATTTCTTAAGGTCCACATTCACCAAGTCCTTCAAAGACTTCAATACCGGCTTAAACTCCTCCACAGCAATTGCATAACTATCTCTATTAGTCTGAGTAGGATCCGAGGTAGAGGCAAATAGCTGATAAACCAGCATCCCAACTCTATTCCCAATACTTGGAGGACGGCCCATATCAAGGGTTCCAGCCACTCCATCGCCATTTAATTGGGTACTAATTTCGGATATCGCTTTTTCAAGATTCCTTGCGTTTGATACCAACTCACCATCATGAGGAACTTCAGCTCTAACCAAAGCATCATTGATGTGCTTCAATTGATTCCTAACTTCTCTAAGTGTCTGCTGTGCGGCCCCCACACTTCCATTTAGCTTTAATACCTTTCTATTGAATTCGTTTAAAGCCATTCTGTCCGTTGCAGGAAGTGATCTGTTATCGACTGTTTTAATAGTAAATGAAACCGGTCCGGCAATTTCCGTAACCTGATCTGAAACTATTTTAGAAAGAGAAACAGAGTAATCACCAGGCGATACAAGAATTCCTTTATCACTATCACCCCATGGATTATAGAATGATGGTTTTGAGAAACTAATTGGATCAGTATCTGTATATCTTAAATCCCAGGTGATTCTATTTAAACCTTTAGTTGGCTTAGTAGTGATCTTTCTAACCACTTTACCGCTACTATTCTTAACTGTGAATAATAATTGCGGTGCTTTTTCATCTCTTTCGGCCTTCAGAACATCATATGAAGGATAAGCATTGCTTTGACCTTTTTTCTTAGCCTCTTTTTCTCTTTCCTGACGCTGTTCTTTGAGAGACTTGATATCATCTTTTAAGTAATAAGTAAACATAGCAACAGGGCCTAGGTTGTCTCCCAAATAATAATCATCTCCTTGAAAAGCTACTCCAGGTAATCCAAGCGGGTAACTGTGCTCATATAAATATGGATCTCTCACAGAGTACAATTCAGCTTCCTTGCTAAGAGTTGATTCACTTGTACTTCTTAAAGAAGAATAGTCATCAAGTACGTAAAAACCTCTACCAAATGTCCCAAGAACCAAATCATTTTCCCTTCTCTGGATAGCAATATCTCTTACTCCTACTGTTGGAACTCCAGCTTTTAGTTGCTTCCATTTTCCTCCGCCATTATTACTTACAAAAACTCCGAACTCTGTTCCCACAAATAGTAGATTAGGATCAACATGGTCTTGAGCTATTGCGTAGGTTGAACCTCTTGCCGGTAAATTAGAAGTAATAGATGTCCATGTTTTTCCTTTGTCTGAGCTTTTGAAAACGTATGGTTTGAAATCGCCATTCTTATGGTTGTTAAAGCAAGCAAAAACAACATTCTCATCATGCTGAGATGCCAATAACATATTCACATACGTTCTGGACGGAACTCCAGGGAAACTGCTTATTTTCGTCCAGCTATCTCCCCCATTTTCGGTGATTTGTACCAGTCCATCATCAGTCCCGACATAAAGCAAATTTTCATTCTTTGGCGACTCATCCATTGCTACGATGGTTCCATAAGGAGAAGTTGATCCATTTTTTGCAATAGCATCAATCCCCCAAACACGACCCATTACATTGAGTTCGTTTCTATTGATTTGTCTTGTCAAATCATCACTTATCACATCCCAACTATTCCCCTGATCATCGGACTTGAATACTTTGTTAGCAGCAAAATAAAGTCGTTTGTTATCGAAATTACTGATCACTAATGGTGCATCCCAGTTCCATCGGTATGAATTTTCATCCTTTCTTGGTTGTGGTTGAATCCCAACTTCTTCACCACTTGCTTTATCATATCTTACTAACACTCCATATTGAGACTGGGCATAGATGATATTTGAATTCGATTGGTCAACCTGAGTTTCAAACCCGTCTCCTCCATGAGTAATAAACCACTCTTCATTGGAAATTCCATTACCACTAATTGATCTTGAAGGGCCTCCCAAACTAAAGTTATCCTGAGTGCCACCGTAAACATTATAAAATGGTTCAGCATTGTCGAGGGCCACTTTATAGAATTGAGTAACTGGCAGATTTGCCTTGAAATCCCAGGTTTTAGCGCCATCCCAGGTTTCGTAAATTCCACCATCACAACCAGCTATAAAATGCTCAGAATCACTTGGATCAATCCACATGCAATGGTTATCTACGTGCTTGGCAACCTCTCCCAACACCCTAAATGATTTACCACCGTCTCGCGAAACCTGTATCCATGTATTCATACCGTAAATGGTTTGATCGTCATTAGGATCTACTACTATTTCCTGATAGTAATTTCCACTCGATTGGTAACTTCCTTGCTTTGACCATGAAGCCCCTCTATTGGTAGTTCTATAAAATCCACCTTCTCCTTGATTTGCTTCTACAATTGCATAAATAATTTCAGGATTAGATGGAGCCATAGCAAGGCCAATTCTTCCGATATCTGTGCTTGGTAAGCCTGTATTGATTTTATCCCATTTTGCACCACCGTTAGTGGTTTTATACATTCCAGATCCAGGACCTCCACCTAAATAGGTGAATACATGTCTTCTTCTTTGATATGCAGCAGCGTACAAAACATCTGGATCTCTTGGGTCCAGAATTATATCATTTACCCCAGTATGTTTATCAATCGTGAGAACTGCATTCCATGTGTTTCCACCATCTGTTGTTTTATACACACCTCTATCTCCACCTTCACTCCAAAGAGGACCGATTGCAGCAACGTAAACCACATCTGAGTTTCTTGGGTCTACAATGATTTTTCCAATGTGCTCTGAGTTTTTCAACCCCATATGAGTCCAGGATTTCCCTCCGTCAATAGACTTATAGATTCCATCTCCATATCCAACACTACGTTGATTATTGTTTTCTCCTGTACCTACCCAAACTACACTTGGATTATTTGGATCGATCGTAACACATCCTATAGAGTAACTCCCCTGACTATCGAATATCGGAGTGTAAGTGGTTCCAGCATTTGAAGTTTTCCAAACACCTCCGGCAGAAACAGCCACGTAATATTCTTTTGGATTATCTGGATTGACAGCAAAGTCAGAAATTCTTCCTGATGTTAGTGCCGGTCCAATACTTCTGAATTTTAAGCCTGATAAGGATACTTCTTCAAAAGCGCTTTTAGTCTGGTTAGTAGAATTGTTGTTTTTCTTTCGTTGGGCTTCAATATTGAATGCAAGCAACGATAAAACGAGAATGAGAATTCTAAATTTCATGTTGGGTCAATTAAGGTTTGGATTACAATTTAAAACAGTGATCTGAAAAAAAGATCGGGAGATTGATAATTATGATGAGTGGTTCTTAGATGCAATCAGTTGAATAAATCAATTAAATATCGATTCTTAAAATGATTCTATAATCATCTTTTCCAATAGCTGGAGATTTGTGAACTATCCCTTTTGCGTTATTGACGCTTCCCGGTATTTCCCCCTTTAATATACCAACATCATAGGTGCCCAATCTTTGGATTTGAGAATGATCTTTTACAATTTTTTCATTGGTTGAACCCAAAGCATGACGATTAACCACATTTTCCGGGACCCATTCTGTACCTTCTCCAAAATAGGTGGTGAATAGTCTTAGTTTATACCTGTCTGTATGAAATTTTGTACAGCCATTGTCATGAATAAACTTAAGATGTAAAGTCGCTTGATCAGAATTTGATAGAGTAAGGAAATCCCGTGACAGAGATTGAATATCTTCCCAGAAATCCTGGCAACTTAGAGATGAATCACTTTCCCAGACATTTCGAACTTCTTGAATTTGATTCTCCAGACCATCTAAGCTTATAGTCTTTCTGATTGGCTCTAGTTTTTCAATTGAAATTGCATTTAAATAATCTTCGATAGATTTCGGTTTCTCCCGCTTCCAACAAAATAAATTGGTGTCTGCTTCCAAAATTTTACCCCTTTCCTCCCATGAATTACTCACTGCCTGTTGTACGGCTGGTGATGATGTTCGAAAAATATTGAATAATTGAACCATATTCTATGTTTGGCGCATTTGAAATTGATATTCTATTTCTTACGATGTAAATGTATGCTATCAGACCTATTTATGCAACATTGTTGCACATATTACTAGGATGGTTTAAATTGTTCTGAGATTAATTTGAATATTGATAAACAAATCTCAGAGAACTAATCAAAGTTCAAAACTTAAGATTCGAACTAATTGAAAGAGAATATTAAAAAAGTAATTTGGATTGTGGCTGTGCTAATAGTTGCTGAGGGAGCACTGATATACATCAGATCAAATAAGGAATCACAGTCTTTCATTACTAATTCAGAAAGCATTGATTTCTGGAAATTATTTGAGAGCATCTCGATGAAAAGGACCTATTTCGAAGAATTGGATACATATTATCGTATTCCAATTTTTACGCCGGAAATAGAAAAATACTCAGGACAGGAAATTACCATATCTGGATATTATCTACCATACGCCAAACTAGATTCCGTAGTAATCATTTCCCGGTACCCTAACAAAAGCTGCTTCTTTTGTGGACAAGCTGGTATAGAATCAGTTGCTATGGTGGAATTAAATAAGTCAGCTCCAATGTTTGAAACCGACCAAACATTAGTTGCCAGGGGAACGTTATCTCTGAACTCTTCTGATTTTAAAAAATTAGCTTTCATTATTGAGGACGCTGCTGTTTCAAGTGCCCAAAATTAGAATGGATATGAATGGAATATTCTGAAAACGAAATCAAGAAACGAAGAGTCTTAACTTGGATTAGAATGCTAAGAAAATCCGAATCTGAAGTTATCATCAGTGACTACTCGTATAAATGTTTGCTTAGTGGAATTCCCACCACTAAGACATTAATTGTGATACCAGATGAAATAGAATCAAGAGGAATCATAGCCATCAACAAACCCATGAGTCAAGTTGAAGTTACTGACATCATTAAAATCTATAGTCGCATTAAATAGAGTTCTCGATTAAAATCCACTTACAATACCGTTGTATGTTATTTAAACAATGATTTAAACACAATTTTCGAACTGAATTTCAATATACTTCTAATTATCAGATAGTTAAGTAACAAAAATATAATTGCAACAATGTTGCATATAATATTCTTTAATTTTATATTCGGGCTTTGCTAACCAAATTTATATAATTATGAGTATCAGAAAATGCTTATGGGCAGCTCTTGCCCTGTGCCTCATTGTGTCATCTTGTAATGAGGAAGAACCTGAAATTATCGAACAAGCACCAGACGCAGAGTCATTAATCCCCGATCAGTATATCGTGGTATTCAATGATGGCTCAATTACATCAGGTAGAACGAATGAACCAACTTTCACTGATCGTACTGAAAAGGTGAACTACTCCCGAATTAAGTCCGATGAAGTAAAGCTACAAATGAATGCTTTCTTTGAGGATAATCAAATTAGTGACAGACAAGTTGCTAAGAGATTCACGTCAGTATTTAGTGGGTTTGTTGCCAAACTAAATAAAGATGAAGTAGCTAAGCTTGAGAATGATCCTAGAGTTGATTTCATTGAGCAAGACAGAATGGTTACACTGGATTTCGAAGTGGAAGCAGTTTATGAAGAAGAAGATCTATCATCAGATGTTTCTGAAGGAAGATTGGAGGCTCAAACTACTACTTGTGCCATCTCAAACGCAGGTGGAAGAGGAAGTGGTGGAAATGGAAACACTTTCATCTGGATTGTAGATACTGGAATCGATCTTGATCACCCAGATCTGAACGTAAACACTAACTATTCAAGATCATTTGCCGATGGTAGTGCAGATGATTCTAATGGTCACGGAACACACGTTGCTGGAATCGCAGCGGCAGTCAACAATAGCATTGGTGTAGTTGGTGTTTCGCCAGGTGCTACTTTAGTTGCTGTTGATGTATTAGGATCTGGATCTGCTCCTACTTCTACTATCATTAGTGGAATGGACTATATCGCTTCTAATGATATCTCCGGTGATGTAGTTAACATGAGCTTAGGCCCAAGATTTAGAACTGGTTGCTCAAGTGCCAGTGCTTACAGAAGTGCTTTAGACAGACTTAACAATCAGTCATTAATTGCTCTTGCAGCAGGAAACTCTGCAGATGATGCAAGCTTCTACGATCCAGGTTGCCAGAACTTAAGTAGAGTTTACACAGTTGCTTCAATGACTTGTGGTGGTGGATTCTCATCGTTCTCCAACTTTGGTTCTCCGGTTGATTGGATTGCTACAGGAAGCAGTGTGACTTCAACTTACAGAGGTGGAAGATATGCTACTTTAAGTGGTACTTCAATGGCTTCTCCAGTAGTTGCAGGTATTCTACACGAAAGAGGTGGTGCACCTAGACAGTGTGGAACAGTGAACTTCGGTGGAAGATCATACAGAGTAGCTTGTAGATAGTAAATAGTAATTGTTCGATAATGAAAGCCGACTAGAGCAGTCGGCTTTTTTAATGTTCATCTACAGCAGTGGTAATCGTTTCAATTACATTCTTCCTGTAATTAGTAGCCTTCTCAACAAACTCAGGAGTGACAGCCAGTCCATCTTTATACTTGGCTGACCAGAGTATAATCTCAACCAATACTGGAATCAAGTCTTTGCCTTTCTCTGTCAGAGTATATACCTTCTGAGTCTTTAATTTCTCGTAAACTTTAGATTCAACAATACCTGCCATTTCCAACTTTTTTAACCTATCAGATAGAATGTTGGTAGCAATTTTTTCCTTCGATTGTAGAAAATCCTTGTAGAACCTTTTGTGGTCAAAAACCAGGTCTCTAATGACCAATAAACTCCATTTATCCCCAAAAAAATCCAGGCCATAACTTATTGGGCAGTCCGATCGATTTATGATTTCTTTCATATTCACTTGTATTTTGCAAGTAATAGATTTAGCTTTGCTTGCATAATGCAAGTTAATATAAATATTGATGATATGGAAACTTCAAAAATTGATCTCGACAAACTCAAAAAAGACACCTGGACTGATCAGGAGTATGAAAATGCTGAAGTTGTAATGGATTTCATTCAGAATATCATGATTGACCACAATTTTGACTACATCAAAGAAAAGTATGGAAGTCACAGGTACAAGCAGCATAATCAAAGCATGGTAGATGGCTTATCTGGAGTATTAAAAGTGGTGGGTGATTTTGCTAAAAAATATCCAGATTATACATACGATGTAAAACATGTCTATGTAGATGGTCCTTATGTAACAGTACATTCTCATGCAACCAGCAATAAAAAGCACCGGGGTAATGCCCAGAAAGGAATGAACATTATGGATATCTGGAAGGTACACAATGGAGAAATCACAGAACATTGGGATGCAGTTCAACCAATTCATGGTGCAATGAGATTTCTATTCTGGATGATTGGAGGGAAGTTCAGAAATACCAACACCTATTTTTAACAGGATCTTTTCAACCTCGCTATTAAAATTAACAATCCAATATGATAAAAACAGGTCAAGCTTCTTCGGAGGCTATAATCAATGCAAATATCGATTCAATTAACATTTCTGAGTGGCTATTTACTATTAGCTCTCAAGAATATGAGTCATGCGCACAGGGACATCAAAGTGCCGAACAAGGAATTTTACCATCTGGAAAAAGAGTGTCTATCAATGTGGAGAATGTGGCTGGGTACTTTATGATACAGCACTACATAGAAAAGATTGCTGAAAAGAATAGAGTACTTACCATTTCTCCAAATACTGTATTATGGCTTGACGATGAAAATTACGTGATATTACAAATCACATGGGAGTTAACAGTGGTAAAAATAGATGATAAATGTTGTAAGCTTACCTGCTCAGTAACTTCTGAAACTGAAAATGAAAAGTTTGCGGCAGCTATACATGAGAGAACTAAAAATGTAAACCCGGAAGAATCACCATTTCAATTACACATTACTGAGGAGACACCTTTGTTTGCAAGGGACATTGAGAAAAAAGCTAAATCAGGTATTTGGAACAAAAAAAGGCCCTGTACCTAATGATACAGGGCCCAAAATTCAATTTAAACTATATCGATTTACATTTTCTTGAACTTGTGAATCATGCTTCCTTCAACTGTCTCTATTTTAAGTATGAAGATACCTGAAGGCAATTCACTAGTGTTGATTTGTCTTAGATCAAGATCAATAATTCCAGCTTGCATCATCTGGCCACTAATCGAAATAATTGAGTAGCTACCTGATTCAATATTGTGATTAATATTCAGCAGATTAGATACTGGATTAGGGAATGACGAGAACTCAAATTCTCCATCCGTTCCTATGATCGGAGTAATCTGTACAGGTTGTGATGTCTGAGTCATTGCTGCTGTTGTTCCGCAAGCGCCTTCTCTTACAACCACATTTCTGAAGTAAGAATTATTTCCGCTACCAGCATCATTGTCATTAGTAAAGAATAATCTATCAAATGAACCAGTGTAGAAAGATCCAACCGGAATGCTATAAGCAACCCAATCCGAACCAGAATAATTATCATAATTGGTTATACCCCAGTTTTGAGATCCATGAACTTTAAAAGTTCTGTCGCTGCTAATTGCATTATCATTATCAAAACCAATTCCGTGAATCTCACCTTGAGATGTACTTCTGAATTCAAAATCAATTACAGTGTTAGCAGTAACCGTGTATGGATAAGAAATATATTTCCAAGTATTATTCTCAACAAACAATGTAGCTCCAGCATCTTGTACTGAGAAGTCACCAGCTGCATCCTGGGTTCCTCCGTAAGAAGAAATTGTGCCGAATGTAATTGCTGGACAAGTTGGAGTTGTTCCATCAGCAACACTTACATCATCAATAGCAATATCACTACTCCAGCTACTACCAGTTGTTCCATTGAATCTGATCTGGATTCCACTGGAAGATGGTAAATCAACAGAAACACCATTCCACACATCTCCCTGACTTCCAGAGATAGACCATGCATTGCTCCATGTAGATCCATTGTCAGTACTTGTTTCCACGATAAGGTTGCCCATTGCTGTTCCATTCATATGGTATGAGAAATTCAATTTAGGGCTTGCCAAAGAAGTCACATCCATACAAGGAAGAGTGATAATGGCATTTTTAGTTGGGAAACCAGTACCATTTCCAGAAGCCTCAATGTATAGGTAGAATGAGCCATCAGCTCCAGTTGAAGGACCTGTTCCTGAAGAAGGTGTTCCTCCAGAATCTCTGACCCAATCCAAATCATCACCTGTATTCTGACTCCAGTCTCCTAT
>JANSWY010000126.1 GCA_024743255.1 bacterium | reverse complement strand
TGTTTTCCAGCATTGCTTGAATGGTCTCAACTACATTGTAACCTGGGCTCATTGGAGGTTTAAAATCAAATACTCCGGCAAGTTTGTCCATCCATGCTTTGGTAGGTCTTTCCCATATTCCCATCGTCCGATCTCCCTGAACGTTACTGTGACCTCTCACCGGACAAGTTCCAGCTCCTTGCTTTCCAATAGAACCTTTCATCAAAAGAAGGTTCACTACTTCCTGAATGTTGTCAACAGCATTTACATGTTGCGTTAACCCCATTGCCCAGCATGCGATTATCTTATCACTTTCTGCAAGCCATTTTATTAAAGTAGAGATATCATCTTTTTCTAGTCCTGTTCTATTGATCAGATCTTGTAGTTCATATTTCTCAAGATCACTCACAAGGGATTCATACCCATCAGTTTTAGAATCAATAAACTCCTGATCCAACACATCGCCCCTCTCCTGCTCTAATCTCAGGAGCTCTTTCATGATAGCTTTTATAAGTGCTACATCTTCATTGATTCTTACTTGCAAATACAAATCGGAGATAGATTGTCCGGCACCTGCTAATCCCTTCACTGTTTGAGGGTTTTTAAAATTGACTAACCCTATTTCTTTGAGTGGATTAATAGTGATGATTTTGGCGCCATTCTTTTTTGCCTTTTCCAGGGAGGTCAACATTCTTGGATGGTTGGTCCCAGGATTCTGGCCGAAAATCAATATCACCTCTGCATGTTGAAAGTCTTCCAATGTCACTGATCCCTTTCCAATCCCAAGGGTTTTGTTCAATGCAACACCACTTGACTCGTGACACATGTTGCTACAATCAGGTAGATTATTGGTACCAAACATTCTGACAAACAATTGATATAAAAATGCCGCCTCATTAGAGGTTCTTCCCGAAGTATAGAAAACTGCCTCATCAGGATTGTCAAGAGATTGAAGTTTATTACCAATTACTTCAAATGCTTCACTCCATGAGATTGGTTGATAATGAGTATCGCCTTCCCTAATAATCATGGGAAGGGTGAGTCGACCCTGTTGGCCAAGCCAGTAATCACTTTTTGAATTTAATTCTGAAACAGAATGCCGGGAGAAGAAATTAACACCTGCCGATTGATCCATTATTTCTTCGGCTATTGCTTTTACACCATTCTCGCAGAACTCACCCAGCTTTGACCTTTTCTTGGGATCTGGCCATGCACATCCTGGGCAGTCAATACCCTTGCTCTGGTTGAGTTTGGTAAATACTTTTAGGTTTTTGCTGAAGGAAGTAGCGTTGAAGGCAATCTTAGTTGCTTTTAAAACTGCCTTTGTTCCTGCAGCACTTTGGGAAGGTTTTTGAATATTAATTTCTTGATTACTCATGAGCAATGTGTCTGCTCATAAAGTTAGTCAACTGATTGAGTTTTCAAACTTAAATGCAAACAAAGCAACCAACACCTTCTGTATCTTCACAGACTTCTTTGGTTTCATAACATGTATCTGATCCATCAGTTGAATATGGGAAGTCGGTGTTGCAAACACACTCTTCCAGAGCCTCTTCACAAGAGATGAATTGTGTGGTACCCAATAACGCTAAAACAAATACAACAGATTTCCAGGATTTCATTAAAGCTTTCATAAGACTACTGTTTGATTACGGCGAATAATTTACAACAACTGTACCAAAATTTATTCCCCGGATATTTTGCGATTACTATCTTCCGTTTGCGATGCTCCAGTTGCTTTCTTCATCGGCTTCTTCAACGGTTTCAAATTCAACGGCACATCTGCCTTACTTAGTATTCTTTGGTTTGGAATATAAAAGTAACCAAGCTCATTCAGCTCTTCCACTATACCGGCATATTCGTTTGCTTTCTGTGTGGTAAGAAACTCATCAGACCTGGTCAGCATTACCTCCATTAATCCAAGTGCTTTTTTCAATAAGAAGGCAATACGATCTGATCTTTCCATTACATTAAAGTTTTAAGGTCATTTATTAGGGACTGTACTGATTCTTCTGGGTAACCTAGAAGTTGTTGGTATTTCAACAGAGATCTAATTGCCTCATCATAGCTCTTCTCTTCAATGAAAAGTAGGGCAAGATTATAAAAGCAATCAGCAAAATTCGGATCAATAATTAGCGCTGTTTCGTAATGAAATTTGGCCAACTTATTATTGCCCATGTCAGAGTAGACATTACCTAAATTGAAATGAGATTCTAAATGTCTGGAGTTAACCTGAAGCGCCTTAGAAAACAAATCGACAGACTCAGGAAGCCGACCTTGTTTAGTCCTTAATATCCCGAGGTTGCAGTACGCATCATCTTTCAATTCTCCCTTGTCAATTGCTTTGAGATAGTACTCTTCAGCTGCTTCGTCTTTGCCGTCTTCATCGTGATTAAGTGCGATATCAAAGAGACTACTTGGAGCTTTGAAATGAATGATTTTTGAGTCCTCAGAAGTGAACATATTCAGCTGACCATGATCCTCAAGATCTGGCTTTTTTCTCCGCCGAACTTTCTTAAGCCCGAGTCTCGAAGAATAGTCATCCGATAACCTTATCACTTTTGCCACAATGCAAATTTAAGACATTAACATCTCAATGTATAACTCAAAATCTTGTTCTTAGTAAAATACAATTTGAATTGATTTTGGAATTTCGAGTTTTGAGCTTAGAATATTTAGGTTTTGAATTTTGTATTTTGAAATTTGCGATTTAAGATCCCCGATCTTCCCTTTAACTAGCCTTCTTCTCTTTGGCCTTTTTCTCCTTCGCTTTTCCTGTTGCCTTCTTCATCGGCTTCTTATCATCCTGAGCTTTTTCAATGCTAGCCTTAAGTGCTGTCATGATATCAACCACTTCAGGTTCTTCTTCTCCGACGGTGACAATTTCTTTGCCTTCTATCTTAGCATCGATTACTTCTCGCAGTGCGTCGTTGTACTTGTCTTCAAGTTGAATATCATCAAACTTTTTAGTCATGGAATCAACAAGAGTTTTCGCCAATGCTAACTGTTCCTTCTCCACTTGTACATCGTCTAACTTAGGAACAGTATTGATGTCCCTGATACTTTTAGCGTATCTCAATTTGTAAAGTAAAATACCTTTCTCATGAGGTGTTAAAAGCACGATGTTTTCTTTATCTCTTAAGACAACTTTCCCCACGCCAACTTTACCACTCTCGCGCAATGTCTCACACAAGAGTCCGTAGGTCTTCACGGCAATATCACCGTCGGGACCTGCAAAGTATGGAGTGTCAAAAAGAGTGGGATGAACTTCGTTAGCATCAACGAATCCTTCGATCTCAATGACCTTAGTACTCTTCAGTTTTATCTTCTCAAAATCTTCCTGCTCGATGATTACAAATTGTCCGGGTTCATACTGATAACCTTTAACAATGTCATCCGTGGTGAGTACTTCATCAGTAACCTTATCTTTTTTTTCGTACTTAACCGGATTGTGATTTTCCTTACTCAGTAAATTGAACTTTACAGATTGCTCAGTATCAATAGCCGAGTAAATCCTAATCGGGATTGTAACCATTGAAAACCTAATATGACCTTTCCAAATTGCTCTCATGGGAGTGAAGATTATGTAAGACGTTATAAAGGTAATAAATTCAACTTTAATAAAGTATTAATTTAACTAAATAGTCATTAATATCTGATTATTAATTAGTTAAAGAAATAAAACTGACATAGTGTCAGACTAAATCTAACCTCAATTTACTAAAAACAGGTTCTCTAAATGTCTGATTATCAGTGATTGAGGCGAAATTTATCTCGCATGGTATAAAATTCTCCAACCAAACAGAGTCCCTTTCTTCCTCCACTTTTTGTTTGATTGGTTTCTTACCTGTACCAAAAGTCTTCATTGTTTCGGTTAACTCCTTCATTTGCTTAAAGTTAAAGCCAGTACCAACCTTACCGCGATACACTAATTCAGAGTCAATTTCCTCTACTAAGTGTAATGCACCGAATACTTGCTCTCTTTCTCCTTTTCCTATGGTATAGCCAATAATTTTACAATCTGCAGACCTTCTTACTTTCACCTTTTGCCATACCGCATTGCGTTTCCCAAGGAAGTATTTACCATCCTTTTCTTTAGCAACAATTCCTTCCAGGTCATGCACTTTTGCTGCTTCAAACAGGGCCTCCCCGTCTTCTATTATTTCACTGATTCTGTAATTTGTCCCCTTCCTTAAAGAGTCGTCCAACCAAATTCTTCTTCTCTGAAACGTTTCTCTTAACAAAGATCTCCCATCAATATAGACTGCATCAAAGAGGTAACAGAACACAGGGTTCTTAACAGATTGACGTTTAATTTCGCCTTCATTTTTCAACATCAATCTTTTAATTACAGTCTTGAATTTTGGTCTACCAACAGGATCTAAGGAGACAATTTCTCCATCAAACAAACCATTAGTAATTCGGAAAGAATCTTTGCGGGACTGGAGTTCAGGAAACTGATTTGTGATGTCATTTCCATTTCTCGAGTATATGGTTAACCGATCATCTTCTATCTGGATCATGGCTCTAATTCCATCCCATTTCACTTCATAAACATAGTCTTTTTTAGGTGGAACTTTCAGGCTCAAATCAGCCAACATTGGAGGTTGAAACTTACCTAAGAAATCCACTACAGGATGGTCAACTTTTTCAATGAGCCACTCCTTTCCCTTCATCAAATGCATCCTATATTCACCAGTAAGATCTTTGGAATTTAGCTGAAAGTAGAAGCCATTTTTCTTCTCTTTGGTAATTTCATATCTACCCAAAGCATACACCCACATCTCTCCTCCACCATACTCTTTCTTAGGAATTGTCCCTTCAAAGTTTAAGTATTTCATTGGGTGATCTTCGGTTTGTACGGCTAGTCTTTTGACACCTGGTTTGTCTGGTAGTCCCTTAGGCAATGCCCAGGATTTTAAGACCCCATCCTCTTCCAGTCTCAGGTCATAATGCAAATGAGAAGCATGGTGCCGATGTATGACAAATCCATTTCCTTCTCCCGGAGGCACAAATGGCTTAGGCTCTGGTGTCTTGGAAAAATCCCTTTTTTCTTCATACTCCTTTAGCTGCTCTTCCGACTTATGTTTAGAGTTTACTGGTAGCTTTTTGGTTTTGATAACCTTTGCTTCTTTATCCGTATGAAGCACTGTTGAATAGCTCCGAATACCCTCCCAGGCATCCCCATTAGTGATCACTTGATCAGCTACATTTTTAACCGTAAAAACATCGGGAGATTTCAGCTGCTCCAGCTCCTCCCAACTAAGAGGCATTGACACTGTAGCTTCCTCCCTACCCCGCATACTATAGGGTGATATAATAGTCTGTGAATTTCTGTTTCTATAGATATCAATCAGTATTCTTCCCTTACGTGATTCTTTCTTGATATGGAGTGTTGTTCTGGCGTCTTTCTGGATGTATTTAGAGCCAATATCCTTTAATGCTTCGAAGCATTGATCATAAGAATATTTAGCTTCTACAGGACAAAGAATATGCACTCCTTTACCACCCGTTGTTTTCACGAAAACATTGTATCCAAAGCCTTCCAAATCCTCCTTCAGGTTCATTGCTACATCAACTACTTCAGTGAAGTCATATCCTTCCGGAGGGTCTAAATCAAAGACAATATAATCGGGTGTTGCGAACTCAGATTTTCTGGTTTGCATTTGGTGAACTTCCAGACAAGCAAGATTTGAAAGCCAAACTATAGATGCTTCTTCAGTGGCAAGTATATATTCTTTCTTTTGCTCCTTGGACCCAAGGAATGTAGACTCAATCCATTCGGGTGCCCATTTGGGTTTGTTCTTTTGAAAGAAGAATTCTCCTCCTATCCCATCAGGAAAACGAACCAGAGATAATGGACGGTTCTTGATATGTTTAAGCATGACTGGGGCTATCTGGTGATAGTATTGGATCACCTCAGCCTTAACGATAGAAAGATCATGATATAGAACCTTTTCCAGGTTAGATAATTCTATCGTCCTTCTACCAACCTCTACATGTATTGATTTTTTTGCCATTACAGATACAGGAAAATGACTCTATCTGTAATCTAAGCAGAAAGTGTATTAATTTTGGTTTTCTATACGAGCAAAATGATGTCTTGTGAATACATGTTCCGCATCAATTTTGATGTTTTCCATCTCTGTATTCTTGCCTTTAAAAATAGACACCAATACGTGCTCACCATCTAAAACGTAAATGACAATACTCTCAAGAAACTTAGTTCTCTTGCTTTTAAGAAACTTCTTTTCTACAGTAGTGATACTTTCATGTGCTACATAGCTCTCATGTAAAATAGCACTCCCCTGAAAGCCTCCACCAAGTTCTTTTGCCACATGCTTGGTAAGAGAGTTGCCAATCATGTATTTGTTTTTCTTAGTCATAAAATCCTCCACACTCTCGTATAGATGAGGATATTTCGAAACTTGAAATTCTGCTTCGCCATAGTAATTCTCATAATGCCCCACAAATATCTTAATAGAGTCCTTAACGCCTTTGATATTCATATTGTAAAGCCACTCACTATGCCTGGAGCCATTATCAAAATACCCAGCTTCTCTAAACCAGGCATCTTCAAATGTTACCTCTATATTTTTTCTTTTGAGCTTTACAGAATCAATATGAAGAATCTCTTTTGCATCCTTTACCAAAAGCTCCATATCAATGCTTTCCAATTTTTTAGCATGAGAATCCTGGTGTTCAAGAAATTCCTGATCAGACTCTTCAATTTCAACGTATGTAATTTCCTTGAACTTTGCGTTTTGCGCGAAGGTTGACGTATAGCATAGCGCCAAAAACAATGTTGCTATCTGCAATTTTGTCCTCATTCCTATCTGGGGTTTGTGTTAACTTATTACGGCGAATTAATAAGTAAAATGTTCCAAATCAAAGATACTTATTTTTACGATTAAATTGGGCAATAGGATTCAAACCCACCATATAACCGCTGAATAAGTATATAACTAGATAAACTCTTTTACAGCCTCAACTGTTTTCTTGCTGTTACCAATAAAGATCTTATCATCAATAACAAATACCGGTCTCTTCAAAAAAGTGTACTCCTCAAGTATATAATTGCGATAATCATCTTCTGATAAGTTCATCTCATTAAGCCCCATACTTCGATATTTCATGGCCTTTCTACTGAATAGAGCTTCATAAGAGCCTGCAAGAGACTTCATCTCATCAATTTGCTCTGGGGTAATGCTCTCGGTCTTAATGTCTTGTCTTTCAAGGTCATCTCCAGGGTTCAGCTCCTTCAGGATTCTTTGGCAGGTACTGCAGGTTGATAAGTGGTATACTTTTTTCATGCTAATTAGCTTCGTGTTTCTTTCGAACTCAAACATAAGGCATAAAAAAAAGCCTACTAAAAGTAGACTTCTTTTTTTCAAACCAATCCTAAATAAAATTTTATATTTCTTATCAGATATCTTCTTTAGACTAGTTGATATCTTCGTTTTTCTTCAATTTTTCGAGATTCGCAATAAGAGCATCCATCTGAGGTCCCGCAGGGCAATTCTTCTTGGCTAATTCTATGTACTTAATTGCAGTCTTATAACTACCGAGAGCTGAATAACCCCTAGCTAAACCGTAATTAACTGGCCAGGTATCTTTATTAACTTTAGCATTCATCTTAAACACCTCCATTGCCTTGTCTTTTTTACCCTGAGCAATTAAGGTTCTACCATATTGATGAATTTGAGCTGCAGGTGTTCCGGGTATTGCAATCGCCTCGTCCATTACCTTTTCTGACTCATCAGCTCTTCCCATTTTTGCTAAAATTTGAGATTTAGTTGATAAAGTCTGAAAGTTCTTTTGCCCAATAAATGGAGCTGAAACTGCACTTTCTGCCCAAGTGAGAGCTAATTCCATATCAGAATCATCCCCGTTAGTCAGCAGATAATTCGCTGCTGCATTCCAGTTTTGCCACTGGAAACCTGGTGAAGTTTGAAGCTCATTACTGATTTTCGCAACATACAAATCTTTCATATTGGGAACTTCTACCTTAAATGGAAGCTTCTTGTTCTCCCACATCATGGCAACTGTAGTTGATTCAGGTAGTCTGTCGACAAACTCATACGTAAGCCACTCATGAAACTCTGAATCCTCTGCTGTTGCTTCCACTTGAAGAGCATCTTCTGCTGCATCATAGAAGTAGCTACCCCATGCACCTGAATTATTTGAGAAGATAATCTTCCAAGGACCCGACTCTTCAACAACTATGTGCAATCCGTAAGTACCGGCTTTAATTGGCTTACCTTGAACAGTTACATCATGCGAAAAAGTAATCGTAGTGTTTTCGTTAGCACCTGCTCTCCATGGAGAAGGGTTTCTTAAACCAAATCCTTGATCAGTAAGACCATAAGGAACTAATTGTCCCCAGATTTGACCTTTTCTGTCATCACCATTTGGAGCGGTTACATCCGGGCTGTTATATGTAATCTCCACATATACCATACTTCCGATGTACTGTTTGGTTACACTCTTCTGGTTACCACCTCCGGGAGGTGTTGTGATACCCTGCGCAGCGGACTCTGAAAAAATAACAAAAGCCGCCAGCGCAAAAAGTGAGGGTTTCAATAAGTGATAAAGAAATTTCATAGGCGTTCAATATTTTTAAAGTGATAAACACTATCAAAAACGACACACCTATATCCCTCAGGTTATTTTTATATAACTGGCAATATTAAAGTACCAGTGGCCAATAAATATTATTGCGATAAAACAAATTATTGAACTGTTCCAAATCGAACAAAATCATCCATTCTGTCCAAAAAATGAACTATTTCAGTGTCCGATTTGGAATTCTATTTATGCAAGATGAACTGTAATGCTTCCTACTTTTCCTGTTCTTTCAAACAACATAGCGGCATTTTCACGATCAATGACATGACCTTCTAACACCAAGACATCTCCTGATACTTTTTCGATTTCGATTTTGTTTTCACCGCCTTTCACATATGTAAATGGTACCTGGCAATATGTAAACATTAAACTTCCCTTTGAGATGCGCTTCTTTACATTTTCTCCTTTCAAGTCATAATAATCAACTTCCTGATCCTCTTCCAAAAACTCTTCTGGATTTAAAAAGAATGGATTAATGTGAATCTCTCCGTCTTTAACGGAAATACCTAACTCTCCCCATCTACTGATGATATCTTCTTTCACCTGTCCGGTCATCCCTGGCTGTTGGGCGCCTTTGTGCCAAGGTGTATGTGAATATGGATCTGTAGGGAACGCACCATATAATTCAGCTGTCTTATTAATTCCAATACCAGCCCTGATTTCGTAGTAGTGATCAATCAATTTTCCAATTACATCATCGGACTCTCCACTCTTGTGTGCATCTACAAGATTTTCCTGAACCGCTAACAAGAGTTTAGAAACCATATGCCAGTAGATACTACCAAGACCTTCATAACCGAAGAATGTACCTGAACGTCCTGTGAATTCTTTGTGGTTAAAAGTTTCCTCAAAAAGTGATAGCACAGAATCTCTGTCAGCAGCTACCAAACTGGAGTAACCTTTCTCTACTGCTAATTGATCCAGAGCAGCACTCAAGTCCATGGCGTTGGTGAAATCTGAGTTAAAGTGGTAGTTACCAGCTGTATCCCTGAGGATTATTTGGCTGTCACCTATTTCCAGCAACTCTTTCAACAAAGGGATAGACTTCACTTTCGAAGAATCTACTTTATTCTTATTCAGAAACCCATTCAAGTCGCGATTTGGATATAATAGGTAACTATATTGATCCTCCCGATATATGTTGCTCTTCTTCATTGAATCCAGAACCTTTATGGTTTCCTGAGCGCTTAACGCTCCTGAGCTAAGAAGTGCAACCTGACCTTCGAGCATCTCATACAGATAGTTGACCCCCATTGAATCCTTTTGGATATCCAGCAGATTGTATGCATGATATAACCCATCGGTTCTTTGATTTTCAGATATAGTAAGGTCCACATGTTTTTGAACCGTATTGATAAATGAATCAAAAGTATCTGTCGATACTGATTCTGAATCTCCTGTGAAACCAGTATAAGCGGCAGACCTGAATTGTTCTCCTGCCTTGCCCAATGCATCTACAAGTCTTTTTCTCTCAGCACCATTTAAGGTCTGATCTGGTGTATGATTAGAAAATGCTTTGTTCAGTTCTTTTAGTAATGTCGCAACCTCAACCGATAGTTGGAAAGTGTTTCCTGCATTATTGATTATAGGTTGAATGAAATTCAATAGTCTTTTGATGTAATACAGGGTCACCATTGAGATACCGTATCCAACAAGAGCGTTGTTAGCATCATTCCATTCAGGTCTTTGGGTATTCAACCAAATTCCTCCTCCGGGAACATAATTTGAAAGCTTTGCTAACAACATAATCATCAGTTTTTCGAGCAAACTGACTTTCAAGATATCTCCATCTCTGGCAATAATGAATTTACCATCATTACCCATCTCAATAACTCGGTTTTCAATGATCTTATGCAATTTTTCATCAAAAACTATAGTGTCATAAGGGTTATCAAGAATCTCATTATAGCTCTTGATTTTGTATGGTACGTTGGAGAATGTAAAACCTTTATCATTAAGAAGCTTTGCCAATTCACCTGGATAGTGATTTTGGTAAGCCTCAAGTAGTTTCAGTAAATAAATTACCTGATGGTCCCCCCAATACCCAATGAATGCCCATGGATCCTCAGGGTCCTCAACTTCCCAGTCAACACCTGACTTGTCTATTCTGTAAGGGTTGTAACCATCAATTGTAGATGCATTCAAGAACTTGGTAAACATGCTACGGAAGAATCCGGGGTAAGACATTCCAAGTGTTTCCCAATTTTGGAAGATGTCTCTCCAGTTGCCCTCATAATTAATGATCTGAGACCCGTCTTGATTTCTCAAACGAATGTTATATACATTCCATGGTCTACTTGGATCGCCATGCCTTCTACTGAATGTTAGAGGCATATACTCCAAACAAAGCCTTTTTAAATCAGCATCATTTTTTGATTCACATTGATGGAATAATTCCTCATATGAAACCTCCTCTGACAGTCCGGATAGAAAGTCTTTGTGTTTGGAATAAACAGCTTTATTCCAACTTTTAACAAACTCCGCAAAATCTTTAGAGTTGATCTGATAATTATTCGTAAAAATACCACCTCTCATCACATTGAATGTGGTATTAGCAAAGTGTCTTACAATACTATTATTGTCGGAGGTGTATTGAATCCCATCTGAAGAGCCTACAATTTTCTTTAGTTCTTCTTCACCTGAATTGATGTCTTTCAACAAATCAATCATCAGGGACTCAGAATCCTTTAACTGCTCAATTAATGCGACTACATTGCTTTGATCCTGATTGATATCCAAAACTGTATACCAGCTCAATTCCGCTGAGCTTTCTAAATCCATTGAACCAACCAGAAAATGGGCTCCTCTCTCTCCTTTCACATCAACCTCTTCTGATATATCCTGGCTTTTTCTAAACTTCGAGAGTTGAATACTACTCATTAATCGAGTTGCATTATCAAATCCAGAAGTCCATACAGTTGATGCTTTTAGTGCTTCGCTGGGTTCCGCTCTGTCAACTATATTTGCACTTAAGGTGATTAACCCAAGACCTACAGATGGAACCAATTCATTTCTCTTGTAAGCATTCACCAAATTACTTTTAGTGATCTGCATGCTTTTGTTTACATTGGGAGGAAGTATATTTTGTACGCCATCCAATACTTCAACTGAGATGTCAGATTTTGAGAAATTGGTAATGGATGATTTCTTAACTAATCCGTATTTATCAGAAATTGACCATTGGAACCTAAACTGCAGGTCCAGATCATAGTTTACTTCTTCAAATATGACTGTATTTCCAACTGTACTCTTGTAAAGATTTCTTGCAGTTCTGTGCAAGCCTTCATATCGATCAGAATATGGTTCCCAGATTTTTCCATTGGATTTAACAATGGTCTTACTTCCAGTAATCTCAATATTATCAATGATCTTATCATCCGTATCGTACGGAAAAATTGCATTATCTGCATTGATTCTACCTGATGATATACCACCATTACTTGATACGAATAACCACAAATCTGTTGCTGAAACAATACTCATGAAGAATGGCTTCATTTCATCAACATTGTGAATCACTGAGTATTCTTTGCCATCAATCAAAGTGTACTCATTGTAGACTTCTTTCTCTTGAAATTTTAAAGCAGTCTCCTTTGTTAAAAGATTACTTGACCCCATATCCAAAACTGGAATTATATCTAAAAAATTAACCTCAAATTGTAATAGTCTGTAAACCCTGGGCAGCAATTTCAATAGCTGCATTTTTATCACCTATTTTCAATGAATAAGCAATTGGTTTATCAGACATATTTAATGCAACAACCACATAACTACCGTCAGGGTTTTGGAAAGCTGTTAGCACTAACTCGCTCTCAGTCATGTTCCACCCAATTCTGGTAGCACCTGGTCTAATAAATTTACTGAAATGTGACAATACATAATACAGTGGAGTGTAATAAATCTCATCTGTATCCGGATTTACGATGATTGGTGCTATACACCAGTTCTTTGCATGATTCGGTCCTCCTTTGGTATCAAGAACCATATTCCAGTCTATCCATCCTTCAACCCAGTTGTTCATGCAACCAATAATATCTCTGGCATAGCGATATGTAGGAACGTATTTAGGGTGATCAGCCTTGTCTTCTTCTGGAGCCCAATCGAATCCCCAATCTGTAGCTTCTTTTTGCCAATACCACTTGTCTTCCTTCCA
>JANSWY010000148.1 GCA_024743255.1 bacterium | reverse complement strand
GTTAAAAAGTATAGAATTTTCATCAGATGAAAAAAACGAAATTATCAAAATATTCCAAGAATAGTTAAGAAATGCTTAATGTTCAGAATATCTTTAAAGATGTTAAAAATTTAACGGCTAAATTGATAGAAGTAGGATTATCAAGTCAGCAGAACTTTCCGACTTTGAATAAATTGAGTCAAAATATTTCTGAGATTAGCTATGCCAATAGTTCCGACTTATCCATTGCCCTAAAAAATGTTGCCTATCAAGATATTTATGATGAGCTTGATCGCGGTAAGAATTATAATATTAAAATGATTGATGGGGCCTTGATTCAATTACTTTATCGCATGCCAATGCATATACAGAAAGCAAGTCAAAACCTTCTTTCACCACATCAGTCATAGCTTTGGAATCGTTTTTCTTATCGAATGCCGTCAATTGATCGAGCATGAAAATGATTTCATCAGTCTCGTCTTCAATTGTTCCCATAAGAGAATTGAATTGCATTTCGCTTTTTGCTGAGATTACTTTTCTGAAGTAATTATCTAATCTCTTAGAACTTCTGATTAGTAGCGAGCAATTATCCAAAACTGAGGCATGGTGTATCAGTTCAGTTATCTGAGCTGCATTCTTTTGAAATTTCTGGTTCCTAGCGGTTAAGTCGTCTAGTGTCATAAGCGTTAAAAATTTGTTTGTCCTATCAGTACGCTTCAGTCATACTCTATATTCCTGGTAGCATGCTCATAAGTCGTTTGTTCATTTATTTAGTCAGTTATCTTAATTTTAATGTTGCCAATGTCAGGATGGCCAGCAGAATTCCCACTGTCCAAAACCTGGTTACTATTTTCGCCTCGTGAATTCCTCTCTTCTGGTAGTGGTGATGTAAAGGGGACATTAGCAAAATCCTTTTTCCTTCACCAAACCTCTTTTTTGTATACTTAAAAAATGATACCTGCATGATCACACTTAGGAGTTCCACTAAGAAGATTCCGCAAACAATCGGTATCAATAATTCCTTTCTAATTGCCAGAGCTAGCACCGCAATAATTCCACCCAATGAAAGCGAACCTGTATCGCCCATGAAAATCTGAGCAGGATGAGAGTTGTACCACAAAAATCCAATACATGCTCCCACAAAAGCAGCACAGAAAATAACTAATTCACCACTTTCAGGAATGAACATGATGTTCAAATAGCCTGAGAATATTGCGTTACCAGATAGATAAGCCAGAATAGCCAAAGCCAATCCAATTATGGCGGATGTACCTGCGGCTAAACCATCTATTCCATCAGTAATATTTGCTCCATTTGATACTGCAGTCACTATGAAAATCACCATTCCTACGTATAAGATCCATGTGTATCTGTCAAGGAAATCTGGTAGCAACCAATCGTATCTGAATTCATTATCTTTGACAAATGGAATAGTTGTAGTCATAGCCTGAAAATCAATCGGTTGTGCTTCCTCTTCTACCTGCACAACATTCTCAGTTGTATCAGTTTCAGGAAACTCACGAATAACTACATCTCCGTGAAATACTAATGTCAATCCTACTATTAAACCAATTCCTACTTGTCCGAATATTTTGAACTTACCGGCAAGACCATCCTTGTTCTTTCTTTTGATCTTTAAATAGTCATCAAGGAATCCGATCCCTCCCATCCAAATTGCCGTGATCAGCAACAGAATGATGTAGATATTATCGATTTTGGCGAAAAGCACAGTAGGTAACACAATTGCTGCAATGATGATGATTCCACCCATTGTTGGTGTACCCTCTTTTTCTTTCTGACCATCTAATCCTAAATCCCTGATCTTCTCTCCTACTTGAAATTTTCTAAGGAGATTGATCAAATTCTTACCGAAAGTGATGGTGATTAACAACGAAAGAACAGCTGCCATACCTGCACGGAATGAGATATACTGAAACACCCCTGCTCCAATCACATCCAGTTTTTCATCTAAATATTGAAATAAATAGTATAGCATTCTTTAGTTATTATTCTCGTTAAATATTTCTAACATTTCGGTTAACACTTGCTTATCGTCAAATGGATGTCTTACTCCATCTATCTCCTGATAATCCTCATGACCCTTTCCTGCCACAAGAATGATATCTTCTTTATTTGCAATAGAAACCGCCATCTTAATGGCCTCTTTTCTATCAGCTATTGTTGTTGTTTTCTTGTAATTCGATTTACTCACTCCCTCTTCCATATCCTTCAGAATCGCTAGTGGATCCTCAGTTCTTGGATTGTCCGAAGTAAGAATGACTTTATTACTATATTTTGTAGCAATTGAAGCCATCAAAGGTCTCTTTGCTTTATCTCTATCTCCACCGCATCCCACTACTGTGATCACTTGCTCATTTCCAGTTCTGAAACCTTCAATTGTTTTCAGTACATTTTCCAATGCATCTGGTGTATGAGCGTAATCCACTATTGCAATGATTCCTGAAGGATTGTCAACCAGATCAAATCTTCCTTTTGCAGGTCTTAATTCTGATAAAGCAGTCAATACTTCATCTGCATCTTCTTCCAATTCAATCGCCACTCCGTAGCATGCAAGAAGATTGTAAGCATTAAAATCTCCCACCAACCGGAACCACACATTTTTGTTATCAATGTCTAATTCCAATCCCTGGAGGGTATTATTGATAATTCTTGACTTATAATTAGCCATGAATTTGAATCCATAAGTCTTTTTCGAAGCTTTAGTGTTTTGCAACATTACATTGCCTCGTTTGTCGTCTACATTGACCAATGCAAAGGCTTCTTTCCCCAACTCATCAAACAGAATTTTCTTTGCTTTGATGTACTCATCAAAAGTCTTGTGATAATCCAGGTGATCGTGAGTGATATTGGTAAAAACTGCTCCTTTGAAGTTGACACCTTTGGTCCTCTTTTGGATCAGGGCATGTGAGCTTACTTCCATGAAACAGTGCGTACAACCAGAATCTGCCATCTCCTTCAATAATTCATTGAGCTGAATAGCATCTGGCGTTGTGAACCTAGCTGGTAAGATCTTGTCATTGACTCGATTTTCCACCGTCGAAAGCAAACCCACATTATACCCCAACTTCCTAAAGAGTTGGAATAATAATGTTGCCGAAGTGGTTTTGCCATTCGTTCCAGTTATTCCAACCAGGTGAAGCCTGTCTGATGGATTTCCAAAAAAATTGGACGCTAGTACCCCTAAAGCCTCTGCACTGTCGGCAGTCTGCACATAAGTGACATCATCCAGAAGACTTTCCGGTAGTTTTTCACATACTATGGCAGTTGCACCACTTGCAATCGCTTTACCAATATATTCGTGACCATCTACTGTAAGACCTTGTACGGCGATAAACAAGCAGTCCTGCTTTGACTCACGCGAATCAAAACAGATACTGCCTATTTCTTTATTCATATCACCCGATACGCTCTTTAAAGGCACTTTATACAATATGTCTTTTAGTATGGCCATTAACTTAACTCTAATTCAATTTTTGCTCCACCCTCAATTCTAGCCCCTGGAGCCATGGACTGTTTATCTACTCTTCCGAAACCCTTCACATCCACTTCCAATCCTTTGTTCTCAAGAAGATAGATAGCATCTCTTAAGGTCATTCCTCTTACATCCGGAACAGTTCCATTCGAGTTTATTCTTTTATCCCAAAGTACAGAGTTATCGACCACCTTAGTTCTGACCCATTCTGAATCAGTATTAGAGTGATTCGAAATTCCAAGTTCGTTGCAAAGCATCGCTAAGTCACCCTGATTTCCTCCTTTGATCAATGGAAAGACACCCATTTCCGGAATCTCTTCTACAAAATGCTCTTGCATTCTGATATCCATTGAGTAAATCTTATCCGCAATCTCTTTAAATACCGGAGCAGCTACATCACTACCATAAATCTTGTATTTCTTAGGATTATCGATCACTACAATACAGCTGTATTTAGGAGCCTCTGCAGGAAAATATCCGACGAAGGACGCATAGTACTTATTAGTATATCTTCCGTCTTTTACCTTTTTGGCAGTTCCTGTTTTACCAGCAATCTGATAGTAACTATCACTTATATTGGTTGCTGTTCCTCTCTCCACAACCCCTTCAAGCATTGCTTTCAACTTAGTAAGTGTATTTTTAGAACATATCTGCTCGTTCAATACTTTCGACTTATACTTTTCAACCTTTCTATCAGCTCTATTCACCGATTTTACGATGATTGGCTGCATCATTTTACCTTCATTTGCTACTGCATTGTACAATGTCAATGTCTGTAATGGAGTCATTTTCAACTCATAACCATGAGACATCCAGGGAAGTGACAATCCACTCCAGGTTGAATCAGAAGGATCTTTGATGTAAGGTTTACCCTCACCTACCAATTGAAAATCAAGTGCCTCTGTTAAACCCAATTCTTTGATGTAGTCAACAAACCTGTGAGGATCATCTCCGAATTGGTCTGTTACTAACTTAGCAGTCCCAATATTGGATGAAACCTCAAAAACCTCCTGAACTGAAAGCATTCCATAACCACCTGGTTTATGATCTTTCATTACTTGAGAGTAAAATTTGTGTTCTCCATTTCCAGTATCAATACTGTCATGAAGGCTGATATCAGTATCCTCAAACAAAGCGATCATGCTAGCCAACTTGAATGTTGATCCCGGCTCTCTTGAACCCTGGCTACCTACGGCATAATTGTATCTCTCAGAGTAATTACCACTATTGTTCTTACTCAGATTTGAAATTGCCTTAATTTCTCCTGTTGCAACTTCCATCACTACAACACTTCCGTAATCAGCGTCATTGTTAACCAATGCAGACAATAATGCGCTTTGAGCTTCATCCTGAATATTTACATCAATTGTGGTATGAACATCATATCCATCTTTTGGTCTGATTTCGTGACCATCAAAAACTGGCTTCCAACCACCTCCAGTAATTTTCTGAAAAAGTGCCTCTCCATCAGTTCCAGCAAGCTGTCTGTTGAAGCTGTACTCCAATCCAACTACTCCTCTGCCCTCTGCATTGATATTTCCGATAGTTCGATACCCTAAATTGGAAAAAGGTAGAAACCGCTCGTCTACCTTCTCAAAAATTATCCCGCCTTTATTTCTGCCCTTGTTGAAGATGGGCCAGCTTTCTATCGACTTCTTTTCCTGGAAGTCGACTTGCTTGCGGCTGAGCCTGATATACTGCCGGTTATTTTCCCGAGCATGGCTTATGAGCCGTTTATATTCCGTGGCGGAGCGATCTTCGAAAAACGCTTCCAATTTGTAACATAAATTATCGAGCTCCTTTTTAAATAAATCCTCATCGATAACTGTTGGGTCCATTGCTACATTATAGAATGGTAGAGAAGTAGCCAGTAACGAACCATTATCAGAGTAGATATTACCCCTGGTTGCTTTTAGCTTCTCGTATTTAAGGCTAATGCTTTTAGCCTTGTCTTTCCATTTTGCACCTTCTACGTATTGAACGTCAAAAATTCTATAGACAATCGCTATAGAAAACAGAAAAACGAGGATAAAAGATATCCTTACTCTTAGCAATATGGATTTTTTGATTCCCATCAATCAGTTACCTCTATTTTTTTTACAGGTTCTATACTTTCAATTAATCCTAAATCTTTTACTCTCTTTGCCACTTCTACTTGCTTACTTGCTTTCATGTATTCGGCTTTTAGAGTGGTGTAATCAGCTCTCAAATCCTCAACCTCAACTTCCATTGCGTCTATGGTTCTTATTGTTTTATCCATTTGGTGGCTATTCCAGATGTAGACTACACCAAGGAAAGTCACAAAAACAATATGAGGAATGAACTTCACGAAATTTCCATCCGAGAAGAACTGATCCAATCGCAACACACGCTCTAACCAGGAGAAGAAAGACTCCTGTGTTTTTGCATTACCTGGTAATTTGTAAGTGTTACTTGCCATTTTATATTTTTTCTGCGATCCTAAGTTTCGCGCTTCTTGCTCTGTTATTCCTTTTAATCTCTTCTGCTGTTGCTACTATTGGCTTCCTGCTCACCGGGTTTAATGGTCTGATCAGGTTTCCGTAGAAATCCTTTTCAGGTTCACCAGAGAACTTACCCTTAGCGATGAAATTTTTCACCAATCGATCTTCCAAAGAGTGATAAGACATAATAACCAGTCTTCCTCCTTCTCCAAGTACTTCTGCAGATTGTTCAAGCATTTCTTCAATCACTTTAAGCTCTTCATTCACTTCGATTCTGATTGCCTGAAACACCTGTGCGAAATATTTATTCTCCCGACCTCTGGGTGCATAATTTCTCAAAATGACTTTAAGCTCCTCGATTGTACTTATCTCTCGATTGACTCTTTCAGCAACAATTCTAGATGCCAACGTTTTGGCATTTTTGACCTCTCCATATAGACCAAAAATCTTGTGGAGATCCTTTTCTGAGTAGGAATTCAGCACTTCTGCTGCTGTTAGCGACTGTGATGAATCCATTCTCATATCCAGGGAACCGTCGAATCTGGTAGAGAACCCTCTGTGAGGTGCATCAATTTGATGTGATGACACTCCCAGATCTGCCAGTATCCCATCAACCTGTTTAATCCCGTGTAACTTCAAATATCTTTTCAGATGTCTGAAGTTTGCCAGAATGAAGGTTAACTTATCTTTATTTCCTATCCTTTCTATGTTCGCCTCTGCCTCTTCGTCCTGATCAAAAGCATAAAGGTGTCCCGTGTCTAAGTGTTTTAGAATCTCTGCACTGTGTCCTCCCCCACCAAAAGTGAGATCAACATAAAGGCCGTCAGGTTTGATGTTTAATGCGTCAACGCACTCGCCTAACATGACTGGAACATGATATTCCGGAGTAGCCCCTTGTTGACCCTCCATCTTATTCATCCAGGAATCGTTGAGCGAGTTCCGAATATTCAGATGGGTCATTGATCAGGTAGTCTTCATAGACCTCTGGATTCCAAATCTCGATGGTGTTCCCCATACCAACTACAATCGCTTCTTTCTCCAACTTGGCATGAGCCAACATACTTTTTGGGATCAAAAATCTTCCAGCACTATCCAACTCCACGGTAGCAATACTTCTAAAAAAATTCCGCTTGAGTTTTCGCTGCTCGGCGTTGAATTCGCTCAATGATGAAATCTTATTGTGGATCTTTTTGTATTCGAGCATAGGATATACGATCAGATGAGGTTCGAAACCCCGCCTGAGAACTAATTCTGTAGAAGAAGCTTCGGGCAGATTGACCTTAATCTTTGCAGGTAAGACCAATCTACCCTTAGCATCTAACTTACACTCATACTCGCTTGTAAAAAAAGCCATATTGAGCCTTAGAAAATATAAACCACCACTACAAATGTATGAAAAAGATCGACATTTTCAACCACTTTCTCCCACTTTATACCACTTTTTCAGAATTCTTAACATTAAAGGGCCCAAAATGGCTTAAAACAAAGATTTTTAAGAAAAAGAAATTTTATAATTCTTTTGAGAAATAGGACTTTTCGAAGTGAATTACGGGTAAATAGGGTGAAAATTTGATTTGGTGGGTGGTTGTGGGGGTGTTTGGAAAGTGTTTTGAGGTTTGGTGGGAGGAAGTGGGTATTCTGCGCGGAAGCTTCAGCGACCGATGGGGGTTTTGGAGTTTGGAGTTTGGAGTTTGGAGTTTGGAGTTTGGAGTTTGGAGTTTGGAGTTTGGAGTTTGGAGTTTGGAGTTTGGAGTTTGGAGTTTGGAGTTTGGAGTTTGGACGCAAACGAGATGGAATT
>JANSWY010000044.1 GCA_024743255.1 bacterium | reverse complement strand
TCTGGAAAGCATCTTTGTGTCTCTGGAAAGCATCTTTGTGTCTCTGGAAAGCATCTTTGTGTCTCTGGAAAGCATCTTTGGGTGACCGTTCCTTTCACCGTCACTTCGAAGGAGGAACGACTGAGAAGTCCCGATAATAGTTAGCACGAGCGAACTTCATAGCACTTCTCCAGTCGCTCAGTTTCACCGAGTGACCACTATCAAAAAGGACTCTGGACTTTTCACAACGTTAAGGAAGATGTAACCAAGTGCATTTGTAAGTCGGCCAGAGGCCGGGAGATAATAGTCACTCGGTGAAACCGAGCGACTGGTTTAGATAAACCCGCTTCTCTTATATTCCGGATCAGGATATCTATAAAATCCCTGCCCCGTTTTGGTGCCTAAATGGCCAGCATCAATGAATGTTTGTAAATAATCGGCAAACCTTTTACTGTTTTCATCCTTGAAACTATTGGTCACACGCCAGGCTGTATCCAATCCGATTGAATCAATTATGGCGAACGGGCCCATGTCCATCTTAAAATTTCCCATCCAACTGCGGTCTACATCCTGAAATGTTGAAACTCCAGAAGTCACCAGATGTCCAGCTGTTCCAATGATCGACAAAAGCATTGCATTAAAAATATAACCTGGGGATTCTTTTCGGATAATGACAGGAGTCTGGTTCAATTTTTTGCCCAGGTCTTCCAGCAGAGGAATAATCCATTCATGGGTTCCTTCATGGGGCATGATATCTACCACATTGGCATAAAAAACATCGTGGAAATGAAATGCACAAAATAGCTCAGGCCTACCTGTATCATCAGCCATCCAAGAGGAAAGTAGATATGATGTGTTTGTTGTGAAGATGGTGTCTGAAGGACAAAGCTCCCCAATCTCTTTCCAGATTTTCTTCTTAAGATCCAGGTCTTCTGGAACAGACTCATTCACTAAATCCGGATCTTTACAGGCTTCAGCAAGGTCTGTTGTCCAATTGATTTTTTGTGAAATGGAATCAAACTCCGTTGATCCCGCTTTTCCTGCTTTAGTTAGTTTTTTGAAAATCCCTAATTGGAAATCCTTTGCCTTATTCAAAGCATCATCTGACACATCATAAATTGTAACTTGAAAGCCACTCATTGCAGCTTGTAGCCCTATTCTTAGACCCATCGTGCCTGCTCCCAGGATGAGAATTTTCTGTATGTCGTTAAGTGTTCTTTCGTTTGACGCCATGATCAGTAGAAGTTGCTGATTCGATTATTCTTAATAGCCATTTGAGTATTCTTGCCACAAGCATCAATCACATGAATCAATGCAGCAAACCTCGGATCCTTGGTTAACCCTTTCTTAAATCGTGCATATATCTGTTGACCAATCACAGCGACTTTAAAACAGCCAAAGACATAGTAGAAGATAATGTCATCAATGTCCGATTTAGATAAGTCCTGGTAATGCTTTATAACTCCTTCACGAGTTAGATTACCTGGCATCCAGGTTAAATTGAATGCTTTGAGTGCAGGGTGATCGTTTTCTTCGCACCAGTAGGCCAGACTAGTTCCAAGATCCATTAATGGATGACCAACTGTTGCCATTTCCCAATCTAGTACGGCTTTTATGGAGTATGGAGACTCTGTAGTTAAAACCAGGTTGTCGTACTTAAAGTCATTATGGATGAAGGAAGCTTTATTAATACTGCTGTTTTCCTCATTTGATTTAATCCAATCACCAAGCCATTCAGCAGTGGCTTCCATTTCTTTGAGTTCGTCTGTTTTGGCATTGAAATACCGTTTTACCCATCCTTCTACTTGTCGCTGAACATACCCTTCTGGTTTTCCCATTTGAGCCAATCCGGTTTCCTGTAGATCCAACTGATGGAGCTTTGATAATAACTCAATTGAGGAATGAGAAATGGATTGAAAGAATTCCGAGTTCAGTTCAACTCCTTTTGGTGGTTGAGCTCTTAGAATCATCCCGGAAATTCTCTCCATGATGTAGAACGGAGTTCCGATTAAATTTTCATCAGCCTCGAAAGCTACCGGGTTTGGAACAAACGGGAATACCGGTTTCAGTGCGGATAAGACCTTGAATTCCCTCTCCATGTCATGTCCGCCTTTAATATTAGCGCCATGGGGTGGTTTTCTGAGGACGAATTCTCCTTCATTGGTTTCAAGGAGATAAGTCAGATTAGAATAACCACTTGGGAATTGCTTAATCGCTTTAAGCTCGATCGTATTACCAATTGTTCTTTTTAAGAATTGATCCAGGATCTCCGAATTCAATTCTTCGCCTGCTCTAATGGATACTGCGCTATCAATTGTAGATTTACTCATTTTACCACCACTTTAAATGCCGTATTGTTTCAGGATATTTTTCGCCAAGGAGGACTTATGAACCTCATCAGGTCCATCATAAATTCTTGCCCCTCGTTCATGTCTGTACCAAAATGATAGCACCGTGTCCTCAGTTATGCCTAATGCTCCATGTGTTTGAATTGCCCGGTCCAGCACTTTCATCAGAATATCCGCTACATAGAATTTAATTGTTGAAATATCTAATCTTGCGGCTTTTGTGCCTACCTCATCTAGTTTTTTTGCAGCATGTAATACCATATAGCGAGCAGCATTGATTTCAGCTCTGCTTTCCGCTATCCAGTTCTGAATAGTCTGTTGGTGTCCCAATTTCTTTCCAGGAGCGAGTTCTCTGGTGGCTGCTCTCTTACACATCATATCAAAAGCACGCTCTGAGATACCTATCCAACGCATACAATGATGAATTCTCCCTGGTCCCAACCTTTCCTGGGCCAAAACAAAGCCAGCTCCTTCCTCACCAACAAGGTTTTCCTGGGGGACAACACAGTTCTCATACTTTATTTCCGCATGGCTTATATATCCATCTCCAACCTCGCCCATTATTGGAATATTCCTAACCAGATTGAACCCAGGAGTATCCGTTGGGACTATAATCATTGAAGCTCTTTGATATGGTCCTGCTTCGGGGTTTGTTACTGCCATCACCACGGCAAAAGCGGAACCGTCCGCTGATGAAGTGAACCATTTATGCCCATTGATCACGTAATTATCACCCTGTTTCTCTGCGACCGTTCCCATCATTACAGGATTTGATCCGGCATATTCCGGTTCTGTCATGGAGAAGCAACTTCTAATTTCACCTTGCATCAATGGTTTGAGGAATCGGTCTTTTATGGACTGAGAAGCATACTTTTCCAATAGCTCCATGTTCCCTATATCGGGTGCCTGGCAGTTGAAAACATAGTGTCCCAGAGGGCTTTTTGCCATCTCTTCACTCAAAATGGCAAATTCCATCATATTTAGTCCCAAACCACCATCATGAACAGATAAATGGGGAGCCCAAAGTCCAAGAGACTTAACTCTATTTCTTAGGTCATTGAGTACATCTTGAGATTCGGAAAATGGTTTGCTGAGTATTTCCAGCTCTTTGGGAATAAGCTCATCATCAATGAATTTCTTGACCTGAGGACCTAATTCCTTCACCTTTTCAGTTACAAACAAATCAATCATAACTGCTTAGATTGTATATCCACCATCAGCCGTAAATTCCTGCCCGGTACAGAACGATGAAGCATCAGAAGCCAGGAACAATGCTAAGCCAGCAATATCGATTGGTTCTGCCACTTGAGGAAGTGCTTGTTTAGCTAATACATGTTTTAAGATATGCTCATTACTGGTAAGCGCTTCACTAAATTTCGTTTTGATGAGTCCAGGGCAGATTGTGTTTGCACGGATACCTTCATGCCCCCATTCTCTTGCAAGTACCTTGGACAAGGTGATAAGTGCGGATTTACTAACACTATATAACCCAAGCCCCTGTCCAGGTGTGATTCCTTCGATACTACTTATGTTGATAACAGATCCGCCATTCTCTTTCAAATGTGGGTAAGCCAGTGTTGCCAATTCCCATGGACCCTTTACATTAACACCCATAATTTTATCAAAAGCACCACCATCAGCATCCTGAATATTTCCAAAGATTGGATTTGTAGCTGCATTATTGACAACCACATCGATTCCTCCGAATTTTTTGACTGTTTCTTCTACCAGATTTTGAATTTGATTGCTGTCTCCCATGTGGCAGGCTATAGCTGCAACTATTTGTCCTTCGTTTTCAAATTCCTTGGCCACCTCATCAACTGCCTCTTGTTTTCTGCTGGAGATTACCACTTTGGCTCCTTGCTGCGCAAAAGCCTTTGCTATGGCCAAACCAATTCCTTTTGAGGAACCGGTAACAATGGCCGTTTTACCTGTTAGATCAAATTTTTGGGATATGTTCATTTTTTTGACTTTGAGTCGAGTTTATTTCTTAAATTAGAGAATAAATTCTAATAAACGCAAGTAATTACTCAATTAAGCCTGTTATTATTCGACTTTGGGTCAAATTATGGTAAAGGATAAACGAACTATAAAGGAGAATTCAATTATTGATGCTGCTGAAAGAGTCTTTTTTCAAAAAGGATATTCTGCAGCGAAAATGGAGGAGGTTGCGAAAGAAGCTGGTATGAGTAAACCGTCTCTTTACTTCTATTTCCAAAGTAAGGAAGAACTTTATATGGCTATTACTTTCAGGGCTTTTCAACTATTGACGGATATCTATTACAAAATCATTCGGGAGACGAGCGAATTGAATGGTGCGGATAGAGTGATTAGAATAATGGAAGGCTATATTGACTATAGCGAGAAGCATTTTTTCTACCATGAAGCCCTGTTTGACTATTTGTCACTGGTTAGAAATATGAATAAGCTTAGTGGTGATGATCAGAATAAAGTGAAAAGTATCTATAACCAAAGAATTCAGGACGTCCATAATCTACCCGTTTCTATTGTTGTAAAGGAGATTGAAAGTGGTAAATCAGATGGAAGTATAACGAACCCTGAAAGCTCAGAAACCATTTATCTTACTGCCTGGGCAATTGTAGCTGGATATATTAAGCTTAGCATTTATGGTGGAGGTGAGACTATTCATCATGTGTCTTTAAAGGATTGGAAGGGGTATATTATTAAGTTGACAAGGGAGTTGTTGAGTCAGAAGTTGAGTTGATGTTAAGTAGGTTTTTTAACCAGGCAGGAGGCAGTGGAGATATATGTCACTCGGTGAAACCGAGCGACTGTTAATGATGGTGTAGAAATAACGCTATTTTTTTTGTGTTTTTCTTGAATAATTAAAACACCTCCTTATCTTTGCAGTCCGTTTGAGTGAATCACACGGAAAAGTTCTTTAAAAAACAAGCGAAAGTAGCTCAGCTGGTAGAGCACAACCTTGCCAAGGTTGGGGTCGCGGGTTCGAATCCCGTCTTTCGCTCTCAAGAAACGGTCCCGATATGCTCGGGATTATTTTTTTGACAACTAGCCAATAGTTGCTCGCCGGGATGGTGGAATTGGTAGACACGCAAGACTTAAAATCTTGTGTCCTTTAGGACGTGTGGGTTCAAGTCCCACTCCTGGTACAAGAACCCTGATGTGAAAACGTCAGGGTTTTTTGTTTTATAGCCCTAATTTTCTTGAGCGGACGCTCAGAAATTGTGAGTCTTAGCGGGACGCTAAGACTAGTCCTGCTTACAAAATGAGTGTTGATACTCACTTCGAATTCTCAAAAGTATCCTCAAAATACATCACCCATTTTCCATCTATCAGCTTTTCGCCATACTCCCTAAACTTATTCTCTTCGGGGTTCTCAAAAATAAATCGTCTTTCATCAGAACTGTTCACCACAAACTTGCCATCCACTAATTCAGCAGGAAGCTTTCTTGCTCCTCGTTTTGAAAAAGGGTTGTAGTAATAAGTCGCATCATCTTCATCATAATAGATGATAGTATGTAGTTGCAGGGATTCTGAATTCAATTCCACCACCAAAATATGCTGATCCAGATCATAATTAATTCTTTCAAATGCAGGCCCTTCTGATTTAAGGTTTCCATTATTATCAAAAGATCTGGATGTGCCTACCCATTCTCCAACCAAAAAGCTGAGCTGCCGCATCTTTTCTTTTTTAACAGATTGGGACAATGCTATATTGGAAAATGAAATTAGAGTTAGCAGGAGGCAGTATCTGAGAATGTAATGGCTATTCATAGATTAGTTTAATCATTGTTTATGGCAATGAAATAAATCTATGAGTAGGAACCAAATCGTTAATTTCTTTTAGTTGGTCTGAAAACAGGGAAACCGTCGTGCATTTGGTTATTGGTGAGTTGTCTGAGTTGCTTTCCATCTATAGAAACTGCAAATATCTCTCTTCCATTCTTGGTGTCTCCGCTGAATACAACCCACTTCCCGTCTGGTGAAAAAGACGCCTTGTACTGCAAACAAGTATTCCATCCTTCATCTAGTTTTAGATTTTCACCTCTCAACATTCCTTTTTCTTTCATTAATTCGTCGGGAACCAATCTTCTTATTTCACTTCCATCCCGATTCATAATGAAGGGTTCAAATCCACCGTCTTTATCTGAGTAAAACAACACCTGAGAGCCATCAGGAGACCAGCTGGGAGCAAGTGCCTCAAATCCTGAAGTAATTTGATTGGTCCGACTTTCTTCTTTGTTGATGATGGCAATATTGCTTGAGTTGTTTTTCCACATGGTAAAGACAATATCTCCATTGATTGACACTTCCGGTTGTGTTTCACCACGGTCTGGTGTATTTGTGATTCGCTGGACTCTGCTGCTGGACACGTCTACTTTAAACAAATCACCTCCCTGGGAATAGTATACAAACTTCCCTGTTTCATCATAGGTCGGGTCAAACTCATAGGCGCTTGTTCCGCTTCCTGCTTCATTTAGCCTTCTGGCACCTTCACCATCGGCACGCATTGTCCATATTCTCCAACCACCTCTGCGATAAGATTCAAATGTTAAATGTTGACCGTCTTTTGACCAGTTGGGATAATGGTCAGGTCTGATGCCGGATTGACCTAGTTGTTGCACATCCGATCCATCACCCCTCATGGTGTAAAGATGACCTTTGGAACCTTCTTTATTTGACTGAAAGAATACAATCTCAAATGATGCCAGATCATTTTGGGCTGACAGCTGGAAACAACCGATCATTGATAGTACTAGCACATATCTTACCATAGCAATCTTTTTTATTTAATGCTACGGACCTTTTCTCTGAGCGAAGATCTTTTTGGGATCAGGAGTTTAAATTGTGATGAAAAGTACTTTTTAATCCAGTTTTAGAGCTTTTAGGTCTTTTTCAGGATAAATAGTGGCGCGATCGATATGGATAAGGATTTCTTTAGTCCCGGGAGCAGAATGGAGTTTCGATTTATGAACATATGTACTGCCTGGGCCAAATGGAGGTTGCGGAAAAAGCACTATCCTTTCCGATCCTATTTTCTTTTCATCATCCCGAAATTCTACGATAGTTACTACGGTTGAATAATATGAGATTTCAGCATCATTGTTTATTGTAAATTCAATTGTGCTAAAGTCTGAATTAGTTTCGTGGAAATTTACATTAATGAAGTTTTCAGGGTTTTCGGTTTCCAGCTTAACCTGGTTATCAGTATTTGAGCAGGAAAATACAAGGAATAACAGACAAACAGGAATGATTTTCATAAGACTACTTTACAATCATAACGTGTTCACAAGTCAATAAATTATCCTTTAAAAATTGAGCCCTGACCCTTTTTTCAATTCCTCATTTACAGTTTTATACTTTGGACCGGTAAGCGCTTCACTAATCTTTTGAGCATCATCAGAGCCAGAGACCAATCTACTGAACTCTACATCCAATTCATTCAGAGAAAAATGATCACCAGAAATCCAGCCTTCTTTTGATTTCTTAATTCCAAACGTTTTAGCTGTCACAAAGAATCTACCACTTATTGTATCTTTTTCGCTGACAGCAATGATGTCCATTGGATTTAGTGCATCAAAAGGATATTTGGTTTTAGAGTCTTTGAAAAGAGGAGCTTTGCTGATTATTGCACCGGCAGTAGCACCTTCAATCACATATTTCCTCTCGACCCATCCTTCTTTACCATCTTCCCTTACGACATGAACGTACTCATATGGTCTACTTAAGGTTGAATCGGTATCCGTGCTATAGGTCCCGGTAGAATAGATCTTAGTCCCCAGAGGTAATTTTGTAAGGTATTTGAATCGTTTTTTGGGTTCTCGTTTAATAAGTAAGGAATCTTTAAGGTTAACAGAAGCTAGTTTTGGAATTTTTCTACATTCAAACTTTCCAACGGAATCAATTTTACATTTTTCGGTATACTGCTCTGCTACTAGTTGATCTTGATATTGTTTGTAGTAAAGTATTTGCATTTCACTCCAGAAGTCTATCCTGTAGTCTAGAGTTTCAGTTCCATTTTCAGGGCAATTTCTGTAGGCCACTTTTTTGTAGTCCAGAATCTCCCTACCCTGCGTACTAAACATATAAGCTTCTGTAGCACAAGGTTCACCTGGATTCACAACAATAGTAAAACAGGCCCTTGGAACCTGATCGTACATGGTATACATGAAATACTGATTCTCTTTTATTTGTTCCGGCGTGTGAATAGTACTGAACAGGGCAGCAATATTGATGCTATCCTTCATTTCATTCATTCTTAAATAGGGCAATTCTTCGAGCACAAAGTCATCATGCCTATCTATGAGAAATTCAGTGCTGTAGTAATTCCAATCAGATGGGCCGCAACCAATAAGTAATAGGAAAAGTGCAGAGATAGTAAGAAGGTTTTTCATGGAAGTTGGTGTTTACCTTCTTAATTTATCCATTTTTTAATTGGCACTCAAGTTTTCGAGTAGTTCACCGGGAACAGGTTGTGATTCTACATTTATTATTGCCTGTTTCGTAGAATTCAGAATTGGGCTCGTAGTTCTCTTGGTTTGATTTATCTGATATTTGAACCAAAGTCTAACCGGAATATGAATTGCAGAAGTGATTAGAAGCGCCATCAACATTACCGATACAAATTCGTGAAAGAAGATTTCCACAAAGTTGTTATCAAGATTAATCAAGGCCTGACCTACGTTTGTGACATCATAATAAAATGAGCAGACATGCAGCATCACCACATACGTGATCAGAAATAGCCGATTGGCATACTTCAGATAGTATTTTCCCATTGCCATAATGTTAGTTCCCAGTACAAATTTAGTAATTTTCCTCCTGAACCAGAACGACTTATGAAAATCATTGCGATATCAGATACACACGGACAACACCACCAACTGAAACTACCTGAAGGAGATATGATCATTCATGCAGGAGACATTACCCGAAGCGGAAAAGAGTCTCAAGTAAAGGAGTTCTTGCTTTGGTTCAGCAAACAACCTCATCGTTACAAGATATTTGTAGCAGGGAATCACGATTGGTACTTTGAAAGAGAAGAAGCTTCGGACATCAAGGAGCTGATTCCGGAGGGGATTATTTATTTGAATGATGAAGGAATAGAAATTGACGGGATCAATATTTGGGGTTCGCCAATTCAGCCTTGGTTTTTGGACTGGGCATTTAATCGCCAAAGGGGTGAGGATATACAAAAACATTGGGACCTGATTCCTGAGAATTCTGATATTGTAGTAACTCATGGTCCGGTCTATGGATATCAGGATATGACGGTAAGAAATGAAAAAGTTGGATGCGAGGATTTGTTGAAAACCCTTCAAAAGATCAAACCTAAGTACCATATTTCTGGGCATATTCATGAAGGGTACGGTCAGTCCTCAGATGGAATTACTGAGTATATTAATGCAAGTGTGCTTAATGAAAGGTATCAGTTGGTTAATGAGCCTATTTGCTTTGATTTTTAGCTGTTTGGCTTTTAGCTATTTAGCTGTTAGCTCTTTTTAAAGTTAAACAGCCAAACAGCCAATCAAAACAAACTACCCTGGGATTCTTCGAGCTCTGAGTAATAATGGTAATTCTGAATCTCCGGAACATTACCGATGTATACGCGATTCAGCTTCTTATTTGGTTTAATAGGCTCACATGGATGGTATTTTAGAGCATCATCTGGCAAAGGTTTGATAACTCTATCTGTAAGGCTTTCCCATTCTCCATCCAGCCATTCGCTTTCCGTTTCCTTGGTGATGACCAACATCATTCTTGATTCTGCACTGTACGCGGGTTCATTGTGTAGCCATGCCATTTCTTTGTTGGCTCTTGTGGTTACAATTGAGACTGTATTTCTTTCAATTCCGTCTTTTTTGAAATTTTGCCAAATACCACCTACGGTGAATGGATTTCCGTCCTGCATCTGTACAAAATATGGATAGGAAACTCCTCCCTTATGATGAAAATCAAAGAATCCGTCAATCATGATCAGACACCTTCTGTTCCTGGCGGAATCCTTATAGGTGAAGGATTTAAACATATTATCATCCCGGCAATTCAGAGTGTTCAGCTTGCTGTAGGCCATGGGAATGAATGGCCAGCTAAATATTTGAATCTTATCAGGATCCTGGTTTGTGATGACCGGCAGGCTTGGTTCGGTGAAGCCACTGACGTGATAAGTGGGAGGTAAACGTTTTTTAATATCTTCCCAATCTTCCTGTTTTCCATACCTTTTGGCATAGTCCAGGGCTTTCTTTGTCATGGTGGCAACATCGTAACACATGTACTAAAGATAGTATCTAAATCACACAGACATGTGCACTTTAGAATATTTTTGATTAATTATACGATGGCAATTTGAACCAAACGCTTTCTTATGAAAACTTCCAACGTAGGGTGGACTCTGATAATAGCTTCTCTGTCGGTTATTATTTTGATATATGGAAAAAGCATTTTGCTGCCGGTAGTACTGGCTGTGATAGTTTGGTATATTCTAAAATCGGTTAGGGATCAGGTTAAGAAATTAAGAATCAAGCATAGAAGACTTCCGGTTTGGTTGAGTAATGTGATCTCATTTATCTTGGTTTTTCTGGTTATGGGGGTTACTGGAAGATTATTATCGAACAGTATCGTCAACTTATCGAAAAACCTGCCTCTTTATGAGGAAAACATCAATCACATCACTTTGGAGTTGAATAACTTACTTAATATTGATATTGTAAGTTGGGGCAAAGACTATTTCAAAGACTTTGATTTCAGCGGGATCTTACAGAGCGTATTTAACGGAATTAGCAATCTGTTTGCAGATGCCTTCCTTGTATTACTCTATGTAGTTTTCCTAATGCTGGAAGAAGTAGCCTTCCCTATGAAATTAAAAGGAATATTCTCTACACCAGAGAAATTTGAAGAGGCACATAAGATGTTGGACGAACTAAACACATCAATTAACAGGTATGTGGTATTAAAGACTGTGATCAGTTTAATCACTGGTTCACTGAGCTTTATCGCATTGCTTATTATTGGTGTAGATTCACCATTCTTCTGGGCATTTCTGATATTCCTTCTCAATTACATCCCAACAATTGGTTCCCTTATAGCTACCATGTTTCCGGCCCTTATGGCAATGCTTCAAACTGGAGAATTCACTCCTTTTCTGTTAGTATTGGCTAGTGTTGGAGCTATTCAAGTATTGGTTGGGAATGTTTTAGAGCCAAAAATGATGGGAGATTCTCTGAATATTAGTTCTTTAGTAGTGCTGATCGCTTTGGCATTCTGGGGTACCCTTTGGGGAATTACAGGAATGATATTGAGTGTTCCGGTAACAGTGATGATGATCATTGTGTTTGCAAAATTTAAGTCAACAAGAAACGTAGCAATAATGCTTTCAGGTAATGGAAGAGTTTGAAGAACAGGAAGCATATAAATTCATAAGGAATACCAGCAAACTGCTGAATATCCTGCTCCGCCATAAACCGGAACAGGCACACCTTGAATTGGATCGTAATGGATGGACAGATGTTCGTCAGATGATCTCCAAGGTGAGCAGGTCTCATTATCCGATTGATTTTGAGTTGGTTAAACACATTGTTTTTACCAATGACAAAAGGAGGTTCATGTTCAATGAGGACCTTACAAAGATCAGGGCCACACCTGGTGATGGTGTTGTGTTTGATCTTGGACTATTACCTGTTGTGCCACCTGAATTTCTTTATTACGGGGCATCTGCAATGTTTTTGGATGATATCGCCAAATGGGGTATCAATAAAATGAACAAGCAGTATGTTCATTTATCACCAGATGCAGATACTGCTATGACTGCTGCTGCAAAAAGAATTGGTCCGGTTCCATTAAAGATTGCAGCACTGGAAATGTACGAAAACCAGATTCTATTCTATCAATCTGACTTTGATGTGTGGCTCACAGATCATGTTCCTAGTCAGTATGTTTCTATGGAGTAAAAATGACTTGCTAAATTGATTCAATAATCATTACTTAGCACCCTAACTCCAATTTTCTCTATGATAAATCTCGCTGTAGACGCGGTTGTTTTTGGTTATACTTCGGAAGATGGTCTTTCTGTATTGTTGATACAAAGAAAAATCCCTCCTTTCGAAGGTGAATGGGCTTTGCCTGGAGGGCTTGTGAAAGAAAATGAGTCGCTGGATGAAGCAGTAATGAGAGAACTTAAAGAGGAAACCGGAGTTTCAATCAATTATCTGGAGCAGCTTTACACATTTGGAGAACCTAAGAGAGATCCAAGAAATAGAGTAGTATCAGTAGCTTATTACGGTTTGGTAAGACCAGATGTATTCCATTTACTAGCTGATACTGATGCACTGGAAGCTGCCTGGTTTAACCTTGATGAGTTGCCCAAACTTGCTTTTGATCATCAAAATATTCTAAACTTGGCCAGAGTAAGGTTAAAAGGGAAAATAACTTACGAGCCAATCGGGTTTGAACTACTGGATAAGAAGTTTCCGTTCTCCGAATTAGAGAAATTATACCAGACTGTTTTAGATAAGCCGATAGATCGTAGAAACTTCAAAAAGAAGATCATGAGCTATGATTTCCTTGAAGAAACTACAGAAAAGCAAATCCTTAAAGGAGCAGGCAGACCTGGTAACTTGTTCAAATTCAACGAAAAGAAGTACCTGGACCTCAAGAAAAAAGGAATCAACATAGACCTGTAAACCAACTAGTTACAATTAATTAATGTAAAAATTACGCAAAATATTTTGATATGCTAAACCTGTGTCTTTTATTTGCGTATATATAACACAAATTAACAATTGAAATAAGATGGAAACTAATACTGGAGTAATCATAGCGAGATTTCAAACACCTTTCCTTCATGAAGGTCACCTTAATTTGATTAAAGAAGTGAGGAACCTTCACAACAAGTTAATTGTGGTATTGGGTGTTGCACCAATTGTAGGGAGTAGAAAAAACCCTTATGATTATCACACCAGAGAGAAGATGATCAAGAAGCAGTTTGGTGATGTATTGGTTTTACCATTAAGTGATCATCCAAGCGATACTGAATGGTCTTCTAACTTGGATAACCTGCTTTCAAGTGCTTTTCCATCAGAATCATTTCTATTGTATGGAAGCAGAGATAGTTTCATTCCTTACTATACAGGAAAGTTCAATACGGTTGAACTACCAGAACACGGAGACTACAACGCGACTGAATTAAGAAAACAATACGCAGATAAGGTATTTGATTCCAGAGATTTTAGAGCTGGGATACTATACGCTTATCATTTACAATACACCAAAGTATATCCTACTGTGGATATCGCAGTATTCAGAAACAACAAAAGTGAAATCCTTCTGGGTAAAAAAGCAATCAACAAAAAATGGCGCCTTGTTGGAGGTTTTGCTGATCCGGAAGATGAGAATTTTGAATTGGCTGCAAAAAGGGAATTACTGGAAGAATGTGGTTCCATTGAAGTGGGAGAAATGACTTATGAAATGTCTGCCAAAATCAATGACTGGAGATACCGCAATGAAGCCGATAAGATCATAACAACTGTTTTTAGCTGTGAATTTCAATACGGTTCACCCAAAGCTCAGGACGATATTATGGACTTGGACTGGTTTCAGTTTTCAGAAATCCCACAGATGATTGAAAAGGATGAGGTCTCTCCGGAGCATGTCCAAATCTTCAATCATTTGATCAACAAGTACCAATAATCACTAAAACAGAAACAACCATGAAATGAGCATGATCTTCGAACACCAACCGGTAATGAATATAGAGACCAAAAAGGATCAACTGGTTAGTTTTAGGATACTGCGAATTCCATGTGACTTTAGGAAATCAATTATATACACATGAAAAAGAATAATTTGATATTACTCGCAGATGCATATAAATACTCTCACCACAAACTATACATGCCTGGAACTACCAAGGTTTATAGTTACCTGGAAAGTAGAGGAGGAAAATTTGACAACACTGTTTTTTACGGATTACAATATTTCCTGAAGGAATATCTTGAGGGTTTTGCATTCACACAGGAAGACCTTGATGAGGCAGAGCCATTCATGAAAGCAGTTTTTGGCAGAGACGATGTTTTTGATAAGAGTAAGTTCCAATATATCCTGGATAAGTATAATGGTAAATTGCCTGTTAAGATCATGGCAGTTCCGGAAGGAACACCTGTTGGTACCAGCAATGTGTTAATGACCATAGAAAACACCGACCCGGAATGCTTTTGGTTAACTAACTTCCTGGAAACTTTATTGATGCAAGTTTGGTACCCTGCCACTGTTGCAACAATCAGTAGAGAAGTAAAAAAGGTGGTTACTCAATACTTTGAAGAAACAGCAACTTCCGGAGCAGAAGCAGGAATTGAATATGTATTGAATGATTTTGGATTTAGAGGAGTGAGCAGTGTTGAAAGTGCAGGGTTAGGAGGAAGTGCTCATCTGGTTAATTTCAAGGGAAGTGATACTATTGCAGGTTCTGTGGTAGCGAAGAATTATTATAATGCTAAAGAGGTTGTCGGAAATAGTGTTCCAGCAACGGAGCATAGTATTTGTACACTACTTGGCAAAGAAGGAGAATTGGATATTTACAAACATGTTCTTGAGACATTCCCTACCGGAATTGTGGCATGTGTTTCTGATAGTTACAACATTTTCAAAGCTGTAGAAAAGTACTGGGGAGAAGAGCTAAAAACTCAGGTACTTGATAGAGAAGGGACATTAGTAATCCGACCTGATAGTGGGGATCCTGTTATGACCTTGTTGGCCATTTTTGAATTGTTATTTAAGCAATTTGGATACACCACAAATGAAAAGGGCTACAAAGTTCTTCCACCGCAAGTAAGAGTGATTCAAGGTGATGGGGTCAATTATGATGCCATCAAAGAAATGTATCAGGCATTGAAAGAAAATAACATCAGTGCGGAAAATCTTGTTCTTGGAATGGGAGGAGCGTTGTTACAGAAATTGGATAGAGATACACAGAAATTTGCATTGAAATGCAGCTATGCTGAGATCAATGGAGAATCAGTGAACGTTCAAAAAAGCCCAACTGAAATGGATGCCAATGGTAATATTACAGGCAGCTTTAAGAAGAGCAAGGGAGGTCGTTTGAAGTTGGTAAACCTTAATGGTGAATACCAGACTGTGAAGGAAAATAAGTTGCCAGAAATAAATAATGAATTGGTCACGGTCTTTGAGAATGGGGAAATGGTGAAGGTATATAACTTTGAGGAGATCAGACAGAATGCTGCTGTTAAGTTTAATGAAATAGAGTTGATATGATAACCAAGGCGATAGAAAAGGCTTTTAGACGGAGAGAAGAAAAACAATGGGAAAAAACCTATTGGGCAATTGATCTTCATGAGACGGTAATTGAACCAAACTGGAAAGTAGGTTCAATTCCTCGCAACTTCTATCCTATGGCCAAAGAATCTCTGCAAATGATCAGCATGAGACCGGATATAGTGACTATCATGTACACTTGTTCAAATCCTCATGAAATCAAGCAGTATCAGGAATTTTTTGAGTCCCACGAAATCAGATTTGACTATGTGAATGAAAACCCGGAGGTAACTAATAGTGGATTTGGATTCTATGATCACAAACCTTATTTCAATGTCTTATTTGAAGATAAAGCAGGATTTGATGCTGAGGAAGATTGGAAAGATGTGTATGAGTATTTAATATCGCAAGAATATAAAAAAGACCTTTTCAAATGAAACCTCTCCTATTCCATACCACAGATTACAAATACCTGGCAGAAAAAGTATTCTCCGCAGGCGACTTTGAAATGGGTGAAGTAGAGGTGGATACTTTCTCTGATGGAGAACGATATCAGAGAATAGCTTCAGAAGTTAATGGAAGAAATGTAGTGCTCATTGGAGGGACCACTACGGATGCTGCTACTTTGGAATTGTATGATTTGGCTTCATCACTGGTTAGTTATGGTGCTAATGCCCTACATCTTGTTATTCCTTATTTTGGTTATTCAACCATGGAAAGAGCAGTGAAAACAGGAGAAATTGTAACTGCAAAAACCAGAGCAAGACTTTTTTCTTCAGTACCGAGAAGTAGCAAAGGCAATCATATTTACTTATTTGATCTTCATACTGAAGGTATTCCTCATTACTTTGAAAATTCTCTTCATTGCAAACATGTGTACTGCAAAGACATAGTGATGAAAGTTGCGAAACAATATGGTGGGGATGATTTTGTACTTGCAAGTACCGATGCTGGAAGAGCAAAATGGGTAGAGTCATTGGCCAACGACATGGGAGTCAATGCAGCATTTGTTTTGAAAAGAAGAGTCTCAGGAGATTCAACTGAAGTCACAGCAGTTAATGCTGATGTAAAGGATAAAGTGGTTGTAATCTATGATGATATGATCCGCTCTGGAGGAAGCATTGTGAATGCAGCCAGGACTTACAAAGAAGCAGGAGCTTCAGAAATCTATGTCATCACGACACATGGAATTTTTGTAAGCAATGGCTTGGAAAAACTGAGAGATTGTGGCTTGATCAAGAAGGTAATTTGCACGGATACGCATTCTAATACTCAGCAATTCAAAGATCCATTTTTAGAAGTGCGCTCAGTAGGAGATTTGATTGCTCAGGCTGTGTCATAAATCACAGTTAATCACATTTTTTCCTGAAACTGCAACCATTGTTTTTTTCTTGCATCTTATCAATAAGTCAAAACTCATATTATGATAGATGCACCAATATCTTTTGCCAGCACTTCCTATAAACAAGGCAGTTTTATGCCCATTCATAGTCACGATTGTCTGTCTATTAGCTTGTTACTGAAGGGCCAGCTTGTGGAAACAGTAAAGGGTACTAAGCTTACAGGCGTCCCGGGCCAATTAGTTTTCAAACCCAGAGGAGTACCTCATGAAGACGTATTCTCATCTAATTGCGAAATGCTCAATCTAAAAATATATGATGTCAAACATTTTGGGCTGGAAGAACAGCTAAAACCAATACCATGGACCTGGCTGCCGGGAGCGGATTTACTTGGCACCTTTTTGGAAGCCAAAAGAAACCCAAATAATAAAGGTTTAGTAAAGAATCTTGTTGATCAGATCACTACCAGATATCATCAATCAGCAGGTCCACCTGCATGGCTGAAAGAAGTTCAGGACTATATCAATACTAGTTTTCAGGAGAGTTTGGAAGTAAAACAGATAGCAAATTCGGTTGGTAAGCATCCAGTTTATATAGCAAGAGCATTTCGCAATTATTTTGGAATGTCTATTAAGGAATATCAAAGGCATCTGAGGATTCAACATGCCATTGCCTCACTCAACAAAAATGAATCAAAAGGTAGCCAGGTGGCTTACGAAACTGGTTATTCTGATCAGAGTCATATGATTCGTGAAATTAGAAAGGAGTTGGAGTATTCTCCCAAAGAAATTATCAAGCAGCTTAAGACCTAGGTTTCATTTGTTCTATTTTGGATTGTGTTCAGTCATTTCTTTTGCCAAAAAACTAAAAGGTTATGAACTCGAAAACAACAATGATTACACTGCTTGCCTTATTGATGATGTCGTTAGGGTTTGCACAGCAAAAAGCGGAAAAGATAGAACAGTTTGCCAAAAAGGCCTTAGAAATGTATCCGCAAGTACCATCATTAGGTATTGCTGCAGTTTCTGGAGATGAATTGGTTTATGTGAATGGTTTGGGAAAAGCGGATATCGAAAATAATATTAAAGCAGGACCAAACACGCCGTTTTACATTGCCAGCTCTACTAAATCTTATGTAGCAATTCTTGCATCAATTCTTGCTGAAGAAGGTAAATTAGATCTTGACAAGTCGCTCAACTCTTACAAACCCTTCAATAATTTCACAGACAATTCATTATTTGAAAATGTAACTATCAGAGAGTTGTTAGCACATACCAGTGGATTGGAAAACAATTATTTGACTGGACGGAACGCTTATACTGGTGATTACACAAGTGAAGTGATGATCAATATTCTCGAGAATTACACCACTGCTAAAGAGAATGGAAAGGTATTTCAATATGATAACCTCGGATATAACATCTTAGATATTCTATTGCAAGAGGAATTAGGTGCGAAGTGGCAGGATTTGTTGGACGAGAAGTTATTTCGGCCCTTAGGGATGACTAAATCCACTGCTTACATTTCCAAAGCAGATTCAGAAGGCTGGAATAAGGCTTGGCCATACATGGGATATGATGAGGCGAAGAAAAGCTATCTGATGAAAACAGATAAAACTATGCATGCTGCTGGAGGTCTGCTAACTTCTCCAAAGGATGCAGCAACCTGGCTTCAGTTTAACATAAACAATGGGAAGCATGATGGTAAGAAAATATACAAGAAGGATATTCTAACATCAACCTACAAAACGATTTCAACAAATGAGCATGAGTATAGTGAGGTATTTGAAGGTACTGGATATGGACTAGGTTGGAGAACAGGTAATTACCAGGATGAAGATGTGATCTATCATTTTGGAGGTTTCTCCGGGTTCTTTTCACATATTTCATTCTTGCCTGAGAAGAAATTAGGAGTTGCTGTTTTTTCTAATCATTCATCAATTGGATCAAGGGTATCCAATATAGTTGCAGATTATGCCTACGCAGTAATGATGGAGAATGAAAATCGACAAAAGGAATTAGAGAATGATTTGAACTCTCTACAAACAAAGGTGAAAAAGATCCAACAAATGGTAGCAAAGGATCTTGAAAAGAGATCCAAACGGACATGGCAAATGAGTCTAGACTTTTCGGATTATGTGGGCAAATACCACAGCGAGAAATTAGGATCCTTTGTGGTAACACCTCAGGATAACAGTTTGAAAGTAGTTGCAGGTAACCTTATTGCAGTTGCTACACCTTTTCCACATGATGATACTATTAGAGTAGAATTAGTTCCAGGAACTGGTGAGGTAATTCAATTTAAAGTAGAAGATGGGGTCGTAACTAAGGCCTTCTATTCAAAGGAAGAATTTAAGAAGATAAAATAGTTTGTTTGCCTTTAGATTTTTGGGCATAAAAAAAACCATCATCCATTTGAGTGATGGTTTTTTGCTAACCAAACCGTGGATCTTGCGATCCAACAGTGTTTATGTACGAAATTAAGTCGGATAGGTTACCTAATGGCCCAAAAAAACATTATTAGCATGTTAAATAATGATTAAGGCCAGCTAACAGATGCCATTTGTATAAAAAATATGAATTAGGGCTTAGTTTTTATTATTTTCGGTACCCTAACCGAAACTATTGACATGAACCTCAAACTGATCCTAGGAATATTTTTTCTATTCCCAACTCTCATTTCCTTCTCTCAAGAAAAGAAGCAACTTGACCACAGTGCTTATAAAGAATGGAAAAGAATTGAAGACCATTCAATTTCCAGGGATGGTGAATTCATTTCTTATTACCTAAAGTCAAATGCTGAGGCAAATGATATTTTAATGCTTCATGATCAGCTAGGAAAAACTCTTTTACAATATGAAAGAGGGACAAAACCACAATTTTCTTTTTCCAGTGATTACCTGTTTTTTACAATAAACCCCGATCTGGATACACTTAAAACAAAGCGCCGGGAGAAAGTTAAAAAGGATAAACTGCCGATGGATAGTTTAGCAATTCGCAATCAGAAGAGTGGAGAAATACGAAAAATATCAAGACTGAAATCTTACAAAGTTCCTGAGAAATGGAATGGCTGGTTTGCTTATCAGTATCTACCAGAAGCGGATTCTACCAATAAAAAGCAATTAAAAAAATTAAAGAAAGAGAAGGCATTTCAGTTGGTCATTTCCTCAAACTCTGGTGCATCTAGTTATGAGTATCCTGCTGTAACAGAATATGTGTTATCTGAAAAAGGCGGGAAAATAGCTTTTGTTACAAAAGGGGATTCTACATACAGTGAAGGTGTATATGTATTTGACACGAACAGCGAATCGCTATCACCAATATTCAGAGCAAAAGGGAAATACTATTCATTTTCATGGGATGAAGCTGGTAGCCAATTGACTTTTGTATCGGATTTAGACACAACAAAGGCACCTATCCATTATCCTAACCTACACTATTGGAAATCAGATTCAGCAATGATTATTGCGAGTGGATCTGAGAATGGTCAGTCTAAAGATCTACTGATTAGTGAGCATTTTGACAATCACTTTTCCAAAGATGGTAAAACCCTCTACTTCGGTTATAAAGAGATGCCAATTGTACAAGATACCTCTCTTCTTGAAGAGGAAATTGTCAATGTTGAAGTCTGGAGTTACCAGGATAAGAAACTTCATACACAACAGAAAATTGATAAAGAGGCAGATTCGAAAAGGTCTTACACAGTGTCATATGATGTTGGATCTAGTCAGTTCATTCAATTGGGAAATGCTACAATCACAGAGGTAATTGAATCGGATGAAGGGAATTCTTCAAACCTTTTAGGAATCAATGATCAACCTTATGGTGAAAGAATTAGCTGGGAAGGTTTTCCTTATTATACAGATTTGTATGCCATTAATAAAGAGACTGGTAGTTCCACTCTTATTAAATCTGAGGTTCGTGGAAATGCACAAATGTCCCCTGGAGGTAAATATGCATATTGGTATGATGTTGTAGATAGCGCATGGTTTACCTACAATTTTGCTACTAAAAAGGAAACTCAAATCACCAACAATTCCCAGGTTCCATTCTACAATGAAAGGCATGACACACCTAGTCACCCTTATCCATATGGAGTGATGTCCTGGACTGAAAATGACAATAAAGTACTGATTTATGATCGATGGGATATCTGGCAGGTTGATCCAAATGGAGAATCGAAGATGACAAGAATCACTCCTAATGGAAGAGAGAAAGAAATCAAATACAGATATATCAAACTTGATGAGGAGGAAAGGTTTATCAAGTCGGGTCAGAAGCTTCTTTTGGGTGCTTTATATGAGGAGGATAAGTCTGAAGCAATATTTGAATTGACATTTAAGAAAGGCGCCAAACCTGTAAAGAAAAAATCAGGGGATGTTCGATTCCGTAATTTGAAGAAAGCTCAGGAAAGCAATGAGATTATTTATAGCAAAGAGAACTTCAACATATTCCCTGACCTATTGATTACCTCGAATGGATTTAAGAAATCTACTAAAATTTCAAATGCCAACCCGCAACAGAAGGATTATAGCTGGGGTAGCATAGAACTTTACAAATGGACTTCACTGGATGGCCAGGAATTGGAAGGGATGCTTGTGAAGCCAGAGAATTTTGATCCAAATAAGAAGTATCCTTTAATGGTTAATTTCTACGAAAAGAGTGCTGACAGACTCAATAATCATAGAGACCCGTTTCCACATAGATCAACTATAAATTACAGTTTTTATGCATCCAGAGGGTATGTGATATTCAATCCTGATGTGCATTATAAAGATGGCTACCCAGGAGAAAGTGCCTATAACTGTGTGATTTCAGGGATCAACTCACTTATTGAAGATGGATTTGTTGATAAAGATAGAATTGGTGTTCAGGGACATAGCTGGGGTGGTTATCAAGTTGCTTACTTAGTTACGAAAACAGACATTTTTAAATGTGCAGAATCAGGAGCGCCGGTTCCAAATATGATCAGTGCTTACGGTGGAATCAGATGGTGGACTGGATTGAGTAGAATGTTTCAGTATGAGCATACTCAAAGTAGAATCGGAGGAACGCTTTGGGAATACCCACAAAGGTTCATTGAAAACAGTCCAATATTCTATATAGATAAAATCAACACTCCGGTATTAATCATGCACAACGATCAGGATGGTCATGTGCCATGGTATCAGGGAATTGAGTTTTTTGTAGCTATGCGAAGGCTGGGAAAACCAAGTTGGTTCCTCAACTACCAAGGAGAACCACACTGGCCACAGAAACTTCAAAACAGAATTGATTTCAATATCCGAATGCAGCAATACTTTGATCATTATCTGATGGATGCTCCAATGCCAAAATGGATGAAAGAAGGCGTCCCAGCATTAAAAATGGGTATTGATCAGGGATTAGAATAAATAAAAAAGGCCTCTACTTAAAAGCAGAGGCCTTTTTATATTTTGGATGTTTTACATTATTCAATGGTGAGATCCCAAGTCAAGTCCAAATCGGTATCTCCGTCAGAGGATTCTGATGTTTCCGTCTTAACTCCATCAGGTTGATGCTTAAGAATGACTCTAAATGTGCTGGTAGCAGCATCAGCAGTGATCCATGATGTTCTCAACCCTAGTGGTAAACCATTATCATCCTCGTCGCTATAAATAACATTGTCGGATCTATCCTCAATATTTCCATCTCCGTTTGGAGCAGAAAAGATCCCTCCTTGCCAACCGAAGAAAAACATGTGTTCCTCAGCTTCTTCTAAAATTTCCTCTGTGATACTTTCACCATCAATGCTGTTTTGTAAATCAATGGTCAAAGAATAGGTTGTGTTAGTAGCCAATACAATAGAACCATTAATAGCAAGCTCCTCTGGCCCGTCCCCATCCGGATCAATAGCACTAGCCACAATAGACGGACCTGAAGTTGGTGTGAATGTAAGAGTAACATCAGTTATAATTTCTTCAGGGTTTTCCATTGGCGGTGTATCATCATCACCACATCCCGCAGAAAGCATGATTACGCCACATAAAGCAATCAAACTAACAATTTTAATATTCATGATTATTCAGTTTATTTCCGATTTCATCGTTTTTATACTCCAACGAATTTATGCAATATTAAACCTGAATTAAAAGCCAAGATGAAATTGCAACCAATAAGGGGAAATTCTTGTCTGAATTGTATCATAAATGGTTGTTTGGTGCAATCATTTCTGAGATATTTTGTTTTATAATAAACACTAAGTCATTTTCCATGAGAAATCTGTTAACACTTGCATTATTAGTATCGATATTGAGCTTTTCATCCTGTGGTGATGATAAAACTCCGTCAGATACTCCAGGGAGTCTTACACTAAGCTTCGACAATATTGTTGGAGATAATCAGGTGATTCTCGCTGAGGAGGGAATAACTGAATATCCGCATACTACACTTGGACAACAAGATTTTAATATTGTCTTACTAAGATATTATGTAAGTCAGGTAACACTTGAAGGTAGCAATGGTGTGGCTTATGTAGACCCTTTGGCAGTAGGGCCTGATCCTGATGACGTTGAAGGGATTTATTTGGTAACAGAAAGACAGACGGTTTCTCACAACATTGAAATTGCAAATATCCCTGCGGGAACATATTCAAAAATCAGCTTTCTAATTGGTGTTGACTCCACAGGTATTCAAGAAGGTGCAGCAGGAGGTATTTTGGATCCAGCAGCTGATGCCTGGTTCTGGAATTGGAATGCTGGATATGTTGCTCTGGGAATTGAAGGACAAGCACCGGAAGCAACTGGTGACCCTGCTGCTAGAACAATGCTGCCAGACAATCCAAATAGCTTTGGTTATCATGTTGGAGGATGGAAAGATGTTCCTGGAAGTATGTTTGTCTACAATAACAAAGTGGTAACCTTTAATCTAAGCGAACAACTGACTATTGGAAATGGTTCTAACCCTACTGCGAACATTACTTTGGACGTTCAAAAATTGATTGAAGGAATTGATTTTGCTGAAGCAAGTGCTTTACACAGCCCGTTAGCTGGTTCGCCGGTTTCGGAAAATATTCCAAATGCATTTGAATTGGAGAGTATTGAACAATAATTCTGAGTTTGAATAAACTACTTATATATTTTCTACTATTTACTATTGGTCTGGCCCAGTCCTGCAGCAAAGATGATGATGACACTGAGCCAGACCTTACTTATACATTCGTCAAGCCAGAAAATTTCCCTGAACCCACCTACACATTTGACAATAATCCAGTAACCCAGGAAGGGTTTGAACTGGGAAGAAGAATATTTTTTGATCCTTTACTATCTATTGACAACAGTGTGTCATGTGGCAATTGCCATAATCAGGCAGTAGCATTTTCAGATCCGCAGCATACATTAAGTATTGGGGTTGATGGAAAAGTGGGAATTCGAAATGCCCCGGCATTGGCCAATATGGCATTTATGGATGAGTTTTTTTGGGATGGTGGAGTCACGCATCTGGATTTTGTTCCTCTCAATGCAATTGAAGCCGACTTTGAAATGGGAGAAGAAATCGCGAATGTCATTGACAAGCTCAATAATCATTCCGAATATCCTCAATTATTTAAAGAAGCATTTGATGTTGATACCATCAATACTCCAAGGTTGTTACATGCCCTTTCTCAATATACAGCAATGATGGTTTCAGCAACTTCCAGGTACGATAAGTACATCAGGAACGAAGGAGAAGAACTAACTGAAGATGAATTGGCTGGATTGCAGTTATTCGAAACGAAATGCAGTTCATGTCATGAGGGAGCACTGTTCACGGATCAGTCATATAGAAATAATGGATTAGATGAAACATTCGATGATCGTGGAAGGGCAACAATTACAGAGCTGGAATCTGATGAGGGCAAGTTCAAAGTGCCAAGCCTAAGAAACGTGGCAATAACTGACCCTTACATGCATGATGGAAGATTCTTCACGCTGGAACAAGTCCTCAATCATTACAGTGAAGGAGTTTGGGAGTCAGCAACATTGGATGAAGAATTAAGAGGAGATCAATTGGGCATACCTTTAACAGAGACGGAAAAAGCTCAAATCATTGCATTCCTGAATACTCTAACCGACACAGATTTCACCAGAGACCCAAAATTCATCAATCCTCGTTAGGTTTCATTTACCGATATTCCGGTTTCCGATATCACTTTTCCCGATTCATAAGTAATCGATGATCAGGCTCATTAGGTGGTCGTAAAATCTTAAAAAACAACTTAAGATATGATACGGACTACACTACTTATGCTGCTATTTTCTACTCATTTGATAGCGCAGGATAGTTTACTTACAGCAACACTTGAAAAGCATTCATTTCCATTTTCATTGCAGAATGGTGCAATCTCTGGAGAAGGAGCAGAATTATTAATTTCTGAAGGAGCATCAAGCCAGTTTTTCTTGATTGGAGAGGATCATGGTTTTGCAGAATTGCCACAACTCACCGCGGCGATCTATAAATCACTTTCTAAGCATGGATACAATCACTATGTTTCAGAGTCAAGTCTGGGTTCATTGCCTGATTTAGAGAAATTAATAGCATCCAATGATTACAAAAAAGCTTTTGCTGAGTATTACCAAAACCATGAATATGCGATTGCTTTTTACAGTGCCATTGAAGAAACTGAAATGCTGAGAGAAATCTATGATATCAGCGGAGGGAAAGAGAATACCATTTGGGCTGTTGATCAGGAGTTTGTCTTGTCATTGAGGCCACATCTGAAAAGATTGTCTGAAATGGCAACAACAAAAAGTTCTAAGAAATTGGCAGAACAACTCTACAAAGAGTCATTAGAAAATTTTGCAGAAGCTGTTGAAAAGAAGAATCAATCAACAATAGGACTTTTCGGATTTCAGGAAGAGCAGTTTGATAAGCTAAGAACAGCTTTTGAGGGAAATTCGGAGGCTCTTGAGTTAATAGAGTTGATGTGGGATAGTAGAGAGATATATCTAGATAATGGAAGAGATAACTACAAATCGAATCTCGACCGTATTCAGATGATGAAAAGAAATTTCATGGATTTTTATAATAAAGCCATAGCAAATGGTGAAGAAACTCCAAAAGCAGTATTCAAAATGGGAGCCACCCATACTTACCGTGGAAGATCAATGTTGAACATCTACGATATTGGAAATCTGGCTTCAGAGTTAGCAGAAGCAAATGGAAGTAAATCCACACATCTACTAGTGATCCCTGGAAAAGGAACAGTCAACAGATACATGATCATCAACGGTAAAGAAGCAATGCGCACTCCTTATGATGGTTCGAAATCTCTCGGGAGAATGGGAATTGGTCCAATTTATGGAGCAATGGATGAGCAGGAAATGAGGCTTGTTGACTTGCGTCCAGTGAAGAAACTGGTATATCAAAGAAAAATTAAGGATCTTGACGATGTATTAGAGAATGTGATTTATAGTTATGATTTCATTCTTCTAATGCCGCAAGTATCAGGATCAACGAGTTATTTGAATGAGTAAATCTAATAATAGAGTTTTGAGGCTTGCAGTCCCCTTTGTTGGGGGACTGTTTTTCTATGTTATGATCGTTGTATTAAGCATGTTTCGTGAGCCCGTTGGGTTTGCCTGGTATGGTTTGTTATTTGATCTGGTGGCCATGTACTCTATTTCTGAGGTGAATCTGTTAATAGCCAAAAGACTGAAAAGGAAATCAGATTCACGGAATAGTATCCAATTTCTGCTGAAGAGATCATTACTTGGATTATCGGCTGGAACATTCATCTTTTTAGTTCTATATCTAATCTTGAAATCATCTGAAATAATATTCCTGAATGCTAATGATACGATTGGTCCACCGCATATCATTGTGACACTTGGAATTGGTTTATTAATAAGTTTCGTGGTGTTGGCTTTTCAAATTGGATATGAGTCCATCATGAACTGGCAACAAAAGACCCTTGAAGCGGAACAGCTCAAGAAAGAAAACCTTGAAATCAGTCTGACATCCCTAAAGAATCAAATCGATCCGCATTTCTTGTTTAATAATCTCAATACACTTCAGGCTTTAATAAATGAAGATAAGGCAGCAGCCAATGAGTTTTTGATTCAGCTTTCTGATACCTATCGCTACTTGTTAGACAGTGGCAAAGAAGACATCATTTCTATCAATCAGGAGTTGAATATAATCCATAAATATGTCAGTATTTTGAAGCACAGGCATGGTGATAACCTCCAGGTAACTATTGACCCACAGATTACGGAAAATGAATATCAGATTGTGCCACTTACTTTACAAATGGCCCTTGAAAATGTGTTTAAGCACAACATTGTCAATTCTGACTACCCAATGCGAGTTGATTTCAAAGTTGATTCAGATACCAAACAACTAGTCATTCAGAATAACATCAACCCCGAACCTTCCAATAAGGATTCTTTAGGAATTGGAATTGAAAATTTAAAAGGCAGATATGAATTGCTCGGTTATAAAGACTTTGGGGTAGAAAAAAACGAAAAACAATTCACACTGAGAATTCCACTCATTCAAATAGTTTCCTATGCAAGTACTGGTGGTTGAGGATGAAAAAGCAGCATCAAGGAATGTTGTAAGACTTGTAGAGAAATTTCTACCTGAAGCAACCATTCTTCCTGTTTTGGAAAGTAAATCAGCGGCTGTCGGATTTTTAAAAGAAAACAGAGGTGTTGATCTGATATTTCTGGATATTCGATTAAGCGATGCACTGAGCTTTGAAATTTTTGAAGAAGTTTCGGTATCAACTCCTATCATTTTTATTACGGCTTATGACCAATACGCAATCAAAGCATTTGAGCTTGAAAGTATTGATTACCTACTGAAACCAATAGATGAGCAAAAGTTTGAAAGAAGCATCCAAAGATTCAAAAACCGAACCGGCACTATTATCAATGCAAAAATTCTTGATCAACTAAGGCAAATTGATTCCGGGAGTAACTACAAATCAAAGTATTTAATAAGGAAGGCAAGTACCCTGGTTTCCATCAATGTAGAGGATATTGCCTACTTCTATCGGGAAGGAACAGTAAACCTTGTCACCAATCAAGGAGAAACTTTTCCAACCAATTTTAATCTGGATGCTTTGGAAGCGGAACTTGATCCTAAAAAGTTTTATCGCCTGAATAGACAATTCTTAGTACAGGACAGCTCAATTTCAATGGTTCATGACTTTTTTAAGTCGAAATTAAAGGTTGATTTGAAGCCGGAAATTGAAATTGATGTGATCGTTAGCCAGGAAAAAGCACCGTTCTTCAAGAAGTGGCTCAACGGAGAATAGTTCTCCCGCTCATCCTGTAAAACTTCCCATTTGTAAAATACTAAGGTCACTTCGGATCGCTTTTTCAAACAATATGGTCGATACAAAAGTATCAATGCTGAAATTTGGCAAATATGAAGCGAACTATACTACTGATCCTATTGATCAGTCCAATCATTGTATTTGGACAGCAAAGAGGAAACTGGGGAGGCAACCGAGGAGGAGGTCAGCAAAAAGTGCAGGGAAAAATTACAGGTACGATTACAGATGAAACTACAGGTGCAGCTGTGGAGTTCGCAACATTGGTGCTGAAAGATCCAAAAACTAAGAAAGACGTCACCGGAGGTATTTCAGATGAAAGCGGTGAGTTCAAATTATATGCTCCCATTGGAACATACGAATTGCAAATTTTCTTCATTGGATACGATCAACTCAATGTTCCAATCAAAATGACACCTCAATCACCAGATGTAAACTTGGGTAAGGTGAAAATGAAATCCAATTCTACTGAACTGGAAGAAGTAGTTATAGAAGGAGAGAAAGAACTGGTGGAGAGTAAGATTGACAAACTAGTGTACAACGCTGAGCGAGACGTGGCTAATGCTGGTGGGAACGCTGCTGATGTGTTGAGAAGAGCACCACTCCTAAGCGTCGATCTTGATGGAAATGTTTCACTGCGTGGTAGTCAGAATATTCAGATCCTTATCAATGGAAAACCATCGAGCATGATGGCAAGCAGTCCTGCTGATATATTGAGTGTTTTACCAGCGGATGAAATTAAAAGTGTTGAAGTAATCACAACACCATCAGCCAAATATGATGGAGAAGGAAGTGCCGGTATAATTAACATTATCACGAAGAAGAAGAAACTGGAAGGAATTTCCGGCAACATCAATACATCGGTAGGAACTCGGCAAAATAACCTCAGAATGGGGTTGAACACTGGTAAGGGCAGATTTGGTTTCAATATGAATGGTGGCTCCTACTTCAGCTGGCCAAGAGAAGGGACTTCAGATTTTGAGAGGCTTGATCAAGTGGAAGGCCAAACCAGAAGCTTCACAGAAAATGGGGCCTCAGATTCTTACCGACTTGGATTTTATGGAAGTGGAGGAGCTTTTTATGACTTCAATGCGTACAGAAGCATCAATTCCACATTCAGAATAAGAGGATTTAACTCTGGCAATGATGGAAGTTATGTTACCAGATATAATGACCCGATTAATTCTGTAGATCAGAATTATATTAGATATACAGACAACACCAGGTTGAATTCAGGCTTTGAGTGGAACATTGATTATACCAATAAATTTGCTGGCAGTCCTGGAAGAGAATTCACTGTTTCTTATAAACTGGATGGAAATGTTAGTAATAACGAATCCCTCATTCAACAAGAAGACTTGATTGGATCAGACATTGAGTTATTCAGAGATGAAATCAATGATAACGAGAGCGACAACCGAGAAAACACATTTCAGATAGACTATACTCATCCTTTTGGAAAACTGGTAACCATCGAAACTGGAGCCAAAATGGTTCTTAGATCCGTAATTAGTGATTATCAATTTGACACACTGGACCAGGCTAATAATGTTTACGTTTCTGATGCCAGAGGAACAGATGTTTTTACTTACAATCAAGATGTCACAGCTGGTTATTTTTCTTCCAACTGGAAGTTTGGTGAAAACTACGGGCTAGTCGCAGGAGTGAGATACGAAAGAACCGACTTTGATGGAAGCTTTGATGAAATCTCAAATGACTTTGCAGACGGGTATGAAAACTTCCTTCCAAGTATCATTTTCAGCAGGAAGCTACCAAAATTCCGAACTCTGAAATTGAGTTACACAAGAAGGATTCAACGACCAGGTTTGAGATATCTTAATCCATATACCCAGCTTGATAATAACAGAAATGTTAGTCTCGGAAATCCTGAAATACTACCAGAGCTCACCGATCAATTCGAGATCAATTACAATACGTTTATTAAAAAGTCTGTAGTGAACCTCTCTGTTTATTATAGAAACACAACCGATGTAATTGAAAACTTCCTGGATGTGAATGACGAGGGTGTTTCTGTAACAACTTTCAGAAATATAGGAAAGAGAAATTCTGTGGGTAGTAATCTATTCCTAAGCACAAAGCTTTTTAAAATCTGGACTATCAGAGGAGGCTTGAATGTCTTCACCTACGACGCATCAGGTGTAGTTGATGGTGTGGCTTTATCCAACAACGCCGTATTATTTAGTGGGAATCTTAATACCAATATCACATTTAAGAATGACTGGGTTGTTGATGCAGGAGGGTTTTTCCAGGGAAGAAGACAAACTCTACAAGGGTATAATCAGGCTTTCAGAATATTCTATATGGGAATGAGAAAGCAGATTTGGGATAAGAAAGGAAGTATTGGTTTAAGAATAGTGGAACCATTTGTAGTCAATAAGAAATTCAGAAGTGAGCTGGAAGGTGAAAACTATACCCAGACTAGTGTAAGAGCCATCCCATTCCAGTCATTTGGAATCAACTTCAGCTACAGGTTTGGGAAATTCAAGAGCTCAGGTCAGAGGAGAAGCAAGATTAAGAACGATGATCAGGGTAGTGGTGGAGATGACAGATCGCAAGGGTTTTAGTTTGGAGTTTTGAATTTTGAGTCTTGAGTTATCTACAACTCTAAACTCCAAACTCAAAAACTCACCAAGTCTCCAATAGCAATATCTCCCGATTCTATAATCTTACAGGTTATGCCGCCATGTCCGCGCATTGCGTTATAGCCTCCATGGCCCAGGTTTTCTTCCATTCTTGAGCATGGATGACACTCGCCCGTGTATTCGAGAACTGTACTACCTACTTTGAATTTTTTATCCTTCAGCGCAGCTAGATTAATGCCGGATACTACAATATTTCTTCTGATCAAACCAGGGTCTATTTCTTGCTTGCCAAGCATGGATGCAACAGCAGATAGGTGTTCCTTTTGAATTAGAGTAACTTGTCTTTTGCCGTTTTTGCTGCTGTAGTGGTCTCCAGCCAAGCCAATTCCAGCTTTAGCCTTTACTGTAGTAACAGAAAGCAATGGGGCTCCTCTATTTTCTCTAATACCAATCCATTCCACTGTCCCGCTCTGCGCAAACTGACTAGTGAGGTAAGCGATTGATTTTTTTTCTATTCCCAACATGTATTAAATCTAAAAAGAATTCGAACAGAAGACAAAGACAGTCGTCATCCAGAAGACTGAATGACGACTTAATATTTAAAATGCGTATTGCCAGCCTATAATCATATTAGAACCCCTTTTCATTTGAGTTCCATTTAAATCCTGCATTACGGGGAGGCCATATTCTAAGGCAATTCTATGTCCTTTGAAGAAGCCAGAAGGAATCATGATATTTGTACCCAAATAACCATTAATGAAATTCCCACCGAAATTCTCAGTAACCACAGTAGGAACCATCATTAGGTTCATATAAGACTCATCTACTCCTGATATTGAATCTTCATTTGTGAAAGAAACTCTGGTTGAAAGTCCAATCCAAGGAGCCACCTCATAACCAAACCATCCCTGAGCATTAAACTGATTGCCAAACGAGTAACCTCTGTCATTCTCACCAATTCTGAACTGACCGGATGTTTGTGCTCCCCATGAGAGTTTGTCGTTTTCTGCTGAGTAAGTTATTCCTGGATTTAAACTCCATGTACCTAATCCAATTTGCATAGGATATGGTAGTTGGGTCGCATCCGGTTCACTTGCAGGAGTTACATCAGTTTCATCAATGCTCCCGGTAGGGATGGAAGTAGTAAAATTCATATGAAACTTATGATTTCCTTTCTTCATTAAATCATATAGAAACGAAATTTTGGTATCTCCTAAACCTCCAGAATTCGTTGTGAAGTTCATATTCATTCGTGTGAGGTGATCCATTGAGTTATCATAATAATTGACCATTCCCATGACTGTAAGCTTACTGGAAATGCCATACATAAATCCCAACATATGCATATTCATATTCATTGATAATGGTGTCACCATGTAATCATTCAAAACCTCTTCATTGCTGAGATCAGTTGTGCCGGTTCGCATGTCTTCCATGTTCATTCTCATGTATCTGTATGAAAGCATGAACTCTCCTTTTCCATGGGTATGATCTCCCATTACACCAATTGGTGCATGATTATTAGCTGTACTACTTCCGTTTTGAGCAATAGCATTACATGTAAGCACTATGCCTACAATTAGGTATATATATTTCATTGTTTGATTTATTAGTGTATTAAAAAGTCAACTTTAGCTGGTTGTCTTCTACACTAATGCCGGAGGGAGCTCGGCCACATCGAAATAACGCTCGTAATCTCTCCTTATGTAAGGCTTTCTCTGAAACTCATTGGCAAGTTCCATTGCTTCAAGTTCAAAAAGCTTTACAAAACCAATTGGATAATCCTTCATTTCAAATTGTAATGGAGGAACCGAACTGTTTTCGGATTGTGATTCTTTAATTTTTTGGGAAAGGAAACAGGAACCACCACAAACGGTGATTGGTTGATCTTTATTAATACATAGAAATTCCTGGATGTAATCTTTCCGCAATTCAAACTCAATAAATGGTTCAATTGGCTTAAGCATGCCTAGAAAATAGACAGCAACGAAAAGATATGCAAGAAAGACTTTTCCCATATTTAGAACAAAGGAATGTTTAATTCATTGAAGTAACAAGTCACTTGACTTATATATTTAGACAGGTCAAATGCCGTTTTTGCCCCCTCATTTAAATTTTAGTTTGTTCTGATCTCAATTTTATTCAACTTGCCAATGTGGCAAAAATGGGCAAGTACTTCCGCATTGTAATTTTATCATCCCTTCTAATAAGTCTATTCCTGGACTTACCAGGTTTTTTGATTGGCCTCAATAGAGATCTAGCAGATAACCAATTAGAAATAAGGAGGATGATGCATTTTGTCTATCGGTTTGCATCTCATTTTTTGCTGGCGATGATTCTTTTCCAATTCAACATCAACTGGAAGTATAAAAAACTAGGAAAATCCGAAATCCTTAAGTTCTGGCCAGTCACAATCGTGATTAATATAATTATCGCTTTTGTTCTCTCAAGGATATTTTTTGAGCTGGACTTCCATCCTCACAGAGGATTCCGAATGTTTATGCGGCATGCAACAGGGATAAGTAATCTGTCACTAGTAGCAATGGTAATGCTAATAAGCAGGTTACTTGAAGTGCTAATGAAAAATCAGGCTGTGGCATTGGAAAACCAACAGTTGAAAACAGAAAACCTTCAAAATCAGTATAAGGCACTCAAAAATCAGCTCGACCCTCATTTCTTATTCAATAGTCTTAATACACTATTGGATCTTATTGAAGAAGACAAAAAATTAGCTTCAGGATTTGTGAATAAGCTTTCTGAAGTGTTCCGTTATCTCCTTACACATAGTAAGGCACAATTGATTCCATTATCGCAGGAAGTTGAATTTGTTAATAACTACTTGTATCTACTGAAAATGAGGCATACTCATTTGACCGTAAATATTAAATTGGAAAGTAATGAATTGAGTGACAAATGGAAGGTTCCTCCTTTAGCAATTCAATTATTGATTGAAAATGCGGTTAAACACAATGAGATATCAAAGTCTCATCCATTAGAAATTAATGTGAAACAGTCCGGAGAAACTCTTCGAATTACGAATTTGATTCAACCAAAGAAGCAGGTGGAGCCTGGGGAAGGAATGGGACTTCAGAACCTAATGAAAAGGTATGATATCATTTCCGGCAAGGAGGTTCATGTAAGTAAACACGAGAATGAGTTCATTGTAGAAATTCCATTGATATTATGAATGTTGTAATTGTTGAAGACGAGGAAAGAGCAGCAAATAGATTGCAACAGCTGATTAAGGCAGTAAGGCCTTCCTTTGAAGTCGTTGCTAAACTTGAAACGGTCAGAGAAGCAATTGCCTATAACTGGGATGAAAATGGCGTTAAATTAGTTTTCCTGGATATTCACCTTGCTGATGGGTCCAGTTTCGAGATTTTCAAATCGATTCAATTAGATATTCCTATCATATTTACAACTGCATATGATCAATATGCACTAGATGCCTTTCAGGTGAATAGCATTGATTATTTATTGAAACCTATACAGGAAGAATCATTAGAAGAAGCAATCATAAAATTTGAAAAACGATTAGGAACCAACGATTCTGAGTCTGAAAAACTAAGTCAACTAATCGATTTGTTTCAAAATAAATCTCAGGCCAACCTAAAGAACCTATTGGTCCATCACAAACAGAAATTAATACCGGTGGCTGTGGAGGAGTTTGCGTTTTTCTTTATTGAAAATGGTCTCGTAAAAGGCAGGACTCTGAAAAACGAACTCTACATCCTGGATCAGAATCTGGATGAGCTGGAACAGTCAATTGATTCAAAGATTTTCTACCGAGCAAATCGACAAATCATCATTAGAGACAAATGCATTTCTAGCATTGAGTCTTATTTTAATAGTCGATTATTGGTTTCAATTCACCCAGCTGCACCATTTGAGATATTAATCAGCAAAGCAAAAGCCAGGGAATTTAAAGAATGGGTTCAGGGCTAGGAAAATTCAGCACTCCATTTGGTCATTTCAAAAGGTAAAAGGTCACCTCACATTGATTTCCATTCCATTCCTCTATTCTAATCGTGAAATTAGAAAAAGGATTTACAGACAAAACAGAAACAAAAATGAAAAGGAAATTAATAATTATAGGATCTGCAGTCATTGCAGTGCTAGTGACAATAACAGCGTTTTCCCAGGATCCAACCAGAAGAGAAATTCGTGAGAAGGTAAGAAGTTATGCTAAGGAGAACATACTACCAGTAGTAGCCGAGGAAAGAGCAAACTTTGATAATGAGCTTAGTACAACCGAGAAGCAGAAAGTAGTTGAGCTACGGGAGAGGATGCTTGCATTGAAAGAGGAAGGAAAAGCTTTCAGAGAGCAACATGGTAAAGGTAGGGGTATGAAAAGAGGATTTCATGAAAAGCCAGACCTTACAGATGAACAAAAAGAGCAAATGTATCAGCACAGAAAGGAGATGAGATTAGTAAGGACGGAAGCTTTTGAAATCATAGATGCACATGAGGATTATTTTAAGTCTCTCAGAAGCACAATGGAGCCGAAAATGGAAGTGTGGAAACAGGAAATCAGATCTATAGTTGGTGATGACATGGAAAGAATGCGTGAAGGTGGCCATGGAAAAGGTCATGGACATCACGGTAGAAGAGGTCATGGTCCTGGAAAAATGGCTGGGGAGCTACACTCTCCAGTAAGGTTTTTGCTAATGGACCCCAATAACCCTGATTTACCAGGAGGTGATTTTGAAGAAACCAAAGCATATCCAAACCCATCAAAAGGGAATCAGACACTTGAGCTAAAACTTAAGAAAGCAGGAGCAGTCAATATTGATCTATATGATAACAAGGGAAACTTTGTAAGGAATCTATTTAGTGGGGAGCTATCAAAAGGAGATCAGAAATTAAACTTGGATTTGGGAAATCTATCTGGGAAGCAGTACCTCTATAAGATCACTACTCCTTCCGGTACCGATACTAAACGAGTAATTGTGGAATAATAAAAGAGTTTCATTTTTAATGGTAAGCTCCTGTCTCTCGGCAGGGCTTTCTTTTTTTCTAGGCACTTAGATCAACTCAATTCTATTGTATAAAACCATGTAAGAAGCGGGTTGCAGGTTCTCATCAATCCCCTTAGCCCCTTTTCCAAAGGGGATTTAATAGATCTCTAAAATCAGTTGAATACCATCCCCCAAGATCTAACTCTTCACTTCAGCCCACGTTCTTCTAACCACCAACTTAGATCTTCCAACTTCCGACCTCTAACTTCCAACTTCCAATCTCTAACTTCCGTCTCCGGTCTTCCGTCTTCAAACTTCCGTCTTCGGTCTCCGGTCTTCCCTCGTCCGCCGAAGCTTTAGCGAAGGAGGACATTTAACATTTTTTAAGATAACTCGTTAAGTGGTTTGGATTCAAGAGGTTTTGAATAATTAAATCTTCCTATATTTTTGCAGACCTCTAATGAAAAAACAGAAAGCATAAGAGCCTTATGGAACAAGAAGTAAATAACGACTTAAGAAAAGAGCATCAGTCCAAGATCCAGGAAGTAATTGGAGAAGTAGGAAAGGTGGTTGTTGGTCAGCAATACATGGTAAACAGATTGTTGATTGGTCTTTTTACTCAAGGTCATATATTACTTGAAGGTGTTCCTGGTATTGCGAAAACTCTTACTGTTAATACTTTGGCTAATATTCTGCACCTGGATTTCAAAAGAATTCAGTTTACCCCAGATCTACTACCAGCAGATTTGATTGGTACAATGATCTACAACCAACAGAAATCAGAATTCGAGGTTAAGAAAGGTCCAATATTCTCAAATCTTATT
>JANSWY010000085.1 GCA_024743255.1 bacterium | reverse complement strand
TTCAGTATTTATTAATAGATGAGTTTCAGGATACTAACGTTAGCCAGTACCTGATTGCAAGAAAACTTGCAGCTGTAAGACAAAATATCTGTGTTGTTGGTGATGATGCTCAGAGTATCTACGCATTTAGGGGTGCCGATATTCAAAATATCCTGAATTTCGAAAAGGACTATCCTGATTTAAGAGTTATTAAACTAGAACAAAATTATCGTTCTACACAAAACATTGTTAATGCTGCCAATTCTGTGATTACTAAAAATAGATCACAGCTTGAGAAAAATGTCTGGACATCTAACAACGAGGGTGACCTAATTGATTTAATAAAGGCCACTTCAGATAATGAGGAAGGAAAACTGGTAGCCTCCTCAATATTTGAGTCCAAAATGAATCTCCAGCTAAAAAACAGTGACTTTGCGATTCTGTACAGAACTAATAGTCAATCAAGAGCGCTGGAAGAGGCATTAAGAAGAAACAATATTCCATACAAGATTTATGGAGGCCTCTCATTCTATCAAAGAAAGGAAATCAAAGATATTATTGGTTATATCAGGTTTGTCATCAACCCAAATGATGAACAGGCCATGCGAAGGATTATCAATCTCCCTAAAAGAGGTATTGGTCCAGGCACTGTTGAGAAAATAGTGGTGGCCGCTCAAGAGAATAACATTTCTATTTGGGAAGTCATTCAAGCTGCAGGTTCATTCATTAGTGGAAGAGCATCTGGTGTAATTCAACAATTTGCTACTCTCATTAAAAGCTTTCAGCTTTCGGTAGCCAAAAAGGATGCGTATGAAGCTGCATCACAAATTGCAAAGAGCTCAGGACTTCTGAAAGAGCTTTATGAAGACAAAACTGTTGAAGGTCTAAATAGATACGAAAACGTACAGGAACTTCTCAACGCAATCAAAGAATTCACAGATGATCCTGAAAGAGAGGACAAATCACTGGGAGCATTCTTACAAGAGGTTGCATTATTAACCGATCAGGATCAGCAGGGTGATGGCTCAAATGATTTTGTAACATTAATGACCATTCACTCAGCAAAAGGACTTGAATTCAAACATGTATTTGTTGTAGGACTTGAAGAAGATCTATTTCCTTCGCAAATGATGCTTGGAAGTAGAGCCGACCTTGAAGAGGAAAGGAGACTTTTTTATGTAGCTATCACAAGAGCAGAACAAAAGTTACATCTTTCTTATGCACTCAACAGATATAGATTTGGGAGACTAAAAACTTGCGAACCTAGCCGATTTCTTGAGGATATTGATCCTTCATTCTTAAAAACTAATAAGAGAATAGCCAGCAGCAATGATTCTCCAGCGCAAAATTACTTCGCCAAGAATTTTGTGAATAGCATGAAGTCAAACAAGTCCAGAAACTTCGTGAATAAAACGGCTCACAAACCTTCAAGTGATTTTAAACCAAGCGATACTTCTGATTTAGCTGCAGGAATGAAAGTGGAACATCCAAAATTTGGGTTTGGAGAGGTAACCGAAATTGATGAGCAGGGTAGTAACAGAAAGGCGACTGTAAACTTTGAAAATATCGGCGAGAAAACTCTTCTCCTATCTTTTGCCAAATTGCGAATTCTTTAAAACAAAAAAAAACCAACCCACATATTGTGGATTGGTCAATATCACTCTAGTCGCAACTTGTGTAATAAGTAATAATTAAACCAAAATATCTTGCGGAAACTCCATTTCGTAAAGGCCTTTCAAAGCGGCATTACATTTTTCAAATACAGAGTCATCTAACTCCATACCTGGAACAGGGTTTTCCAAGTCTTTTATCGTGAGTCCTAAGTCCCTAACGTCTGGAATAACCTTGAGTACTACTCTTGGCCAAGCCATAGGGCTTATGTTCTCTTCACACCAATTTTTACAATTTTCGACTTTCATCGCCATAGGTTCGTCGGGTTGCTGTTATAATTTAAAGCCTAACACCGTGTAATCATCCACTTGCTCGTTATTCTTGAATGATCCCGTTATTTTCTGCTCAATCGCTATATGTTGCTCGTCAAATGGCTTATCAGCCAATTCGGTAACTAGCTCAGAAAAGGAAGCTACATCCAATAAATCAGATTCCTCGCCAGGCTCTTTCATGAAGCCTTTAGAGAACATATAAAATTGAACTGGTTCCGTGTACTTTAAGCTATATTTCTTAATGGCACCTTTCTTTTCGCTAGGATCCTCATCGGTTCCCTGAACTACGAATAGGTCCTCCTCATGATAAATCAACAAGTCGTGTCCTACTCCAGCGAAATTTAGTTTCTCATTTATATGATCTATTGATACAATTGACGCTTTTACTTTTCCTCCTAGTTTCGTATTATCATCTGAACTAAACATTTCATTCAACTCAATGAATAAGAATTGAAGAATGTCATCAGCATTGATAATTTTCCTTGCTTGAACAATTTCATTAACCAGGGAATCAGCAATAAAACTTTGAATTGACCCGATCAGTCCTTCACCTTTACACTCTAGCAGTGCAAGGAAAGTAAACTGTTGTCCTCTCAAGTCAATACCACCAAGCCAGTAAAAATCCTGACTTACAATTCCCTTTGGTTTATAAATTACGAAATGATCATCGAATTTCCTCTCTAATTTTTCAGGTTTAGGAAGCATCGAATTCTGAAGCTTTCCTACGAAGTTAATACTCTTGGTAAGGTCATCATTAAGGTCGGATAGTTCTTTTGTCCTTTCCTTAACTGTGCTTTCAAGACCAACATTCATATCCTGTAGCTGTCCTACAAGATTTAGGTTGTCCTGCTTTAGCTGGTAAGACTCCATTGCTTTATCAATGGTGGTCTTCATTTCGCCAAAGTCCCAAGGTTTTGTGATATACTTATAGATACCAACCTTGTTTACTGCACGTTTGATTACCTCTATATCTGTGAATCCAGTTAAAATGATCGTAATCATGTCCGGGTAGTCCGGGATCATTTTTTCCAAAAACTCAGTACCAGTCATTTCCGGCATTCTCTGGTCAGTGATAACAAGTTGTATAGGATTGTCCTTCAGGATTTCAAATGCTTCCCATACGTGCTCTGTAGTGTAGACATTGAATAGTTTCTTGAAGAGAGATTTGAATACCCTTAGGTTACTCTTCTCATCATCTACATACAGTATGCTATACTTCTTAACTTCCTTTTTAGATTTTACTTCCGGTTCTGCTGTCAACTCCATCTTCCTGTTTAGGTTATTAGATTCGAAAAACGATCAGCTGCAAAAGTAGATAAGAATTATCTTATTTCTTATCTGCTGTTACAACATCCTGATTACCTTTTTTCTTAGTAATCTTTTTCGGTAATGTGATCACAAATTCAGTTCCTACTCCAACTTCACTGTTCAACTCAATTTTACCGCCATGCTTTTCAATGATACCGAAGGAAATTGACATTCCCAATCCAGTACCAACACCCACGGCTTTAGTGGTGAAGAAAGGTTCAAAAATTCTTTGTTTGATCTCCTCAGGAATACCGCAACCGTTATCCTTAATTCGGATTGACACAGTGTTCTCATCAAGATTCTCAGTATAAATCTGAATCTCCGGATCTTTTCTATCCTCTGGCATTGCCTGGATGGCATTGTTAAGGATGTTCATATATACCTGATTCAGCTGACCTGGATAACACTCAATCTCTCCGATTGTGTCATCATAAAATTTGGATACAGTGATCTGGTTTTTCGTTTTGTTCTTTAATAGAGTAAGCGTTGCGTCAATGTTCTCATTGATAAATGCAGGCTTACTTTCCTCTTCATCAAGTCTCGAGAATACTCTAAGACCCTTCACAATTTCGATTGTTCTTACTGCACCGTAGTTTACGTCATTAAGAATTTCATCCAAATCGTCTAGTAGTTCATCGTATTCCACGTCCTCCTTCAACTCAAGAATTTCCTCTTTCAATTCAGCTGCATCTGCACCCTCGTCAAGTTCAGAATACTTCTCAAGTACTTCTTTTACGGATTCAAGAGACATCTTAATGGAACTGATACCATTGTAGATGAAGTTAATCGGGTTGTTAATCTCGTGTGCGATACCTGCTGTAAGCTGACCTAGAGAGGCCATTTTCTCAGAGTGTACTAGTTGAGACTGTGTACCCTTCAAACTTTCCATGGCTTGGTTTAGAGAAGCTGTAGCTTTTTGCTCTTTTTCAAGCAAGTCTTTCATTCTCTTCTCAGCTAGGAATAATTTTTCGTTATCCTCAAGCTGCTTGTCTGCCATTTCCCTAATTTCTTCTTCAGTACCTTGTAGTTTCTCATATGCAGACTCAAGCTCTTTCTGTGCTTCAATCAACTTCTCGTTAATCGCAATCTGCTCTTTGGTACTCTTAAGTAGTTTCTTTTCAGATGCTTCAAGCTCTTCGTTTTTCTTCTCAAGCTCTTTCTTAGATCTGTTAAGCTCCTTGTTCGCCAAGATTTGGCTTTCGTATGATTTTCTCAGATCCTCCTCAGATTTCTTCAACTTCTGGTATGCCTTGTTCGCAGATAAGAAGTTCTTACCGGCCAGGTTAACCGTTGGACGGAAGATAAAGAATCCCTGAATCAGGAAAATACCTATAAATGATGCGAATAATACAAGCTCCGTATAATCATAACCTGTTCTAGTCACCAAGGAAGCATCATAATAGATGTCAGTAATATCTGCCATTAACGGAAGATACTTTCTCTCCGACTGCAGGATATCATTAATGGAAGCTTGCAACAGGATTTGATTATCCCTTCGTGCGCTGTATTTCAGAACTAATAAACTATTAGCAGCATTTACCATGTTCTGCTTGTAGAATTTCAGTTCCTCTAACTTCGCTGCAACTTCATCATTCTCTGATTGAGAGTTAATTTCCAAAGTTTCACTACCGTCAATGAAAGCCGTATGTACTTCTTCCCATTCAGTAAGTGTTCTTCCTAATTCCCTCTGGAAGTTTTCAAAGTTGTTTTTAGATCTGTCGCTAGAGTATTCCATAGATACTGACGCTTTTGAAAGCTTCTGACTCAGCATCTCTTGTCTAGCAGATAATTTAATTAGCTGGTTGTTGTCATTACCGTCCGTTAATAGCTTATTCTTAAAGTAGTATTCGTTGAATACCACAATCCCCGCTAGCAGGACCATTGTAATAACATAAAGAATTGAAAATAGATTATTTTTCATAGCTGTTCCCTTTTAGAACTTTTTTTACAAACTGTCACCTAACAAATATATTTTTACAACGAGAGACTTAAAAGCAAGGGCGGGTAAACGAGTAATTTTCCGTATGAATCGGAATTTAGATTTACTGAATGTTAACGCCGCTTAGTTCTTAAAAGCCTCATTTTTACATAAATTTCTGTATGGCTTTTATACAATAATAAACCAATTATCAGAATTTTTTAGGGAATTTGCAAATTATATTCTTAGTGGCAAAAAGCTCAAAAATTATCCTTCCGGACACTTATTATTTGGATTATTTCAATTTCGTATTGGAACATGTGCAAACTCACTATCTAAAAATCTTACAAGAACGTGAAGAAAAATTCATACTCCAATTCAAAGAATTATCCTTCGAATCACAGTGCCTTTTTGTGAGAATGGCAAACCGGAAAGGAGACTACTTCAGACCCTCCAAATTAGTTTATCGAGAGATAAAAAATGTTAGTCTATGTTTAGAGGAACTTCATCGAAGCGAATTCATCTCATATGATGATTTTGAGGACACTTTTAAGCTCCTAAATCTATTTACTAAACCGGAAATCATCGAAATTGGAAAAACCGTTACATGGGAGGACTACTACCAAAAGACCAATTCCAAAACTGATATAACTATTCTGATATATGAAAATGAGACCGACGAAAATATCATAAAAAATTTGTCGACGTATGACCAGATTGTGTCGATGAAAAAAGTGGAAGAACTGGATTTCATCAAGCTACTGTTCTTTGGAAATCATTATGGGGATATGTCCCAGTTTGTGATAAAAGACATTGGAAACGCCAAATTCGAAGAATTTGATAATAAAAAATTCACACCCCACTTTCATACAAGAGAAGAAGCTGACTCATATGTATATGTAGCTCAACAGTACAGAGAGTTCAAACTCCTTCGTACAGAATACGAACCAATTGAACTCTTTGACTGGTTTCAAAACAAAGAATTTGATGAACCACGAAAATATCCTAAACCAAAAAAGTACTATGAAAGGTTTACCAACAAGTTTGCTTATGAGCTTGAGCAATCAGGATATTTAGAAGAGGCGCTTTCTCTTTATCAAACCACCACTCTTCAACCTTCATACGAAAGACAGCTGAGAATCTTAAGAAAACTCGACTGTGAAGAAGAAGTGATTGAGCTAGCAAAGCATATCATTGAAAATTCAAGGAACCCAAAGGAACAAATATTCGCAAGTGATTTTCTTTCAAACACCTCGGCTAAAAGAATTACTAAGAGCACTACTAAAAGATTAAAGATTGGTGATTCCATTGAAATAGTTCAAGATACAAGACTAAAGGTGGAAGATCAGGCAATTATGTACTTTCAGGAAATGGGCTATGAAGCCTTTCATACTGAGAACTTTCTTTGGAGATCAATATTTGGATTACTGTTTTGGGAAGAAATCTTTGATGAATCAATGAGTGCAATACATCACCCATTACAAAGAGCTCCGTCAGACATACACGATCCAAAGTTTTATGAGAAACGAGAAAGCCTGATTAAAAGAAAACTCAAAACACTCTCAAGCAAAAAGAAGACAATCGAATTAATAGAATCCAAATACCAGGAGAAACATGGAATTGCTAACCCATTTGTGTACTGGTTTGAGGGAATGCTCGATTTGGTTAAGAAGACAATAGGCTTTATTACATTAAAAGCTTTAAAAACTATTGTGCATCAAATAGCATTAAATACTAAAGATAATAGTACCGGATTTCCGGACCTGCTTGTATATAAAGGAAGAGAATATCATTTCTATGAGGTCAAATCCCCAAATGACCATCTTTCAGAACAGCAGCTGTTTTGGTTGGAACTTATGGAAAGTAACGACATCAAGGTTGATATCCTGAAAATTAAGTGGAAGAATGAAGCTTAACTGAATGCTTTTTAGTAGATTGAAATATCACTCATTCTATTAATCTTTTTACTGTATTGCATGCACATTTTGATGTATGGTTGGGAATATCCACCAAAATTTAATGGAGGACTTGGAATTGCTTGTCAAGGTATGTCCAAAGCACTTACCGATAAAGGTCACGAAGTAACTTTTGTCCTTCCTAAACTCCAAGATATTGAATTAGATGACGCCACACACCTGGTTGACGTAAGTAGTATCAAAGAAGAAGAAATCATAAAAACCCGAAAGGAATACGATATTACTTACCACGAAATCGGGTCTAAGCTGATGCCTTATCTTTCTGTAAAGGATTTTAGAAAGTCTGCCAAGACGATAAAGAAAACCGAAACAAAGAAATCAGTAATTCCCACAAGTACAGAAGCCGAGATCTCACTTCTAAAAAAGATTCAACTGACCGGTGAATACAATAAAGATATCATGGCAGAGATGACCAAATACGCCGTGATGTCAACCACAATATTAAAAGACAGGAATTTTGATGTCATTCATGCCCATGATTGGATGAGTTTTAAGGCGGGGTTGATTGCAAAGAAAATATTAAAGATTCCATTGATAGTCCATATTCATAGTACGGAATGGGATCGAAATGGAGCATTTGTTAATCCAGAAGTGGAAAAAATCGAGAAAGAAGGGTTCGAGAAGAGTGATCAGATAATTGCAGTCAGTGATCGTGTTAAGCAACAACTTGTTGAGCACTATAAAGTTGATGAAAATAAGATTACAGTTGTTCCAAATGGAATTTCCTCTAAAGACTTTACTAAGAAAAAGGCATCTACTTCGAGCAAGACCAAAAATATTGGATTCATCGGAAGACTAGTTGACCAAAAAGGGCCGCAAAAATTTGTAGATATTGCCAGGGATCTTAGTAGTATTATGAGTGATACCAAATTCTTTATTGCCGGCCAAGGATACCTGAATGAAGATCTCAAAAACAAGATTGCAAGTCTGAACATGTCTGATAAAATTGAGATGCTTGGCTTTTTGGAACGAGATGAACTTAAAAAGTTACTCAGCAAATTAGATCTGCTTATAGTACCATCTATTTCAGAGCCTTTTGGGTTAGTAGCGCTTGAAGGTGTTGCTGCTAAAGTTCCTGTACTGGTTAGTAGTCATGCTGGAATTTTGGAATGTATATCTCTGAAAAACGCTGATCATTGGAACGTACATGAATTTTCAAAAGCGGCTGAACAACTACTCAGAGATTTAAAAAGTGCTAAAGCTTATGCAGATGAAAGCTTTAAGCAACTCAAAAAGCTGGAATGGTCAAATCTGATTGGTTCAACCATTAAAGTATATCAAAAGAGTCTCAAGAAATCAAAGTAACTTCGGAGCTTCAACAATTAACCCGTTATGATTAGTTTCTGGGAGCAAAACTCCTTTATTCACTATGATGTAATTGTAGTAGGTAGTGGTATTACAGGACTTTCATGTGCTGCGCATATAAAAGAGTCCAATCCGGATTTGGATATATTGGTTCTGGAACGCGGAATTTTCCCTTCAGGTGCAAGTACAAAGAATGCTGGTTTTGCCTGTTTCGGCAGCTTGACAGAATTAGTTTCAGATCTCAATACACTAACCACCGATCAGATGTTGGACTTGGTGGAATTAAGATGGAATGGATTATCAAAACTGAGAGGTCGACTGGGAGATGAAAAGATTGGGTTTATCAATAATGGTGGTTATGAATTGATTTCAACAAAAGAAGAATCAGCACTTGAAAGACTGGATTTTATCAATTCCGAACTGAATTCCATTTTTAAAGAAGACGTTTTTCAATTAGTTAATTCCAAAATCGATGAGTTTGGATTTAATAAGGAGTTTGTAAGACAATTAGTCATAAACAAATTCGAAAGTCAGATTGATACCGGGGCTATGATGAGGAATTTACTAGGTTACTGTCAGCAACTTGGTATAAACCTGATTAATGGTACCGAAATAGAATCAATTGATGAAAATGATGAACAAGTAAATGTTGTCACTAAATCAGGACTTACTTTCACCGCAAAAGAGGTAGCCATTACAACTAATGCCTTCACCAAAAAGCTATACCCAGATTTGACTTTAAATCCAGGCAGAGGAATCGTATTAATTACAGATCCAATTGAGGACCTTCCTTTTCAAGGCACATTCCACTACGATGAAGGTTACTATTACTTCAGAAACTATGGTAATCAAGTGATTTTTGGTGGTGGAAGAAACCTGGATGTAGAGGGAGAGACCACCACATCTTTTGATGTGAATGAATTCATATTAAGTAGGTTGAAGCAATTGCTTAATGAAGTTATTCTCCCAAATCACGAATATAAAATTGCACATAGCTGGGCGGGCATTATGGCGTTTGGAGAAAATAAGGAACCAATCGTAAAACCTCATAGTCAGCATGTTACATTGGGAGTAAGAATGGGAGGTATGGGAGTAGCAATTGGCAGTATGATTGGAGAGCAGTTAGGGAATATGATTTTAGGTAAACTCTAAATACTAAAAATGTTTATCTTGGGGGTTTTTACAAGTAGACAACATTATTAAACGCAGCACAGATTCGATGACTGAAACGAAAGAACCAAGCCTTTTACAGAGTTTATTGCCTGTTGTATTTTTGATTTCGCTATTATCTATAAACGTATGGATTTTTGGAGATGCAGCTCTGGATGGGTCAAATCAGGTTATCTTAATTCTTGCAGCTGCTTTCACTGCGATAGTCGCGTTACGAACTGGGCGCACTTGGAATGATATCGAAAAAGGAATAGTAAAGAGCATAAGTTCTGCCATGAGTTCAATTTTGATCTTATTATTGATTGGAGCTTTAGCTGGCACATGGTTACTAAGTGGGATTGTACCTGCTATGATTTACTATGGACTACAGATATTGAACCCAACTATATTCCTGGTGGCCGCCTGCATAGTATGTTCCATTGTTTCGATTGCAACTGGAAGCTCATGGACAACTGCTGCTACGGTTGGTATTGCATTAATAGGGATCGGAAAAGCGTTAGGAATACATGAAGGAATTGTTGCTGGTGCGATTTTGTCTGGGGCCTATTTTGGAGATAAAATGTCTCCTCTTTCAGACACCACAAATTTAGCCCCTGCAATGGCTGGAACTGATTTATTCACGCACATTCGGTATATGGCGTACACTACAATTCCATCTATTTCTATTACACTAATCATATTCCTTTTCATAGGACTATTTGCTGATACTAGTGCAGCTACTACTGATACCAGTGTTTACCTTGAAGCAATTAAAAGTAAATTCTATATATCAGGATGGTTATTTATTGTACCAGTCGCAGTAGTATTCCTAATTGTCAAAAAGGTTCCTGCTATTCCAGCAATTCTATCTGGAATTTTACTTGGAGCTTTGTTTGCATTTATATTCCAACCGGATCTCGTATTAATGGTTGCTGAATATGATGGTGCTACATGGCAACAATATTTCGTCGGGACAATGAAGTCAATGTATGGAGATATTGCAATTAGTACAGGAAATGAAATCATGGACGAACTACTGAGTTCAGGTGGAATGTACGGTATGCTTGGAACAATCTGGTTGATCCTTGCCGCTATGATGTTTGGGGGAGCTATGGAAAGTGCTGGCATGTTGAAAAAGTTAGCTCAGGCAATTATGAGTTTACTACATACTACTGGTACCACAATCGCCGGAACAGTTGGAACATGCCTATTCTTCAACGCTACAGCATCTGATCAATACCTGGCAATTGTTGTTCCTGGGAGAATGTATGCTGATATCTATAAAAAGAAAGGTCTGGCACCTGAGAACCTTAGTAGGACATTGGAAGATTCTGGTACCGTTACTTCGGTGCTGGTTCCATGGAATACTTGTGGGGCATATCATTCCAAGGTGTTAGGTGTAGCCACTGGGGATTACATGTTCTACGCATTTTTCAATATCATAAGCCCAATCATGACTATGGCTTTTGGTTTCCTCAACATTAAAATCAGAAAACTGGCAAAGACAGAGGCGTAATGATAAACCAGCGAATCACCAAAGACCAAATCAATGAACTACCGCTCGTCAGGTACGAGGGAGAGATCGTTCTGATTGACACTTTGGACACTTTGCATCAACATTTGCCGGATCTTAAAAAGGACAAATACATTGGTTTTGATACGGAATCAAAGCCCGCTTTTAAAAAAGGAGTTTATAATCCAGTTGCTCTACTTCAAATTGCTACTTCTGATAAAGTTTATCTAATCAGAACCAATCTCATCGGTCTTCCAAGACCAATTATTGAAATCTTTGAGAATCCGGATATTTTAAAAGTCGGGATTAGCATTAGAGATGACATCAAAGATTTACAGTTTCTTGAAAACTTCTATCCTGAAGGTGTGATTGAGCTTAACACCCTGGTAATTGATTTAGGAATTGAACAGGAAGGAGTGAGAAATCTTGCAGGAATCATTCTGCAGGGACGTATTTCAAAAAACCAGCAGGTTTCCAATTGGGAAAACGAAGTACTTGCAGAAAAACAACAAGTTTATGCAGCCACTGACGCCTGGGTTTGTCATGCTATTTATGAAAAATTACTAAATCAGGGATATCTGGATTAGGAATTCATTATCTTAAAAGAGTCTAAATATCATATCATGGGACTCGACGAAAAGAAAATCACAAAAAAGTACACCAACAACGAAATCACAGTAGTTTGGAAACCAGATCAATGTATCCATTCTACAATCTGCTGGAAGAATCTAATCAGTGTATTCAATCCTAAAAACAGGCCTTGGGTTGATATGTCTGGTGCGGATTCAGAAACGATCATGAATCAAGTCAAGCAATGCCCATCAGGCGCCCTCTCCTACTACAAGAATGATGAAGAAGCTAGCGATACAGAAGTGGAAGCCGAAAGACTAATTGAAGTTATGAAAAACGGACCTCTCTTGGTTTATGGAAATATCACAGTGAAATCAAAAGATGGTGAAGAGAAGAAAGAAAACAGAATGACGGCTTTCTGTAGATGTGGAGCTTCTAGCAACAAACCATATTGTGATGGATCACATCAAAAAATTGGTTTTGAGGGATAATTAATCCTCCAGGTTTGGCCATACAAGGTTGACAACAGTGCCAAGGTTATTGAGTAATTCAACTTTAGCACTTAACACTTCAATTCCAGATTCAGCAATGTCACCAAACACTTTGCAATCTGCTTCAAATACCTGATTCCGAATATTGACATTGTAGTCTTTGAGTAACCTCATTACCTCATTGGTAGATTCATAGGGAAATTGGAGCACTAAGTCTTCAGTGATTTCAATTTCTTCGATTTCCGCTACATTCAGAGCTTCAAAAGCGGCTGTTTTATAAGCTGTAATTAAACCACTCACTCCTAACTTGGTTCCTCCGAAATACCTCACCACCACAACTAAAGTATTAGTGAGATCCATTGACTTAATTTGTCCTAATATCGGATCTCCAGCTGAGTGCCCTGGTTCTCCATCATCATTGGCACGAGAATTCCTTTTTTTGATCCCAAGAACGTAAGCATAACAATGATGTCTGGCATCATAATAGCTCTTTTTCAATTCGGCAATCCGGTCCTTGACATCCTCTTCGCTTTTAACGTGAAATGCAAAGCCTAGAAACTTGCTCCCCTTTTCTTTATAAAACCCTTCTGAAACTGATTTTTCTTTTAATGTGCGGTAAGATTCAATTGTCATTTAAGAGTAGCTAAATGCTGTTCAAGTTCTTCTTTCACCCAGGTTGTTTCAGAATACTCAAGCGCCTTCTCAAAATATTCCCTGGATTTCTTTTTGTTCCCAAACTTAGCATAACATCTTCCAGCACCCAAATATGCCTGACTTATATAATGTGATCCCTGGCCTCTTAGCTCTTCTATCTTTGAAATAGCAATGTTATAGGAAGTCAATGCTGTAATGTTATCTCCCTCATAAAGTTCTTTATACATTCCATAAAATACTTCAGAGCTAGCGACATAGTAAGTCTTTTGAACTTCTTTAACTTCCAAAATCAACGGATATGCTTCTTCGTACATATCATTCAAGACAAGAGCTTCTATATACTTAACCTTGAAATAATTGTTATTTGGAAACAAGGTATACAACTCGTTTAAAACCTCATATGCTTTGTATTTATCATTTTCATACCGCAGATAAATGTAAGAGAGATACAAGTAAGCTTCTACCCTTGAAATGATGGTCTCTTTTGTGGCTCGATGCAGTTGCTCAAGACCTTTTTCCTTGTCGCCATTTTTAAAAATCCAGACAAAAGACTTGTAAATGGGGTACTTCTCAGGGTAGGCTTCCCTGAAATAATTGTATAATCCAGTAGTAAGTAAAAACTCTGGGTTTTCATCCACGAGATCAAATCCTTGCTTCACATTGGCATAGGTTCTTCTGGCTTCATTGATAGCTTTCACATATGCACCTTCATCAGCATAATGTTCTGCCAGTAAGGCCCTTGCCGACATATCAAAAAATATCTTTTCATCATAATATTCATCCGGTAGCTCATCAGCTAGTCTGATTGTCTCTCTTAAATATTTTTCAAATTCCTGAAATACGGTATCAGTTGTTTTCATTGGCATTTCTTGCCACAACAAGTAGACAGCTGACATCATTGGGTTCATCGGATGGTCAGGAAGTTTGGAGGTAACTGCTTTCATTGCCTTGTCAGCAAGTTCCTCTTCCTGATTATAAATGTACTTAGCAGCCACCTTCACTCTCTGCTTATGACCATCATTCTGAAATAACTGAGCACACATAACAGTGCTTATACTGCTCAAAATCAGCACAATGATCCATGATTTAAGTGGCATAAATATTATATTAAACTTATATTTTTTAGTACAAATCAAAGATAACTAATTTAATCTTACTCACATCAGGAATTATAAAATCCTTCATACAACAACGCAATTAACTATATTTACCCTATGCTCCCTGAATTAAAAGCAGAACAAAACACACCTCAAATTCATTCCAATACTAAAACCGATAGTACTACGAATGTGAGACCGGATTTATTTTATAATTCTGAGAAATATCAAAAACTTCAAGGAATTAATAATCCGATAGTTCATTCTTATGAGAGCGAAAACAGAGCAAAGGGTAAAATTGCTTTTCACCAAACCAATGATTTTTTAATAAGTGGACATAATGCTCCTTTTGGGTCATTTCAATTCTCTGATAATATAGACAACCGGGAAGCAAAAAGGTTTATCCATGATGTGTCCAACATAGATCAACATTTTGTAATTAGGCATTACCCTGAGTTTTATGGATCAAGCTGGATTTCTGAGGAACTGGTAAATACCGGTAAGTTTGAAGTCATGAAAGACTTAAACCACCATATCGTAATTAGTAATTCCAACTCTGATGATTTCCATCCAATGCAAAAGCGAAGAATCCGAAAGTGCCAGAAACTTGGATTTACGGTTCATCAAACTGAAAATAAAGCAGAACAAGAAAAAGCTTATGAATTCATCAAGAGCTGCAGACTAGAACAAGGATTAACGATCAACATATCAAAAGAGAAGTACATGGCCAGTCTTGATATTGCAGATCACTACCATTTATTTTTAGTCAAGTACGAAGAAGAGATAGTATGCAGCTCGCTATTAGTAAAAGTAAACAATGAAGTAATCTACAACTACCTACCAGCTAGCAGTGCCAGAAGCAAAAAGTATTCTCCAATGGCCTTTTTGATTGATTATCTGCTAAAACATTATCACGATGCAGGATTCAAATATTTTGATTGGGGTCAAACAAGTATTGATGGAGTAGAACAAGAATCTCTTGCTCAGTTTAAAGAACGGATGGGAGCAATTAGGTCTGATAAATATACTTTTACCAAGTGAGCAGCAATAATTCACCATTGGTTTCAGTGATCTGTCTTTGCTACAACCATGCAGACTATGTAAGCGAAGCAATTCAATCAGTAATTGATCAAACCTATCAAAATATAGAATTGATAATTGTAGATGATGCCAGTACTGATCATAGTGTAAAGGTCATAGAGGGTTTAATAGCTAAGCTTGATAATACCCAAACTATTTACAACAGTCATAACCTTGGAAATTGCAAGTCCTTCAACATTGGACTAAAAGCCTCCAAAGGCAAGTATGTAATTGATCTTGCTGCTGATGATCTTCTACATCCGGAAAGAATTGCAATCGGTATTAAGAAGTTGCAAGAATCGACTGAAGAGTATGGTGTTCATTATTCACCAATTGTGCGTATTGATCAAAATGGAAGTGACCTGGGAAACCATCTCACTCAAACTTATGATGGAGACATTTATAAGTTGTTAATTGAGAAGTTTATCATCAGTGCACCATCTATGATGATTAAAAGAACTGTCCTGCAAGATTTGAATGGATATGATGAGCAGCTAAGCTACGAGGATTATGATTTCTGGATTCGTTCATCTCGCAAGTATTTGTATGCTTCAAATCCCGAATCATTAACTTATAAAAGAGAGCTCCAATCTGGCCTAGCTAAAAAGCAGTACCGAATACTGAGTAAGCATCTTACAACTACGTACAAAGTTTGTAAAAAGATCTTCAATCTAAATCAAAATAAATCTGAAGATACTGCTTTACTTAGGAGACTTAAGTACGAACTAAAACATACCGTTCTCAACTTCAGGCTAGATCTTTCCCTACTATACTGCCTTCTTTACATAAAAACCAAGTTAAGACGTTTTTGACAGATAGGCTTTGATCTCATCAAAATTCGAGACCCACTGTGAGGTGTCTTTTGGGTTTACTTGTTGCAAATTTGAAACAGAAAATTCTACAGGACCTAATTCCAGCGAATCTGCAATCTTCCTGATGTTACCCGTATAATCATCAAATAACTCTTCGTAATACAAAATCAATTCTGGTTTTACGCCTTCCAGAAAGTCTCTTTCCCACTCCTCAAACAAATCAACATGATGCTTCACCATTTCAGGATCTAGTGCTACCGTTTTTCCATCAGGAATTTCATAATTGCTGTCACTCCTGGCTTTCATTAATGAGAGACTTAACCTCAACAGATCTTTTCTAGTCAGATATATTAATTTCCAATCTTTAATATGAGTGTGGATTTGAGGATAGGCATACCATTGGTCAAGAGAAACTGTAAATCCTAATACATCTTGCACTGAGTTCACGTTCAGAAAATCATTCAAAAACCCTTGAACAAGTCCTGAAAGTGTGAAATTCATCGGATTGGTACTAATAGATTCTCGATTACTTACATACCCAATAATTTTCCTGTGCCATTTTTTGTTGATATAATGGTGAAATGAGTCTGGCTCTTCATTAGTTCTATTAAACAGTTCTTCCTTCAATAGAAGCCCTTCAATAGAGTTTAAAGTTTCTCTTAAATGAGTGGATCCACTACGACCTGGAGTGATTAATAAAAACCTGGTTTGCATTATCGTCTATTATCTTCGTTCTCCAGCATACTCAAATAATTATAGTACCTGGACATTGGAATTTCACCGCGCTCCAGAGCCTCCACCACCTTACAACCAGGTTCGTGAGTATGCATGCAATTATGAAACTTACACGTACCAAGATATTCCCTCATCTCAGGAAAAAAGTGACTCAATTCCTCATCTTCAATTTCTATCAGGCCAAGCTCCTTTATTCCCGGGGTATCGATGATATAACCATTATTTTGTGTCTCAAACATCTCTGCGAACGTGGTAGTATGGACTCCTTTGTTGGCAAAATTGGAAATCTCTGAAGTCTCCTGATTCGCTTTATCTGAAACCAGATTTATGATCGTAGACTTTCCGGTACCAGAGTGTCCGGCAATCAGCGATATCTTATCTGATAACATCTTATTAAATTCCTCTAAACCATCACCATTCAACGCTGAAATTAGCATGCATTGATAACCGATTCCCTCATAAACATCAATAATCTCCTGCAGAGGCTCAAAATCTTGTTCAGTCAACAGATCACTTTTATTAAAAACTATTAATGAAGGAATTCTGTAAGATTCAGTGGTCACTAAAAAACGATCAATAAACCCCAGAGAAGTCTTGGGATCCTTGAAAGTAGCAATTACAATTGCCTGATCTACATTTGAAGCAAGTATATGGGAATGAGCAGTTTTCTTTGGCGATTTTCTGATCACGTAGTTTTCTCTAGGGATTAACTCAGAAATGATGTAATAATCTTCCCCCGACTCTTGCTTTTCTATTACCACTCTATCTCCAACTGCAACTGGATTCGTAATTTTCTTATCCTGTAGCTTAAACTTCCCCCTGAGCCGTGCTTCGAGAGTAGTACCATCTTCCACCTTCACAGAATACCAGGAACCTGTAGATTTCGTTACCAGACCTTTCAAATCGCTAATTTCTCTTTTAAGTATTTTAATATAATGTCCGTTGAACCAGCATTATCCAAAATGTATTGCTTATTGATATCGCCCCTCTCCTTTCGAATTGTCTCGTCGGTTATCAAACCATTTAGTATTGCTTTTAATTGACTTTGGTTTGAAACTTCAATTGCTCCTCCATTTTGCAAAAGATCAATTGATTCCTGAAACTTCTTATTGTTTTCATGCTTACCAAAGAAAATAGGAATACCAAAAACCGCTGCTTCTAATGTGTTGTGCAAAGCTCCTCTGAACCCTCCCCCAATGTAAGCAATATCCGCATATTGATACATCTGAGAAAGCATACCAATATTGTCGATAATCAAAATGTCGCTGGTTGTGTTGTCAGCATTGAGATTAGAATACCTCACCTTAGAACCCTCGAATTGTGATTCTATTTGATTGAGCTCAGTGTCATTAATATTATGCGGAGCTACAATTAGCTTAATTTGACCAATCAACAAGTTTAACTCCTCTACCAGGAAATTAATGTCTATCGGCCAGGAACTACCAATTATAAAGACCAACTTACCTCGTTTGAATTGCTCTATAGCTTGAATAGGTTGTATATTATCAGCAATTTTCTGAACCCTATCCAATCTAGTATCACCCGAAACAGTGACTTGGCTCACTCCTATTGATTTTAGTAAAACTTCGGAAGATTTGTTTTGCACAAAGAAGTGACTTACTTTCTTAAGCATTTTCCTAAAGAAAAAACCTAGCGGGTGAAATACAAATTGCTTCTTTCTGAAGACGGATGAAATGCTGAGTGCCTGAATTCCTAATTTATGCAGCTGATTGATATAATTGTACCAAAATTCATACTTGATAAAAATAGCCACCTTGGGTTTTACGATATCAAGGAATTTCTTCGCATTTCTTGGAGTATCAAGTGGCAGATAATATACATAATCTGCACCTTCGTAATCTTTTCGGATCTCGTAACCTGAGGGTGAGAAAAATGTAAGTAGGATTTTACATGAAGCGAAATCCTCTCTGGCCTTATCCATCAAAGGTCTCCCCTGCTCAAATTCACCCAATGAAGCAGCATGGAACCACAAGATAGGAGCTTCTTCATCTACAAGGTCTTTTTCAATTGATTCTAAAAGTCCTTTTCTTCCATCTATGAACTTTCTTGCTTTTTGATTGAAAAAGCCAGCTACCCAAATTAAAAAGTAGTAGAGATAAACCGAGATGTTGTAGAAAAGTTGAGACATCACACAAAAATAAAAAACCCCGCCAGTTAGGCGGGGTTTTCTTTAAAAAGCTTATTGAGTATCTACTGATTAGTGGCTAGCCAAGTAATCTGAAACACCTTCTTTAGTTGCTTGCATAGCATCTTTTCCTTCCTCCCAGTTAGCAGGACAAACTTCGCCATACTTATCAACGTGATGAAGAGCATCAACTAATCTGATCATTTCGTCAATGTTTCTACCTAATGGAAGATCGTTGATAGTTTCGTGTCTAACAACTCCTTCTTTATCGATAAGGAAAGTACCTCTGTAAGCAACAGGAATTCCATCAAATTCTAAAGCACCAGCATCGTTGTAAGACCAGTCACCAGCTAAAACATCGAAGTTTGTAGCGATAGTTCTTGCAGGGTCAGCAACCAGTGGGTAAGTAACACCCTCGATACCACCTTTGTCTTTAGCAGTCATCAACCACGCTAAGTGAGTTTCTTCAGTATCTGTAGAAACACCAACTACAGCTACACCTTTGCTTTCGAATTCAGCTAATTTCTCCTGGAATGCAAGGATTTCAGTTGGGCATACAAAAGTGAAGTCTTTTGGGTAGAAAAAGAAGATTACTTCTTTCTTGCCAATGTACTGCTCCAATGAAAAATCTTCAACGATTTCTTCTCCGTTAATCACTGCTGGAGCCTTGAAAATAGGCGCTTTTTTTCCTACTAATGACATAATTAAATTTTCGTTTTTATGGTTTATTTTAATTTATAGAAACAGAATCATCCGGATCCAACTTCTCTCCATTGATCTGAAGTTTAATATCCGATATTTTAAAATTTTTAATTTTCTTCTTACTCAAAAAATTGGCTATCAAATCATTTAATTCCTGATCATTATAATCAATGATATCCTGAGTATTGGTACAGTATATATGGTTGTGAGGTGCCGTATTTGCATCATACCTCATTGTTCCTTCCCTGGTCGCAACCTTATAAATAAGGCCCGCAGTAACAAAGTCTTCCAAAACCCTATAGATAGTTGCCACTGAAACAGAAGGGATATGATTTTTCACATCATCATAAATTCTATCTACCGTAGGATGAGTTTTGGATTTCATCAAGTAGTCATAAATCACAATGCGCTGATGAGTTGCTTTTAACCCAACATCACTGATTTCTGCTTTTATTTGATCCAAATTAATACTCATTCCTAAATGATAATTATTCTTATTTAATAATTATACGCAAATATATGTCTAGCTATTGTATTCCCAAACATTCATCTAACAAAAAGTTTCTTTGATCGAAAAATTTTGCTCAGGAGTACGAAAAACCTAGATTTGGCGATGGTTCTTCCATTGTGAAAACCTTTATTTAACAAGACAAAACATCACACTTAATTTGAATGGGATTGGCTGAAAATTGGATTCTCAAAATTTACGATGAACAAAAATTTTATGTAAATTCCATTTACCACAGAAATCAAAACTTAAGAAATATGAAATTCAAAGCTTTACTAACCTTATTTTTGGTTACCGCTGTTTCACTAGTTACAATCCAAAAGTCCACAGCTCAAGAGATTGACCTAGGTACTATCCTGGAAGCAGGAACCGCAGATGCCAACACATACATGGAAGCCTACTCAAGACCAGCAATTTTATCTTTTGCGAATGGTATGGCGAATGGGTGGTACAATACTGCTAAACCTCACAAACTTTTAGGTTTGGATGTTACTTTTTCACTGAACATCGCTAACATTCCTGATGAAGAGAAACTTTTTAATTTCAACGACTTAAATTGGGAAAACCTACAGTTACAAGGTGATCCTAATCTTCCAACACTTGTTGGAGGAGAGACAACCAGTAGCAGCCTTGTAATTCCTGCTGGTGTTGATTTAGGGAATGGCTTCTCGTATGATGCCAGCCAAACATTCCCTGCACTTAATGGATTAAACCTTGAAGATTCTCCAGTTACTGGTGTTCCAGTACCAACCCTTAATTTTGGTGTAGGACTAATTAAGAATACAGATTTAAAAATCAGATGGATTCCTGAGCAAAACTTTGATGACTTTTCAGTTAGACTTTTCGGAGTAGGAGTTATGCATGATATCAAACAGTGGATTCCAGGAATGAAGTTGGTTCCAATTGATATTAGTGGATTCATCGCTTACACAAGTTTTAACTCAGAATTTGACATCAACATCAGTGATGCTACCTTCTCTGGTCAAGGTGTAGCTGAATTCAACGCTTCTGCTACTACAGTACAAGTTGTGGCATCAAAGAAATTGGCAGTATTAACTCCTTATGTTGGACTAGGTTTCAACGCAGTAAGTGCTGACCTTGCAATGAATGGTACTTATACACTTCAAAACTCTACAACAGATCAGCTTGTATTAACAGACCCTGTAGCTCTTGAGTTCACAGATGGTGGAGGACCAAGATTCACGGTAGGTGCTAGACTAAAACTATTAGTATTAACTATTCACGCTGATTACACAGCACAAAAGTATAGCTCATTTACGATGGGACTTGGACTTAGTATCAGATAAAAAATTACTAAATAGTACACAAAAGAAAAGCCCCGGTAGTACCGGGGCTTTCTTATTAAGTGTTAAACAGGTGTATGAATAAAATTTGTGTTATGCAATTATTAATACGCTATAACATCAATAGGTAACCCCCTAACCGAAAAAAAAATAAAAAAATGCAAAAAATTTTATTTGTGTGCTTAGGAAACATCTGTAGGTCTCCGTTAGCTGAAGCAATATTTGATGATTTAATTAACCATAAAGGACTGAAAGACAGATTCTTAACAGATAGCGCAGGAACTGGAGCATATCACGTGGGAGAAAAACCAGATCCCAGATCAATTGAGGTTGCAAGAAAAAATAATGTACCAATAGACAGCCGTGCGAGACAATTTGTGCCAGAAGACTATGAAAAATTTGACTACATAGTGGCTATGGATCAAAGTAATTATCGAAATATTATCCATGCTACTGGTTACAAACATGATGGTTTGGTGATGATGAGAGATTATGATGATGTGAAGGACTCACTTGAAGTGCCTGATCCTTATTATGGAGGTGATCAGGGTTTTCAGGAAGTTTTTGATATTCTATACCGTAGCAATACCAATTTTCTCAAATTCCTGACTGAAAAGGATTAATTAAATGTTTGATTCGAGACTTCAGCAATTTCTGGAATCTATTATTTTCCAAACTTTCGGCAAAAACCCGAGTATCACTGAGATCCAATATGTTGGGGGTGGATGTATCAATAACACCTTAAAAGTATCATTCGACAAAGAGCAATATTTTGTTAAGTGGAATGAAGATGAGGAGAATGACATGTTCCAAAAGGAGGAACTTGGATTAAGCAAACTTAGAGAAGTTAATTCATTAAATATTCCTAAAACATACCAATTCGGTCGAATTGAAGGAAGGAATTACTTAATCATGGAGTTTATTGAGCGGGAAGCCACTAAGGATGATTTCTGGGAAATTCTTGGCCAAAATCTGGCTGCACTGCATCAAAATACGCAAGATACTTTTGGACTAGACCACAATAACTACATAGGTAGACTTCCACAAAAAAATGATAAGAAATCCAATTGGATTGACTTTTTGATTGATAATAGATTTGAAGTTCAACTAGGTCTGGCTATATACAATGGTCTCATCAATTCAGATTTCGCCAAAAAATTCCGCAATCTATACCCTCAACTTCCAGGGTTATTAGTTCAGGAACCTTCTTCCCTTCTACACGGAGATCTCTGGAGTGGTAATTTTATGGTCGGTAGAAAAGGGTTACCATTCCTAATCGACCCAGCAATATATTACGGCAATCGAGAAGTTGAAATTGCATTCACACAGCTATTTGGCGGATTTGACAGAAAGTTCTATAATGCATACAATGAAGTTCTTCCACTTGAGAGCGATTTTCAGACAAGGGCAGAAATTTATAACCTTTACCCTCTACTTGTTCATGTAAATCTTTTTGGCACCTCTTACTTAAGCGGAATTCAAAGAGTTTTAAACAAATACTGTTAGGAATCAACTTCTATACAATACCTGAAAATTAAAACGGGTCTTTTGCTCAAGAAACACATCTTTTCCACTCAATATTCTTTCAATTGAATCTTTATCGTAATTTTTAATTGTAGCCAAAATCAGATCATCATTGTAAAGAATTTCAAACTCTTCTTTCAATGCCTCTCTAAGCAATTCCATTTTGTCTTCATCTAGATCAAAACATGCCGACAAGGTCACAGCAGAATTTTGAATCATATTTAGCTTGATCTTTAATGAGTCTAAAGTATGAAAAATGAGACTCAACCTTCTCTCATCAACGAAACTTAGATCTCTGACCTTAAAAGAAACAAGCACCTGGTTAAACTTAAAAATATAACTTGGAATCCTTCTATGGCTTAATTCCTCCTCAGAGATTACCGTCCCTTCTTTGTCAAAAGATACAAAAGAACGAACATAAAGAGGGATAGACTTTTGGGCTAAAGGCCTGATTGTTTTCGGGTGAATAACCTTCGCTCCATAATACGTCATTTCAGCTGCCTCTTGATAAGAAAGCTGATCAAACAAAACTGTATCGTCCATCTTCTTAGGATCAGCATTTAATATGCCTGGTACATCTTTCCAGATCGTAACAGATTCAGCATCACAACTACTAGCAATGATTGCCGCAGTGAAATCAGAGCCTTCTTTACCTAAAGTTGTAGTCTCCCCAGTAAAACTTTTCCCAAGGAATCCCTGAGTAACAAGAATTTCGCTTGAATCTGAGAATCTCTGTTTGACAGAATTCGACGTGAGTAACCAATCAACTTTTGCTTCATTGAAGGAATCATCTGTAGAAATGTGATTGCGCACATCAACCCATTGCGTTTTTAAGGACTTGGAAAGATATCCTTCAACGATTGTAGTTGATAACAATTCTCCATAAGCCATTATCTTATCAGACAATTGTTTTCTACTCCTATTATTCACATTTGTTAAATCAGCCTCCAAATGTTCCAGAAGCACTTCAACTTGTTTGGAAGATTCGCTGCTAACTTCCAGAGCTTCAGAAACATTTAAATGAAACTCCTTAATTTCTTTTATCTCGTTTAAGACATTTTGACCATCAAATAAACTGAAAGCCATTGACTCTAACTTTGCAGTTGATTTGCCCATTGCAGAAACTATCACAACATCACCTGGTGTGGCATATTGCTTTACAATCTTTCCTAGATTCTCTACACCCTGTTTATCCTTTACTGACGCTCCGCCAAACTTAAATACCTTCATTAATTATTGCTATTCATACTTTCCATTGTGTCTTCAACTATGGATTACAATCTATTTATTAATCAAGTTGTTACACTTTTTCGAACTTCCCTTTGAGGGTAGGAAATACAAAAATGCAAACGTTTTAAATAACTAAAAACAATGGTTTTTTAATTTTTAAAATTATATTTGCAAACGTTTTCACAATAACAACATGGACAAAAATAGTTTAGGACTGCCCATTGGCACAACACTGGACAGATTTATTAAGAAGAAGCAGGATGACTTTCCTTTTGCTACTGGTGAATTGTCTCAATTATTGAGGGATATAGCGCTAGCTGGTAAAATTGTGAACAGGGAAGTAAACAAATCTGGATTACTTGATATAACTGGTGGTTTTGGTTCTAAAAATGTTCAAGGTGAAGATCAACAGAAGCTGGATGTTATTGCGAATATCAGGTTTATCAG
>JANSWY010000003.1 GCA_024743255.1 bacterium | reverse complement strand
GAAACTTCGGTAAGGGCCATATATTATCTTGTGCTTCTCCAGCCATTTTAATTCAAATTTAAGTTAATGGAATTATGATTTTTGCATTTGTTGTTGGAATGTAATTACAATGAATTCCGCAGGTCTGGTTACAGCAATCTTCACGGTTATATTCATTATACCATCCAGGATATCAGTAGGAGTCATAGTAGATCCTAATCCAATATCAACACTAAAAGCATCTTCTGGAACAGCACCAGCTAGTGCTCCTTGCTTCCACTGATCCTTTAAGAAATTGGTAATCATTCCTTTAATAGCAACCCATGTATTTACAACGTTTGGCTCAAATACGTAAGCCTCAGAAGCAATTTTGATAGACTGCTCAATCATAATTACAGTTCTTCTTACACTTAGGTATCTCCAATCCTGGCTGTTACCGTCAAGTGTTCTTGCACCCCAAACTAAAACTCCTTTTCCAGGGAAAGATCTTACAGCATTAATTGCTTTACCATTAAGTGGTAAGTTAAGGTCTTCCTGATCTTTTGAGGTAAGGTTTACAGTAGGGCTAACTACTGATCCCATTGATACATTAGCAGGAGATTGGAATACTCCAACTTCGCCATCAACCATTGAAATAACCCCAGCCATAGCTCCAGATGGAGGTAGGATGTTCATGTCATTTCTGATTTCTGCTAAGATGGCTTTGTAAAGAGGAAGTTTTGCAAGTAGCGTTTGGTGAAGGTTCACAACATCGTGATCACCAGTTAATTTTGCAATTTCAGCTTTGATTGCTGTTGCATCGTCCTCTTCATAAATATCTTCTGCGTGCTTATCCAAAATAGGAGTTAAAGTCGCAAGGTCTTTTACATTTTGGAAAGTCACTTCATCGCCTTGAACGATAGTTGAGTTAAGGAATGGATAGTAAGAAGCTCCCCATTGTAGGAATTCCATACCATATCCTTCTCTTGCTTTATCAATTACATCATTTTCGTCTCTGGTTCTTGGTTGGTCACCATTGTAAACGTCTAATAATGCAACTCTGCTTTTCATGTCTTTTCCACAGTGCATCAACATATCTTTCTGCAACTGGTAGCAATCTGCTTCTCCTTCAAGAAGAACTGCATCTGGAATAACCAACATTGTAGGTTCCGGGAATTTTAACAAGGTCGGGATACCTGCTTCTTCTCCTGGATCGTTTAAGTCTTTGTAAGCAACACCTTTTTCGTAATCGTACTTACCTACAGAAACGATATAGCATGTGCTTCCACCATTAGCGAAGAACATTCTCATACTCTTGTATAAGTTGAACTTCGTGTTAGCTTCAGCCTCAACTGCGAATACAGTTTCTTCGTTTTCCGAAACGTTGTAGAGGGTTTCCGGACCTCTACCGAAGAATTGATGAAACTCACCCAAAGATGTAATCCTGGTTGGTTTATTGATTAATGATTTGTTATCCCTTATTGCAAACTCAGTGTATCCTACAAAAGCTGGAACTGCTGTAGCAACCTGAACTGCCGAGCTTGGAAAGGCACTTTCCTCCTTTATGTATACTCCGGGAGTTGCTAGTACTTGAGCCATAATTATTTAGTTAGTGTAAATATTTCGTTTATAAATGTACATACATATTTGAGTAGAAGGCATCCTCTCCATCGAGTTTACCTCCCTTGATTTTATTAATATCTGGCGTTGGGAGATTTATTTTTTGGTCATCCGAATGGGAACCATCTGTGCTCGGCTCTTTTAGCCATGCGTAAATCTGTAAATCTTTGTAATCCTTGTAGAGCGGTAATTCTTCATTCGAGCTTACCATAATTGCTCTCTGACCATTTTGCAATGTAAGTTCTTCAGGATCTGTAAACGAAAGTTTTTCTTTACCTCTGTAGACTTCCACTGTATCAAATGATCTTTCGGGATGAACAAAGTAGTAATTCCATTTGGCGGTGCGGTTTTTGAATCTTATCTGATAGGTACTGTCGAGAATTTCATTTAGTTGATTTTCGCCAATGCTGATATCAACAATTGCGAAAGCTTTACTTAAGGTTGACTCCAGATATAGAATCTGGTTCTCTTCAATATCCCGGCTGCTAACGTCATACCAACCATAGTCTGCACCAAAAATGTTGTATGCATTTTCTGATTGAATATTTCCTGAAAACAGTACTTCCCCTTTCCGTTCAATGGTAGACTCTTCCTTGCCTAATAACTTTGCCATGTTAGAGTCTTCTACACAGCATAAACATACGTTCTTTTTGCTTAGGAAACTATTGGGATGCGAGTTTTTTTCCAATATTTCGCCGAATTTGGTGTCTTTATCATTCGTTAGGTAATATTTCTTGTTTGGTATGATCAATTCTACGTCTGAAAAATTACTGAAATACCTGTTACTCACCTGCAAACCTATTGTTAATGTAAGCTTTTCTTTAAGGTTTTCCAAGAGGAATTTTTTATCTTCTTTTACTAAGACAATCAACCCTTCTGCGGTCTCTCTGAGAATCAATTGATATGACTTAATTGCCTCTATAGTTTCTCTGGACAGAATCACTTTGATAGACTGAGTTTCAAATTTCTGAGTGAACTCATGAAAGAACTTTATTTCGAATAATTTCAGAAATCTTACCATCAGTTTATTCGTTTAATCCGATACCGGTGATTGGTGGTATTGTATCCTCAATGTTATCGGTAGAGAATGACAACATTCTTATTCTGTAGATAACTGATGGCATGTATTTAAGCCCCATCATTGAAAATACACTATTAAGATCGTGATAACTCAGAGAGATCAAATCAAATACTCCTTTTTCAATATTGCTAGTAAGTCCCGGGGAATTACTTGAGGTGAAAACAGGCTTTGATTGAAAAAAATAAACTACCCCTGAAAGAAACTTTAGTGCTTCTGTATATCGTCTTCCGGAAAAGTTGGCAGTGAACATTACAGTTAGGTTGATATTGATATCACCCTGACTGGCCATGAAAGATCCACCTGAAGATGCAAATCCAACTCCTGAGGCCTTTAGAGTAGTTTCCTCCTCAACATTAACTAGGGAGCAGACGACCTTATTCATACTCTCAGCTGCGATAGCTCCACTTTGATCCACCAGATTTGAAAGCACCAGGCGATCCTCGTCAGCATTGTAACGGGACTTGAGGTACTCATTTAATTCTCCGCAGACAATCGGTAAGATGTTATGAATCATTCTCTTCCTTTATTAAATATTTTTTCATAGCCCAAATAATGACTCTCATTATATAAGTGCCAATAAAACCTATAATTGCTCCAACTATGAAGAGTTCCATTTGGAAGACTTCCTCGTTAAATGTCATTGTTGGTCCTTCCGGTTTCAAATCCAGTAAGTATGCAAATAGATAAGCTATTGGCATACAAAGTACAACAGCAGTAAAAAACCAAAGTAGTTCTCGAGCTAATGCTTTCATTTGATATTATCTTAAGGCTTTTCTGTAAAGTGAAAACAAATAATTGACCAGCAGAACTACTGCGACTCCTATACCAAGACCAATTTCCAGGTCCCATTCCCCCCCTGTCGACAACCACCAGTTGGAAGAAAGGGTAATTAATAGTACAGCCAGAATCATATAAATAATTCTGAATGATTGTTTCTTAAATAAAATATCTCTTACCCTCCAATCTGTTAGGGACAAAATAAATCCTAGCAAGATGAATCCAGAAAAGACCATGAACCCAAATCCGATTACTTTTTTGTAAGTAATAATATCTTTTACAATTCCATAAGGACCATTTAAAGAGGTAGCAATACTTTGGACAGCCACAAGCGAATCTGCCTGGAAATTATTAGCAACTGTTTCCCAGATTTCAGGAGACCCTTGTTCGTATCCTAAAGCCCAAAGTCCAACACCTTTTAAACCATTTTCCTTAGCCCATTTAAACTTAATATCAAGACTAGTCTCATTTTCAAACCAGCAAATTCTGGTGAAATCATCCTGGACAATATGATAGAAGAAACTGCTACTCAAAGCATCGTAGTATGGAGGGGAGTATTCAGATGCATAGTTGGCTTTAACCTGGAAATATGGAATAGATGACTCATAGAAAAAGGTGTCATCTCCAACTATGTCCCATGATACACCATATAATGGTAATGATACTATGATGTCGTCTGGAGCGATATTGGCAATTAATAAATCATTTAATGCTGACTGCAGTGTAGGTTGATATTTATGTCCTTGCAACGGAGAAATAGATCCTGGATAACTTGAATGTTCTCCACTGAAATCATAACCCATGATGTTGAAGTAAGTGACATTTCCATTTAGTTCTTCGTAATCAAATATAGAATTATTGTTGAAGTAAGGGACATTCAATACCATCATGTAACCTTCGGATTTCAACCTTGCATTTGTTTTGCGAACAAATGAGGTGAATTTATCCTTGTCGGCAGGTTGTATTTCTTCAAAGTTTAAATCAATACCCTTGAAGACAGTATCGCTTCTTAGAATTTCTAAAAGTTGATATTGAAAATACTCTATTGCCATATCGTTATTTAGAAACTCATGATTTTTTCTTCCTCCAAATGAGGTGACACTAAGGAAAAGCTTGGTGTTGTTACTCCTAATAGAGTCAAGTAAACCTGAAGTACTTAAGGAATCAATCACTTCTGAGTTAGCGTATCCACCGGTGTATGGATTGATATCATACGAATAATAGGATATGATCGAAAGTAGGTTGTAATTATAGTACTTGTATGCGTCCTCCATCCAGTAAGGGTGCCAACCCATTACTTCATATTTGGTGTCTAGGGGAGGATCGTTTCCAATGCTTTTTACGAATTGACCATTTATTGAGTCATAGCCAATTGCTTTCAAATCTGGATCCAGCTTGAAGGTTTCTTGCTGTGAGGTATGAAAAAACGTATAAATATGCTCATAGTCCCTGATCATCCCACTATTTGGAATGTATGGGTCTCGGCTCCAGACAATCACATCAGTGGTGTCTTTTGATGGGTCGTATTTTCTTTTCTTGGAACCCATCGCTCTTTTTACTCTATTGACTCCTCTTCGAGTTCTGTTTACAGCACCTTTAGCTTTATTATAGGACTGCCTGATTTGTGCTTCTGCAGGGGCACTAAAAATCATAAGCGTACATGCTATAACCATGACAGCATAGATCCAAAACTTGGATTGATGTATGGGGGTTATTTCCTTTCTCATTTTTCCACCTTTTCGGTTATGAGTTCATAGTCTTTTCTAAATACAATTACCCGGACATAGACATTTCTGCCAACACTCAGACTTTTATTTTCAAAGTATAGTTTGAAAGAACCACTTGTATCTGTGATTGTCGAATAATTGTTTCTGTTTGGTTTCTTCAGAAATTGCCTCAAAGAGGAAGATGGTCTGAAAACAATTTCCTTATTTCCCTGATCAGGTAATTTTTTTAATTCACCAAGTCCATAAGCTGCAAGGATATCTGTGGCAGTACTTTCTTCATCTGAAGCCAACAGTGTCTCATAATATTCAATGCCATCTAAAAACTCTTGTCCGGCACCAAAGTGAATTGACCAAAAACTAATAGTTGAATCTCCTTCAAAATTGATTGCGATGCTGTCAGCACTTTCATTTATGTAATCGCGAATTGCGCCAAGATATACGGTAGTGTCCATGTACAATTCCGGGATGCTATCGAAGAAGATATTTTCTGTTGTTACATCCACCATGATTGGTTTTGGTTTTGCCAGTTTAGGAGGCATAATTCTTTTAATAACAAGCGAGTCGGTCTTAGGTAAGAGAGATCTGGAAGTAAGGTTGATGTTGAATATACCTGTGTCCAGTGCAACAACATACTTTTCAACATTTCCTTTTTTTGGAGTTTCAGCAAATAGAATTTCGCCATCATTGGAAGTAATATCCACGTATGGTGTTTTACCAAAAAGTGGAATCATTTTGAAATGCAAAGTATCTCCAGTGTAAACCTGATAGCTGAAAGTGTTGGTAAATTCTTCTCCTTTTTTGTTTCTAGGGAGCTTTATAGAAGTGTTCATCAACTCTTGAGACTTTCTAAAAACCAATGAATCAGCTCTTGGGATTTGAAAGTTGGGTCTTTCCAGATTGATTTTCAGATCGACATCAGTAGGTAAGAATCGAAAACCGCTTTTCATTTTCACGGAGTATAGACCAGAAGAATCTATTTGAGTAGACCATCTGACAGGATTTCCCGATTTTGATAAGCCTACATAGATTGGTTGACCTTGAGGATTTCTCAATTGGAAATTTACAGACCGGGAGGAAGAGAGATTAAATGTGAGAATGTCATTTCTTTTCAATTTCAACTGGAAAGAATCCACCTTATCAATGCGCATTGAAATATTACTTTCTCTATTGAAATTATTCCTCCATGACTGACCATATAAGGAGTCGCCGAATGTGCTAATTAACACAATCAGTATTAATATGATATATGGTTGGCTTCTTTTCATGAAGTTACTTCGTGTGCTGTGATTTTATTTTCTCCTTTTCCTCCTCGAGCCAAATCTGAAGCTGCTCTTTGACTAATTCCAGGTGAGCTTCACCAATGAGTTTCATGGCACCTTCATTGTTTTTAATCTCCTGGTCCAGCTTGTTTTGTTCGATGCTGGCCATTACTGTCAGTTGGTTATTGAGCTGTTGGTTTCGCATGTTGATGGAAGTAATCTCTTCAATCTCGAATTCATACTCCATGGTTTTTAACACATGATCATAAGGACCATATGGGGAAAGTAATTTTACTAAAATAGGAGCGATTTCAATTGCTATTAATAGTAGAACAATTGCAAGTTGTGGACCATAAGGCAAAGATTTTAATGCATTTAGTCTGATCAGTAATCCATCCGCGAAAGATGATTGAAGTGTTGCTTTTGTTTCGTCGCGCTGAGTCTTAAGTGCTGTAATATCATCACGGATTTCTGAGATCTCTTTGTTGTTGGCTAAACTAATAGCCTTGTATTCCTCATCACTTTTCAGATACTTATTTTCCTTGCGTTCGCATTCAGAACCTCTTCCTTTTTGGCCGGTTCCACATGTTCCATCACACTCACATACATATTGATCATAATATTCATCTCTTTGAGTAAGTGCTTTTTCTGTGTCTGCTTTGAGGTTATCTATGCGGACTTGTTTTGCTTCAATCCTGGTCTCATAAAGAGAATCAAGTCGATCGATTTTTTGAGCACCTGCGTAATGGAGTGTTTCATTTATTTCTTCCTCAAATATTTTCAGTTCTAGTGGTGAGGAAATTACAATGGCTAATAATACTGCTAATAGAAGTCGAGGAGTGATTTGAATTACTTCCTTTAGTTTTCCTTTTGTCTTCTTCATTGTAGACACCAGGAATCTGTCGAGGTTGAATACCAGTAGACCCCAAAGTAGACCCATTACCACAGAAATGCTAAAACTATCAAAAGCAACAAATAATGCGTATCCCCCAGAAATAGATGCAAGGATTCCAGTGAACAGAACGGTGGCACCAATACTAGCGTATTTGTGATTTTCTGATCTTGGACATTGTTTTAGTATGTCCTTGTCCGCAGCAGCGCAAAAGTGAAAGAAGCGCATAAGAGGACCATTACGTGGATTATTTTCCTTCTCCATGATGATACTTAATGGCGTCAATAATATCTCTTACCTGCGGCTGTGCCTCAAAATAAGTCTTTATTCTTGAAATAACGTGCTTGTTTAAAGCAGTTATTGAGTGTTTTTGATAGAATTTACCGAATTCCATATTTCCATAGAGATCCCATATTTTAGACTCACTTGCAGCTATTCTTTCTTTAAGTTCTTCTTTATCAGGATATTGACCGAATTTATCACTTAATCTCTGATGCCGGTTGGGGAATTCAAATTTTTCAGGAAACTGAAATTCAGCTTTCACAGGGATTTCATATTTCTCTAGAATTGGCTGTGGGAAAGTCTGAACTATTAGTCTCTTCTTTTTCCTTGTATTATGAGATTCTGTATTAATGGTGATTTCAATTGATCCATCTGGAATAAACTCATGTTCTCCAGAATTTCCAGTTACGTTGAAGGGTTCAACTACCGTGTTGTTTGCTCCCTTTACCTCCCATATCAGTTTCAATCTGTGTGTTGCTGCCACTCCGTAAATTCCATTTTCATCTTGTTCTTCAAGCGTGACAAACTTTTTAGAAGATGGATTCAAGAACTGAAGTTGGTAGCCTATCTCTACTTCTTCAAAGACCTCAATTTTTATAGCCTTTATTTTTACCTCATCGCCCTTATATGCATGAAGTTTTAATATCGTATCATCAACAAGTTGAATAGATTGTTGACCTTCTTTTGACACTTCTCCCAGCCCTGTGATTTCAACTTTGTCTGCATTTTTAGAGCTCCAGTGGATTGAGCTAATCTGATGTCTTATGGATTTTCTGTCGGAAGAGTAGAATTGAATTTCAATGTCATTACTGTCCGAATAAAACTCTTTTTCCTTTTGAATTACGTTGTAAAACCAATCCTCTGTTTCTGTAATTCCATCCGCGACATCTGTCCAGGAATCGTTATCCGGGTTGTAAATTAGGAATCGATTAAAGTCTATGATTGTAAAGCTATCCAGACCTTCATCATGGTTTTGTTGAAAGATGCTAGCGCCATTTTTTCTGAGCTCAAATATCTTATTGAGAAGGAATACATCTTTGGTAATCAGACCACCAATTGTATCGGAGAGAATTATTTCAATAGAAACTTTTCTTTCCAGTTGCTTAATGAGGTTGCTCAGAAGATCAATATGATTTTCATTACACAAATACACTCTGATTGAGTGATCAGCGTTAAGAAATTGGCTGGTAATATAGTCTGTCGAGCTACTCAACGGTTAGGTTAATTTGTGCGAAAAAAGTGCTGAGAGGGATGTGTGTTTCTTAGTGATTATGTGTGTTTCCTTCTGCAGCTTATTCAAATATATCTCAAAATTGTACAATTCAGTAATTTCAAGGCCCAATATGCGAGTTTAGTTGACGAAAATTCTAAATCGTTGGGCAGAACCGAATAGATTGAGCAATATTGAATTTGTGAACAATTCAAATTGACAGGATGTTTCAGTGTAGTTGGTATTAAAAAAATTAGTAAATTCAATGATTATGGAGCAGTTCATAGGATTTTTTGAAAACATTCCCCCAACATTCAGAGCTGGGTTACTTGTAGGAGGTATTGTAATCTTCTGGTTATTAGAGGGTATGATTCCATTGTATGGATTTAAGTATAAAAAAGTAAGACATGCTGGTATAAATCTGATCCTGACAGCTTTCACTTTAATTATTGGATTGTTCTTTGCACGATTGCTGCTATGGGGTTCTGACTTCACTTCTTCAAGAGAATTTGGCTTGTTGTATATAGTGAGTTTACCAGTTTGGGCACAAGCGATTGTTGGCGTTTTGTTGATGGATTTGATTGGGGCCTACTTCATTCATTGGACAGAGCACAAAGTGAAATGGATGTGGAAGTTTCATTTGGTTCATCACAGCGATACCACTGTGGATGTTACAACTGGTTTAAGACATCATCCAGGAGAAACTGTTTTCAGAATGACTTTTACAATAATGGCGGTGATGCTGATAGGAGCTCCAATGTGGATCATCATGTTTTATCAGAGCTTATCAGTATTGTTTGCTCATTTAACTCATGCCAACATTAAAATGCCAGCAAAGGTGGATCATGCGCTATCCTACATATTCGTGACTCCTTACATGCACAAGATACATCATCATTACACCCAACCGTTAACTGATACCAACTACGGGAATATATTCGCTATTTGGGATAGAATATTTGGGACTTTTGCTAAAGTTGATGATATAGAGAAGCTTACTTACGGCATTGATACGCATATGGATCCTAAGGAAAATGACCGATTAAGCAATCTTTTGGCCATTCCATTTCAGGAATATCGTGTTCCTGAAGACGCTAAGTTTGGTACAGAGAAGTAATTGACTATCTTCGTTGATTACTATTTGAATGCCAATTCAGCCTAGAAATCAATGAAAAAAAATCTGAAGTTTATCATCCTACTGGTATTGGTAGGTGTTTTAGCTTTTAGAATCATTTCTGAAAACAGTGAAGACTCCCTAAAAGAAGAGTATTCCTACGAGGAGTTTTTGAAATCTGATAAGGATAGGTATAACACATTCCGTCAGGAGATAATCAATGAAGTAAAAAACAGGTTTTACCTGAAAGGGGCCAGTAAGCTGGATAATACATACAACCATCAGTTGGAAATGACCAGTAATCAATTTGAAGGTCCTCAGGTTCATTTACAGGAGTTTGTATACAATAAAAAATCATATCAGCGAGACTCTGTTCAGAAATATATAAGAACTACAGCGGAGCAGTCGAAAGGATTTAATCAATTTGATATCCACTCAATAAGCTTCGATCCGGATCACCCTCAACTTTATAAACCTGACATCCATGTGCAGGTGATTCCACCAAAACCGTATGTAGAGCAAAGACCTGCAAATCTTCAAAAGTTTTTTGACTACATAGATGGATCAAGCAATGAGATAAAGCCTTATAAGACATATACAAAAGAGGTATTTACCATAAATGATGACACCACAATATCCGTGGAGAATATCAATATGGATTTGTGGTTAACCACATTTACAGTGACTGTTGAATCTGATAGCTATACGAAAAAGATCAGATTAGATGAAGAGGATGCGGAATTGGAGAAGGCTGGTAATAAAGAATATCAAAACCAAAGACATAAACCATTCTCAATAATCCTAAAAATATTCCCTAATGTCTCTCCATGGTATGTGAATAATGGAAATTCATTTGACAAAAAGGCAGATATGGCGATTGGGGCTATCTACTGTAGTAAAATCAAAAAATGGCCGAAGGAGGATACTGATATTGGAGTTATTCCAAGGGAATCTGGTGTGGCATTGCCGTTAATTAATCAGGATTATTACTTGAAGGTTACAAGTGATGAGGTACTTGATCTGGAAAACAACGATAAAACTATCTGGAATAAGCCTGTATATGCCGAGATTACTTTTACAGATTTTGGATCCTGGACAAAAAAATGGGGAATTGAAAGGGGTGATGAGAAAATAAGCTTTGACTTCATAATGCCTTTGTTTGTAAGAGGATCATGGGACATTCAAATTCCAACAGAGGTAATTCCTTCGTATAAACCAATACCACCTTACAGTAGAAAACTGAGTGATATTCTACTACCAAAATGGGGTTTGAAAGGAATTGGGAAGTTTTTGTCTACTATACTTTATGTGGTCATTGGATTTATATTATTGATGGCTTTTTTTCCGATGATTCCGTCTATGTTGATTAAGACCTTGCGAAATATTTTCAAAAGTGCATCTTAATCTTGCGGGGAGGCATTGTTATGCTTGAAACATCTGATTAAATTACTCTAAAAACCATTAGTGCCATGAAAAAGACCTTTTTAGTTTTCGCAATATTCAGTACGTCAATTTTCTTTAACTCTTGTTCAGACGATAGTTCAGACGAAACCTCTATGGAGATGATGGAGGAAGAAGAGGAAGAGGAAATGGAAGAAGAAGAGGAGGAAGAGGAAGAAGTTGATGTTTTAGCTGGGAAAATTGGTGGTGAGGATTGGACATATAAAAGAGGCAAAATCACGCAGGAATTAGATGGTACCTTAGTATTTGAATTATATGGACAGGAATCTGATGAAAACATAGCTATATGTGATTTGTTCCTTACTAGTCAGGCAAGGATTAAGTTCTTTATACCAAGTGAGGCAGTTGGTGTATATGAGCAACCAAGAGAGATTGCTACTCAATCTGTAAGGTTCTTCCCTTCAGAAACAAATGGTGGAGCTACCCAAACGGCAGTAAGCGGAACTGTTGAGCTGACCAGTGTTGAGGGAACAACAATAGAAGGCATCATAGACGCAAGAGCTGATGATGACCACTTTGTGGTAGGTGCCTTTACTGCCACTAAATGCTACTAATCCTTAAGTGCAAGTCTTAACATTAGAATTGCCAAAATAAATGTGACGGGAGTGAATATGTAGGTTTCAAGACTTTGCTTGGCAAGTAAGTTACCGATCGTATTCAAAGTGAAAATCACAAAGAATATCCACATAAAAACTCCTGCCACTTTAATAGAAGGTATTTTGAGCTTTCCAATTCTTGCATTCACCATTATGATCATTACAAGATTGATAAAAATGGAGGAAAGCTCAAATACAAACATTTCATCAGCTGAATTCAATCTTCCTCCCCAGACCATATCATAGGGAACAATACCGACTAATACTGTGATATGAAAGCAAATAATAATTGCCAAAGTGAGCGTCACAATACCTGCAGCTCGTGCTTTTGAAATTCTTTTTAGCATGTTCAAATCTAACCAATGGTTAGCGGTCAATATCATAAATAGTTCCCGAACTATACATCTCACGTACCTGATCTTTGCCAAGCATATATGAGAATTCTTCAGAGTAGTTTTGGCTTTTATCGAGTTTATAAACTCCGGATTTTTTGTCTGTTTCGTATTCGTTGAGAGCTACTTTGAGGCTGTCCTGAGTAACTTCGATTACTTTCATTGTGGAGTAATAATTACCTTCAGTTTTGTATCGGTAGACATCTCCTTTTGAAGGTTGTTCCAGCCAGGTTTGTACATCTTCATCATGCTTTCCAGACATTACAACTCCCCACGCAACAAAGCCTGCAATAATTAAAAGTCCCGCGAATTGCCAAAATGGAGGCCTGGTTTCACTTTTGAGGTAACCATATTCCTGTTTAATATCTTCAGGCATTTCTTTTTTCTCCATCACAAATCCACAATGCTGGCATTGGGCTGCTCCGGTTTTTCCTATTGGGAATAGTGGGATCCAAAAAATATGTGCGTGTCTGCTGAATACACTGGTGATAACAGATCCTTTTGTGCCACAACTTGGGCAGGTACAAGTGTCGAGTTGTTTCGTCTTTAGGTGCGCTGAACGCCATCCATAAATAATCATGTGTCTAAGTAGGTTATTGATTGATAAAAAAATGACAGCACTCCTGGTTGGTTAAGTACGAATCAATCCCAATATACTGAGCAAACCGTTAATTAAAAATTACCAAGCTAATTGATATTAGAAATTTTGAATTTCACTATCCATCCAGTCTGCTCTGAATTCGAGATATGCTTTAAGATTGTTAATGCTCGTGGAATAGTTGATTCCTAAATTCCATTTGCTATAATTCCGATCAATAGCACCATTACTATCCAGGTAATTTACATTTTCATCAACAAAGGCAAGAAGTGTAGCATTACTTAATACATTTCCCCTGAGGGCGTTCCATCTTGATTTAACAACGGATCTAAACTGGGGATCTTCCATTAGTCTCGGCCACCAAAAATGAACCATCCAGGGATCGCGATCAACGTACGTGTTGTATTCAAATACCCATCCGTCCCAAGGAATTCTATCACCAGAATCAAACCCAATATTTAAATCCCAGATGGGGCCCATATTTAGTTTTTCTCCTCGGTCTTTGTGTAGAAATGTACTAATTCTATAACCATCCACATTTCTGCAGATCTCATTGATCAGAAGAAAGTCAGCAAAGCTCTCAACATCTATATAATCTGTGTATGTTCTTATTTCTGTATTAAAATCATCAGTTAGCAGAGCAGTTTCAAAATCATTGATATAGGATTGGATGTAATTTTTTTGCTCACTTGTAATGATATCTGCTTTAGGGTACTCATATAGAAAATAGGTTTCCAGATATTGATTGAAGTGATATGGTTCATCATAAGGATCGAAAGTTATTGGTTCCCCATTGATGTCAAATTCCGACCGGAAACTGTTGGATTCATTATACAATGCGTCATCTGCCCAATTTGAGAGAAAGTACTCCAAAGGTTGACCAACATTGGAATCACCACCTGTCGTTTTGTCAATTTTTAAAATGTATCCACCAGTAATTGCTGTTTCATCAATATCACCAGGTTCCAATCTACTAATATCAATCCGATCATTGTCCCTTTTGAGTTTTTCCATAAAGACATACACTCCGAGGTACTCATCATCGATTTGCAACTCCACAAATTGTGTACGGCTTGCATACCTGCCCATTTCTCTGAATAAATTGTAACCGAAGTAGTGATACATCAGGGTCTGATCAATGATGAAGTTGTTTTGAAAGTTTACCACATGGCCAGTTAAAATCCAGTCTTCTTCTTCCGGAAACCCAAAGAAACTATCATCAATATCATTGCCAGAAGCGTCCCAGGTTTCAATACCATATGATTTTTTATCGGATATTCTGAATGAAGTGGAGCCTCTGAATTCGATTCCAATATTTGAAGTTTTTGTTAGTACTCCACTTTCAAAGATTTCCATGGTCGCCGGAACCTTAGGTTCATTCTGAATTGAACTTGATGTGGTAATAACAATGTATGGTATTTCACTATCTCCCAGGTCAACAGCAATGGTGGTCCCTGAATCGGTGGGATCATCAGAAGGATCTGGGTTATCATCATCTTTGTTACAGCTAAATAGGAAAAGTGATAAGTACAGTAAGGTGAATAGCTTCTTCATCGACCACATTTTTTAATGATACCTAATTTAAGGATTATACAGGATTTAACCTTCTATTAAACAACCCTTATGAGACGATTTACCCTATATTATTAGCAATCATCTAACTCGCAATCCTCACCTTTCATTTCAAATTCAACGGTCATATGATTGATGTTTTCGCCTTTTAGGAGGTCTTTAATTTCCTTCTTTAGCACGCATTGCTCAGTTAAAGAAAGGTTTTCTTCCAGCACTAAATGCATAGTCAAAACATTGTAACTCCCATCCATTGACCAGGCATGGCAATCATGCATTTCCACTACTTTAGGCATCTCAAGAACCTTTTTGTTTATGACGTCAATATCGACATTACCTGGAGTTGCCTGTAAAATAATTCTGAAACTATTTCTGATGTTGATGACAACATTATAAAGCACATAAAGTGCAATAAGAATAGAAAGTAGAGGATCAATTATTGGGACATCCCAAAAGTACATTATGATGCTACCAATAAGCACAGCAACCCAACCCAATACATCTTCCATTAGATGAAGCATGACTACTTTCTCATTGATGGAATCACCCTTCTTCAATCGAAGTACAGCAGCTCCATTCACAACAATCCCAAATAATGCAATTACGATCATTCCTTGTGCATCTGCATCACCTGGGTTGAATAACGCCGGAATCGCTTCATTTAAAATAAATACTGATCCAACAACAAGTACCGTAGCATTAATAATTGCACCCAAAAGTGAAAACCGACGGTAACCGTAGGAGTACCGATCATCCCTTCCTTTTTTTGAGAGCTTTTGGAAATACCAAGCCAGGCCAAGACTAAGGCTATCCCCAAAATCATGTAATGCATCTGATAATATTGCGAGACTGCCGGTGTAGATACCTCCCACAATTTCAATTATGGTGAATAGAAGATTGAGAAAGAAAGCAAAGCGAATGTTTCCTTCTGCATGGTGATGATGATGGTGGTGGTGAGAATGATCATGACCCATAGGATCAAAATTAGCTAATGATCCTATGGATTCTGAGTTTCCAATTTATTTTTCTAACCTCCAGGGAGGATTCTTTCTGTTTTTTCCTGCAAAAAATAAGATGATAGAGTTGCCATCAGGGTCTTTCAGTTTTGATTCTCTCCAGAGCCAACTTTGATCCTGTGGTTTTTCCGTAGCAATCTCTTTTGCTTCTAATTGCTCAATGTATTCATCCAGATTCTCAATTTCAAAGTAGATAATGATTCCGTTTCCCTTTGGTAGCTCATCTACCTTATGAATTGAAAATGTAGATTCTCCTTCTGGCAATTCAAATCTTGCATAAGCATCATGTGTATGTACAATTAGCTTAAGTCCCAGTTTCTTATAAAACTCAATGGACCTGGGAACGTCAAGTGATGGAATTGTGATTTGATTGAGGCGCATTATCCTAAATATGCTTTAAGCATCCAATTTGTTTTCTGAAGCTCGGTTACATATCCGGTGAAAGTATCAATTGTACCTTCATCACCACTCTCTTCCGCTGCTTTAAGAATGTTGAGCACATCCTCCACAATGATTTCATATCCTGAGATTAATGCATGAACCATCTCCGTTGCATCACTGATTTGATAGCCATCTGAAATATTTGCTCTGTTGAGATTGTCTGAAATGGATGCAGAGGGACTTCCTCCAATTGATAAAATTCTTTCAGCAGTCTCATCTACTTTTGAAGCCACATCAATATATAACTCCTCAAACTTTTCATGTAGAATAAAAAATTGCGGTCCTTTTACGTTCCAGTGAAAATTTCTAAGGTTTTGATATTGTAAGTGCAAGTCTGCTAATAACTTTTTTGTGCTTTCTATTACGTCTGTAGTTGCTATTAATGTCTCCATTATTGTCTTTGGTTATGTTCTATACAAATAAACGTAAGTTATCATTATAGGTAACATCGATAATTTTTATAACTTTATAAATATGAACTATAACATTCAGCAACTAGAATACATTGTGGCTCTTGATAATTTCCGGAGTTTTTCATTGGCGGCCGAGCATTGTCATGTTACTCAACCTACTCTTAGTATGCAGGTCAAGAAGCTTGAGGAAGATATGTCTGTGAATATCTTTGATCGATCAAAGAAGCCACTAATTCCTACGTCTGTTGGGAAAGAGGTTATTGAGCAGGCTCGCAAAGTATTAGCTGAATTGGCTATTATGAATGAGCTGGTATCAAATGAAAACAGTGAGCTGACTGGAGCATTGACCATAGGTATTATTCCTACTTTGGCGCCTTATCTGGTTCCTTTGTTTATTGGTTCATATTTGAGGGATTATCCAGATGTGGAGGTTAGAATTCTTGAGATGAAGACTGAGGAGATAGTTTCCTCTCTTAAAAAGGAGCAGATTGATTTAGGCATTTTAGCGACTCCATTAGATGTACAGGGGTTGCACGAAATTCCTTTGTTTTATGAGAAGATGATTAGCTATGTAAATAACGAATTGGTTTCTCAATATCCTAATAAGATAGGGTTACAAGAGATTCTGGAGCATAAAATCTGGTTATTGTCACAGGGAAATTGTTTTCGCAATCAAGTATTCAATCTGTGTGCACTAGATCAAATCGCTTACAAAGACCTAAACCTCAAATATGAAAGTGGAAGTATTGAGGGATTAATGAGATTAGTAGATCAGGAGGGAGGAATTACTTTAGTGCCAGAACTTGCAACTTTAGATTTTCCTGAAGAGAAACTGGATCAATTGAAGTTTATAGGTGATGGAGCTCCAGTTAGAGAGATCAGTTTGGTTCTTGGAAGAAAGACATTGAAAAAGAAATTAGTGGACTCATTGAAAAATGAAATTATTTCTTCACTCCCAACTCAGATTGCTGATAATGAAGCAGAAAATGTTGTAAGTATAAATTAGTCCTCAAGTATTCTTACGGAATATTGACATTCAAAGGACTTTCTTATATCCAATTTGTTTATACCTTCTTTAGTTTGATAATTCTGATCATGATCCACCGAGTCAGCTAATCCAAACCAAGGTTCGATGCAAACAAAAGGGGATTCCGAGCTTTTTGACCAGATACCCAGGTATGGGAAATTCTCAAACTTAAACTCAAACACATTGTGATCACCGTCATTGAGAATTACAGCGTTTGATTTCATTCCTTTAAACACCAAAGCATCTTCATCAAATAAATCATCCGAGATGTAAAGCGCTTTCTGATTATCCAATGACAGTTTTGTTTCGCCATTAAACAATCCATTGTCGAGCAAGTGCTTTGAAGCAGATTCAAATTGATTAAATAACAATGAATAGTCACTTCTTTTTTTACCAGGTAGATGAGGGCAATTAAATGCCGGATGGGCACCTATGGAGAAATAGATTTCTGTGTTGTCAGCGTTTGTTACCTTATAAGCTGTAATCAATTCTTTCTCCCTTAGCTCATAAGATATTTCCAAGATGAATTTATAAGGATATGAAGCCAAAGAACCTTCGGTCCACTTTAATTGAAATGTACAGGATTCTTGCTGAGCCTTTACCAATTCAAAGTTCCTATCCCTTGCAAAACCATGCTGAGATAGTTCATACGAGTGGCCATCAACACGGTAGCTGTCATGTTTCAATTTCCCAACAATCGGGAACAAAACGGGAGCATGCCTACCCCAGTGATCTGGATTTGCCTGCCAAATGTATTCTACTCCAGTGTCTTTGCTTCTGAAACTTGCTAACTCAGCGCCTTTTTCATGAAAAGTCGCCTCCATGAAATCATTTGAAATACTGATCATAACTTGAGGTGTCTGAAACCAAATTTAGTAGTTTAGAGGCGAATCAGACCTTTTGTGCTTGAATTATCTTGATTGGATCATATTATTAGCATTTTTTGCTTACATACTTTGGGATGGCACCAAACATGCAAAGACCACAAAAAATGCAGAAGAGCTACTCTTAGCCAACAGGTCTATGCCTTGGTGGGCGATGGGAATTTCTATCATGGCGACTCAAGCTTCAGCTATTTCTTTTATCGGGACAACAGGGCAGGCATTCACAAATGACATGCAGTTTGTTCAGATGTACCTCGGTTTACCAATTGCCATTGTGATTTTATGCATCACAATAGTGCCATTCTATCATCAACTCAGAGCCTTTACCGCCTATGAGGCATTGGAGCAAAAATTTGGAATACGAGTGAGATTGGTTACCAGCTTTTTGTTTTTGCTCTCAAGAGGATTGGCCATGGGAGCTATTGTTGCTGCACCAAGCTATGTATTGTCTTTGATACTTGATTTGCCTCTTTGGTTAACCGTCATCATAATTGGAATCAGCGCTACTATTTATACCACTTTTGGTGGGATCACAGGAGTAATCAGAACCGATGTGAAGCAGATGGTAGTGATGATGATTGGTTTGATTTTCATCTTTTTCTGGATTGTCATCAAACTTCCTGATGGAATTGGAGCAATGGAATCTTTAAAGGTATCAGGAGCTCTGGGAAAACTTCAAACACTAAACTTTTCATTTGAATCTGGAACGAAATATAATATCTGGGCTGGAACTATTGCCAGCATGTTTTTGATGCTATCGTATTTTGGGACAGATCAATCACAAGTACAGCGGTTGTTAACAGCAAAATCATTAAAAGACTCCAGAGTTGGACTACTAATGACGGCAGTGTTCAAGATACCTATGGTTTTCTTTATGCTTTTGATTGGTGCTTTGCTCTATTCATACTATGTGTTCAATCCTGCACCTCAAAATTTTGCTCCACAGAATGGAGAATTTCAGGAAGTTCAACTAGCAGAAGAACATATGCAACTTCACGAGAAAAGAAAACAATTAGCTTATCAATACATAGAAGGGACAGTTGCGAAATCAAATCTGAAATCAGCAGATCAGGCAGTAGTAAATAGTCAGCATTTGAGTCTTCATAAGGACGGAGAAAATAGAAATGATACCAATTATGTTGTGCCTTACTTTATATTGACAGAATTGCCTAATGGTATAATTGGTCTGATAATAGCAGCAATATTTGCCGCGGCTCTTTCCAGTATTGATAGTGGATTGAATTCATTGGCAGCAAGCTCTGTGATGGATTGGTATAAGAGATTTTCCAAAGTTGAGAACAGGCCAACTGGATTTTATTTAAAGGCTAGCAGATTGGCCACATTATTTTGGGGTGTGTTTGCGACTGCTGTAGCATTATTATTTGGTGAAACCAATTCCATTATTGAATTAGTAAATGAGATAGGAAGTTACTTTTACGGAAGTATTTTAGGAGTATTTATTCTCCTTTTTGTAAAACCAATCAATGCTAAAACTGTCATTTCAGGCATGACCATGGGAATACTAACTGTATTCTTTTTTGATAGTGTTTACATTGATGAAGCAGGTCAATTGACTTTACATTCACCCTATTTACTTCAAACAATGGGTATAACCCAACATCCAGATGCATGCCGAAAAGCGCTTAGTTTTTTATGGCTAAATCCAATAGGAGCGTTATCGGTTGTGTTGTGGTCATTGATTTTTACATTTGGTTTGAAATTATTTCCAGCAACCAAGGGCACATAATTTTACTGAGAAAAATAAGTTTTAGAATAAAAGAGATAACTGATGCATCCTGAATTTCTTCATTTTGGTGACACTACAATTTATTCTTACGGTGTATTGATTGCCCTGGGAGCTGCAATGGGTTTTTGGTATGTATCAAGAACTGCTAAGAAGGAGTTGGGTGTAGAGAAAGAAAAGATTCAAACCTTAGCTATTTACATCATTGTTATGGCTTTCGTTGGTGGTAAGGTCCTTTTTTATTTGGAGAACCCGGGTTATTATTTCAACCCTCCATCCAATATGCTAAAAGGTTTCAGAACAGGTTTTGTGTTTTATGGCTCCTTGCTATTTGTGATTCCAACCGTGATCTGGTACTTCAGAAAGAATAAACTGCCTGTATTGCCGATGCTGGATATTATAGCAATTACAGGCACGATCATACATGCATTTGGAAGAATGGGGTGCTTTATGGCGGGTTGCTGTTATGGAATCCCATCAGACGGTCCACTTGCAATAACATTCACACATGAAGCATCAAAGGCACCATTACATGTACCGCTTCACCCAACGCAATTGTATAGTGTCACTTTGATTCTCACAATCATGGTAATACTGTTCATGTTCAAGAGGTATCAAAGATTTGAAGGACAGTTATTTTTCATTTACATAATGCTTTACGCCCTAGGAAGAGGAGTAATAGAAATTTTCAGAGGAGATGAAGCAAGAGGTTATATCATCGATGATGTACTATCACACTCACAGTTTATATCACTGATTTTAATAAGTATTGTGCTTTATTTCTATGTGAAATTCCTTAAGAAGGCGGAGAAGGCTAAATCCTAAGATAGAATTCCTGAATCCTAAACCCGAAAGTTCTCCGCAGGAGAACAAACCCGCAACCCGCAACTCGTTTACTGACAACTGACAACTGACAACTGACAACTGACAACTGACAACTGACAACTAATTAGTCCTAATCCTAAACCTCCCCGGAAGCACAGAAATATTAAAAGGAGGCTTCCCAAGATACTCCCCATCTATATGAGCATTTAGAATAGGAGATTCATCAATCTTCACTTCTTTGGATTCATAAAATGTAACAGCTTTCAAGGCATTGTGTGTGCCGTTTTGTAGTCTGAGCACATTGAGATATCTCTTAGCAGGAGACAGTCTTTCAATCTGGCAAACATTGAGAAAACCATCATCAATTTTTGCGTCCGGAGTTAATTTGAAGCCACCACCGAATGTGGTGCCATTCGCGATGGTTAGTAAAATTAATTTCTTGTAAAAAGGTTCTCCATCTATTTGGTAGTTGAATTCCTTTTCCTTGTATGTAGAGAGGATTCGCACCACATGATAATAATAAGCTGCCTGCCCGTTAAGCATGGTGCTATTATTCATCATTTCAACTACAATCTCACCATCAAACCCAATTCCAACGCCATTCATGAAAATCCGATCATTACAAAGTCCTGCGTCTACGGATTTTGGATCAGCATGTGCCGCAGTTTCGAATTTGTCTTTTAGCTTTTTGCCAAGATCCAACATTTTACAAAAGTCGTTTCCTGTTCCGGTTGGGATTATAGAAATAGGAATGTCCTTATCCCCAAGTCCATTTACAGCTTCATTAATTGTGCCATCACCACCCAGAATTACAAGATCGGAATGATCGCCTTTTAGGAAATGCTGAACCGTTTTCTGGGCATTTCTTTGTTTGGAGGTATAATAAAAGTCGTAAGGAATATCCTGAGCATCAAGATATTCCTTAAAACCTATCACTGTTTCAATAGATTTCTTTGGCCCTGAGTAGGGATTAGCGACAATTAATACATTTCTTTTCATCCAGGAGGCGGTGTGACCTCAAATTATAGATTTTCAAGCACAAAATTGGCCATCATCTTATATAAATGATGTCTTGTTGCTAATCCTGAAATACTATGCGCCTTATCAGGATAATAGAAGCTCTGGAATTGTTTGCCATTTTTAATAAGCTCATTCTGTAATGCAACGGCATTTTGGAAATGCACATTATCATCTCCCGTACCATGGATCAATAATAGTTTTCCTTCCAACTTATCTACATGAGAGTTCGGAGAATTATCATCATATCCTTCTGGGTTATCCTGCGGTCTTTGTAAATATCTTTCCGTGTAAATTGTATCATAATATCTCCATGTAGTAACTGGTGCAACAGCTACTCCGGCTTTAAAGTATTTCGCGCCTTTCATCATCACTAAAGATGACATATATCCACCGTAGCTCCATCCCCAGATTCCTATTCTATCATCGTCAACAAATGGTAGAGTCTGGAAGAATTTCGCCGCTTCGATGTGATCTTCAGTTTCCAGCTTACCAAGCTGCTTGTAAGTCATATTTTTGAATTCAGTACCTCTTCCTCCAGTGCCTCGGTTGTCAACTACAGCAACGATATATCCTTTCTGAGTAAGCATCTGGTGGTAGTAATAGTGTCTTCCTGCCCAGCTATTGGTTACATTTTGAGAACCGGGTCCGCTGTATTGATATAGAAAAACAGGGTATGTTTTGGTGGAGTCAAACTCATTTGGGAATAGAAAGTATCCATTCAGATCCCATTGGTCCACTGTCTCAAAAGAGAAGAATTTTTTATCAGCTAGTTGGAAGTCTTTTACTCTCTTCTTTAGTGAAGCATTATCTTTTAGCACTTTAACCAACTTATTACCTTTATTCTGAAATAAACTAACCTTCAATGGTGAAGTTGCGCTGCTGTTTGAAAGAACGTAATATTTCGCATCATTGCTCATATCTGCGCTATTCCAACCTGCATCCAAACTCATTTTTACTTTTCCTTTGCCATTACCACTTACCCTGTACAGATGTCTTTCCATAGGAGAGTCTTCTGTTGAGATAAAATACAACACAGGAGTTTTTTTGCTTTGGTCGAGAGCTACCATAGAAACGGCATCCCATTTACCTTTTGTGATTTGGTTTACCAACTGGCCGTCCATTGAATGAAGGTAGAAATGCTTATATCCATCTTTTTCGCTGGAATAGATGAATTGAGTGCCATTATTCAGGTAAGTCAAATCATCCGTGTAAGTAATGTCTATGTATGTTTTTGATTTATCAGTATAGATTAAATCTGTACTTCCATTTCTGGCATCTGCGTGTATGATATCTAATCTGTTTTGAAGCCTGTTTAGTTTGATGATTGAAAGGGTGTTCGGATTCTTAGTCCATTGAATTCTAGGAAGGTAGATATCTGTTTCTTTGCCTAAATCAACCTTTGTCTTCTTGTTCTCCTTAATGTCATGGAAATAGACATTTACAATTGAATTGCTTTCTCCTGCTTTAGGATACTTAAATTTATAGTCTTCCGGGTAAAGTGCACCATCATTCCAAGTTTGCATATTGTATTCTCTTACAGCACTTTCATCAAACTTGATATAAGCGATTTTTTTGCTGTCCGGAGACCAGAAAAATGCTTTGGTTATCGAGAACTCTTCTTCATATACCCAGTCACTGCTTCCATTAATGATGCTGTTGAATTTTCCATCTTTCGTGATTTGTTCCTCATTCATATTATCCAGCCTTACAGTAAAGATGTTGTTGTCTCTGGTGAAGGCCACCTGTTTGCCATCAGGAGAAAAAGTAGCGTATGATTGAGGCCCATTTTCTGATAGCTTCGAGAAAACTTTGTTCTTCATGTCATACATGTAATATTCAGCGGTGAATGACCTTCTGTAAATAGATTCTCTTTCAGTCATTAATAGAACCTTGGATTCATCAGAACTAAATGTATAATCATCGATATTGATACCTAATGAATCACCATTCACAAGAGTTGCAACTGTACTAGCGTCGGTAACTTTGTTTTTGATGACATTATTTCCTGATAACTCAGAGTAATAAAGACCATCATTCATCCAGTTTAGGCTTCTTACTCTTTCTTGAGAGAATGTGCCATCATAAAAGTTCTCAACTTGAATCTCTTTCTGTGCCCAGGAAAGTGCACTAATCAACATTGCAGATAGGAAAGCAAATCTTTTCATCATAGTTTGGAATAATTGTTAGGACCGACAAATATATTGGATTTTATGAATCGTGAAATTGGAAATACATGAGTGGTCTAATGGATTGGTATATCTCTGGCTTTTGGCTGTCTTTCAAGGTGAAAGTCTAAGTGGTGTATGATATTAAACCGAATTATGTTTCTATTTTCATATCGATGTGGCGCACCATCATGTCGAAAAGAGTACATATAACCTGATTGCAACTGGATGGATCTGTTAAGATTGTATCCGAGACCAATAAATGCCCTATTATCCTCGAAGTGATTATACACTACCGATTTCCCCGCCTGAATAAATATTTCATTGTAAAGTGCCATAAAAAGTGTTCCAGGGCCAAAGTCTTTGTGATTTAGTGGGAGGTACGCAGTAATCTTATATCGAAATCTATGTGTCAATTTAAAAGGAGCATCGTGTCTATAATCTCTCCTAAATCGCTGCTCTAACCGGAACTGATGCATCACTTTGATGTGATCAAAAGGAGTAGCGAGTACAGCTTGTTGCCAACCTCTATATTGAGGAACTACTTTGTCCATATTGGGTTCTTCAGGATTTGGGGCCCAGTAGTATGGGTTTACAAATCCAACAGTAAGATCAAGATATTTGGCTACTTTATAAGTTGCCCCCACTCTGAGGTAGATTTGACCCATTTTTTGGATGCCTTCTTTTCTTCTCAGATGGTATTCACCATAGTATGCCCATTTCTCATTAAAATGATATTTGGTGTAAATACCAAACCATACTCCATTAGTAGATCGAAGCTCCTTTCTTGGAGGAGGCTGGTATTGAGCTGAGGAGGATTGGAATGCCCCAGACAATATGACACAAGTCACGGCTAGAATTAGTGTTTTCATTTTGCAATTCGGTGAACAGAAGAGGGGCGCTTGTGTTTATCTGCATCTAAATTTACGAAAAATCCTGCTTATTTCTTAATGGCTTGATTTTCACTTTCTGTAAAGGTTGTGCGAGTTGTTTTTGAGCTAGTTTTTAACTCCCACTTACATATATTTGCACCATGGCAAAACCGATTTCACAATCAAAACTCGGCATTCTTGGAGGGGGACAACTTGGGCGAATGCTTATTCAATCAGCTATTGATTTCAATCTTGATGTCAAGATACTTGATCCTGACTCGAATGCACCTTGTAAAGACATTGTAAGTGAGTTTCAGGTTGGTAGTTTAAAAGATTATCAAACCGTAATCGATTTTGCTTCTGATTGTGATGTAGTGACCATAGAAATTGAAGCTGTCAACACTGATGCACTCAAAGAACTTCAAAAACAGGGTAAATCGGTTTTCCCAGAACCTGATATTATTGAATTGATTCAGGATAAACGCAAGCAAAAGACCTTTTATAAGGCCAATAGAATTCCTACAGCAGATTTTATTTTGGTTGAGAATAAAGATGAGATTAAAGATCATGCTTCTTTCTTGCCAGCAGTAAACAAGCTAGGTAAAGATGGGTATGATGGGAGAGGAGTACAAGTAATCAGAACTGAGGCTGATATTGAGAAGGGATTTGACGCTCCAGGCCTTGTTGAGAAACTGATTGACTTCAAAAAAGAACTATCTGTTATAGTATCAAGAAACAGCAAAGGTGAGGTGAAGGCATTTCCCGTTGTTGAGTTGGTATTCCACCCTGAAGCTAATTTGGTTGAGTATTTATTTTCCCCAGCTGAGATTACTGCTGAGGAGGAGGAGGAAGCTCAGAAAGTAGCCACGGAAGTGATCACAAAACTAAATATGACTGGACTGTTGGCCGTAGAAATGTTTCTTACGAAAGAAGGCAAGATTCTAGTCAATGAAGTAGCACCAAGGCCTCATAATAGCGGTCATCAATCCATTGAAGCTAACTATACTTCTCAATTTGAACAGCATTTGAGATCAATTTATGGATTGCCTCTTGGGGATACAGCTAATAAGGTTCCTTCAGCAATGGTTAATTTATTAGGAGAGGATGGATTCACAGGGGATGCCGTTTATGAAGGTTTAGATGAGGTTTTAAGTCTATCTGGTGTGTCAGTTCATCTTTATGGTAAAAAGATTACCAAGCCATTTAGGAAAATGGGTCATATCACCATTGTTGATCAGAATATTAAGAGATTAAAAGAAAAAGCAGATAAAGTCAAAAACACTTTAAAGGTAAAAGCATGAGTAAGCCAGTTGTAGGTATAATAATGGGGAGCCAATCAGATTTAAATGTAATGTCTGAGGCAGCCAAAGTTCTTGAAGAGCTAAAGGTAGAATTTGAGCTCACAATTGTTTCTGCTCACAGAACTCCTCACAGAATGGTGGAATATGCAGAAGCAGCAAGAGATAATGGATTGAAAGTTATTATCGCTGGAGCTGGTGGTGCTGCACATTTACCAGGTATGGTTGCGTCTTTGACTACTCTTCCTGTAATTGGAGTACCGGTGAAATCAAGCAACTCAATTGACGGCTGGGACAGTGTTCTATCAATCCTTCAAATGCCGGGAGGTGTACCAGTTGCAACTGTAGCGTTAAATGGTGCTAAGAATGCCGGAATTCTTGCGGCACAAATAATAGGATCATTTGATGAAAAGATTGCTAAGAACCTTGCCAACTACAAAACTCAACTTAGAGAGAAGGTAGAAGAATCTATCAAAAAGGTAGAATCACAAGGATACCAGGGAAGTAAAATTGGATTTTAAGTAATCTTAAGATTTAGTTTCTACTAATTCTGGCTTCTTAGGGAATATCAATGACAGCACAATCGATGCAACTAATGCAAAGATGATGATTCCGAAAGATAAGAATATCGGAATGTGAACGTGCTCTACATTGAATAACCAACCAAGGCCTTGCTGTACGTAGCTATTTTCAAGCAACATTTTTGCTCCGATGAAAATGAGTACAACAGATAATCCTTTTTGTAGTAAGTAGAATTTATCCAACACATTCGCAAGTAGGAAGAACATCGCTCTTAGCCCCATTACTGCGAAGATGTTTGAAGTATAGATTACAAATTCATTTTGAGTAATCGCGAAAGCAGCTGGAATTGAGTCTACTGCAAATATTAAGTCAGTAGATTCAATTAATAGGATCACGATGAATAATGGAGTAAACATAACTTTACCCATTCTTTTGATAAAGAATTTGCCATCATAATCACTCTTAGTAAGAGGAAGAACTTTTCTTGACCATTTTACAATTGGATTCTTTTCTGGTTCTATCTCCATATCTTCATCCTCATTGAAGATTTTGACACCAGAGTAGATTAGGAAGATTCCGAATATGTAAAGGATCCAGTGGAATTGACTAATTAGAAGCGCTCCAACAAAGATGAAGACAGCTCTAAATACAATTGCTCCCAGGATACCCCAGAATAGGATATTGTGAAAGTACTCTTCCTTGACCTTGAAGTATTTAAGGATTAGAAGAATTACAAAAATATTATCTACGGAAAGGGCTTTCTCAGTAACATAAGCCGAGAAAAATTCTAGTGAAGCCTGCGGTCCTGGACCATAAAAATAGATGATAACACCATAAATAGCTGATACAATAACCCAAAAGATGGATTGTTGTAAAGCCTCTTTTTGGCTTACCTTCTGATGTTTTTTGTGGAAAACACCTAGGTCCACAAGCAAAAATAAGATAATCACAGCCCCGAAGACCCCAAACAATAGGGGCTCATTCTCGCCACTTAGTATAGCTAACAGCATACATTCATTCGTTTCATTAGTCCATGCTCATGTGTAGCTGGTCCCAGGATTCAAACAACAAAATAACGCAATATATTTCAATATTAAAAACCGAAATATTTAAATAATTAAATCCTGACTCGTTTTAATACAAATATTGTAATTGGGTATTAAGTCTGATCTTTTTTTTATATATTTTCTTGGTAAACTATTGAATAACAATGTCAGGTCACTACGTAGACTTATTAATCATTGGCTTCCTATATGGTATCTTGATGTGTTTCATCATTCTGGCTTTTTGGCGTAAAAGAAAAGGACCAAGCAGCGATGATGATGATGACGGAGGTATATCTGTGCCTCAAAATCCGATATTGGATCTTCCTCCAGGGGTTACTTTACCCACAGGCCCTGGAGTGAAAGTTACAGATGACATGCCCGAGGAAATGCCTGTCTAATAGCTGTTTTCTGTCGGCTCCAACTGAAGTCGAACCAAATTACTGTAAACACCATTTTCATAAGCTAGTAATTCCTCATGCGAGCCTGATTCTACTATTTCTCCGGATTTCAGAACAAAGATTGTGTCAACCTGTCTAATGGTTGCTAATCTATGTGCGATTATAATGGTTGTTCTGCCCAGCATTAAAGTTTCCAAAGCTTGTTGAACCAGGTGCTCAGATTCTGCATCAAGTGAACTAGTTGCTTCATCAAGGATGAGAATTGATGGGTCTTTTAGGATTGCTCTGGCAATTGCTATTCTTTGCCTTTGCCCACCAGATAGTTTTACTCCTCTTTCACCAACAACAGTATCCAGACCTTCCGGGAATTCCTCAATGAATTGAAGCGCATTTGCTTTTCTTGCAGCTTCCCGGATTTCTTCAACTGAAGCCGTAGGCTTTCCATAGGAGATATTTTCCATGATTGTACCTCCGAAAAGAATTACTTCCTGAGGGACTATTCCTATGTTCTGACGTAATGCCTGCAATTCAAAATCATTTATATTCTTGCCATCAATAGCAATATGACCTTCTTGAGGAGTATAGAATTTCATTAGAAGTTGAGCGATTGTAGATTTTCCTGCACCACTATGACCTACAAGTGCTATCTTTTTACCGGCTTCAATTCGTAGAGAAAGATTCTTTAATACCGTTACATCAGTCCTTGTAGGATATGAGAACTCCACATTCTTGTAATGTATATCTCCTTTTACCGGAGTTAATTCCTTCAGTTCTGAAATTTCTTGCTCTGAATCCTCTCCTAATATTTCCAGAATTCTTTCTGAGGAGCCAATCGCTTTTTGCACCTGACCAATCAAGTCACCTAATCCTGCTATAGAACCTCCAATGAAAATTGTAATTAATACAAATGAGACTAATTCTCCTGGCATCATATCTTCAGATTGCACCAAGTTCGCCCCGTACCACATTATAGCAACAATGCTTCCGAATAAAGCAAGAATGATGAATGAAAAGAAAGCTCCTCTATATATAGAACCTTTGATGGCTAAATCAATAGAGTTGTTTAGTGTTTTCTTATATCTGGCAAGTTCGAAAAGTTCGCTCGTAAATGACTTTACTGATGAAATGGATTGAAGTGTTTCTTCCACAATTACATTGGTTTTTGCCAGCTCATCTTGCGTAGCTTTTGAAAGTTTTCTAATTCTTCTTCCAAAGAACATTGCAGCTAAAATTACCACAGGAAAAGTTGCAAGCATGAAGAGTGTAAGCTTCTGCGCTAAAACAAGAATCATTACTATACCCACAACAAGCGTGATAATTTGTCTGATCAATTCTGCGAGAGTTGTAGTGAAAGTTCCTTGCAATGTTGAAACATCATTAGAAACTCTACTCATAAGTTCTCCGGTTCTGTTTTTATCGAAGAATGCGAATGGCAGTGATATCATCTTCTGATATAGATCATATCTCAGGTCACCCATTGACTGCTCACTCACTCTTGCGAACAAATAGACTCTTAGGAATGAAAATAGACTTTGTGCCACTAGAATGGAAATCAAAATAATAGCAACCGTATTTACAGAATCAATAAAGTAAAAAGATTCTCCCGTTGCGACATCCACTATTTTTCCTGATAAGAAAGGGAATGCCATTAGCATAGTACTGCTAATCGCCAGAACAACCAATCCAAGAAGAAACGTCCATTTATGTGGTAGAATGTAACTGAAAATGCTGTAGAGCTTCCTGAAATTCTCCTTATTCAACTTGCGCTTATCTTCCTTCTCTAAAACGCCTCCCCTGTGTCGTGCCATGTTGTTATTTTTCTAGTTTCCCTTTAACCACAAAGGTAGATGCTTCTTTCATCACAATCTTCTGGTTACCGGAAATAATATACTCCTCTAATTTTCCTTCTTTAAATTGAAGTAAGTATTCTCGTTTTGAATCATAAAGTGAATTTGACTCCAGAGTTTCCGCTATTATGGTAATCAAGTCACCATTTTGCATTACCTCCATACGAGTCACAATTCCTGATTTCTCAGACGGTTTCTTTGTGTAAATTATTTTATTCCCTTCTCGACTCTCTTCATAGACACCAACTAAATCTGACTTATTCAGGTCGATTTCAGAGAATATTTTCAATTCTTTTCGGAATGTGGTGCTATCCATCTCTACCATCGAGGAATCCGAATCGTTATCTATCTGAACTTGCTTCATGACAGAAACTATTGGTTGGTTCTCAGAAAATTGTAACTCAATCAAAGAGTCTACAGAAAAGTAGGGATTAATGCTGTTTGTGTCAGGGGAGATATTTTGACAGCCACTTAAAGTGATGACTGTTAAAATAACTCCCCAAAATTGAATTTTCATAAAGTATTGTTAGATCAATAAATCTCCAGTCATTTCGGCTGGAATATCTATTCCAATCAATTTGCAAATAGTAGGAGCAAGATCTCCCAATTTACCATCTTTAATTGGACCGCTTAATTCTTTATCAACTAAAATGCACGGTACAAGGTTAGTTGTATGTGCTGTATTAGGTGATCCATCAGGATTGATCATGATGTCTGAATTTCCGTGATCGGCAATGATAATTGCGGTATAATCATTTTCCAATGCTGCATTAACAACTGCTTCTGCACATCCATCTACAGTCTCGCAAGCCTTAACTGCAGCTTCAAAAACTCCAGTATGACCAACCATATCAGGGTTTGCAAAGTTCAGGCAAACAAAGTCAACTTCACCCTTATTTAGCTCTGCAATAATCTTATCTTTAATATCACCAGCACTCATTACTGGCTGAAGATCATCTGTAGCGACTTTAGGAGATGGACATAATATTCTTGATTCTCCCTCAAACTCATCTTCTTTTCCTCCTGAGAAAAAGAACGTTACGTGAGGATACTTTTCTGTCTCAGCAATTCTGATTTGCTTTTTGCCATTGTCGCTTAGTACTTCACCAAGTGTCTTATTGAGGTTATCCTTGTCAAAGATTACCTGAACACCTTTAAAAGTATCATCATAATTGGTAAGAGTTAGATATTCAAGACTCAAAGCCTTCATACCTTGTTCTGGGAAATCCTGTTGTGTTAAAGCTTCTGTAATCTGCCTTCCTCTGTCCGTTCTGAAATTGAAACATAAAACAACGTCTCCTTCATTAATTGTAGCGACTGGAGCTCCCGATGCGTCGGTATTAATGATTGGCAAAATGAATTCGTCAGTAACATCTTTGTCATAAGATTCCTGAACAGCAGCCAAAATATCCGAGGTTTTGGTGCCTTCTCCATTTACCATCGCATCATAAGCTAATTTGACTCTTTCCCATCGCTTATCTCTGTCCATGGCATAGTATCTTCCGGTTACAGAAGCGATCTTTCCTGTAGTAGAATCAGTATGACTTTGAAGATCTTTTAGATATGCTACTCCAGCTTTAGGATCTGTGTCTCTACCATCTGTGAATGCGTGAATAAATACTTTTTCCAGTCCTTTCTCATGGGCAAGGGAGCAAAGCCCTTTTAAATGATTAATGTGGCTATGAACACCACCGTCCGAGAGAAGTCCCATAAAATGGACTGTTTTGTTGTTTGCTTTGGCTTGTTCTAAGGCACTCTTCAGTGTCTCATTGTCGCCAAGTGTCTTTTCTTCTACCGCCTTGTTAATTTTAACAAGATCTTGATAGACTACACGACCTGCCCCAATGTTCATGTGTCCAACCTCCGAGTTACCCATTTGCCCTTCTGGCAAACCTACAGCCAGACCTGATGCTTCAAGTTTGCTGTGTGGATATTTTTCATAAAGCCCATCTACAAAAGGTGTGTTGGCTTTTTCTATCGCTGAAACCGATTTGTCAGTACCCAAACCCCAACCGTCCAGGATCATTAGTATTACTTTCTTATCCATGCCCGCAAATTTATAACCCCCTATAGCAAAATTGGCATAGTTTTAGTGTAAAATGTTTTATAATTTTAACGTGTATGATACTGAAAAACACTTTATTACTAACATTGACCATTTTTATCGGTCTGGGAACGGCTATGGCCCAGGATGATAGCATCATAGATGATGTAGGGACCGCCCTGAGAACAGGTAGTTCGAAGGAGTTGTCAAAATTTTTCAATGACGTCATTGAATTGAAAATAGATGGAGAAAAAGAAAACTATAGCAGAACACAAGCTGAAGTAATCGTCAGAAACTTCTTCACTAAATATCCGCCAAAAAATTTCACTAAGATTCACAATGGAAGTTCTCCGGATGGACTTCAATACGTTTTGGGTAAATACGCGCACAATGAAGGGACTCATCGGGTCTACATGTTGATCAAAAAAACCGATGGTTCCTTTAAGATTGACACACTTGATTTAACCAAAGAGTAATTTAATCAAGCCATCTGATTATTAATTATTTCCTCAAAGAAGTAGCAGAATTCATGTCGTTACTTATTTTTGCAGAGTGGAATTTGCATACCTCTCAGACGACAGTATTAACGAGTTCATAGACAGAGCTTTAGAGGAAGATATCCGTGATGGAGATCATTCTACTCTTTCTTCAATTCCAGAAGACGCAGAACGCAGTGCCCAACTTTTATTTAAAGGTGATGGAATTGTAGCTGGTCTGGAAATGGCAAAACGGATTTTCAAGAGATTGGATCCTGATGTCAAAATTGAGATGTTGAAGAAAGATGGAGATTCTGTTTCAGAGGGAGAAATTGGTTTCCGAATTCATGCTAAGGCAAGAACAATCCTCACAGGTGAAAGATTAGCTTTGAACTGTTTGCAAAGAATGAGTGGTATTGCCACTTACACCAGCAAGCTCAAAGATATGATCAGTCATACCAGAGCAAAGTTGCTTGACACCAGAAAAACTACTCCTAATTTCAGAATTATGGAGAAATGGGCAGTTGCAATTGGTGGAGGTGTGAATCACAGGTTCGGTTTATTTGATATGGTAATGTTGAAAGACAATCATGTCGATTTTGCCGGTGGTATTAAAAATGCAATCGAAGGATGCAAGAAATACCTGGCTGAAAAGGGATTGGATTTGAAGATTGAGGTTGAAACCAGAAATATTGCAGAGGTTGAAGAAGTAGTTGCCACAGGGGGAATCCACAGAATCATGCTTGATAATATGCTTCCATCGGATATGAAAGAAGCTGTTAGGATTATCGATGGAAAGTTTGAGACTGAGGCATCAGGTGGGATTACTGAGAAAACTATAAGTGATGTAGCGGAGACAGGGGTAGATTTCATATCAGTAGGGGCGTTAACGCATTCCTACACTAGTTTAGATATTAGTTTGAAGGCAATTAAATAGAAGATGATCGTAAAAACGAAAAAATATCAATTACCAACCAGAACTTACATTGGGATTGGATTTGAGGGAGTATTGAAACAACAATGGTGGGTAGCGCTTATCTATTTAGCGATTTGTGCTGGATATTTTATCATTCCGAATTGGTGGTGGATAATTGGAGCTACCATTGCTTTGGTACTTTATTTATTATTCTGGTTGATCCAATTCGCTGGAGTTACACAAATGGAGCAAAGTAAATTCATGTTTGAGAAGCTGGGGTACGAGATTAATAGTCAGCAGATTTTGATGAAGCTTAACTCCAAGCAAGGAATGCCTATCAAATGGGATAATATCAAAAGAGCTAAGAAGGGAAATGATTTCATGATTCTTTATCTGAGCAAAGCTCAATTGATTCACCTTCCTAGAAAAATCTTCAAAACAGAAAACGAATACAAATTCGTTGAGACTATCCTGAAGAGAAAAGGTCTTATTAAAGAATAATTTCACTGGATGACAGAATCGGAGATCGAACGCATTAAGAAGGCTAAGGTTAAATTAGCCAGATTCTGTGCGTATCGTGAACGAACTCATGCTGAGGCCAAATCCAAAGCGCTGGAAATTGGCCTAAGAATGCATGAGGCAGAAGAGCTATTATCTCAGCTGATCTCAGAGAATTTCATCAACGAGAGACGATTTGCTCAGGTCTATGCTACTGATAAATTTCGATTGAACAAGTGGGGTAAGATTAAGATCCTGCAGGGACTGCAACAGAAGCAATTGAGTGAAAGGTGTATACAATATGGCCTGAAGGAAATCGACCAGGAAGATTATGAACGTCAGTTAGCAGAAATTGTCTGGAAAAAATTTGACCTTGTCAAAGAGGATGATCTATTTGTGAAAAACAGGAAGGTTGCTGAATATACTATCAGGAAGGGATATGAACCTGATTTGGTTTGGGGGATTATTAAGAGAGGGAGGTCATAACTTTGCGAATCGTCATTCCTGACGAAACGTTAGTGTAGATCAGGAATCCCATTAATTTCAGCACTCATATATTTCGTGACCTCAAACCATTAATGGGATTCCGGATATTTCCTTCATTTCATTACAGAAATTCCGGAATGACGCTTATGATAGGAACTAATCTATATCTGCATCAATTTCATATCCTCTCAAAATGATGTTCAAGTTTGCTGAAGCATTGTTTGCAGGAGCTAATTTCATTTCTAATTGATCGCCTTCTTTGATCATTACTTTTCTATCAATTCCTGAAATAGGGTAGTCAACACTGCCATATTTGATATTGGCATCTAAAGAGAATGGACGTCCGTTGCTGTCCATTTCCAGCTCATTGTATTTTCCTTTGATGTCGATTAGTGTGGCTTCTGAACCAACTTCATAAATTTTCACATCGCTTTCATATCCATCCATATCAAGGGAGCCAATTAGCTGTCTTACTGATAAGTCCAGATATTTACTTTCAGTATTGAGTTTGCCCAATTCTCTGATTGTTATATCATCTTCATAAGATTCATTGAAAAGCATTTCTCCTACATTGTCGATGTTCATTTCAGAGTATTTGCTTTTGGAAAATGTTAGGCTTTCAGCCGAAGCAATTTCAATGGTTAATTCATATGCATCCAGATCAGCAGATTTGATTTCGTTTTCTACTTCCAGGTCGCCGTATTTGAAGATGCCATCTACCTTATCAGCTTTCACAAATTTCAACTTACTCTCATAAGTCTCAAGGTACAGTTTTCCAGCCTGCTCAATTTCTAATGTTGAGTATTTGACTTCACCTTTAGCTGTTTTTAAGCTCACCATGTCAATTTTCTGCTCATATAAATCCAATACAGCATCTCCTACTTCACCAATTTCAGCGTCCCCGTATCTTAGTTTTAATTCCAGGTCTTCAAATGAGCCGGCATCTAGATCTCCTGAGTAATGATCAATTCTTACATTGCCTGTGTAATTACCCTGGATCACAAGATCCTTGTATGAGTTTTTTACTGATAAGTTATTGCCAAGAGGGACTTTTATTTCATAAGTCAACTTAAGTTCATCCTCACTATAACCGATTTGAACTCCAAAGTATTTACTTCCTACCTGTACTTTATTAGGTTCATCCAGCCTTGTTTTGATCTCAATTTGAGCATTACTGGCACTAATCCTGTTTCTGACTTCTTCCTCGAATTCATCCAGGAATTTTCTTGCACGGTCTGTTTCCTTGCCTTTGAATTCAATTGTAGCAGTCACATCCACTTCATCTTTGTCCCAGCCTTCAATAATGACTTCCACATCTCCACCAGTTACTACTATATCAGTGGTTTCTACAGTTTTGAAAGTAAAATGTGCTTGCTTGGTCTCACCTTTTGTGTTACTAGCCTTTGAGTGGAAAGCTAATAAGCATGATAGGGCAAGCACATTAAATGTTAATTTGATCATCCTTTTCATTGTTCTTTCTATTTATTTCGAGTTGTATTCTTTTTAATATTTTGATTTTCTTTTCGTAGTAATCGATCAGTGGCTTGATCACTTGCTCGTTTTCCGAAACTTTACTTAAGTCTTCCCGATATTGGGTGTTGACTACTTCCAGGTATTCCAATTCTTCAAATAACCATGGGAATTCCTTTCGGTGTTCTTCGTCCAACTTCAATTCAGATTCAATCATTTGAATTACTGAGATGTATTCAGTCTCAATCGATTTATACTCAGAAGATATATCGCTCAATGAAGCAAGCTGAGGTTCTTGATCTCCAGGTTTTGAAACTAGCAGAACCAGCAACACAATTGAGGTTACCAAAAAGAGGGAAGCAGCTACCTTCCAAACCCAACTATAATCCTTCTTCTCTGGCTCTTGGGCAATATCAATCTTATCCTCAATGCCTTCCCACAAATTATCTGGGGGAGTTTCAACATCTATTTGATGTCGTTTTTCTTTAACATTCTTTTCTATATCAAACGCCATATATCTTCTCGTTTAATTGTTCTTTAAGCATCTTCTTTCCTCTCATGTATTGAGTTTTAGAAGTCGATTCAGTAATGTCCAATTCCGCTGCAATTTCTTTATGCGTGTATCCCTCCAATAGATAAAGGGTTACAACAGCTCTGGAACCAGAAGGTAATTTTTTGATCTCTTCGTGAATTAGAGCGGGATCAATGTCAACCGTGTGCTCATTTTCCTCTTCTTGTTCCAGTAATGCATCATTGATTTCGGCAAACTCCATTTTCTTTGCTCTCAAGTGCATCAATCCGGTATTTACCACTATTCGCTTAAGCCATGCTCCGAAAGTTGAATCACCACGAAACGATTGGATACTATTGAATGCCTTGATAAAAGCATCCTGAAGCAAATCCTGCGCTTCTTCGCTGTTTCCGGTAATTCTGATTAGTGTGTTGTACATTGCTTTTGAATAATTTTGATAAATACCTTTTGCAGCGGACATATCTCCATCTTGTAAACTTTTCACCAGCTGGTGATTAATGTCCATCGATTTAGTCATCAAATAGGTAAATCAGTAATTAATTATCATTCAAAAGATGCAGCCTTTTGTGAAGGGTTGTAATTGACTTCAAAAATAAATCGTAAGGTGCATTGTCACCTATCGTACACGCATTCTTAATTATCTCATAATTTAAAACTTTATTATTGCATATGAGTATGGGAATTAAATGATCAGAACTATGAAGTTTATACTGCCAATAATGCTTCTATTTATTGTTCAGGCTACTAATGCGCAGGAACAGAGAAATTTGAAGCGTGGAAATCTGGCCGCTGAGGGTTATGATGTTGTGGCTTATTTTGGAGGAGAAGCAAAAGAGGGATCGAGTAATTTCGAATCAACTTACAATGGAGCTAAATACTTGTTCTCCAGTAAAGCGAATAAAGATAAGTTCGTTTCGAATCCAGAAATGTATGCCCCTCAATACGGAGGATGGTGTGCCTATGCAATGGGAGTTGATGGAAGTAAAGTCAAAATTGATCCTGAGACCTACAAGATTCTAGACAATAAGCTATATCTGTTTTATAATTTCTGGGGTACCAATACTCTCACATCCTGGAATGAAAAAGAAAACGATCTGAAGGCCAGTGCTGATAAGTACTGGGGTGAGATTGTGAAGTAATTTTTTTTAACAATATGGAAATATAATCTTCAATTAAGTTAATATTACTGATTAGTTGATTCCAAGATTAATTTGAGAAAATGGATTTAAAGCTAGCTGCTGATGATTTGCTATACCAGTTGGAAACTGTTGTAGAGCAATTGAAAGAGGAGGACTTCAGTAAACCGCTTCAGATTTTAAGTGACGCTTCTTTGGGCCAGCATGTAAGGCATACATTGGAGTTTTTCATTTGTCTGGTTGATGCAAGAAATGAGGGCGTGATCAACTACGATAACAGAAAGCATGATAAGGTCATCGAGCAGGATAAATCAATGGCATTAAGTGTGATCAAGTCGATGCGTGAGTTTGTGATGAATGTTGATGGAAATATCGAGTTGAGGCTGGATATGAGCTATGGATTTGAGCAAGGAGATGAGGAGATTCTTTCGGTGAAATCAAATCTATTAAGAGAGTTAGCATATAATATTGAGCACGCTGTACATCATATGGCGCTGTTGAAAATAGGCGTGGCAACTGAATTTACATACGTTAAGCTTCCAGAGCATTTTGGAGTTGCCAGCAGTACGGTCAGATACAAGGCGGGAAACTAATCGAACCTTTTTTGGGTGAGTCTTAAGCAAAGTAATTTCTGGGTTAAATTGACGAATTGGGAATATTGGCCATTCAATGTGGTTTATTTTCCGGTATTCTTCTATTACATATTCCTGATCATCAGGAACCGATCATTTTTTTTCTTTACTTCTTCAAACCCAAGCATTGATTACGGAGGTATGCTGGGGGAAAGCAAGTCTGAAATATTTGAAATCATCCCAAAGAAGTATTTACCAAAATGGAAAAGCTTTGATAGCAGCACTTCGGTTTCCGACGTTAAAAGTGTCATGCAATCACTGAATCTTGTGTATCCAATAATCTTGAAACCAGATATTGGAGAACGAGGCTGGATGGTCAAAAAGATTTCAAATGATCAGCAGTTGCAGAATTACCTGGATCAAATCAAAGTGAAATTCATCTTGCAGGAATATTTGGATTATGAAGTTGAGCTAGGTGTTTTTTATTACCGATATCCTGATCAGGAGAAAGGCATAGTGAGTTCAATTGTTGCTAAGGAATTGCTAAGTGTTACAGGAGATGGGACAAAAACACTTGAAGATCTAATAATCGAAAACCCTAGAGCCAGGTTCCAGCTGGAGACTTTAAAGCAAACGAAACCCACAGAGTTTTTCGAAAAGATACTTGGTGATGGAGATAAAATCGAATTGGTATCTATCGGGAATCATTGTCTTGGGACTAAATTTCTTAATGGCAATGACTGGATAGATGAGCAATTGAATGAATCTTTTGACCAGTTAAGTAAATCCATTCCAGATTTCTACTTTGGGAGGTTTGATTTAAGATGCGAGAGTATTGAGAAACTCAGAAAGCTCGAGGGGTTTAAGATAATGGAGCTTAACGGAGCTGGTGCAGAGCCCGGTCATATTTATCAGCCAGGGTTTTCACTTTGGGAAGCCTACAAAGTAATTTTTCATCACATCAGAGTACTCTCGGATATAAGCAGGATAAATCATAAATTTGGCCATCCGTACTGGTCATTCAAAAGAGGAATGGCTAAGATTCGTGAAATAAAAAGATACAATAAACAGAAGTAGTTATGTCTTTCGTCACCGTGCTATTGGTAGCATGTGTTGTCAGTTTTTTGGGGTCTATTCCCCCGGGCACTATTAATATTTCAGTGATGCAACTCGCCATGTTGCAGAGGAGGTCCGCAGCTCTGGCTTTTGGACTTGCGGCATCCTTGGTGGAGTTTGTCTATGCCGGCCTTACAGTTCGATTCCACATCTTTCTTACGGAGAACACTAATATCACAGACAATTTTCAAATCATCACCGCAATTGCGATGATCATTCTGGGTATTGCCAATATGAGATCTCATAAGAAAACTGAGGATGTTCATACACCTTATGAAAAAGGATTGAGGAGACATGCTTTCAGAAAAGGGTTACTGCTAGGAGTGATGAATCCCATGACGGTACCATTTTGGTTGGCGGTAACAGCGTATTTGGAAACGAATTCATGGGTTGAGCTTAATTCAGATAATTTTTACGGTTACATCGCTGGAATATCCATTGGAACCTTTTTGCTTCTTGCAGTTGTAACTCAGCTTGGGAGCAAGTTTAAGCAAGTGGCGAATAATGAGTTTGTAGTGCACAAGTTACCAGGCTTGGCATTTTTATGTATGGGACTGTGGAACCTCTATCAATGGTGGGTGGTTTGACGATTTTCCCAAATCATGTCATAATTTTCTCCGTGATAGTTGAACATACCTAACTTGCGAAACCCGATTCTTTCATAATATTGAATTGCACCGTCATTGGACGCCTGAACGCCTCCCCATAAAATTATCCTTGACCTGCCCGATTCCAATATATCTTTTCGGATCTCTCTAAATAGTAATTGGCCAACTCCCAGTCCATGCCACTCATCCGCCACAGATGGAGCAAATGTGGTGTCTGTTTGATGCTCCAGGTTCAAACCATAAGAATTCAATCGGTCAGCATCGTGTAGAAGGTAGCCGTTTTGTATGATAGTGTATCCAATTATTTCATTCTCATGCTCAGCCAAGTAACCAATAATGTTGCTATTAGAGTGAATTTCCTGAACGGATTCCAGGTCATACCCATGTGGACCAAACCTCTTTTGGGATAACTCTGACAAATGGTATAAGTAGGTGCTTATATCAGAATAATCACCTTCTGTTACTTTTCTAATGGCTATATGCTTGTTGTTCTTTGTAATCATTACATCATGGTAATAAAGACTGAACTTTAGATTTTAATGTTGGTAATACTTTGTCCTTGAACCATGGGTTTTTGGCTTGCCAAATATTGTTCCTCGGTGAAGGATGAGGTAAAACAAAGTATTTTGGTAGATATTCTTCAAAGTTTTGAATAGTCTTAGTTAACGATTCTTTCCTGGAACTCTCAAGATATTTCTCCTGAGCATATTGGCCTATTAGAATTATAAGCTCCAAATCCCTCATTTGTTCAAAAATCTTCTCGTGCCACAATGGAGCGCATTCCTTTCTTGGAGGCAAGTCACCAGATTTTCCTTTGCCAGGATAACAAAATCCCATGGGTATTATTGCCAGGAATTCATCATCATAAAAAGTGTCAGCATCAATTCCCATCCATGATCTTAGATTCTCCCCACTTTTATCATTCCAGGGAATAGATGTTTCGTGTACAATTCGTCCAGGAGCCTGACCAATGATGGCGATTTTGCAATCGGGGCTGAAAGAAAATACAGGGTTGACCCCATGTTCAAGGAATTCCTTACAGACTTTGCAGCTTTTAATTTCCTTCAATAATGATTGCATAAAGGAAATCTACTCATAATTAAGTTAAAGAGCCTCTTTGAACCTGTCGTCTTTCATTCGTTTGTATATATTCTCCGGAACCAACATTTAAACCAGTTAGCCATTGTCCTCCATAACAATAGGTATCAATACAAACAGAGTGCTTAAAATCTGCTATTTTCCCATCTTTTCTGGATGTGTGCCCAGAGACAACATAATGATCATTGGAGTACTTTTCTGGAACGATGTACTTCTTCCAAAACAGCTCGTGTTGATTGTGGCTGGTTAAATTTTTCCCTGGAGTGAGTCCGGCATGGACAAAAATGGCGGAGCTTATTTGTTTATAGGGGAGCAAATCCTCAAGAAAATCCCAATGAGTTTGTCCCACTTTTTCTTCCCATTGATTTGTATCCTTGATGTTGTAGGAAGCTAAAGTTGCATCTCCTCCAAAGTATAGCCATTCTGCTAATCGTTCTTCAGCAGTTCTTGCAGCAAGCATGAAAATCTCGTGATTGCCTTTTAGAAAATAGCACTCCTGTTTTTTATCTAATTGAATGAGGTAGTCAATAACTCCTTTGGTATTGGACCCACGGTCTACATAGTCACCAAGGAATACGAGAGTGTCTGTTTCTCCCGGGTTAATTTCATTAATCAAGGTTTCAAGGGCATTGAAACATCCGTGAATATCTCCAACGGCCCAGATGCTGCTCATGATTTTGGTTTTGTACCTCTAACCATTTCCTTTTTTCCAGGAGCCCCTGGAAGAGTTTCAACTTCGAACCCTACAGTTTTCAGATCTCTCTTCAATTGGCCCTTTGCACAATAGGTCACTAGAACTCCACCAGCAGCCAATAAACGGAAGCATTTTTCCATTATTTCCAGAGACCAGAGTTCAGGTTGTTTGGAAGGAGCGAATGCATCAAAATAGATGATGTCGTATTTCAGCTCACTTTGAAACTCTTCTAGTTTAGAGTTGATTTTGGTAAGGCTGAATGATTTGTTGATTTCTGAAAGCTCTTCCCATGGTGTGAGATGCATTTTTTGAAATTCGCCCTTATAACCGATGTTTTCAGTGTAATTCAGGTTTTCAGTAATCTCAGTATCCAGCGGAATGGTCTCTATCGAATCAAATTGCACATGCTTTTCAGTACCATTTACAGATGCCAGGGTCAGCAAGGCATTCAGACCCGTTCCAAAACCTACTTCAAATATTTTAAGATTATTTTGATCAGGATTTGAGGAAATAAAATGATCCAAACCCATTTTGATAAAAACGTATGCAGACTCTTGTTGGGCTCCATGAAACGAATGATATGTTTCATTCAAATCTGGTCTGTAGAGTGAGTGAGATCCGTCCTCGGTTTGGATGATTTTGATTTCTGTCATTATGGGAACCTTCTAATTTCTGGTGGGTTCTGTGGTAAATAGATTAAAACAACTGCATGGGCTGCAATTCCTTCCTCTTTCCCTACAAAACCTAATTTTTCAGTTGTTGTGGCCTTAATAGAAATGTCTGCTTCCGGAATTTCCATTACTTCAGACAAACATTCTTTCATTTCAGGAATATGCGGATTGACTTTTGGTCTTTCCAGACACACTGTAGTATCAATATTCCCAACTTCAAAACCTTCACTTCTTATCAGTTTCATTACTTCCTTCAACAGGATTTTGCTGTCAATCCCCCTGAATTTGGGGTCCTTGTCGGAGAAGTGGTAACCAATGTCTCTCATATTGGCAGCACCTAAAAGTGCATCACAGATTACATGTATCAGAACATCTGCATCAGAATGCCCAAATGGTCCGTGTGTATGTTCTAATTGAATGCCTCCCAGCCAAAACTCTTCGCCTTCAGCCATGGCATGTACGTCGTAACCGTATCCTATTCTTATGTTTGGTTTCATATTCAGTTTTATCCTAATTGGTATTAGGCAGTTTCTTTTTTATTTCCGGCATAAGCCAACACATTGCAATTATCTGCAACCAATATTTCTTTAGCAATATCAAGTACACCATCAACTGTAACAGCAGTGATTTTATCGATTTCCTGATTAACAAAATCAGGGTTTCCAAGAAATGCTGAGTAAGCTAGATTCATAGCTGTATTTAACAACTCCATTTCAGAAAAAACCAGACTAGATTCAGCCTTGTTTTTCACTTTTCCCAATTCTGATTCCTCGAGACCATTATTCAGAAGATTTGAAATCACTTCCCAGACCTTCTTTTCTGCATCTTGAAATGTAATGCCCTCATTCAGCTTTCCACTCACAACTAGTAGGCCCGGGTCTGCCGATCCTGTAACGTATGCTCCAATACTATTGAATATTGACTCATCTTTAACCAATGCCTGATGTAGTCTGCTGGATTTCCCTCTTCCCAAAACATCGCTCAATAGGTCTGCTCTATGGTAGTCAGTTTCTTTTCTACCTGGCATATGGAAAGCCATATAAAACGCTGAAGCCGGCACATCAGCTTCTACATCCAGCCATCTCTTTTCTTTTTGTTTTGGTTCTACCGGAAGAGACCTATCCAAAGATGGACCTTTTTCAATTGGGCCAAACCATTTTTCAGAGAGAGATTTTATTTGATCAACAGTTACATTTCCTGCTACGACAAGGATAGCATTGTTAGGTGCGTAAAACTGCTGAAAAAACTGCTTTACATCATCCATAGTGGCATCTTCAATATGCGCAACCTCCTTGCCAATTGTTGCCCAGTTATATGGGTGAGTCTTATAAGCAAGTGGTCTAAGCTTCAGCCAAACATCTCCATATGGTTGATCAAGATATCTTTGCTTGAATTCTTCAATTACCACCTTCCTCTGAACCTCCAGCACTTCCGGGTCAAATGACAGACTAAGCATTCTGTCGCTCTCTAGCCAAAATGCTGTTTCCAGATTATTTGCTGGAATGGTGATATAGTAATTGGTGATATCAGTAGAAGTGAATGCATTATTTTCACCACCTACTTCTTGTAATGCCTCATCGAATGACTCAACGTTTTTTGAACCACCAAACATGAGATGTTCAAACAAATGAGCGAATCCCGTTTTGTTGGGGTCCTCATCGCGGGATCCAACTTTGTAAAGCAGGTTAAGAACTGCAATTTCTGTATTCGGATCTTCATGTACGATTACCTGAAGTCCATTGTCTAGATAGAACTGCTCAAAATTGATCATGGCGGCAAATTTACTCAGGTATTCAATTAATTGATGACAAATTCATGATTCTTCATGTGGAATTCATTTGAAATTTTAGATTTGCGCAGTAAACAACCCAAATATGAAATTTAACAGGAACAAAAGGTCGGATAAACAACTCATCTCGATCTATAAATCACTTGTTACTCCTCGTCTTATTGAGGAGAAGATGCTTATTCTTTTAAGGCAAGGAAAAATCAGCAAGTGGTTCTCAGGAATTGGCCAGGAAGCGATTTCAGTAGGTGCTGCTTTGTCATTGAAAAATGATGAATATATTCTGCCAATGCACCGTAATTTGGGTGTTTTTACAACCAGGGATGTCCCGATGCAAAGGTTGTTTGAGCAGTTTCAAGGGAAGGCTAATGGCTTCACAAAAGGTCGGGATAGGTCATTTCACTTCGGAACTAATGAACATCATATCGTTGGCATGATTTCTCACTTAGGTCCACAGTTAGGAATAGCTGACGGAATTGCGCTTGCAGCTAAACTTAAAAAAGAGAATAAAGTCACATTAGTGTTTTCTGGTGATGGAGGATCAAGTGAAGGAGATTTTCATGAGGCACTTAATGTTGCGGCAGTTTGGGATTTGCCTGTAATCTTTGTGGTTGAAAACAATGGTTACGGACTATCAACACCAAGTTCGGAGCAATTTAAATTCAATTCATTTGTTGACAAAGGACCAGGATATGGAATTGATGCCTTGAGTATTGATGGAAATAATATTCTTGAGGTTATTGATACCATTCAAAAGGCTGCTCAGAAGATTAGAAAGAAACCAAAGCCAATTTTAATAGAGGCAAACACATTCCGAATGAGAGGTCATGAGGAGGCGTCTGGTACGAAGTATGTACCGAAGGAGTTGATGGAGCACTGGGGAGAAAAAGATCCCATTGAGAATTTCGGAGAGTTTTTATTCAGTGAAAAAGTTCTGGATAAGGACAAAGTTGAAGAGATAACTTCTGAGATCAGGAAAGAAATAAATGATGCAGTAGAAAATGCATTTAATCAGCCGGCATTAGATGGGAACATAGAGCGTGAGACAAATGACATGTTCATGCCTTACGAGCAGAAAGTAATTACTTCTAATGGCAAGAAATCAGAAAAACGATTCGTAGATGCGATTTCAGACTCACTGAAACAGAGCATGGAGAAATTCCCGGACCTGGTTTTGATGGGTCAAGATATCGCTGATTACGGTGGGGTTTTTAAGATTACCGAAGGATTTATTAATGATTTTGGTAAAGACAGAGTAAGAAATACACCACTTTGTGAGTCTGCTATTGTTGGAACAGCATTGGGGCTTTCCATTAAGGGAATGAAAGCCATGATGGAAATGCAATTTGCAGACTTTGTGACTTGTGGATTCAATCAAATCGTGAATAACCTTGCCAAGATCCATTACAGATGGGGACAAAATGCAGATGTGGTAGTAAGGATGCCAACAGGTGCTGGAGTAGGAGCGGGCCCTTTCCATTCTCAAAGTAACGAGGCGTGGTTTTTCCATACACCCGGTTTGAAGATTGTTTACCCAAGCAATCCAACGGATGCTAAAGGTCTTTTGAATGCAGCGCTTGAAGAACCGAATCCATATTTATATTTCGAGCACAAGGCACTTTACAGATCTTTGACAGAAGAGGTTCCGGATGATTATTATACAGTTGAGGTAGGTAAAGCTAATCTTGTAACCGAAGGAGAGGATATTTCAATTGTCACCTATGGTATGGGAGTACACTGGGCCAAGAAATATTTGGAGAAGACAGGGGTTTCTGCAGATCTTATTGATTTAAGGACATTGCTTCCATGGGATAAGGATGCAGTCCGGGAATCAGTTGAGAAAACTGGGAAAGTGATCATCCTTCATGAAGATTGCATTACCGGAGGAATCGGTGCTGAGATTTCCGCATGGATTTCGGAGAACTGCTTCAAGAGTCTTGATGCTCCGGTAATGAGAGTTGGTGGTCTGGATACACCTGTGCCTTTTGCTGCAGCGTTGGAAAAAGATTTCCTGCCAGTTGGAAGGTTTGAAGAAAAAATGACTGAGTTACTCGAATTCTAAGCTGGGAGGAATATTACTCCTCCGCTAGAATCTTTGGACGACCCGGTGACGGAACTTAAGCAGTTAATTTCATTTCTTAGTCGTAGGACACCAAGAAATGCAAAGATGATGGCTTCCTTGAATGAAACTATTTCTGAGGGTGGGATAACTACTTCAATATCAGAATTTAAGCAACTTTTAATCCGGGAAATGAGGAATTTGTTAAATGCTCCCCCACCCGTAACAACTACTTGATCTTTAGGTTTGGATGTGGCATCAAGCACTTTTGCGATTTGCATTGCAATGTGTTCTACAAACGTCCTAAGAATGTCTGGAATCTCTGAATTTATGTTCTCGATTATTGGTAAAATATATGTTTGAAACTGCTCGAATCCCAAAGATTTTGGATGTGGTAATTTGAAGTATTCCAATTCATTCAATTCGTTCAGCATATCTGGAATTATTTTGCCAGATTCAGCTAGTTTGCCATTTTCATCAAAGGGTAAGTCAAGTTTATTTGATAGGTAATTCAATGCCATGTTAGCCACACAGATGTCGAACGAAACTCTTTGATCGTTTTCTTTAAAAGAGACATTCGCGATCCCTCCAATATTTAAGCAATGACTGAATTTAGAGAATAATAATTCATCACCAATTGGAACTAAGGGAGCACCTTGTCCACCCAGCGAAACATCCAATGACCTGAAATCACAGATGGTCTTTACGCCTGAGCAATTCGCAATTTTCTGTCCATGGCCAATTTGATAAGTGAATCCCAATTGAGGCTGGTGAAATACTGTATGACCATGACTACAAAGGACTTCAGGCTTAGAGTCGTTTTCATTTATAAACATAGAAACCTTCTCCCCAATCCATCTGCCGTAATCATGATGAAGCCTTATCAACTTTTCCCCAGATAGATTAACAGCTGATTTTAATGAATTTTCCATTGCACTATCATAGGAGATTGTGGTGGCATTTTTTAAATGAAAATCCCATGTGTTGTCTTTCAATGTGAACAGTACCTCGGCAATATCAAGGCCATCCAATGAGGTTCCAGACATCAATCCGATTGCATGATATTTGAAGGTTTCACTGTTGGTTTGCATATGGAGCTAATTTGTTTCGCACGCTAAAAATACCTATCTTATATAACACGTCATTAAAAAAAATTAAGATATGGTAAAGAGCTTTAAAGGTGAAATGGAAAAGGTGCCAAAGGTTGATGCTGCACCTAAAATTACAGTTGAAGACTATATGGCTAAAAGATTAATCACTTTTAGTCCGGACCAATCCATTATGGATGCCATATCTATTCTTTTAAAGAACAAGATTTCCGGAGGGCCTGTCGTAAATGATCAAAATGAATTGATTGGTATTATTTCTGAAGGTGATTGTCTGAAAGAAATAGTTAAAGGAAAATATGACAATATCCCAACATTAACAGGCACGGTTAGTGAACATATGGCTGCAGATGTTGTGAGTATTGCACCAGAAACAAATGTGTTTGAAGTCGCTAAAATGTTCTTGAATAAAAGACTTAGAAGATTTCCAGTCGTACGAAACGGCAAACTTGTCGGTCAGATCAGCCAAAAAGATGTAATGCAGGCAGTTACAAATCTAAAATCCAGAACCTGGTAGTTAATTAAGGACGCGTTCCATAACAGGAAGGTATCTACCCTTTGGATAACTCTCTACCTGTGAAACAGTGTTAAAGCCAAATTTTTTGTAAAAACCTTCGGCATTAGGATCGGATTCTACTTTGATCCTGCATGGAGAATGCACACCTCTTTTCAGTGATTCCTCCAGGAGAAATTTGCCGTATCCCCATCCAATATACCTTGGGACTACCCAAAAATGAGTAAACTCAAAATCTTCACCATTACATTGGATTACACTGAATCCAATTATCTCATTATCAAGGGTAAGTTTGTAGGTTTGATGTTTTTGAATGTGATCCTCGTTAACCGTGAGGTCATCCTCCCAGCTATTCAACCAATCTTCAGGATACCCCCAGTAACTTTTTGATTTCATACTGATTTCATTTAGCGACGGGAGGTCCTTCAGGCTGGCCTTTTCAAGGATCAGATTCATTTTTCTATTGGGTTATTGCAATGTTAAAAAATTGAAAATTGCTTGCATTAAGTTAGCGTTATCAGAACTCAATTCAAAGCAATTTTGAAGCGAAATTACAAATAATAACGTTTGCATTGTGCGGAATCGCACATTTTCCAAAAAAAAGAGTGTTTTACCGTTGCTGGTGAATATTGACCGTCTATCGTAAAATGTTATTAGATTCCCTAAAAACAAAATAATTTTTGGTTCCAATCCGCAACTAACCTACATTTTGTTGTTTTTTACCCACATGTTAAGATATTCTACTTTAGAATTTGATATCTTATACGTGTAAAACCCAAATTTTTTAATTTTTAAAACCCAAATTAACTATGAAGAAAATTTACAATTTTCTGCTTGCGGCTGCCTTAGTCGTGGGTGTGCAGCTTAGTGCTCATGCTCAAGATAGGCGAGTTAGCGGCACAGTGACCGATGCTATTACGGGCGATGGTCTAATTGGTGTAAACGTGGTAATTAAAGGAACCACAACGGGTACCATCACAGATTTAGATGGTAACTACTCATTATCCGCTCCGGAGGATGCAACTTTAGTTTTCTCATTTATTGGCTACAGAACACTGGAAGTTCCAGCAAACACAAATGTCATTGATATTAACCTTGAAGAGGATGTTACAAACCTCGAAGAAGTTGTTATTTCTGGTCTTGCTACTTCAGTAAAAAGAAGTAACCTGGCTAACTCCGTTGCAACAATTGATGCTAAAACTCTTACTGGTATAGCTAACCAATCAAATATGGATGGTGCTCTTTACGGTAAGTTCGAAGGTGTTAATATGCAAGCCAACTCCGGTGCTCCTGGAGGAGGTATTTCAATGAGACTAAGAGGTGTGACTTCTATCTTTGGAGATCAGCAACCACTATTTATTATTGATGGAGTTTATGTTGATAACTCTTCTATTTCGCTAGGTAACAATATTGTGTCTGAAGCTGCTGGTGGAGGTAACCCTTCTACAAACCAAGATGATGCTTCAAACAGAATCGCGGATATTGACCCTGAAGATATTTCTAACATAGAAATTCTTAAAGGTGCTTCAGCAGCTGCAATCTACGGATCCCGAGCGGCAGGTGGTGTGGTAATCATCACTACTAAGAGAGGAAGCGCTGGAGATACAAGAGTTAATTTCGCTCAGACAATTGGGTTTAGAAGCCCTACTAAACTTTTAGGTTTAAGAGACTGGACACCTGAACAGGCGGAAGCAATTGGTGGAGCCGATGCTGCAGCTGCAGTTCGTAATGGAACTCTTAGAGATTATGAAGCTGAATTATTCGATAATACTGTCGTTTCTTCTACTACCAGAGTTTCGGTTTCAGGAGGTCAGAATAAAACTGACTACTTCTTGGGAGCTACTTATAAAAATGAGCCTGGACTTGTTGATAATACTGGTTATGAAAAAGGTTCATTCAGATTAAATATCGGTCAGAAGTTTACTGATTGGTTGGATGTATATGTGACCAACAACTACATCAACTCTACTGCTGATAGAGGATTCTTCAACAATGGTAATGCAAACAGAACTATTGGTTATGCATTGGCATTTACATACCCATGGGAGGATCTTTCTCCTGTAGATGGAGCATATCCTCAAGGTGGAGCTGGATCAAACGTACTAGAGACTGTTGATATCACAACTAACCAAGAGAAAGTAAACAGATACATTGGTGGTGCTACTACTAATATCAGACTTTTAAGTCAGACTGATAATCAGTTGAAATTAGTATTGCAAGCTGGTGTTGACCAGTATACTTTAAGAACTACAAGTATTTTCCCTCAGGAATTATCTTACTTCAGAGATCCTACATCTCTTGGTGGTGTTGCAATTTCTGGTTCTACAGTTAATACTAACTATAACCTTTCTGCTTCATTAGTACATTCTTACTACACTGGCGGAGGTTTAAGTTTCACTACTCAGTTGGGTAACTTCTTCCAGGACTTCAACAGAAACACGGTAATAACTACTGCTACTGGATTAAATGGTTCTCAAACTAACTTAGGTCAGTCTACTAACGTTGCAACTGAGCAAATCATCAGATTGCAGCAGGATAAAGGTTACTTTGTTCAGGAAGAAATCAACTACCAGGACAAAATCATTGGTACTTTAGGTATTAGAGGTGATAAGTCAACTAATAATGGGGATGCTAATAAATTCTACTACTATCCTAAGGCTAGTTTAGCAGTTAACATTCACGAGTTCAGCTTTTGGAATGTTGGTGCAATCAGTAATATCAAGCCAAGAGTTGCTTACGGTCAGTCAGGTAGATTCGCAAACTTCAACGACAGATTTACTCTTGTAAATGGTGAGCTAATTGGAGGTAACTCTGGTCTTAGTCCAGCAAACACTCAAGGTAACACAACTGTAGGTCCTGAGAGACAAATAGAGCTTGAGTACGGAATTGACATGGGATTATTCGATAACAGAATTGGTATCGGATTAAACTTCTATAACAAGAAAATGGAGGATGTATTACTTCAGGTTAATACTGCTACTTCTTCTGGATTTACGAGAAAAGTTGACAATGCTGCTGAACTTGAGAACACTGGTATTGAACTAAGTATTGATGCAGCAGTTATTCAGAAAACTAACTTCACTTATAACACAAGTGTTAAGTGGTGGAAAAACGAAAATGAAGTTACTAAGCTGGATGTTGAACCATTCAACTTAGGAGGTTTTGCTGCTTCTTTAGGTACATACAGAATTGAGGAAGGAAAGAGTGCTACACAAATTGTAGGTACTTACGATGCTTCTTCACTAACTCAGGCTGAGATTGATGCCTTGGATCCAGATGGTGATGGTTTCGCTGTTTATGGTGATGCTACTCCTGATTTTCAATTGTCATGGTTTAACCAGATTAGCTACAAAGGATTTGATTTCACTTTCTTATGGCACTGGAAAAACGGTGGTGAGTCTATCAACTTAACAACACTTCTATATGACCTTGCAGGAACTACCTGGGATTACAACGATACTGGTTTAGATCCAGAAGGAAATTTAAGTAATGGTGAATATAGAGCTGGACAAGCATTTGCAAACCCAGAGCCGGTAATTGAGGATTCAGGTTATATCAGACTAAGAGAGGTTGCTCTTTATTACACGCTTCCTAAAGGAACCATTCCTGGTACTCAATCAGTGAAATTCGGGGTTTCTGGACGAAACTTGATCAATATCTTTGATTACAACAGTTATGACCCAGAGTCTTCGAACTTTGGTAACAACGTATTGGCGAACAATGTTGAGGTAACTCCTTACCCAGCATCAAGATTCTTCAATCTTCACCTAAATGTTAGTTTCTAAATCAAAAGACTTTAATAAAATGAAAAATATATTAAATAAAATCTTAGTATTTGGAGCAGGCATGTTGATGGTGTTCTCTTGTGAATTAGATCCAATTGAAAACCCAAATGCTCCAACATTCGAGAGCTTCCTGGATGGTGCAACTGAGGCGGACGTTAGACTTCTTGCAGTAGGTTTGGAAGCAGTAATGAGAAATGATCTTAGTTTTCATTTCCAGACGGTAAGTATTATCGGAAGAGAGTATAATGACCTGACTCAGGTTGACCCTAGATACACTGGAGAAATCCTTAAAGGTCCACTAGATAACAATGGATTCTTAACTACAAGAGCATACGCTGCTTGGTACAAAGTTGTACAGTCTGCTAACCTTGTAGAAGTTGCAGTAGAAAACTCTGCAGCTGGTTTTGATGATGCTACTAAAAATGGATATTTCGGATATGCTAAAACATTAAAGGCTTATGCTTTAATGATGGTTGCTAACAGACAGTGGACAAACGGAATCAGAATTGATGTTTCTGATCCTGAAAATCTAGGTCCTAATTTGGATTACCAGGCTGCATTGACTGAAATTCAAGCTTTATTAACTGAAGCTAACACTGAATTGAGTAGTGCTGGTGATGAGTTTGATTTCGCTATCAGCTCAGGTTTTGCAGGGTTTGATACTCCGGCAACTTTTGCTGAGTTTAACAGAGCAGTTGCTGCCAGAGTTGCTATCTATCAAAATAACATGTCTGCAGCCAGAACTGCATTAAATGCTTCATTTCTGAACTTAACTGGAGATTTGGACGCAGGTCCTGCTCATATCTTTGGATTAACAGGTAATGATATTTCAAACTCATTATTCTATATCGCTGATCAATCAGGGCAAGAGTACATGGCTCATGATTCTTGGGTGACTGATGCTGAAGCTGGTGATACAAGAGTTGCTGAAAAGACTATCGTATTTGCTTCTGGAGCTGTAACCTTTGATGGATTAACTGGTACTAACCAGGTTCAATTGTATAGCAGCAATGTGGATCCAGTTCCAATTATGAGAAACGAGGAGTTAGTTCTACTGTGGGCTGAAGCTAATATTGGATCAGACAATGCTGAAGCAGTTGCTGCTCTTGACATTGTAAGAACTGCTGCTGGTTTACCGGCATATAGCGGAGCTACAACTGATGCAGCTTTGCAAGATGAATTGTTAACTCAAAGAAGATATTCACTATTTGGTGAAGGTCACAGATGGATTGACTTAAGAAGATACAATCGTCTAAGTGAGCTTCCGGTGGATAGAACTGGTGATAACATTCTAGATGCATTCCCAACTCCGGTAACGGAGCTTCAAGGAAACTAATTAACACCTAGCTTAATAAATAAACCGGTTTGCTACGGCAGGCCGGTTTTTTTGTGCTTAGGGAGTTGGTTTTCAAATTGAAACAATTGGGATTCCCTATGTGCCGAACTAGGCCTTTGTCGAACTCTATGGAGCTTGGGTTTGGATACAGAGAAGATTCAATAAGAACCAATTTTAACTACTAAATACGATCTCATAAACTAAGAACCACGAACAAAGAACTAAATAAAAAAGGCCGATCAGCAATTGATCGACCTTCATTTGTTCACTTTAGGCAATCTAATTATTCATACTTCAAATTCTCTGCTGGGTTACTGGATGCAGCTCTCAAAGCATGATAACCAGTGGTGAAAATTGTGATCATTAATATGATCGCCAGCACTATAAGAAAATGTATGGCATTAATGTTTATATGATATTCAAAATTTTGTAGCCAATCGTTCATTAAGAAGTATCCTGCAACAAATGCTGGTATAGCTCCCAACAGAACCAGCCAAACAAAGTCCTTTACCAACAGTGTTACCAGACCTTTGACATTAGCTCCAAGTACTTTTCTAATACTAATCTCTTTCGTTCTTTGCTCAGCGATAAATGAAGCTAATCCTAATAGCCCAAGACAAGCAATTAATATCATCATTGCAGCAAACCCTAAGAATAGTCTTCCTCTAAGTCTGTCTGATTCGTATTGCTCCATGAACTCTTCATCTAGGAAAGAGTATTCAAATGGAACGCCTGGAAATACCTCATCCCAAACATTGTTGATGGCTTTAACTGCCGCTTGGGTATTACCTGATGTTTTGATCAATGCCAATTGATTATCGAAACTTGGGAAAAACAGAATTGCTTCAATTGGATTATAAAGCGACCGGTGATGATAATCTTTTGCAATTCCAACAACCCTGAATGTTCTAATGCTATCACCAGGGAACCTGAACTTCTTCCCAATTGGATCATCCCAACCGATTCTTTCGACCATCGCTTCATTTACGATTACAGCGGCTGCTGTATCAGTTACATACTCTGTAGAGAAGTTTCTTCCTTGAAGAATATCGATATCTAAAGTTGGGAAATAGTCATAATCAACAGCGAATAGATCAATTCCAAAATCTTCCATGGCACCATCTTTGGTCTCAACGCTCATTACGTTTTTGCATATCCTTGCCCAGGACTAGAATTTGATGATGCCACCGACTCGATCTCACTGCTTTGCATTAATTTCGTTTTCAGAACTGACCATTTGTCTCTTTGTGACTGGTTATTTAAAGCAAGCCTTACAATTCTTTCTTTATCGAATCCCAGATCTTTTTCTTCCAGAAACTTCATCTGGTTGTAGATAATTAAAGTCCCTACCAACATGAATATGGATAAGGCAAATTGCACACCAACCAAAAACTTTCTAAGAAGTGAATTTCCTGAGTTTTTTGTGTTTCTACCTTTCAAAACAACTGCAGGCTTAAATGCTGACAAGTAAAATGCAGGGTAACTACCACTCAATACACTTGTTAGCAGAATGATGCCAACTATAGTCAATAGTATTTGTGGTGACAAAAGATTACCTATAAGCATATTGGTACTCAAAAGATCATTAAGTACTGGCACAAGAATGATTACCAGAATAAGTGCAATTGCCACCGAAACTATTGTGATCAATATCGATTCTGATAAAAACTGCCTTACCAATGAGCTTCTGTGAGCACCCAACACTTTTCTAATTCCTACCTCTAGTGACCTTTTCATAGATCTGGCGGTACTTAGATTCATATAGTTAATGCATGCAATAACTATTAGGAAAAGCGCAATAGCAGAGAAGATATAAATGTATTTCATATCTCCCAGAGGTTCCGGTTCTCCAAGGAAAGTAGAGTAAAGATGTATTTCAGGAACAGCTATCATTTCATATTTAATAGTGATATTGAATTGATCAAAAATCACTGCCACATATTTATCAATGATGTCTGTAAGCTTGGCCTCAACTTCTTTAGGTTGTGCGGATTCAGTTAATAGTACGTAGGTGTAAATGTTGAATGAACCCCAATTTGTGGCATTATTTAAATCTGGAATGGAGTTTATTGCAATCAATGCTCTTGGCTGAATATGAGAGTTATCAGGAACATCCTCGAATACCCCTGTTACCTGATATGTTCTTTGTTCAGTTTCAAGTAGTTCTCCAAGTGGATTGCCATTACCAAAAATCCTTTTTGCCAGGGATTGATTAATCACAATGGAGTTGGGTGTTTCCAATACCTTTTTAGGATCTCCACTTATGAGGTTATATGAAAACAGATCAAAGACTGTTGAATCAACAATGTAAACTTCTTCTTCAAAGTAGTTCTGATCGTTCCTCTCAAATTTCACACGACCAGCATCCACAAATCTGACGTAAGATTCTACTTCAGAAAATTCTGTTGCAAGTGTTCGTCCAAGTGGTAATTGAGTAGTGGCCCATCTGAATGAATTGTCTGGTTCACTGATATCAGAGGAAATACGATACAATCTGTCTCCATTTTTATGATAGTTGTCAAACGATAATTCATTAGAAACATAAAGGAGTATGAGTAAACTACTGACTATACCAATTGTAAGCCCCAGAATATTGAGCAGGGCATAGGATGGTTGCCGCAACAGGTGTCTGAATGCGACGGTTAGGTAATTTTTGATCATCTTTTATTTGAGTTTTTTTCTAAAATACGAAAGTATGACCTCTTCTGGATCAAATTGTTACACCAGCGGTATACGATTTCACCATTTTTAACATTCGCAAAAACTACGTGCGAGATGCAGGTATTTGACTATTAGCAATGAGAAGATTAAATTGCTGATCTAATTTTTTAGAAGTTACTAAACGATAAACAACTAAATGAGCCTACTAAGAAGAAGCTATTGGTTACTACTATTAGCAGTAGTTGCAATTGCATGTACTCCTCCTGCCGAAACAGATAAAGGGGATACAAAAGAAACCACAGAAGGAGATTTTAATTACCTGTCAGAGCAATTCGCTGACTTAAAAATCATCAGATATCGAATACCTGGATTTGATAAGCTTACACCAAAGCAAAAAGAATTGGTTTATTACCTAACTCAAGCAGGTTTAGAAGGTCGTGATATTATGTATAGTCAAAACTATCGTCACAATCTAACTGTGAGAAAAGCATTGGAGAACATTGTAAAGAATTACAGTGGAGACAAGAATTCTGAGGACTGGGGTAAATTCATGGTTTACACCAAGAGAATATGGTTCTCTAATGGAATTCACCATCATTACTCCAACAACAAGATTATGCCGGAGTTTTCGAGAGAGTATTTCAACTCTTTATTGGAAGCAACCAATACGGAATTGGCTTCTGAAGTGGCGGATATACTATTTGATCCAAACCTTGATGCTAAGAAAGTAAACCTAGACCCGGAAAAAGGTCTTCTTGCGGGATCCGCCGTGAATTTCTATGCTCCTGATGTTACTGCTGATGAGGTAGACGAATTTTACTCAAAGAAAACAAACCCAGATCCAAACAGACCACTTTCGCATGGATTAAATTCCAGGCTTTCGAGAGATGAGAGTGGCAACCTGGTTGAGGAAGTTTACAAATCAGGAGGATTATATGGTCCTGCTATTGATAAAATTATAGGTTGGTTGGAAAAAGCTTCAGGTGTAGCTGAAAACGAGCCTCAGAAGAAAGCATTGGATCTTTTGATTGAATATTATAAAACAGGAAGCTTAGAAACCTGGGACGCTTACAATATTGCGTGGGTTCAGGCTACTGAAGGAGATATCGATTACATCAACAGTTTCATTGAAGTATATAATGACCCTAAAGGTTACAGAGGTTCTTTCGAGTCAATCGTTGAGATCAAAGATTTTGAGGCTTCTGACAGAATGAAAATTCTTTCGGATAATGTTCAGTGGTTTGAGGATAACTCACCAATTATGGATGAGCATAAGAAGGAGAATGTAGTTGGTGTTACTTACAAAGTAGTAAATGTTGCAGGTGAAGCTGGTGATGCCTCTCCATCAACTCCAATTGGTGTTAACCTCCCAAATGCAAACTGGATCAGAGCTGAGCATGGTTCTAAGTCTGTTAGCTTAGGAAATATTGTAGCAGCTTATGGAGAAGCAGCTGGTTCAGGGCTTCTAGCTGAGTTTTCTTACACAGATGAAGAAGTTGCTTTATCTAAAGAGCACGGTGCGCTAAGTGATAAATTGCATACTGCACTTCATGAAGTAATTGGTCACGCTTCTGGAAAGCTTAATCCTGGAGTTGGAACTCCAAAAGAAACTTTAAAGAGTTATGCCTCTGCTCTCGAAGAAGGTAGAGCGGACTTAGTTGCTCTTTACTACTTGTTAGATCCAAAACTGATTGAATTAGGATTGATTCCAAGTCTTGATGTTGGAAAAGAAGCTTATGACAGTTATATCAAAAATGGACTGATGATGCAGTTGAGAAGACTTGAGCCAGGAGAGGTGGTTGAGGAAGCTCACATGAGAAACCGTCAGATGATTGCTAAATGGGCTTTTGAGAAAGGTCAGGCTGATAACGTAATTGAAAGAAAAGAGAAAGACGGTAAATCTTACTTTGTTGTAAACGATTACGACAAACTTAGAGATCTCTTCGGACAACTACTTAGAGAAGTTCAAAGAGTTAAATCTGAAGGAGATTATGAGGCTGGTAAGAATTTAATTGAGAACTACGGAGTTCAGGTTGATCAGGAATTGCATGCTCAGGTATTAGAGAGAGCAGAAGCACTTAAATCTGCACCATATGGTGGATTTATTAACCCAGTGCTTGTACCTGTTACTGATGACAGTGGAAATATCACAGACGTGAAAGTTGAATACCCAGCAGACTTCACTGAGCAGATGTTATACTACTCTGAAAATTACTCAAACCTATAATTTAGGATTTAGAGATTCGATATTAGGAATTAAAAAAGGGAGACCAAACTGGTCTCCCTTTTTTTGTTAAGCAAATATGTGTGTTTACTCCAGTACTCGGATAATTTGTCCGTTAACCTTTCCCAGAATACTCTTTAAGTAACCATTTACTACCTTGTCCATTGGAACTGGATTATGGCCAGGAAAATAGTCCTCATATTTTTCTGCAGCATCCTCTACCAAACCGGCAGCTACTACATTAATTCTTCTATCTTGATCAATTTCTAATGCGGCGGCTTTTACGAAGCTGTGTAAGGCTCCATTTACCATTGCTGCACTTGTAGTCTTGTCTACAGGATCATCAGCTAATACTCCTGTCGTTAGTGTAAATGATCCACCTTGTTTCAGATATTGTAAGCCAAGCCGGACCAGGTTTACTTGCCCCATTAGTTTGCTTCTAATGCCGATATAAAAGTCTTCATTAGTCATTTCTGTAAGTGGTGCCCATCTGGCCTCACCTGCAATACAAACGACAGCATCCAAATCGGGGTATTTTTTATAGGCTGTGTGAATTGTATGTACGTCTTCAATGTCAACAATGACATCCCCATTAGAGCGTCCAGCAATTATAACTTCATGCTTTTGGCGTAGCTTTTCAGCCACAGTTTTACCTATGGTTCCATTACCGCCAATTAGTAAAATCTGCATCGATTAAAGTCTCTTGAATATGTATGGTCCATCAGTTGCTCCCCAAACCTGTGCGTCTGAGCTATCGAAACCTCTATCCCAGCTGGAGAGCTGATCTGCACTAATTTTAACTTCTGATGTCGCATAAGATGCACCGCGTAATGCACTTTTGCAATCTTTGCCATTAGTGGACCCAACGAAATCAGACCCTTCTAATTTCAACATGACATCACATCCTTCTTTTTCACTTAAAATCGTGTTGTCAAAGTTTTCAAAAAATGATAAGTCTTTCCATTTCCCAGCAAAGTACCTTTCATTGTGGAAAGTGTAAATTGTACTTTTAAACTCACCATCACCAGTTTCTTCAATCATATAAACCCTTTGTCTATATGGCTTGTCAGGAGAGTCTGCAGCAGCTTGTTCTACATAAAAATAGATTTCGTCAAAATCCTCCCATATTCTGTACATATGGAGGTTGATTTCTAAGTAGGAATCGTTTGATGCAGCTTGTTCCTTACTTGAAAAGGAACCGTTCATCATTTCAATCAGTTTATCTGAATTGGATTGGGCCGAAACGGCTGTGGAGATAGCGAGTAGAATTACAACAAAAAATGGTTTACCCATAATAAATTGCTTTTTGGTAAAGTGGTTAAATTTTCTAACTGAAAGATAACAATATTCTTGAGACTAGGTTGGAAGTTGAGTTTTGAATTTTGAGTCTTGAGTTTACCAAATTAACTTGAGTATTGTTTGTTAGTATATTGAAAACATAAATAATGCCTAATTCTACAAGTAGAACTATATTTTCAAATGATGGGCGGATATTGTTTTTTGGCCTTCAAGATTTTCTAGATTCCATAGTAATAGGAAATAATTGTTTCATTTGTGGAGCAGCGCCATCTAGCACCCCTTTTAATAATGAACATGTAATTCCCGACTGGCTACTACGTAAGTTCAATCTTTATAAAAATACTATAAATCTGCCCAACGAAACTCAAATAAGATATAGTCAATATACGGTACCATGTTGCTCAAGTTGTAATTCGAAACTAGGTCTAGTCTACGAAGAACCAATAAGTAGACTACTAAATAGTTCTTCGGACATAGTGGCTTCCAGGTTGTCACAGGATAAGGATTTGGTAAATCTAGTTTTTAAGTGGATGTCTTTGATTTTTTTTAAGACACATCTGAAAGACAATTCTTTACTTGCAGAAAGAGACAGGAGGTTACAATCCGGATTCATTGGTGATATTTATAATTGGCAAGAATTTCACCATACCCATTGCATAATTAGAAGTCACTACACTAAAGCGGTAATTGAACCGGATGTTTATGGTACTTTATTACTATTCCCTGCATTAACTATAGAGGGGAGAACTGGGTTTGATTACTTTGATAATCATGCCTCTCAAAGTGTGATGCTGCAATGCGGGGATTTCTATTTAGTGACAATTCTAAATGATTCCTCCATGTCATATGAAATTTTTAAAGAAGACCTGCATCGAATTAATGGTCCAATAACACCATTTCAGGCCCGGGAAATTTTAGCTCATTTGGGCTTTATAAATTTAAGTTTGGCAGACAGGCCTAAATATATCTCGAAGTTTTCACCCAAAAATGAGTACCGTATAACTGCAAATCTTCCTAGCAAAATAACACTAAAGGCTCCATCCGAATCTGATTTAACACCAGGGAAATTTCTACATTACAGTGTTAAAAATATGATCGACGTAGAGAATAAAGATCAGATACTGCAAGAAATCTTGGAGGGCAAAAGAAACTATTTATTTAACGAGGAAGGTAAGTTTATAAATCACGAAAACAATAGCTACTAGGCCGATTGTATTAAATTCAATCGTAGGTGATGAATGTAGAATAAAAAAAGAGCCCATAATCATATATGCAACTACTTGAATATCTTGATGGAATTTCGGACTTCCCGATTTGAATCGGGATAGACTTCTCGTCCTCCACTAATCTTTTTGGCTTCATATAAATAAAAAAAGTCTAGACATTCATCTAGACTTCTTGGTGGGTGGAAGATCGGACTCGAACCGACGACCTCCTGAACCACAATCAGGCGTTCTAACCAACTGAACTACAACCACCGTTTGTGAAAGGATTGCAAAGTTATAATTCCATATTTTTATTTCCAACAATGCAACCCAAAGAATTTTTTAATCTCGATCAAATAACAATCTTTGACCAAATAGTTGTTCATTGAATTTGCCGTTGTTGTACGCTAGTTCACCATTTATAAATGTATGTGTTACGGAAGAACCAAAAGTCTCTCCTTCAAATGGAGACCAACCACATTTTGCTAAGACATTCGATCTATTCACTTCCCAAGCCTTATTTGGGTCAACTAAAACCAAATCAGCGTGGTAGCCTTCTCTGATATAACCTCGTTCTTTTATTTCAAATAGAATTGCAGGGTTGTGACACATTTTCTCAACAATCCGCTCGATAGATATTTTTCCTTGTTTTTCAAATTGCATCATTGCAACTAAAGAGTGCTGAACTAAAGGACCTCCACTCGGAGCATTAAAATACCCGTTAGCCTTCTCTTCCAAAGTATGAGGAGCATGATCCGTAGCAATTACATCTATTCGATCGTCTAATAATGCCTTCCAAATACCATTCCTGTCTTCTTCAGTCTTAACTGCAGGATTCCATTTGATGAATGCGCCCTTTGTATCATAAAAGGAATCATTGAACCATAAATGATGAATACAAGCTTCAGAAGTGATTTTCTTATCTTTCAGAGGAATATTATTATCAAATAATTCAGTTTCTTTTGCTGTACTTATGTGTAGAATGTGTAGTCTGGCACCATGTTTTCTTGCAAGTCCTGATGCAAAGCTTGAAGATAAGTAGCATGCCTCTTCACTTCTGATTTCCGGATGGTATTTGAATGGCATTGATTCACCGTACTTTTCTCTGTAGATCTCGGTATTTCTTCTTACTGTTTCTTCATCCTCACAATGAGTTGCAATAATCAGCTCTGCATTGCTAAAAATACTTGCGAGTGTCTTCTCATTATCCACCAGCATATTTCCAGTGCTGGATCCCATGAAAATTTTAATTCCACAGACATCCTTTCTGTTAGTTTTTAGCACTTCCTCCAGATTGTCATTAGAAGCACCCATAAAAAATGAGTAATTCGCCATTGATGTCTTCGCAGCAATGTCATATTTATCCTGAAGTAGTTCCTGGGTAAGTGCATTTGGAACCGTATTTGGCATTTCCATGAAGGAAGTAATTCCACCTGCAACCGCTGCTCTGGATTCAGTTTGGATATTGGCTTTATGAGTTAATCCAGGCTCTCTGAAGTGTACCTGATCATCTATTACACCAGGAATTAGATAGGATCCACTAGCATCAATTGTTTCAATATTGCCTTCCGGAGTAATGGAATTGGCAATTTTCTCAATTCTACCATTACGAATTAGGACGTCTCCTGAAGTGACCTTTCCTTCATTGACTATATTTGCGTTGACAATCAGATAATTACTCATATTCAATTTTTCTTTGACCCAAAATTACCAAGCTTTAATGTCTAATCCCACCACGTCGTTTGAAGAATTAGGTTTAAATAGACAATTGTTGAATGCAATTGACGAAGCTGGCTATTCAGCTCCTACTGAAGTGCAGCAAAAAACAATACCGCTCATAAATGCTGGCCATGATGTGATGGGAGTAGCGCAAACAGGAACTGGTAAAACGGCTGCTTTTGTATTGCCTCTGTTGATGAAGGCAAAATATCATCAGCCTCAAAACCCACGTGTCCTGATATTAGCTCCTACAAGGGAGTTGGCTATCCAGATAAAGGATCATGTGGCTATGTTTTCCACTTATCTGGATATCAAGTATGCTGCTATATATGGAGGATCTGGGACTAAAGTTCAAAAGGAAAGTCTTGAAGGTGGGGTTGATGTTTTGGTTGCCACACCAGGGCGATTTATGGATTTTTACCGTGAACAGCTATTTATCACAAAACACATAAAGACTCTTGTTCTGGATGAAGCGGATAAAATGATGGACATGGGTTTTATGCCTCAGATTAGGAAAATCCTGGAAATAATTCCTGTAAAAAGACAAAACCTACTCTTCTCAGCAACTATGCCTGATAAAGTGGTTGAACTCTCGCAAGAGTTTCTGGAATATCCAGAGATTGTGAAAGTTACTCCAGAGGTAATGACTGCAGAAACCGTGGAGCAGGAGTTATTCCCTATTCCTAATATCCGAACCAAAATTGCACTGCTGGAGTACCTACTGGAAACGTATGATAAGTCAGAAGAAATGAAGAAGACTATCATTTTTACCAGAACAAAGGCGAGTGCAGATAATGTATTCAAATTCATTCAAAGAAAAGTCACCAAAGAGGTAAGGGTGATTCATGGGAATAAAGATCAAAACAGTAGACTGAATGCTATTAATAGTTTCTCAGAAGGTGAATTAGGAGTTTTGGTAGCAACCGATGTGGTTGCCAGAGGGATTGATATTTCAGATGTTTCACATGTTATCAATTTTGATGTTCCGATAATTTATGAGGACTATGTGCATAGAATAGGAAGAACTGGAAGGGCTGAAAAGACCGGTAAAGCCATCACTTTTATGAATCCAGCGGAGGAATACCACATAGAAAAGATCGAAAAATTGATCAAGAAAGAAATTCCAAGGTCGGAATTGCCTGATAATGTGGAGGTTTTTAAAACTGAAAAATCAGAAAATCAGGACATGGCAAGGGAAATTGATAGGCAAAAGAAGCTTGAAAATCCGGACTTTAAGGGGGCGTTTCATGAGAAAAAGAATAAAAAATCTAAAAATTTTCATAAAAAAAAGCGGCCTAATCGCCGTTAAATGCCATATTTTCTGTGGAGGCATCTTATCTTTTGATAATAAATTTGCGTAAAAAGAATTTTGTTTTAAATTTGTGATAGGAAGATGTTAAAGTCTTTCTTTCCATAGCTGGTTGAAAAGATCTTGTGGGGAGTAGGTTTAGAACCTAACCCCGCAAGAATCATTCCTCTCCTAATCTAGTTTCACCCGATTATCACGATTAGCAATTTCCCAGGCAGTATAGAAAATTACTTGAGCTCTCTTTTTCATTAGAGTCAGATTAATCTTTTCTATAGTATCTGTTGGCTTATGATAGTCTGCATGAACTCCATTGAAGTAGAAAATGATTGGGATATTGTTTTTTGCAAAATTGTAATGATCGGAGCGGTAATAGAACCTATTGGGATCATTTTCATCATTGTATTTGTAATCAAAATCCAATTTTAATGTATTGCTATTGATTTCTTCTGAAAGCTCATGAAGCTCCGAGGAAAGTTTATCAGCCCCAATCACATATACATAATCTGGTTTACCTTCATGATCAGGATCAACTCTTCCTACCATATCAATATTTAGGTTAGTCACGGTTTTGGCTAAATCAAATACTGGATTTTGGGTGTAATAATCTGAACCAAGCAATCCTTTTTCTTCCCCAGAGACTGTCATAAATAAAATGCTTCTCCTAGGGCCTTTCCCTTTCTCTTTTGCTAGTGAGAATGCCTGCGCTATTTCCAATAAGCTAGTTGTTCCAGATCCATCATCATCTGCACCATTGTAGACTTCTCCATCTCTAACTCCTAGATGATCATAGTGACTTGTAATCACTAAAAGTTCGTCTTTCAAATCTGTGCCTGGTAAATAACCTAATACATTCTCACTTTCAACTGTTTGAATTGACCTATTGAGACTTACCTTCAATTCACCTGAAATACCCGATATGTCGCTTTGTTGTTTTAATGAATCAAGTGGTTTGTTGAAGAGTTCATTTGCGAAGGATGGAGGCACAAAAAACAACCATTGATCTGTACTTGGAGCTGGCTTATTCAAAGTCAATCTGTTGCCGCTAATAAATGATTTCATGCGATTTAAACTTTGATCGAAGATATCATCAGTTGCACCCATAAACGCAAGTGTTCCCTCAGCTCCGGCTTCCGTAATTTTAGCAGCTATATCTCGCCAGTTGCTTTTTGATGTATAGAATGCTCCAATTTTCCCTTTCAAATCTACAGAGTCGATGCTGCTACCATCGCCCAGATATACTACCTCTTTAGAAACTTCTCCTTCAGTATTAATTCCTCCAAACGACATGAAGTCGCTTAGAAACTCTAACTTCCTATCACCTGCAATAATGTAAATGTCCTTATCATTCAGCTTATACAGATTAAATTTCTGATAGTAACTATTTCCCGCATTAGATTTAACAGGACCTTCAAAACCAAATTCTTTAAATCTGGATGAAATATAATCTGCTGCTTTCTTCTGACCCTCAGTGCCAGTTTCACGTCCTTCCAGACTGTCTGAAGCTAAAACTGCCAGGCGATTATATAAGTCATTTTCATTGATGGATTTTGCAAATTTCTTTGACTGTTTGCTTTGTGCTATAGCCAGGGTTGCGACCATAACTAAAGCTACTATTGAGATCAATTTCTGCATATAAGTGATTTTTAAGGTAGTGGCAATAATAATCATATGAGCCACAAGCTCAAAATACATTTTTTTAAGTAATTCGAACATATTTATTATGCAATTGGTTGATGAGGGAATTAAGATTTTTTGATCAATAAAATATACCTTTGCGGTTGATAAGCAACACTTAGAAAACATAACACCACATGACGATCGATTTGAATCAACGGGTGGCCTTTGAAAGTAGACACAACGGGCCAAATGAGGCAGAAATCTCAGAAATGTTAAAAGCCATTGGCGCATCATCCATCGACGAACTTATCAGTCAAACTGTACCGGAATCTATTAGGTTGAAAAAACCATTAGAATTACCAGAGACCTTGAATGAGTTCCAGTTCCTTAAACAATTCAAAGAGTTGGCAGGAAAGAACCAAATATTCAAGTCTTTCATTGGAATGGGATATTATAATTGTGTTGTTCCTACCGTAATTCAAAGAAACGTTTTGGAGAATCCGGGATGGTACACTGCTTATACTCCATACCAGGCTGAAATTGCTCAAGGAAGATTAGAGGCTCTAATTAATTTCCAGACTATTGTTACTGACTTAACTGGGATGGAAATAGCAAACGCATCTTTATTGGATGAGGCAACTGCCGCAGCTGAGGCCATGATCATGCAATATGGTTTAAGAAAAGGCCCGAAGAAATCAGCAATGAAATTCTTTGTTGATTCTTGTGTTTTCCCTCAAACTATTGATGTATTACAAACAAGAGCAGAGCCTTTTGGAATTGAATTAGTAATTGATCAATTAGGAAATTTCGATCCTACCGATGAGAGCTATTTCGGGTTAATGCTTCAATATCCAAATGGTGATGGGTCAGTAGTAAATTACTCAGATCTAATCGCTGCTACTAAAGAGAATAATGTTTTCGTAACTGTTGCTGCGGATTTGTTAAGCCTTACTCTTCTAACACCTCCAGGTGAGATGGGAGCAGATGTTGTTGTAGGGACTAGCCAAAGATTAGGAGTTCCAATGGGATTTGGAGGTCCTCACGCTGCTTACTTTGCTACAAAAGAAGCTTATAAAAGAAATATCCCAGGAAGAATCATTGGAGTAAGTAAAGACCAGGATGGTAATGATGCTTATCGAATGGCACTTCAAACCAGGGAACAACATATAAGAAGAGAAAAAGCTACATCCAATATTTGTACTGCTCAGGTATTACTAGCTGTAATGGCTGGAATGTATGGTGTTTATCACGGACCGGCTGGTTTGAAAGGTATTGCTTCAAGAATCCATGGTTTGGCAGCATTAACCGAGAAAGCGCTAGAAGACATTGGACTATCGAATGAAAATGAACACTATTTTGACACTCTGAAAATAGTTGGTGCAGATACGTCGAAAGTGAAAGAAATCGCAGAGGCTAAAGGAGCTAACTTCAGATATTTTGAAAACGGAGCAGTTGGTATCTCTTTCGATGAGACTCATACTCCAGCAGATATCAGAACAGTTGTTTCAACCTTTGAAGAAGTACTTGGTAAGAAAATTTCATTTGATCTTAACGAGGCAGCATCAGCTGTTAATTACAGTTTTCCTGCTGAGTTGAAAAGGGAATCTGCATATTTAGAACATCCAGTATTCAATCAATATCATGCTGAGCATGAAATGTTGAGATATATTAAGAGATTAGAAAACAAAGATCTTTCACTGGTGCATTCCATGATTTCACTTGGTTCTTGTACCATGAAATTGAATGCTACTACTGAGATGATTCCAGTAAGCTGGCCAGAGTTTTCTGAGATCCATCCGTTTGCTCCGACAAACCAGGTAGAAGGTTATCTTGAGATGTGTAATAATCTGGAGGATTGGTTGAGTGAAATTACTGGTTTTCATAGTACGTCATTACAGCCAAATTCAGGAGCTCAGGGTGAGTATGCTGGATTGATGGTAATTAGGGAATTCCACAGAAACAATGGCGACTCACATAGAAACATTGCCATTATTCCATCATCAGCTCACGGTACCAATCCTGCTAGTGCTGTTATGGCTGGAATGAAGGTTGTAATAGTTAAATGTGATGAGCTTGGTAATATTGATGTTGCTGATCTTAAGGAGAAAGCTGAGGCTCATAAAGATGATTTAGCAGCTTTAATGGTGACTTATCCTTCAACGCACGGTGTATTTGAAGAAAGCATTCAGGAGATATGTGAGATCATTCACCAAAACGGTGGACAGGTCTACATGGATGGTGCTAATATGAATGCGCAGGTTGGATTAACAAGTCCTGCGAATATTGGTGCAGATGTTTGTCACCTTAACCTTCACAAAACTTTCTGTATTCCTCACGGTGGTGGTGGACCTGGAATGGGACCAATTGGTGTTGCTGAACACCTGGCACCATTCTTACCAGGTAATAAGGTAGTAAAAACCGGAGGAGATAATGCTATTACTGGAATATCTGCTGCTCCTTTTGGAAGCGCAAGTATTCTTACTATTTCATATGCCTACATCAGAATGATGGGAGCTGACGGACTTAAATTGGCAACTGAGCTGGCAATTCTGAATGCCAATTACATGAAATACAGACTTCAGGATCATTTTGAAATTCTTTACTCTGGTAAAAATGGTAGAAACGCTCACGAGATGATTGTTGATTGCAGAGGGTTCAAACCACTTGGAATTGAGGTGGAGGATATTGCAAAAAGACTAATGGATTACGGTTTTCACGCTCCTACAGTTAGCTTCCCAGTGGCTGGAACAATGATGATCGAGCCAACTGAAAGCGAAACAAAACCAGAGCTGGATAGATTCTGTGATGCTTTAATTAGCATTAAGGCGGAAATAGATGAGATCGCAAATGGTCAGGCCGACAAAGATGACAATGTGTTGAAAAATGCTCCTCACACTGCGAAGATTGCTTTGGCTGATGAGTGGAACAGACCATATTCGAGACAGAAAGCGGTTTATCCACTTCCGTATGTTAGAGAGAATAAGTTTTGGCCTACTGTAAGTAGAATTGATAACGCTTACGGTGATAGAAACTTAATGTGTAGCTGTATTCCGGTGGAGAGTTATTTAGAAGAAGAAGTGGTAGTTTAAAAACTACTTTATCATATAAAACAAGAAAGGCGAATCATCCGATTCGCCTTTTTCATTGTGCCATGTTGTTTATCACTAGATTTTGATGCCTACCACAGTTATATCATCAGTCTGATCTTCCCCATCCATCCATTTCATGATGAATTTATCAAGATACTCCTTCTGCTGTTGCATTGGTTTGTCGTATATCTTTTCAAGAATTTCTTTTACTCTTCTGATAGTGATTTTTCCTTGTGGACTCAATTGATCTCTATATCCATCGGATTGCATGTAAATAGCTTGTACACCATCTAGATCCAGTTGCTCTGCTTCAAATTCCTTCTCACCTGCTCTTACACCACCAATCGACATTCTTGTTCCTTTGATAGTTTCAATAACCCCATCTTTTACATAAAGGAGGTTTTGACTGGCTCCTGCAAACTCTAATCTATTCCGCTTTTTGTCAACTACAACAATGGAAGCATCCATTGTTTCTTTACCTTCTTTATCAGTCTTGCCAAGCATTCTCAGTAAGCCATCTTCCATATTACTTAGAATGTCGTCAGGTCTGTAAATTCCTTTTTCATTCACAATCTTATCTAAGAGAGATTCTCCAATCATACTCAGTAGTGCGCCAGCTACTCCATGTCCAACACAATCAACTACCGCCATGATCTCTAAATCCTTTCTGCCATCATCAAATTTAGAATACCAGAAGAAATCTCCACTTACGTGCTCAAATGGTTTATAAAGAATAAAAGCATCTCCAAAGTTGGCAACAACCTCTTGCTCTGCAGGCAAAATCGCCTCTTGAATCGTTTTTGCGTATGTTAAACTACTTGTAAGCCTTTTGTTTGCTTCCGTTAATTCTTTTGTTCTTTCCTCTACCTTTTGCTCAAGACTCTGATTGGCTTCCTCCAGTTTTTTAACCAGGTTGTTTCTTTCATTTTTAAGCTCATAAGTTTCAAGAGCCTTATCCATTGTTAACTTAAGCTCTCTATTATCCCAAGGTTTTGTGATATACTTATATATACCCACCTTATTTACTGCCTGAGCAATCGCATCGATATCTGCGAAACCTGTAACGATCATTCTGATTACGTCAGGGTATTTTTCTATTGTTTTTTCTAAGAATTCAGTTCCTAACATTCCTGGCATCTGCTGGTCAGTAAGGATTAGTTTGACATCATTGTTATCTAACACTTCCAATGCTTCTGCACCTGAAGATGCCGTGATTACGTTGAAATCTCTTCTGAACGCTACTGAAAATAGCCTCAGGTTGATAACCTCATCGTCCACAAATAGAATTGTGTACTTATCTTTTTTCTTGGAGGATTTTGCTAATGGTTCCGCAATTTCTTGTAACATGGTCTGAGCCGCTTAAAAATGGATAATAGTTTTAGTCGTTTAACGTGAAGCTGGTTTAGTTATCATTATTCGTCTTCATCCATGATATGGTACATAAATTCCATATCAAGAATTTCACTATAGTCTTCTCCTACTTCCTTCATATCATCATCATACTCATCATAAAACCAATTAATGGTTACTTCCCGTCCTGAGTTGCTGATTCTTTTGATTTGCTTGAATATGTCGAAGAGACATTTGGAGGAACTTGTGTTGAAATGAACGAATGCCATGTTCACTTCAAGATCTGTTCCGCTAGTATTTTTATATGCGTCTAGTGTTTCAAACACTGGCTCATAAAAAGCCAATGAGTTTTCCGGGCTAGATACTCCTCTAAACTCAATGATACCCTTGTGAGCATCCATGTTCACATAAGGAGTATTTTTTGTCGGTTCTAGAAATAACTGCATAGTGATAAATCTTTAATTGTCTATTGATTTTGCCTTTTTCCCTAAGCTGATCTACCACTAATATACGACGGTTTGGTGTCGCATTATTTTTTATTCGATGGATGGGCCCTTCCTTACTGTGAACCCTCGATTTTTAAAGATATGTAAAAATTCGCGATGAACAGGAATTTATTGCTACTTAAGGTGTGATTTTATGCCTGAATCGGACAATAGAGTCGTTTATGAGGCAATTAACATAAAAAATCCAGCCCAATAAGAGCTGGATGAAAGATAGTGGTGATGTTTAAATATGTCGTTAAACACTCAATGCCATATAGTTCATTTCAAGGTCAAGGATGTCACTGTAATCCTCACCTACCTCACGCATATCTTCATCTTCCTCATCATAAATCCAATTTACTACAACCTGTGTTCCGCCAGTATGTAGTTTTTTAATGGATTTAAAAATTTGATATAAACACTTTGATGAACTTGTGTTAAAATATTCCAAAGCCATGTTAACTTCTAATTTCTCATTGTTGAAGTTATCAACGGCCTCAAAGATCGGGTTATAAAAGTCTAGAGAATTTTCCGGGCTGGAAATGCCTTTTAGCTCAAAGACACCAGCGTCAAAGTCAAAATTAACAAAAGGAGTATTTCTAGTAGGTTCAATAACGTAATTCATAGCTGTGATCTTTAAATTTGGTAATACTAAAGTAGTTTAAAACTTCTCGAAACCTAAAAGAGCTACAGCAAGCTTGGAGATTGGATGGATAAACCGGAATTTTTCTGGTATAAATCGAAATCAATTACATAAAGTAGCTGAAAAGATGCCTTCCACGTAGTTTTCTTCGTCAAAGCGTGAATTGATGATGCCCCTCACTTCAAAATTGTTGATTAAAATAATCTCAACATAACCTGTGGTTGCAGTAAATGCGGTTTGAGAATCTTCAAAGTGAAATGTAAGAGATTGATAGATTGCGCTGGGCTGGTTGATGGTTTGCTCGGATGTTGGAATCTCGAAACTAACAAATGCACTGTTGCCACCAAACAGGGTGCAGCCATCATTTACATTAGGAGTATTAAACAATTCAATTTGATAAGATTGATTTGCCAGGCTGAAAAATGCTTTCCCCACAGTATACTCCCATTCCTGACCTTCTATTTCTCCTTTTAATGGGATGCCTTGAAGCGGATCCTGGATATCGTCACCGCAGGAAGTTAAACCAAGGAATGCCATACTAAATAAAAGCAATAGAAATCGATATATCATAATTTCAAAATGAATTCTTAGTCACTTTATTGTCTCAGGGCTAAGCTTTCCAATCAAATTCGAAGCTTTTAATTTCATCAGACCTATTACCTACAGGGTATGATCTTTCTGTAATCCTTCCCTTACCATTATAATCCACAGTCAGAACAGTTGAGCAGCATGTTCCGTAATTAGGGGACTCAATAAACATAGATGAAACTACTTTTTCCATTTCATATGACAGGCCTGTCTCAGGGAGATCTTTGTCTTCCGCTTGCGTTTTATCTTGAAGGAAATTGATTAAATCATCTGTTTGTGGTTCTTCTGCCATAATAATGCTTGAAAACATCTCCTTTGCACGAGAGACCTTCGGCCAATCGGTATCAAGAAAAGCGTTACTTAATCCATATATCCCCGGTTTGATTTCAATTAACTGTTGATGCTCGTTATTGAAGTAGGTAAGTTGATCGAAGTTACCGTTGAGGATATTAAACCCATTGAAATCACTCAAAGTTGGTTTGAAGAAATCAAAGAAATTTTGATCCGAGATTTCTTCTGAAAGATACTTCCTGGTAAGGTCGCCTCTGCTTGGAGCATTTTGTTTGATGTTTGCTATATCTCGATAGTTGGTCAAAGCACTGAAGCGGCCCTCTTTATTAATCCCCATCCAGGTACCACCAGCGGTAAGGTCTTTACCTGCTATTATATTTTCATCATCTTCCCAAATGCTAAGTGATGTTGTGGGCCGCTCGTAAAACTCATCACGATTTGCGGCGACAATCAGTTTGTATTTAGGGTGGTTATCCCATGAAAAAAGAATCAAACACATAAAGCGAAATTAATTGAATTCCCATTAGTTTAGCTGCTAATGAAAAAGATCCTTTCCTATATAAAAGAATATTTGAAAGAAAACTTCCACTGGAAGCTATATCTGACAACCGCCATATTCTTAGCCATCTGCCTGGCATTCAATTATTGGCTGGATTTTGAGGATGATTACATAGACCAATATACAGGTAGGCCCATAAAGTGGCTGTGGATGTTTTTGTTCCAGTCAATCCCTTTTTTGTCAGTCTGCTTTTTCATTTACCTATTTGGTATCAACAAAGATTGGATAAAGAAAAGATCCTTCTGGGTGAAATTTTTTATAGGGTTTGGTATTCTGGCTCTTGATAGGTCGTTCTATGGACATTATTTTTTGATTGATGAGCTGAATGCAATAGATAAAAGATTCATTGGGAAACTAATAAGATGGTCTTCTAGTCTTGTGGTATCTGTATTACCATTGATCTTATTCTATTTTATTTACGAGAAGGATAATAAATCAATATATGGTCTTGCTCCTAAGAAATGGGATTTGAAGCCTTATCTAATTCTGTTGGGACTGACCGGAATAGTAATTGCCTTGGGTTCATTTCTGCCTGATATCCAAGAATTCTATCCAAAGTACAGAAGATCTGGAGGAGGAGTCTTTGCACAATCTCATAAAATATCGGAATGGGTCTCTGTTCTGATGTATGAGATATCTTATGGCAGTGATTTTGTTTCAGTAGAATTATTCTTCAGGGGTTTTTTGATAATGGCTTTTAGCAGGATTGTAGGGCCCCAGGTGATTTTGGCAATGTGCGCGTCTTACTGTTTTCTCCATTTTGGCAAACCCCTGGGAGAATCAATCAGTTCGATCTTTGGAGGTTTTATCCTGGGAATAATATCCTTGCGGACCCAACATATTTGGGGAGGAATAATGATTCATGTTGGAGTAGCATGGTTGATGGAATTGTTCGGCTATCTACAAAGTTTGAGGTAAATTTGAGTAATGGAAATTAATCTTTTGATCTTTCTTGGAATAGGCCTGTTAGTTGGAGGTGGAGCAGCATGGTTCATTGCTAAGCTGACATTTAAGCAATCCGGTGTTCAACAATCGCAGGAAATGGAGTTGGAATTGAAATTTGAATCTGAGAAGGCAACAGCACTTTCTAATGATCTTGATCGGCTTAATAATGAGTTAAAATCTGAAAGAGAGAAATTTATTGAGTTAAATGCGACTCATTCTCAGCTGACGGCAAACTATCAAAATCTTGAGGAGAAGCTAAAAGATCAGAAAACAGAGGTAGATAAACTTCAGCAACAGTTTGCAGTGGAGTTTAAAAATCTTGCCAATGAGATCTTTGAAGAGAAGAGTAAGAAATTTACTGATCAGAATAAGGTTAATATTCATGAGTTATTAAAACCACTTGGTGAAAAAATCTCACAGTTTGAACAGAAAGTAGATCAGACCAATAAGGATGGAATTGCTCGTAACGCAGCATTGAAAGAGCAAATAGTGGGTTTACGTGAACTGAATCAAAAGATCACTGTTGAGGCTGAAAACCTTACCAAGGCATTAAAAGGAGATACTAAAACTCAGGGTAACTGGGGTGAATTTATCCTGGAGAGCATTCTTGAGAAATCAGGGTTGGAGAAGAACAGGGAGTACTTTGTTCAGGAATCAATCACACAGGATGGAAGGAGATTCAGGCCTGATGTAATTGTAAACCTTCCTGATAAAAAGAGCATAGTAATTGACTCTAAGGTATCACTTACTGCTTACGAGAGATTTGTAAATGAAGAGGATGAACAACATTTGAAACATCACCTTATTTCAATTCGAAAGCATGTTAAGGATCTGGGTGAAAAGAATTATCAGAACTTATATAAGGTAGAAGGCCTTGACTTTATATTAATGTTTGTGCCGATTGAACCTGCATTTACCCTGGCGGTTCAGCATGAGCCAGGGCTTTTCAACGAAGCATATTCTAAAAATATAGTAATTGTTAGTCCTACAACATTAATTGCTACGTTGAGAACAATCGCCAACATCTGGAAACAGGAATTTCAAAACAGAAATGCTTTAGAAATTGCAAGACAAAGTGGTGCACTTTATGATAAGTTCAAAGCATTTGCTGATGACCTAATTAAGATAGGTAATACCCTTAAGCAAACTACCACAACCTATGAGTCTGCGATGAATAAGTTGACAAATGGAAAAGGAAACCTGATTTCAAGAGCAGAGAGATTGAAAGAGCTAGGCGCCAAAGCCAGCAAAGACATGGATGAGAGGTTGCTTGACAGAGCGGATGTTGAAACCAATCAGCAAAAGGACTTGTTTGAGTAATTCATATCGATTATTATTTTTGCCACCATTTTTAAATAGAGACGATGGAGTTGACAGCAGATAACAAGTTGAAAAAGTTGTTGATCGTAGGTGATAGAGTCTTGATCAAACTTAAAAAGGATTCGGAAAAAACAGATAGTGGCCTTTATTTACCCCCAGGAGTAAAGGAAAAAGATAAGGTACAATACGGTTACATTGTAAAGGCTGGGCCGGGCTATCCCCTCCCTATGGCAACAGATGAGGAAGATGACTGGAAGCCTGAGGAAGACAAGGTGAAATATATGCCCTTACAAGTACAAGAAGGTGATCTGGCGGTATTTCTTGCTGCTGGTGCTTTTGAAGTTGTTTATCAGAAAGAGAAGTATTTTGTTGTTCCTCAATCTTCAATTTTGATGGTAGAAAGGGAGGAAGATCTTTTTGAGTAACTAAAATTTCAACACTTTCCCTTTCAAAAGATGCATTTTAGCCTCTTCCCATGAAGGCAATTCATTAAGTTCAATTGTAGTAGTTCTAATCTCAGAGGCAATAATAGAGCTGATCTTCATTGCTTCTTTATGGGCACTATTTCTTGCAAATTTTTGAATATCGTCTTCAGAATTCCATAAAGTCATTGTGTAGTGTTTTGTCCAAAAACCGGATGTTTTGAATTTTACATTGCCGTATAAACTTAATTCCTTCACCGACTTCATTGAGTAAGAAATAAGCTTAAAGATCTTAAGTGGACTTCTTAATTTGATATAAGTGATTGATACTTTCATTTCTTTTCTAAACGAGGATTGTCTCCAATTGAATTAACAATCTGATAAGCGGACTCTAAAGTTCGTAAGCACCTCCTGAGCATTGATCGGTAGCAGCCGAGCATAGTTCAGTTCCGTTGAAAGTAATAGATGAAGCAGTGAAAAAGGAGCAGCATTCATCTTTAGAGAATGTTTCTAAGTGTACATTAATTTCTATTTGATTGTTCTCATCAAGAATTAACCTGTAAGTACTTCCATCACAACCAACAAAGGAGAATTTTTCAGGCTGTATTTGAAACAAGTTTTCCGACTCTAAATCAGAGGTGATTGTTTCTAATGAGATTTCCTGAATCACATAAGGAGGAGTTTGTAAAGTTTGAATACTGACACTGTCCTCCGTTAGAGTAAAACTTATTGGAACACATGGTGATGGACAGCTAACATTACAATCGCTAACGCAACCAAAAAGACCCATTGATCCAATAAGCATCAGGACTAATCGCATATGGTTATAACGAACCATTTTTTGCTATTATTCCAATCTCTTTGGCGAAATAGGATAGAATTACACTGGCTCCTGCTCTTTTTATGCTCAAGACTGCTTCCAGCATTGCCTTTTCTCCATCTAACCATCCTTTTTCTGCAGCAGCTTTAATCATACTATATTCACCGGAGACATTGTAAGCTGCGATTGGAAGATCGTAATTGTCTTTTAGCAGCTTGATTACGTCAAGATATGCTAATGCAGGTTTTACCATTAGGAAATCGGCGCCTTCTTCTTCATCTAAATCCGCCTCGATAATTGCTTCCCTTTGGTTCGCTGGGTTCATTTGATATGTCTTCTTGTCTCCTGATTTTGGAGCGGAATCCAGAGCATCTCTGAAAGGACCATAAAATGCGCTCGCATACTTCGCCGTGTAGGACATAATGCTTACTTCTTCATGATCATTTTCATCAAGAATATCTCTTATGTATTCTACTCTTCCATCCATCATATCACTTGGGCCAATGATGTCAATTCCAGTATCAGCTTGTGCTAATGCCATTGCTCCCAGGATTTCAAGAGTTTCATCATTTAGGATTTTTCCATCTTCTACCAAACCGTCATGCCCATCTGTGCTATAGGGATCCATTGCCACATCTGTCATAATGCAAGCTTCAGGGAAGGCTTCCTTTATTCTTCTAAGTGACTTCAGATAAAAGAAATTGGGATCGTAGCTTTTTGTGGCTTCTTTGTCTTTGTGCTTTTCATCGACCACAGGAAATATATCAAATGCCTTGATTCCAAGATTTAAACACTCTTCAACCTCCTTCAACATTTGGTCCTCAGAAAGTCTGAAAATTCCTGGCATTGAATCCACTTCAACTTTTTTGTTTTGACCTTCCAATAAGAACAAAGGATACATCAGGTCATTAGTAGTAAGGGTTGTTTCCTGCACAAGGTCTCTGACTGCAGCGGATTTTCTATTTCTTCTTGGTCTTTTAAGCATTCTGATGAAATTTCGAGTAAAAATAAAGCTCCTTAGGTCTAATTAAAAGGTAATCTTGGCAATTCGGCCATCTTTCCCTACAGCCCAACCAGTTCCATTATCTAATACTTTTACAGCCCAGTAATTGAGTGTGTCTAGTTGGCTCCAGCTTTGGCCTTTATCGGTAGAATAATCAATTCCATTTGGCCCACATGAGAAAGTATATAATTGGTCGTTTTTGATTGTGACATCATTACCATAAAAACTGCCTTTTGTAATTGGTTTACCGCTTATTTTCCAGGTTGCGCCTCCATCACTTGTGGTAGCAATATTATCTGTATATGAATCGGATTGAGCCAAATCTCCTCCTACAACTATGCCTTCATTGTCATTCCAAAAATTTATTGACGTTATTCCAGCTGCTTCCCCTTTGATAATTGGAGTATTGGCAGCTTTCCAGGTTTTTCCATAGTCTTTCGTAATCAGAACTCTTGGCTTGTCTCCTGCGCCAGTCCCTATCCACCCTAATCCATTGTCTCCAATTTCAACACATGATCCACTTGCAGCAAAGCCACCTTCTTTCCCTGCTGGTGTTGGGAGAGAGTTTGGATCAATCCTTGCCCATGTTTCTCCGGAATCTTCAGTTCTTAGAATAAATAAACCTCCAGCCGCATCTCCATATGCCACACCAATTTTATCATCCCAAAAAGCCATACAATCCAGAAATCCAGTGTCAATGTCCATCAAGTACTTAATTGACCAGGACTGCCCCCCATCATTGGATTTTCGGATTTGTGAAAGAATACCTGGTCCTGCTGACATTAATAAAATCTCTTGATCATTTAAAGCTTCAATGTCTCGAAATTGCAATGAGTCGGCCTCTTTTATTTGATAATTGTTCCATGTTGTTCCTCCGTCCATGGTATTGGCATAAGTTGCATTATGACCACTCACCCAAACAGTGCTATTATCAATTACTGAGATTGCTTGAAGAAGAGATTTGGTGCCACTATTTTGTTGAGTAATGGATACGGGAGTTTGAGAAGTTTCGCAACTGATCAATCCAATGATGAATAAAAAATACAGGGGCCTCATAATTTGGTTAGTTATTTAAGAAGTAAACTAATAAAAAAAGGAGCTGAATGAGCTCCTTCTTGAATTTTAGATTTTCTATTGCTTAAGCCATTTCTTCTTTACCAATAGAGAATGCTTCTTTTATTTGATCAACATAATCTAATTTCTCCCATGTGAAAGTTTCAACTTCTCTCTCCACGGTTTCGCCATTACCCTTGAAAGAAACAGTTTTAACTTCAGGGTTTCTTCCCATGTGACCGTAAGCCGCAGTTTCAGAGTAAATTGGATTTTTAAGTTTCAATCTTTTTACCAAAAATGCAGGACGCATATCGAAGAGTTTTGTGACAAGTTCAGCAATTTGACCATCAGTCATATCAACCTTGCTTGTTCCAAAAGTATTGACATAAATTCCCATTGGTTCAACTACCCCAATTGCATATGAAACCTGTACCAACACTTCATCTGCAACACCAGCAGCTACAAGATTTTTAGCGATATGTCTTGTTGCATAAGCTGCTGATCTATCAACTTTGGAAGGATCTTTTCCTGAGAATGCACCACCACCGTGAGCACCTTTTCCTCCATAAGTATCCACGATGATCTTTCTTCCAGTTAGTCCAGTATCACCATGAGGTCCTCCGATTACAAATTTGCCAGTAGGATTAATGTGATATTTAATCTGATCATTAAATAAGTTTTGAATTTCAGGCTTAAGCTTACTTTTCAATCTTGGAATTAGGATATTGATTACATCAGACTTGATTTTTGCAAGCATTTTCTCATCCTCATCAAAATCGTCATGTTGAGTAGAAACTACAATAGCCTCAATTCTAATAGGAGTATTGTCATCATTATATTCAATAGTTACCTGGGCTTTTGCATCTGGTCTCAAGTATTTGATCTCATTGCCCTCTCTTCTAAGGTCTCCGAGTTCTTGTAGGATTTTGTGAGATAGATCCAATGCGAGAGGCATATAATTATCAGTTTCATTCGTCGCGTAACCAAACATCATACCCTGATCACCAGCACCTTGTTCTTCTTCGGTAGCACGGTCAACACCTTGGTTGATGTCTGCGGATTGCTCATGGATAGCAGAAATCACACCACAAGAATTTCCATCAAACTGATATTCTCCTTTTGTGTATCCAATTTTATTGATTACATCCCTGGCAACTTGCTGTGCATCTATATAGGAAGTGGTTTTTACTTCACCACTCAAAACGGTAAGACCTGTTGTGACTAGAGTTTCACACGCTACTTTGGAGTTGGAATCAAAAGCTAGAAAATGATCCAAAAGAGCATCTGAAATTTGATCAGCTACTTTATCCGGGTGACCCTCGGAGACTGATTCAGAAGTGAATAGATATGACATATATTTTTTTTATCTAAATGTGATTAGGCCGCCAAATTTAGATTAATTGCCAGAAAAAAGGAAGATAATATAGCAATTAGGACTTAACGGAGACTATTTGCTATAAATGGAAAATATTGCGGGCTTTTTGTGCAGGTCAGGCTTGTTTTTTTTCCAGGCGAATACTGGTTTGGTCCCGATGTATTCACTTTCACCGGTAACATCTGCCGATATCGAAAGTAAGGTACTTGGCTTGAGTTCGTTCAATAGATCAGAAAGCAATTGGTTATTACGATAAGGGGTGTCCATGAAAAGCTGAGTCTGATCAAGTCTAATGCAGTCTTTTTCCAATTCCTTGATTTTAGCTTTTCTCTTTTGTTTATCAATCGGAATATATCCATGAAAAGCAAATGACTGTCCATTGAACCCGGAGGCCATCAATGCCATTAGAATTGAGGAAGGTCCAACCAGTGGAATAACTCTTATGTTGTTCTGATGAGCATATTTTACAGCAAGAGCACCAGGGTCAGCTACTCCTGGGCAACCTGCCTCACTCATTACTCCTATATTATGTCCCTCTCTTATTGGAGCCATTAATTTTTGCAATGAACCAAAATCTGTTTTTTTATCTAACTGCTGAAAATGAAGTTCTTCAATAGTTAATCCCAGTTTTAGACTGCTTATAAACCTCCTTGCAGTGCGGATGTTCTCCACAAGGAAGTGATTACAATTTTTAATCGAATCGGTTACACTAGAACTGATCACATTATTAGTGTTTTCAGCTATTGTAATTGGAATCAAATAGAGATTGCCTTGCTTCAACTGGTTAGAAATTTTGATACTATTTCAAATAATTCTTTTGGTTTTTCAGCATGAACCCAATGCCCTGCTCCTTCAATTTTCTCGAATTTGTAATTTGAGAAATGAGAAGAAATTAATCCAAAATCATGTTCTTGAATATAATCTGAATTCCCTCCAGCAATAAATAGAGTGTGTCCATCAAACTTCTGGTCGGCTTCCAACCCTGACCCAACATTGGTAATGTTCCTTTCAATTACATCAAGGTTTATTTTCCATCCAAATCCACTATCCTCTCTCTTTAGATTCTTGAGAAGGAATAGTCTGATGCCCATATTTGAAATTACAGTACTCATAGCCTTGTCTGCCTCTCCTCTTGAAGTAAGAGCATCCAGGTCTACGGATCGAAAGCCTTCAATAATTTGTTGGTGATGGGGAGCGTAGAATTTTGGTGCAATATCAACTACAATTAGTTTCTTTACTCTCTCAGGGAAAGTGGCAGCAAAATTCATGGCTGTTTTACCTCCCATGCTATGTCCTAGTATGTGAGCACTCTCAAGTTTATGGTCATCCATTAACTCCAACAGGTCATTTGCCATGACATCATAGTTAAAGTCTTCATGATGAGGGGAATTACCATGATTTCTTTGATCAATGAGATATACCTCATAATTTTCTGCGAACGCTTTCCCGACTGTTTGCCAGTTATCTGAGGAGCCGAACACTCCATGTAGAATCAGCAATGGCTCACCCTCACCGTATTTTCTAAAATGTAATTTCATGAAAGTTCTCTAAGATACATTTGAATTGTGTTCTCCAGTCCGTAGTAAAGTGCATCACAGACCAGAGCATGCCCAATACTCACTTCATCTAACCCAGGTATATTTTCTTTTAGGTATTTCAAATTTTCTAAATCCAAATCGTGTCCAGCGTTGATGCCAAGTCCAACTTCTACTGCCTTTTGAGCGGCAGCAATATATGGCGCTATCGCGTCTTCTCGATTTTCATGAAATTTGGTGGCATATGGTTCTGTATACAACTCTATCCTATCGGCACCAATCGATTTCGCTGCTGAGACGATTTCCACGCTAGGGTCTACAAAAATTGATACTCTGATTCCCATTGATTTTATTTCAGAAACCACAGACTTTAGGAAATCCTGATGTTCAATGGTGTGCCACCCAGCGTTTGAAGTTAGGACTGTTGGGGTGTCTGGAACAAGAGTTGCTTGCGCTGGCCTTGTTTTTTCCAGAATATCAAGGAACCTCATGTCTGGATAACCTTCAACATTATATTCTGTTGTTACCAAATCCTTTAGACCAACCGCATCCTTATATGTTATGTGTCTTTCATCTGGTCTTGGATGTACAGTGATACCTTGCGCACCAAATTTTTCGCAATCTTTGGCAACCTTTAATACATCTGGATTATTACCGCCTCTTGCATTTCTTATAGTGGCGAATTTGTTGATATTTACACTTAGTCGGGTCATTTAGTAAAATTGATCTTTAAGTATAACTTTGCTGACTTTAATAATCGATCAAATCAATTAATATATCTATGAGCTTAAAATCACAAATTGAAGCTGACATAAAGCAAGCAATGCTTGCCAAGGACAAAGATAAGCTAAGAGCATTAAGAGCAATCAAATCTCTTATATTATTAGCAGAAACTGAGAAAGGTGGTTCCGGAGAAATCACGGAAGATTCAGAAATGAAAATCCTAACCAAAGCTGTCAAGCAGAGAAAAGACTCATTAGGTGTATATGAACAACAAGGTAGAGATGACCTTGCAGAAGTAGAGAGAGCAGAAATTGCTATTATCGAAGCGTACTTACCAAAGCAATTATCAGAGGAGGAGGTAAAATCAGAGATCCAGGGTATCATTTCCCAGGTAGGGGCTGAATCAATGAAAGATATGGGAAAAGTAATGGGTATTGCTACCAAGAAGCTGGCAGGAAAAGCGGATGGGAAAATCATTTCTGGCATTGTTAAAGAACTCTTAAGTAATTGAATTTAGTCGATATATTAATTCTGATTGTTCTTGGGTTTGGAGCATACCGAGGATTTAAAACTGGCTTGTTGCTAAGTATAATTGGCTTCTTTTCTTTTTTTGTCGCTATTATAGCTGCTGTCAGTTTTTCAGGAAGCTTAAGTGCCTATTTCATTGAACGGTATCCTGAACACGAGACCTTCATACCATTGATTGTTTTTTTCTGTCTATTCGTTGTGGTCATTTTAGTGCTTACACTTTTAGGTAAATTTTTGAAGAAAATAATCGATATGACCTTGCTCGGAGACTTAGATAATATCGCCGGATTAATTTTTGGGGTCATAAAATGGGGATTTTTTATAAGTACAGTTGTTTGGTTGTTTTCTTATGTTGGCCTCACGTTTTCCGAGGATTATGCAGAGGGATCAACTATACTTCCAATACTTGAACCTATTGCCCCAATAGTTTTTGAATGGGTCTCAGTTGTGATCCCTGCCTTAAAGGATTGGTTAAGGCCTTTTCAGGAAATGGACTTTAAGGATAACAAATACTTTACTTCCATTCTTTAAATAATTAAGTATATTAACCCATATTAGCCCTTTTACATAAAAATGGAGATTAAGGAAAAGAAAGAATTTAGCTATATAGATGAAGGTAGTGGAGAGATATTAATTCTACTTCATGGATTATTTGGAGCATTGAGCAATTGGGACGGAGTAGTCAGAGAATTTTCAAAGACACACAGAGTAATCATTCCGATGCTTCCAATATATACTATGCCGATCAAGCAAGCAGGGCTTGAAGGTTTAACAAAATTTGTCGAGGAATTTGTTGAAGAAATGGGCCTTGAAGATTTGAACGTTGTTGGAAATTCACTTGGCGGGCACATAGGGCTTTTATATACATTGGGAAATCCTGATAAGGTCAAGTCATTGGTTTTGACAGGAAGTTCAGGATTGTTTGAAGATGGAATGGGTGGTTCATTCCCACGACGAGGAAGCTATGATTACATTGATGAAAGAGTAAGATATACTTTTTATGATCCAAATACTGCTACTAAAGAATTAGTAGATGAGGTATTTGAAACAACTAAAAGTATCCCGAAGGCATTAAGAATTGTTGCGATAGCTAAATCAGCACAAAGAAATAATTTGGCATCTGAAATAACTAAAATCAGGTGCCCGACGTTATTGATTTGGGGATTGAACGACACAATAACTCCTCCTATGGTTGGCCATGAGTTCAATAAGCTTATTGAAAACTCTCAACTAAGGTTCATTGATAAATGTTGTCATGCACCGATGATGGAACATCCACAAAAGTTCAATATTATTACAAAAGAATTTTTATCTAATTTAAACTAAATGATAGCGAAGGACCTCATAAATTATTTGATTCCACCACTTCATCCTACTGATAAGGTAGTAAAGGCTAAACAGTGGATGGAAGAACTGAGGACTTCCGAGCTTCCTGTAATTGAAGGAAGCAACTATCTGGGTTTGATTACAGAAGAAATACTTTTTAGAGGCGATCAAATGCTTGAACTTGTTGAAGAATATCAACTCGACGGGCAGGATGCTGTAATTGATCAAAACCAACACTATTATGAACTTCTGAAATTGTCAAACAAAGAAGAAGTGAGTTTGATTGCCGTACTTGATGGAGAAGAAAATTACCTGGGAGTTGTTGCAATTGAGGATGTAGTTGAAGCATTTGCTAACACGTCCTCAGTCAGAAGTCCAGGCGCAATTTTAGTTTTGTCTTTGAATGCCGTTGATTATTCTTTGTCTGAAGTGAGTCGACTTATTGAGTCTAATGAGGCAAAGATATTGTCCTCATATGTGATTGCTGATCAGGATGACCCGAATAAGATCAAGCTCACATTGAAAATCAACAAAGAAGAAGTCAATCATATCATTGCCACTTTGGAACGTTTCGGATATTCAATAGAAGCTAGGTTCAACGAAGCATCACAAGATGGATCTGAAAAGGATAGGCTTGATAGCTTACTAAAGTATTTAAAGATATAATCTTCCTAATCTCCGACCAAAATGAAAATCGCGGTTCATGGTAGGGCTTACAGTGCCGAAGTATCTCCATACATAAATCAGATCTTCAAGGAACTGCATAACAGAAATGCTGAGGTTTTTGTGTCTGAAGAGTTTTCTACCACTAATCATGCGAAATCTGTTGATTTTTCACATTTTCCTGTTTTTGGCTTATCGAATTTCCCGCAAAATATTGATGTAGTTTTAAGTATTGGTGGCGATGGGACTTTATTGGAGACTTTGACATATGTGGGTTCGAAGGAAACTCCAATTATGGGTATCAATACTGGGAGATTAGGATTTCTTGCAACAGTAGGTAAAAACGATATAGAAAGAGCATTTGATTTGTTGTTTGATAATCAGTACACGATTGATGAAAGGACATTATTACATCTGGACAGTGGGGGAGAGATATTCAAAGGACATAATTTTGCACTGAATGAATTTGCAATCATGAAGAAAGATACTTCCTCCATGATTAATGTAAGATGCTTTATTGATGGCGAGTTCTTAAATTCTTATTGGGCTGATGGTTTGATGATTAGCACTCCAACGGGATCTACAGGATACTCATTGAGTTGTGGCGGACCGGTTCTTTTTCCGCATGTTGAAAACTTCATTATAACACCAGTAAGTCCTCATAATTTAAATATCAGACCGCTTATTGTATCGAATAAGTCAAACATATCTTTTGAGATTGAAAGCAGAGGGCCAAACTATCTTGCATCCCTGGATTCAAGGTCTGTGACTGTTGAAGGAGATATAAATCTTTCAGTTAGGAAAGAGGATTTTAATGCAAGATTGGTTAATTTAGACAATTACAACTTTCTGAATACACTCCGAAACAAGCTTAATTGGGGTCTGGATCTTAGAAATTAACATAGATTTAGCTTCAGTTTTAAACGGTAATCACTATTTTTGTTTTTCTTTGATATTAGAATATTATAATTCGAACTATGAAAAAGTCTCTTCTTTTAACAATTATAGTCCTCATTGGCGCTTTAATGGTGGCTCCCGAAGTGGAGGCTCAAAAGAAGTACAAGAGGAGAAGAAGTAAGAATAAAAAGATATCTAGCTACAAAGGCAGCAAGCAGAGAAGAGGTGGATCTTTTGGTAGATTCAGACCGTATGCTTGGGTTGGTGGTGGATTAAATGCTGCCAATTATTTTGGTGATTTGGCACCTGTTAGTAAAGCAGCGAGTACTGATATTTCATTTACTAGACCTGGAATAGGAGGGATTATTGGTTATCGAATGAACCCTTACATGTCGGCAAGAGCTTCAGTAAATTGGTATAGGGTAAGTGGATCTGATTTTTCATCTGATCCTACAGATGAGCTTGCTGTATTACGTTATAGAAGAAATTTAAGTTTCAGAAACGATATATTTGAGGTCTCAGGAGGAGTTGAAATTGATATTATTCCCAACAGAGGAGGTTCAAATTCCAGAGTTCCTATGACCCCATTTATTTTTATTGGTGGTGCCGTGTACACACATAGTCCGAAAGGAAGAGTCCCAGATTACAACACCTTTAGTGCAGATTATAACTTCACTGATCCATTAAGTTCTCCAGCATCAGCTCAATTTTCGAATGCGGGTGACTGGGTCTCTTTAAGAGATCTTGGAACAGAAGGTCAGAATGTTGCTGGTACTGGCTTGGAACCATATTCAAGAGTTGAATTGAGTATTCCAATAGGAATTGGATTTAAGTTAAGATTGCCTAGCCAGTTTGATGCCGCAATAGAATTAGGCTACAGACATACTTTTACCGATTATATTGATGATGTCAGTAGTGGGCAATATTTGGACCCTACATTGTTACCAGACGATTTGACAAGAGCAATGGCGGATAGAAGTAGAGAACATATAGATGCCATTTCTGGTGATGCCAGAGTGACAATTCCTGGATATTATTATAGTGTTGCTCAAGAAGTAAGGGGTAATCCAGACGATACCGACAAAATTTTCGTTACTCAAATTAGACTAACCTACATTTTTGGAGGAGTCAAGAGAAAAGCGAAATTTAGATAAATTGAATTACGAAAATAGAAATACATTAAAGAGGTTAATTTTAACCTCTTTCTTTTTGGTTTGTACAGTATACCTTACTCAAGCCCAATTTATTGAATACGGAGGAGGCGTTGGAACTTTAAACTATTCAGGGGACCTTATAAGGGGATATCAGATTTCAAACTCAAAACCAGCTGTTTCTCTATTTTATCGATTAAACTTTACTCCATACTTCAGTAGTCGATTTGCATTGACTTATGGTGGACTTTCCGGGTCTGACAGTAACCCAATCGATCCTTTTGCAGTTGAGAGAAACGCCTCATTTAATATTAATGTTGGAGAAATTAGTGGCGCTTTTGAATATCATTTCCTTGACTATAAAACAGAAAAATCCAGAGTGAAGTTTTCTCCTTACCTAATGGTTGGGTTTGGTCTATTCAAAATGTATGGTGTTGATGATCCTAATGGTAATTATAATCTGATACAGCCGGCATTGCCAATTGGAGCTGGAATTAAGCATCTTATAGGTAAAAGATTCAGTGCTGGTTTTGAGTTTAGTGCCAGAAAAACCTTTTTTGATTACCTGGATAACATCTCTGATGGGGATCAAACTATAAAAAACTATCAATATGGGAACCCAAATGATAAAGATTGGTACTTTTTCACAGGTTTTTCAATAAGCTATATTCTCTGGGATATCCCATGTCCTTTCCCATATGTTCCCAATCGAGCAATTATGCGACAATAAATCTTTATTTGTTCTATTTCTGTAAAAAAAATGTCAACTTTGTAGGCTTTTAGAAAAGAAGATGCATTGGGATGATGAGTAACCTGCTCAACAAAGAAAATTTGCCGGAACACATAGCCATTATAATGGATGGTAATGGACGCTGGGCAAAAAAGAAGGGAGCTGCCAGAATATTTGGGCATAGAAATGCTATCACCGCAGTGAGAGAAAGTACTGAGGGTTGTGCTGAGTTGGGAGTGAAGTATCTCACACTATATGCTTTTTCTACCGAAAATTGGGGGAGACCTCAGGATGAGGTGCAAGGATTAATGTCTTTGCTGGTTTCGACAATTAAGGATGAGCTTCCAACATTGAATAAGAATGGAGTGAGGTTACATTCAATTGGAGATACTAGTTTGTTACCAAGTAAGGCTCAAAAAAGCCTTGCAATGGCCATTGATGATACGAAAGATAATAAAGGACTAAACCTAGTACTCGCTTTGAATTACAGTGGAAGATGGGAAATTACCGAAGCTGTTAAAAATATTTCAAAAGATGTGACCAATGGCAAATTGTCAGTCAACCATATTGACGAAAATGTCATTAGTAATTATATGAATACCTCAGGGATTCCTGATCCAGAATTGTTGATTCGTACAAGTGGAGAAATGAGAATCAGTAATTTCTTACTTTGGCAACTGGCTTATACGGAACTATATTTTCCAGATGTACTGTGGCCTGATTTTAGAAAGGAACATTTAATTGAGGCAATCCAATCCTATCAGAAGAGAGAAAGAAGGTTTGGTAAAATAAGTGAACAAGTCAATATTCAGAATTAGAGAATAGATGAGAATTGCAAAAAGGGCATTCGGGATAGTTATGATGGTGATTCTGACTTTTAAAGTTGGAGCCCAGATTAGTCAGTCAAATATTAACTATGGTAACCCGAAGGAATATGAGATTGCAGATATTGCAGTTACAGGAACAGCTTATTTAGATCAAACAGCATTAGTTTCCCTTTCAGGACTGAGAGTTGGAGATAAAATTAAAGTTCCTGGAGAAGAAATAAGCACGGCAATCAAAAAACTGTGGAAGCAAGGTATTATTGGAAATGTTGAGATTTTCGCTTCCAAAATAGAGGGCAACAAAATATGGTTGACCATTGAGCTGACAGAAAGACCTAGACTGACAAAATTCATTTTTGAAGGAGTATCTAAAACTCAAATAGGAGAGCTAGAGGATAAAATTGATCTTGTAAAGGGTAAAGTGCTCACCGATGCTATTGAGAAAAACACAGAACTCACAGTTAAGAAGTACTATGTTGCTAAAGGTTTTCTAAATGTTGATGTCAATGTCACGCAACAAAGAGACACAATACTTAGAAATAGTGTAGCACTAAATATTGCAGTTGATAAGGGAAAAAAGGTTAAGATCAGAAATATCAACTTTGATGGAAATGAGCACTTCTCATCATCTAAGCTAAGAAAGCAGTTGAAAAGTACAGGAGAAGCACCTCGATTTCTGGTTCATAAAGATTTACTTGCCAGAGGTCTGAATCTACTCAGACCCAAAAATGCCAAGGAGTTTGTGACTAAGTCTCATGAAATGAGTAAGCAGGACCTTAAAGAGTACTTAAGTCAACACGTCAATGTGAATATATTTAAATCTAATAAGTTCATTGAGTCCGACTTTGAGGATGATAAAGTGTCCTTAATTACATTTTATAATAGTAAAGGATATCGGGATGCTGAAATATTAACGGATACTGTATATGGAATTGGTGACAAACATTTGAATATTGATATTTCTGTAGATCCTGGGAATAAGTACTACTTCAGGGAAGTTAAATGGGCAGGAAATTATATTCATGATGATGAGACTTTGGATAGAATATTAGGTATCAGCAAAGGAGATGTTTATGATCTGGAATTGGTAAATAAAAAACTGAACTTCAATCCTAACGGACCGGACATTAGCTCACTTTATATGGATAATGGTTACTTGTTTTTCAGCGTAACGCCAGTAGAAGTGGGTATCGAAAATGATTCCATTGATCTGGAAATGAGAGTCTATGAAGGGGCACAAGCAACTATTGACAAAGTTTATGTAACTGGTAATGATAGAACAAATGATCATGTGATCATGAGGGAAATAAGAACATTACCAGGTCAGAAATTTAGTAGAGCTGAATTAATTAGAACACAAAGAGAATTAGCTCAGCTAGGTTACTTTGATCCGGAAAAAGTGAATCCAGTTCCAATTCCTAATCCGGTAAATGAGACGGTAGATATAGAATGGTCTGTGGAAGAAAGACCAAGTGATCAGGTACAACTTTCCGGTGGATGGGGAGGAGCCTTCGGGTTTGTAGGGACTGTAGGTCTTCAGTTTAATAATTTCTCTCTGAAAAATATTCCTCATTTTGAAAAGTGGAGACCACTGCCGATCGGTGATGGACAAAAACTTGCTCTAAGTATTCAGGCAAATGGAAGAAGATTCCAGAGTTACAACCTAAGCTTTTCAGAACCATGGTTAGGTGGGCGTAAGCCAAATTCCTTTGGTGTGAACTTTAATTATTCTGTTCAAAGAAACCTTAATATTAGAACGAACGAAATCTTTGGTTCTCTTAAGGTTGCGGGAATGACAGTTTCTCTGGGTAGAAGAGTGAAATGGCCCGATGACTTCTTTACTGTAAGCAACTCAATTTCATTCCTTCAATACAACCTATTTAACTTTGGAAGATCTTTAGGTTTCGATAGTGGAGTTTCCAACAGTTTTACATTCAACACAACCATAGCAAGAAACAGTGTTGACCAACCAATGTATCCAAGACAAGGTTCTCAGGTTTCACTAGCTGTGGCTATGACACCTCCATACTCACTATGGCGAGATATTGATTACGCAACAGCTGATAATGCAACCTTATATAAGTTACTGGAATATCATAAGTGGAACCTTGATTTCAAATACTACTTGAAACTTGCAGGAAACTTGGTTCTGGCTCCTAGAGTACACTTTGGTTTCATTGGCTCCTATACCAGCAAAGCGGGGATTGGACCATTTGAAAGATTCCAACTTGGAGGAGATGGTCTTACTGGTCAAAACTTCTTACTTGGTACTGATGTAATTGGCCTAAGAGGATATGAGAATAACTCAATTGTACCTAGAGATGTAGAAGCTGGAATTGATGGAGGTGTTGCGTTTAATAAATTTGTGATGGAATTAAGATATCCTGTATCTCTTAATCCTTCAGCTACTATTTATGTGCAAGCTTTTGCTGAGTCTGGTAACAATTGGAATAACTACCAGGACTTCAACCCTTACGAACAATTCAGGTCGGCTGGATTGGGAGTTCGAATCTTTATGCCTGCTTTCGGTTTACTAGGTCTTGATTGGGGGTATGGGTTTGATACATTGCCTGGTCAGTTAGAAAGAAGTGGTCCACAGTTCCATTTCTCTATTGGACAGCAAATTAGATAGTAACCATAGAATTTGTATCTTGCGATGCACATATAATATTGGATGAGTTTAACGTTAATTAAATCGAACTAACCCGTCCTATTTTAGGCAAATCAAAAGCGTCATGAGAAAATTTGGCATAATCATTGGTATACTTTTTTTAGCAAATAATTTTACATTTGCACAAAAATTTGGATACGTCGATTCAGACTACATCTTAAGTAAAATGCCTGAGTATAAAGAAGCTCAAGCAGAGATTGAAAAGTTATCCCAGCAATGGGAGCAGGAAATCAAGGAGATGTATCAAAGAATGGAAGAGATGGAAGCCGAATTAAAGGCGGAAGAAGTACTTCTGACCAAAGAAATGATTGACGAGCGAGAGCAGGAAATCGATGAGAATTGGGCTGAGGTACAAGACTACCAAAAAAAAGTTTTTGGTTTTGAAGGCCTGTTTTTTTTGAAAAAGAAAGAATTAATTAAGCCTATTCAGGATGCTGTTTTTGAGGCAGTTGAAAAGGTGGCAAAAAATAACAGACTTCAGATAGTATTTGATAAATCTGGAGATCTTGTAATGATTTATACCGATCCAATTCACGACTATACAGATTATGTGTTGGAAGAATTGGGATTAGGAGATAAAAATGACACTGTCAGTAATTAAATTTTGAAAGTAAAAACCATTGATATGAAAATTAGATTATTTGTGTTAGCAGCTGGAATGATGTTGCTTTCTTTCGCAGGAAATGCGCAGAAAATAGGATACGTAAAGATTGAGTCATTATTTAACGATTGGCCAGAATACAAGTCTGCTGATTCGCAGGTGAAGGAGTACGATGCACAGCTTACAGCAAGACTTCAGTCTAAAGTGAAGGATTTTCAAACAAAGCTTCAAAACTATCAGGAAACTGGTGGTACTATGGATGCTGTAACAAGACAAGATACTGAGACAGAGCTTCAAAATCTACAGACGCAAATCCAACAATTTGAGGCGAATGCACAGCAGTCTGTTGGAGAGAAACAACTAACATTGTTTACACCTCTTCAACAAAGAATGAAGGAAACTATTGATGCCGTAGCTAAAGAGAATGGCTATACACACATTTTCGCTTACGGTTCAGCTTTGGTTTTCGCTGCTGATGAGTCGGCTGATATTTCAGGGTTAGTTGCTCAAAAGTTAGGGTTTAGCCTTAGCCAGCAATAGAAAAAAGATTATTTATATTATATAAAGACCGGCTTTGTCGGTCTTTTTTAGTTTATAACAATTCCTGTGATCAGACCGGCAAGAATAATAAGAGGAGTAGGCACTTTCGTGAAAAACAGTAACCCAAGGGTGCCAATCATTAAAACATAGTTAACAATACTTGCTTCAATTGGCTCAAAAAGAATGAAAGTAGCAGCAATCACTAAACCTGCACTTACAGCCTGAATTCCCTCCAAAGAGGCTCTTACAATTCTGAATTCCTTCAATTGCTCCCAAAATCGTATAACAAAGAAGATAAGGAATGTGCCAGGTAAGAAAATACCAACAGCAGCCATGAACCCACCTACAATTTCACCAACAACACCATACTCCTTCATGGATAAAGTCCCAATGTATGCGCTAAATGAAAAAGTAGGACCCGGAAGTGCCTGAGATAATGCAAACCCTGATTTGAATTCCACATCACCAATCCACTGTTTAAATTCAACGAACTCAGTGTACATCATAGGGACCAAAACCTGTCCCCCACCAAATATTAGGCTCCCATTTCTATAAAAATTTTCAAATATCCTGATTGCAAGGTCCCCAGTGTATTTACCCAATAACGCTGCGAAAATGAATACTCCGGCCCATAAGAAGAAGTTAGACCATTTAATTTTTAATTTAGTCTTCTCCTCAACTGGTTGATGCGATTTGAATTTGAATGAAGTACATAAGCCCCCTATAGTTATGATAATTGGGAACAGAAAAGGAGAACGGTAAAAATAGGCGGAAAAGCATCCAAGAATCATTAAGAAATAACCTAGTCGGGTACTGACTACCTTACGTGATATTTGATATGCCGAGTAAGCTACTATTCCAACAGCTATCGGTTGAACGTATCTAAGGAAGTCTAATGAGACTCCATTGTCATTTAAAATATTTATGAATATCCCTGCAGTAATCATAACAGAAACAGCAGGCAGCATCCAAACCAGTAATGTTAGATAGGCCAAATTGGGGCCTCCTATTTTGAATCCAAGGGAGGTAATCGTTTGGGTAGAAGTAGGACCTGGAAGAATTTGACATAATGCATAAAGTTCCATCAGGTCCTTCTCAGAGAGGTAAGCTCTTTTCTTGACAAGAACATCCAAAAACATCGCAATATGAGCCGTTGGGCCACCAAATGAGGTCAACGATAGAATTAGGATATCCCTAAGAAAAATAAAATTTCTTACCCTACGGATCATTTATTTCTTCAATCCGATTTCTGCTAGTCTCTCATCTAAAAATTTTCCAGCTGTGGTATCCTCGTATTTTTTAGGATTTTCATCATCAACACAGCTTTCCAGACATGTAAGATCCATTTCGGAAATTGGGTGCATGAAGAAAGGTATTGAAAACCTTGAGGTACCCATTTTCTCCCTTGGGGGATTTACTACTCTGTGAATAGTAGATTTTAACTTATCGTTCGTCAATCGTGCCAGCATATCTCCTACATTAACTACTATTTGGTCAGGAAGTGCCGTAATTGGAATCCATTTATTGTCTTTCCTAAGAACTTGTAGACCATCTGCACTTGCTCCCATCAGTAGAGTAATCAAGTTAATATCTCCATGTTCAGCAGCTCTCACAGCATCCTCTGGAATTTCGTCTGGGTTTTCAATTGGGAAGTAATGAATAGGGCGTAGTATTGAGTTGCCATTTTTTGCCTTGTTGTCAAAATAATTTTCATCAAGCCCAAGGTAAAGAGCAATTGCTCTCAACATTTCAATACCAGCTTGCTGTAGTGTCTTGTACGCTTCTAATGTATTTTCTCTAAACTCAGATATTTCTTCAGGAAATATGTTCTCAGGATACTCCACTTCTGTGGACGGCTGACCTATATGATAGAATTCCTTAAGGTCTCCGGTATTTCTACCTTTTGCTTTTTCTTTTCCTTTACTAACATAACCTCTTTGGCCAAATAGTTCTGGCTTTTCGTATTTAAGTTTTACGTCTTCAGGTAGTCTAAAGAATGCTTCAACAGATTGGTATAGGGAAGCAGTTAAGTTGTCAGACAATCCGTGGTTCTTAATTGCCACAAAACCAATATTGTTATATGCTTCTCCAAGTTTGTCAACAAATGCTTGTTTGCTTTCTGCATCACCTGAAGTGAAATCTGCTAAATCAAGTGATGGAATTTCATCAAAAAGTTTTTCCTGGGCCATAACGATCGTTATTTGTAATTCGAGTTTGAAATTTACAATTTAATTTGATCACGGTAAAGAACATATGACATTTGTTATACCAATCTCTATTCGAATACCTGATTCATTATTTCAATAGAATTGATTTTCCCAAAATTCTCAATGTGGCTCCTAAAGTAAAATAAGAGGTCTTCTAATGCCTTATTTCTTATCTTTCGATTGGTGGGAATATTTTGATAGCCCTGTGAATTGTTTAGAGAGTTGAGAAAAGTTAAAACGTCTTTATCTCCATCATCAACCACTTCATCAGCTTCGGTGATCCCAAAACCAAGGTACATCGCTAATTTTAGAAGTATATAAATGTGGAAACTTTCGTAACCTTCATTTAGATCATCTAACACTTCAATACTATGGTATATAAACTCAAATTGGTTGGAATCATCGACATGATTTTCTTCCAGTATTTTTGACATTATCTCAGTAAGAAACATGGCAATTGCATTTTTTCTAACATCGTAAGGAACGGATTTGAATGGATATGCAATTTTATGTTCTGACAAGCGCTGAATATTCTTTGTTTTGTTATTATAAACAACTAAATCCAGCAAAGTAAGTGGTTGGAAGCTACCTATGCTTTTTTTTGATTTCTGACTTCTAATCCCGTTGATGATGTAAGCCTGTTTGCCAAATTCTTCTGTATAAATTCTGGCAATTATAGACGTGTCACGATATTTAATATAATTCAATACTATGCCTCTTGTTTTGTGAAGCATTATTGTACAATCAATAGTTTACCAACAAAAGTTTCAGAACCGTCATTTGTGCTGCTAAAGAACAAATAGACCCCAGACTCTGCTATTACTCCATTGTAGTCTTTCAAATCCCACTGAATAGCACCTCCATTGGCTTCAATTTCTCTGACTAATTTGCCTGAAATATCTGTGATTTTGACTCTGACATCAGTTGCCAGACCACTGACACCAACATAACTATTATAGCCAGGATTTACGGGGTTAGGAAAAATTTTCACTTCCTGGTGAATAGCTATGGAGTTTGATGCGTCAGCTCTGTAGGAAACCATCCCTTTATCTGTTACAATAAATACTTCTCCCGTTTGAGGATTAATCGCAATATCTTCTACTCTATTGGAAGGAAGTGGACTATTAGAGGTAGTGAAATGCTGAGTAAGTGACTGCCCAGCTTCTTCAAATAGCCAGGCTCCCTGAGAGGTTCCCATCCATTTTCTGTTTCCTGGGTCTACCTCAATGCAATTGATTGGTTCACCATCAAAAAGGAAGGTGTTTTCAAAAATCGGAATAATCACACCATTAAATCCAGAAAACAGGCTCGAACTGGCAGAAGGTAAAAAAGCCACTCCAGAGTTGGTAGCAATCCACAATTCATCATCGAGATCTATTTCAAAGTCATTGATAACATTAGACGGCAATTCAGTTGTCGAGGTATTCAATGATTGTCTGGATTGATCTGATGGGTCAAATATTGTTAGTCCTGTTGGGTTGGATAGTGCACTGGAGATTACAATTTTGTTATTGGCAGTGCTTAGAAGTTTCTCAGGATACCTGAATGAAATATTGAATGAGTTCCAGGATCCATTTTCAAATAAAATCAGGCTATTATTTGCATCATAATTTCCGAACCACGTACCTGTCGAATTCTCTAAAACAGAAGTGATGAATATATTGTCTCCCGACAACTCAAATGGGTTTTCTGAGTTAGTCTCATCGATGATTTCACCCGAGATTTTATTTAAGACTCCTTCTCCGTATGAGATATAAAAGTTATTTGATACTCCAGACAAGTCAGCGATTGGAGCCTGTTCAATATTCCAGGTCCCATTGGCAAAGTAGGAGAATTGTGTGTTATTGTTTCTTGAGAAAATAGCATTCCTATATTGACCTAAGTGATAAACTGTGTCGTTTAGAAATACAAGTTTTTCTGTTACATCGGTTATTGGGCCGTTAGGCTTAAAGGTGGTTGTTGAGCCATCAAACTTTAATAATGAAAGATTTTCGTCTGCTATCCATAAATCACTCCCAATAATCAATAAGTCATTTGGTGTTGGTGATTCGGTATACTCAATTGGAACGGCATCATTATTTGTCCATTCGTAAAGAGTGTTTTCAGTCAGAATATACATCGAGTTTTGATGTGTTACGATATTTCTGATTTCAGACTCTGCTCGAAACATTTCAGAAAGTGATTCATTAATCAGCTCAAAAACGGAGGTATCATTCGCCAGAAATACTTGAGATTCAGTTGTAACCAGCCTTTTTAAATTCAGGTTTTCAGTTTCTGAAACGATCGACCAGTTTGAGAAGTCAAGTAAATTTTGATTTTGCAGAAGAGGAGCCTTTATCAATCCGGCATTTGTTATGGCTAATAGGCTGTCTCGGTAAACATTGGTTTGGTAAATGGATAATGTTGCTCCAGCCTCCCCAATTTCTCTGTAGACTTCTAAGATTGCATTTTGATTTAAATCAATCACAACAATTCCGAAATCTGTGGATAAAAAGGCATTGTCTGCAAAATATGTAATATCTCGAATTTCTTTACTTGCAGAGATATTCTCTGAAACGATCAGGTCTATGTTAATTATAGATTCAGGGAGAATAATATCGATGTTTCCACTTTCATACCCCACTGTCATCAGATCCTTTGTGGAATTATATTTCATAGCTGAAATTGTTGCATCACTCAATCCATCAATTTTGGAGAATTTATTAATCGAGTTGTCCTCTATATCCACATAAAAAAGGCCATTTTCTACAGAGCAGAACACTTTTGAATTTGTAGCAGCTACTAACTTTCCGTTTTCATAACTGAAGTGAGTTCTCCATGTGCCTATAGGAATTTCCTGCGCATATATTGATGAAAATGATACTATGAATACCAGTGTTAAGATTACGTAGGATTTCATGATTTTATTTCTCAGCCATACCTTCATAAAAGCACTTTCTACATCTTGCTTCATAAATGTCGGTTTCTCCAAGGACTACTGTCTTATTTGATTTAGTTCTTCTAAATGAGTATGATGCAACATCACCACAACTTATACAAACAGCATGTACTTTAGTAACATATTCCGCTACAGCCATTAATTCTGAAATTGGGCCAAATGGTCTTCCTTTAAAATCCATGTCCAGACCTGCGCAAATGACCCTCTTACCGGCATTTGCCAACTTAATTGCTACCTCAATTATTTCCTTGTCAAAGAATTGAACCTCATCAATTCCAACGACATCACAATCAGTTGCTCTCAGTAGAATATCATTGGCAAAGTTCACAGCGCTACTCTCTATGATATTATCATTGTGAGATACAACGTTAGAATCATGGTATCGATTGTCTACAGTTGGCTTAAAAATCATCGTTTTTTGTCGGGCAATCATAGCTCGCTTCATTCTTCGAATTAGTTCCTCTGTCTTACCAGAAAACATGGACCCACAGACTACTTCAATCCAGCCATAGCGATGATGTTCCGAACCACCTATATTTCTCTCTACAAACATTATCTTGAGTATTCTATATGAGGCAATTTATATAATTCAGGGACTTCAATTACCAGATCTCCTTCCACAATGGCTTGACATGACAGCCTTTCGTTATTATCTAATCTTCCAACTCTCTGATAGTTCTCTTCAAATACAGTCTTAGGAGTCATATTGTTCATTCCATCGACAATTATAGCTTTGCAGGTAGTACATCTTCCCTTTCCTCCGCAGGCATGCATCCAATCAATATAATTTTCCTGTAAAACTTTCAGCAAACTTTTCGTTTTACTATTGCAATGAATAGATTTACTAGAGAGGTTATTTATGGTAATTTTAATCATTTAAAGGGCAAAGTTAGTAGTAGTATGGCTGATCATAAAATTAACCATGATTATGTAGAAAATTATAGCGAAGTTTTTGCTGAAACTGTCGTCTCAAATTTCTTTCAATCCAAAGATACCATTAATGGTAAGGAGATTGTAAATCTTACTCCATCAAAGCAGGTAAATTTTCTTGTCTTAAAGAGCCTTTATACACAATGGCAATCTGAGATGAAAAAATTGGAAAGTCCTTACTTCGATTTTAATAATGATAAAGTGAGAGGAGCATTGATGAAATTTATGAACACGGTTTCTCAGCACATTAATGTTTCAAAAGAGCATTTTCAGCCTGTATTGAAGGATGCAATGGAAGATGCCATCTATTTGGTATTCTCTCCATACGATTTTTTTCTGGCAGATATCTCACTTAGAAATCAGAACAGAATTAGTGTCAAGAACCTGAAGAGTATTGGTAAGTACCTAAAGGTAAATAAAGATGTTTTTGATGCATTTATCTCAAGGCTAGAGGAGCAACAAGAAGATAAGCTACCTACAGATACTATTCTGCAAGTCCTGAATGAGGTTTTTGAGGAATTCGTTTCATCTACGGACACTGAAGCTTTTATTGAAGAAATATCGTCTACTCTTCATTTCAATATTGATGAATTCTTGATTGTTGAGGCTTCAGATACCTTGGTTGAAGAACAAGAGATTGTTGATGAACCTCAGGAATTTGAAACTGTAGAAGAGGAAGTTGTTTCTGATGTAGTTAGTTATCAAGAAGAAGAAGAAGAAGAAGAAAGCATAGAAGAAGAGGTTTCGTCTGAAGACAATGTTGTAGAGTCAGAATTAGATGACCTTGATGATGAGGTGGGAGATGTTGATGACATTGAAGAGATGGAAGATATTCAGGCCATTGCTGAAGATGTCAAAGAATTAAGAGATCCTCCACCAAGTGACGAGGACAATAGTATTAATAGCCAATATTCTCAGGAAAACACAACTTTAAATGATCGTTTACAGACTTCTGATGAGGTTTCTATAGCAGATCATCACACAAACTCTAAAGTTGATAGTGTTCTTTCCTCAATCTCAGTAAATCAGAGATATATGTTTATCAATGAATTGTTTGAAGGAGATAATGAGGAGTTTCTGGTAGCTTTTGACAAAATAGAGGAGTGCAAGTCCTTTGATGATTCTGTTGAATTGTTGGTAAATGGCTATGCCAAAAAGTACGGCTGGGATATGGGTTCTGACAATGTGAAAGAATTGCTCAAAACAGTTTTTAGAAAATTCAGATAATTACCTCTCAAATAGTTGCATCCTGTGAGCATCCAGTTTCAGGAAGATAAACAGAAGTATAGTAAACGCTATAAGTGAGCTTCCTCCGTAACTAATAAATGGCAGGGGAATTCCAATTACGGGAAACAAACCGATGGTCATTGCAATGTTTACAGTAAAATGGAAGAAGAGAATTAAGGACACACCATACCCATAGATTCGGGCAAATTTAGATTTCTGTCTCTCAGCAAGGTTGATTAATCTAATAAATAGGGTACTGAAGAGTATCACAATCACCATACTTCCTACCCATCCGTATTCTTCACCAATTGTGCAGAATATGAAATCCGTGGTTTGTTCTGGTACGAAGTTGAATTTTGTTTGAGTACCATTTAGGAAACCTTTACCTGAGAATCCTCCAGATCCTATTGCAATTTTTGATTGAATCACGTTGTAGTTGATTCCTTTAGGATCAAAATTTGGATCGAATATAGCCCGGACTCTTTTTTGCTGATGCGGTTGTAAAGCTTCTTCAATAATGAAGTCTATACTTAATACATATGCTATGGAACTTACTGCGCAGATCAGTATGAGAACCATTTTTTTTATTGACTTTATATATAATCCTATTAATAGAAGTCCAATTACAATTGTGGCAATTATTACGGCCAGTTTGTACCCCAGTAAGGTTACTACAAGTAGGAATATTGCAGCAAAACCGAGGTAAAATGGGATAGGAGTAAAACCTTCTCTGTATAAAGTAAATAATAAAGCCAAAAATACCATAGCTGAACCAGCATCTGGCTGTAGAAGGATTAAAGCCGCTGGAGTTCCTATTATGGCTACACTTATTATCTGATGTTTTAACTTACTCAAATCTCTGAGACTACTGCCAAGATATTTCGAGAGGGCAAGTAATGTTGCAAATTTCGCGAATTCAGAAGGTTGAAAACGAAATGGACCAATTTCAAACCATGATTGAGCACCACCAACAACCCGACCAAAAACTAATACTGCTAACAAAAGGAAAATAAATAGTCCATAGCCGAAATATGCTGCAACGGAATCATAAAACCTGAAATCAACAATTAAAATTCCAATAATGATAAGTGTGCAGACACCAATCCAGATCAGCTGCTTGCCCGAGTTTTGTGTTATACTAAATAGGCTATTCGAAACTTCTTCGTCATAGGTTGCTGCATAAATATTGATGAACCCTAAAATGACCAGGGCAAAATAAATGACTACAGATAACCAGTCAAATTGATATAGTGTATTACTCTGTCTCAATAAATGAACTCTCCTTTCAATGCAAACTCTTCAATCCAGGGCCTGGTTATTTCGCCGGAAACATACTTTTCAATAACAAGTCCGGCTATGGATGCAGCGGCTCTACCTCCCCAACCGGCATTTTCTACATAAACAGCAATTGCAATTTGAGGATTATCTTTAGGTGCAAATCCCATAAACCCAGAATGGTCCTCTCCATGAGGGTTTTGAACAGTACTGGTTTTACCACAAACTCCCAATCCAGGCACAAACGCTCTAGTACCGGACCCTTCCATAATTACCAGCTCCATTCCATCAATAACAATCGGAAAGTGAGCAGAATCGATTCCTACATAATTTGGAGTTCGATATTTTTCTAAAGGTTGACCAGACTCACCTATGGATTTAACAATATGTGGAGTGAAGTAGTGACCTTTGTTTGCTAGTATCGCGCCTAAATTTGCCATTTGCAAAGGCGTAACAAGTAACTCACCTTGTCCAATACTCAAAGAACCAATATTGCTGTATTTCCATCTGTTTTTACCATACATGCGATCGTATCTTTCAAGGCTCGGGACATATCCTTTTTTGACATTTGGCAGGTCACAATCAAGGACTTCCCCTAACGCGAAATTATTCACATACTTCTTCCATTTTTCCAGACCTATTCTGGTATCAATGAATTGATTAGGGTCTTCTTTTCGGTTGATTACTCTTTTGAAAACCTTATAATAATAGTTATTCGAGCTGTTCTTGATTGCTTTCTTTACATCATAATATCCATTAGGTGCCAGATCCCCAATCAATGTGCCGTCAGAATAAATTCTCTCATAAGGATGTACAACTCCTTCTTGAAGTGATATCAAGGATTGTACTGTCTTAAACATTGAACCCGGAGGGTACATGGCCATGAATGGACGGTTGAATATTGGTTTTAAAGAATCTTGCTGAAGTGCTTGAAAATTAGTTCCAAAATCTCTTCCCGAAAGCAAGTTTGGATCATAAGACGGTGCTGAAACCAATGCCAGAATTTCTCCTGTTGAAGGTTCTATCGCAACCAGGCTACCTACTTTACCTTCCATTAGCTTTTCAGCATATTGCTGAAGAGCAAGATCAATCGTTAATTTTAAATCAAGACCAGGAACTGAAAGTGTGTCATAGGCTCCATCACGAAATGCTCCTTTTACTACACCTTTGTTATTTCTCATTTTCACTCGAACCCCACGAGTTCCTCGAAGCTGTTCTTCATATTCAGACTCAACACCGCTGATTCCTATATAATCTCCTTGTCGATAATAGTTTGTTGTATCCCTATTAAGAAGTCTTCGGTTGATTTCTCCAACATATCCGAGGGAGTTTGCTAGTGATGTATGCGGGTATTTTCGAACTGTTCTGGATCTTGCAAAGAAACCAGGAAAATTGATCAATTGATCCTGCACTTTTGCAAAGAGTTCCTCAGGGATCATCTCCATGAAGGTGGAAGGTTTAGCTCCATAAGCATAATTCCATGCTTTTTTCAGCTTAGCTTCAAAATCTTCCTTCGTAATCTCAAGTGTTTGACAAAATTTTAGGGTGTCCAAGCCTTTGACCTCTCTTGGAACAACCATCAAATCAAAAACGGGATTGTTGTAGACTAATAATTTGTCATTTCTATCATAAAGGAGTCCACGATAAGCATACTCTGTCTCTGTTAAGATGATGTTGTTTTCTGCTTCTGTTTTGTATTCATCATCTACAATTTGGATGTAGAAAAGACGAAAAGAGAATGTGACACTCACCAGAACAATCAGAACAAATATGGTAAATCGCCTTTCTCTGTACATTCTTTAGATTCTTTTTTTTGTTGGGAGCATTATTAGTTGGATAATACTCAAAACGGCTACAGTAAATAAAGTACTAAAAAATACTTTCCCAAGAATCATCCAAAAACCGGAAAAGCCATATCCTTCTATGACAAATACAGTTAAATGATGTATGAAAACCATTGGGGTTAAGTAAGTAACAAAAGTTGTGAACCCAAGATTCCTTGTGCTGATAGTTTCTCCATCATCTAAGCTTCCTCCTGATGTTATATTAATCCACAATGGTCTAAGAAACATGATAAAAACGCTTGAAGCAGCATGAATTCCTATTGTATCAAAAAACATATCTACAATCAGCCCAATGGAGAACCCAAGAATTAATTGATAAACACGACTTACATTGTGAGGAAGAAACAGTAAAAAACCTATGTAGAAAAAACAGAACGCCTTATCAAACAGCACTAGTTTATTGATGAACAAGATCTGCAAGACCACATAGACCAGAAAGTTTTTTAGGGCATCAAGAATATCCTTTCTGATCATGGATTTGTGAGGTTATGTAATGAATCTAATTCCTGAACCATTGAATCATATGTGACATAGACATAATCCAAAGTCCTAAAATTGGCCGCCAGCTTAACCGTTACGTCAAGGAAGCTTTCGTTTTCTCTCAAATCCACCTCGGATACAATTCCGATCATAATTCCCTCCGGATAAACGGAATTAAATCCAGATGTGACCACCGTGTCACCTATTATTACATTTAAGTGCCTTGGCAGGTATCTTACCTTGGTGTACTGTGGATCAATTCCGTCCCATTGAACAGAACAAAAAGTGTTGTTCTTTTTGAGCATGGAAGAAATCATGAGATCACTATGAAGGAGAGATGTTACTGTTGAGAAGTTATTGGTTATATTTTTCACCTGGCCCAACACACCATCACTGTTTATTACTCCCATTCCCTGGCTTAAGCCATGGTTTTCCCCTTTGTCAATGGTGAAGTAATTATCGGCTTTGTTAACATTGTTCTTAATGACCTTTGCTGAGGTCACTAAATACCTATTAAGCAGACTATCGTTTGAATTGGAAAGGTAGTTGTTGTTATAAACATATCTGGCAAGCTCCGAACGTAGTTTGGCGTTCTCTTTGGCCAATTCGTTGTTTATTTGATCTAACTCAAAATACCTCTCTGTATTTGAAGTGAATTGGTTAACTCCGGAAACTGCAGCATTACTGGAGCTTAGGAAATCAACATTGTGATAGCGATTGTTTTGAACAATCAACCAAACACAAATCACCTCCAGAAATATGAAAAATTCTAATACGCGATAACGATATATGAATTGTAATAATCCACGCATTTATTTTATGGGATCAATACAGCCTTATAAGCATTAAGGTTTTTCAAGGAAACTCCAGTTCCTCTAACTACTGCTCTTAATGGATCTTCAGCTACATGAATTGGTAGCTTAGTCTTAAGGGCTAATCTCTTGTCAAGTCCTCTAAGCAATGCTCCACCTCCTGTAAGGTAAATACCATTGTCATAGATATCTGCAGAAAGTTCTGGAGGAGAAATCTCCAATGCTTTTAGAACCGCTTCTTCAATTTTCGATACAGACTTGTCAATAGCGAATGCAATCTCTGAGTACGATATTTTAATTACTTTAGGAATTCCAGTCATAAGGTCCCTACCTCTGATTTCATAATCATTTGGCGGCTCATCAAGTTCAGTAAGCGCTGAACCTACTTCAATCTTAACCTTTTCGGCTGATCTCTCACCAATTAGCAAGTTATGTTGCCTTCTCATGTAATCGAGGATGTCTTTATTGAAGGTATCTCCCGCTACACGGATAGATTGGTCGCATACAATTCCTGAAAGTGCTATAACAGCAATTTCGGTTGTACCTCCTCCAATATCAACAATCATTGAACCTACTGGCTGTTCTATATCTAAACCAACACCCACAGCTGCAGCAATTGGTTCATAGATCATATATACCTCTTTTGCTCCTGCGTGTTCTGCAGAGTCACGTACCGCTCTTTTTTCTACTTCAGTAATTCCTGAAGGGATACAGATTACCATTCTGTGAGACGCAGGGAACAGGCGCTTGCTATTGCCATCAATCATTTTGATCATTCCCCTGATCATGTGCTCCGCAGCGTGGAAATCAGCAATTACACCATCTTTTAGAGGTCTGATGGTCTTGATGTTTTCATGGGTTTTCTCATGCATCTGCATGGCCTCTCTACCAATTGCCAATACCTTGTTGGTGTTCTTATCTATCGCAATAATAGACGGTTCATCAACCACAATTTTGTCTTTGTTGATGATCAAAGTATTCGCTGTACCCAAATCTATCGCAATGTCACTCGAGAAGAAATCAAATAACCCCATTACACTTAATTATGCTCTTATTTAAAAAAGTATCGAAAGATAACAATTTGTACTTATAAACAGATTTTATTGACAATTAATTTAATGTTTAAAATGTCTGTAGCCAGTAAAGACCATTGACATCTCATTTTCATCGCAATAATCTATAGAAAGTTGGTCCTTTATGGAACCTCCTGGTTGTATAACTGACTTAATCCCAGCCTTATCTGCAATTTCAACACAGTCAGGGAAAGGGAAGAAAGCATCAGACGCCATTACGGCACCTTCTAGCTCAAACCCAAACACTTTAGCCTTTTCAATAGCCTGATTTAGTGCGTCAACTCTGGAAGTTTGTCCAACTCCACTTGAAAGCATTTGACCATCTCTACTTAGGACTATAGTATTTGATTTTGTGTGCTTGCAGATCTTGCTGGCAAATAACAACTCTTTCTTCTCCTCATCACTTGGCGCAATTTTAGTTGCTTCTTTAAGATCAGAAAGCTTATCAGTTTTCCAGTCAATATCTTGTGAGATCACTCCATTAAGAAGTGTCTTAAACATCTTTTTGTTTTGAAGTTGCTCTTTTTGCTTTAGAAGAATTCTGTTTTTCTTCACTTTCAGTACTTCATGCGCATCTTCAGAGAATGATGGCGCGATTAGAACTTCGAAGAAAAGAGAGTTCATTTCCTCTGCTGCTTCTTTATCAACTTCTTTGTTGGTGATTAAAACACCACCAAATGCTGAAAGTGTATCTGCTTCAAATGCTCGTTTATAAGCATCCTTCACAGTGTCTCCCAATGCCACGCCACATGCATTATTGTGTTTCAATATTGCAAATGCGGTTTCCTCAAATTCCGACATCAGGTTTACTGCTGCATCTACGTCAACCAGGTTATTGTACGAAAGTTCCTTGCCATTTAGCTGATCAAAAAGATTTTCTAAGTCGCCATAAAAAACACCTTCCTGATGAGGGTTTTCTCCATATCTCAGAACTTTCGACTGTCTTACGCTTTGCTTAAATCTTTTTAGGTCAGAATCCTGATTGAAGTAATTGAAGATTGCAGTGTCATAGTTAGAAGAGATGTCAAACGCCTCTGCAGCATACAACCTTCTGTCTTCTAAAGATGTACTACCTGAATTGCTTTCCAGGATATTATATAAACTCTGATATTGTTCTCTTGAAGAGATGATCACCACGTCATTAAAGTTCTTCGCAGCTGCTCTAATCAAGGAGATTCCTCCAATATCAATTTTTTCAATGATGTCCTCATGACTCGCTCCTGAAGCAACCGTATCCTCAAAAGGATAAAGATCAACAATCACAAGGTCAAGACTAGGGATTTCATACTGCTTTTGCTCACTCAGATCAGATTCATTAGATCTTCTGTAAAGGATGCCTCCAAAAACTTTTGGGTGAAGCGTTTTTACTCTTCCTCCAAAAATAGAAGGATATTGAGTTTCGTCTTCTACGGCAATTACCGGAATATTAAGGTCTTCAATAAATTTTCTGGTTCCTCCAGTAGAGTAAAGTTTCACTCCATTTTCATGAAGTAGTTTTACAAGTGGTTCCAGGTTGTCTTTGTGATAAACCGAGATTAAGGCCGATTCGATTTTTTTCATACCCATTTGCAGCAGTCATTTAAAATAAGCTGCAAAAGTAAGTATTAATCTCCTAATTCAGACCTCTTTTTGCAATATGTAATTTTCGATAGTGACTGGGAAATATTTGTACTCCAATTCATGCACTTTACTCGCCACTGAATCAGCATCATCATCTCCATTTACAGGACATTTTTCCTGCCTTAATATTTTCCCATCGTCGTAGATTTCGTTTACCAAATGAATTGTAATGCCACTTTCGATTTCTTGGTTGGCTATGACAGCATTGTGAACATGATGACCATACATTCCCTTACCACCAAACTTGGGTAATAGCGCTGGATGTAAGTTAATAATACGCTCTGAAAAACTTTCTATTAGTGACCGTGGGACTTTCAACAAGAAACCAGCAAGAATGACATAGTCTATTTTGTGACTCTTTAAGATTTCCAACACGCCACCTTCAAGTAGTTCTGAATTTTTGAAAGTGTATGATGGAATGTCTAGTTTTTTTGCTCTTTCAAGAACGTATGCATCAGTTCTGTTGCTAAGGATTACTGCAACTTTGATATTCGGGTTTCCTTTGAAATAGTTTGCAATGTTTTCTGCATTGGAACCATTTCCACTGGCGAGGATAGCAATTTTAGTCTCTGTCACTTTATTTGATTAAAAGAATGTCATACTTATTATACCACTAAGAATTATCAAGTTGGAATAATATTTAAGTCTTGTGAAATGCAGTTTAGTGTCGGCCCGGTAAAGCTTGTACAAAAAGAAAATTAAGAATGGTGACACTAAAATGAAATACCATTCAACAATATCGTTATTCACTTTAACCAGAAAGCTAATCAACCCGATTGCCGCAAGCCCGGCAATTATGTATAGAATACGTTTGGTTTTTCTAATGCCAATGAGAACAGGTAAAGATTTTACTCCAAATTGTTCTTCTCCTTTTAGATCTTCAATGTCTTTAATTATTTCTCTCATTAGCATAATGGAACCAGCAAAAAGACAATAAACTAGGATTAATAAATCTGTAGCTTGATAGTATAAGCTAATCACTAAAATTGCAAGGGCAGTCAATGCGGCAATTAAGAGATTACCAATTAATGGCATCCTTCGGAGCTGGTTGCTGTATAACCAAAGCAGGAATGCTGAACAAAAATGAATCAAGCCTATTTTTGGATATGCGGCTAGGCCTAAGGCAATTCCTAAAAAGTTAAAACCTGTATGATAAAACATGGCTGCTCTTCTTCTGAGATCGGTTCCAACTACAACCTTTTCAGGTCGATTGACCATATCTATTTTTTGATCGTAGTAGTCATTGATGATGTAACCTGCAGAAGAAATTAGAAGTGTACTCACCACCACCAAAAAAAGTCTCCAATCAGTCATTGTGGTAAGCCAATCTCTTGTAGCACCAACCAGGAAAATGGCAGTAAGGTACTGTGTTAACCCAATGATAATTAAGTTGGGAACTCTGGAAATTCTTAATATACCCCGAATAGAAAAAATTTTAGGTCGGGAGTTCATGGCTTTAGTGCTTTAAGCTTGCAATTATATTGTCAGACATCAATTGATATATCTCCACCAGGTCTTTTCTATCTCCTAGCATTGAGATATGCTTATCCATTATGTGCTTGTCTTCTCTCACAGCAGGACCAGTTTGTGTGTATTTTGGTTGCAGTGCAAGAGCTTTTGCAATCGTCTCGTCTATTAGAGGTTTTAATAGATTAAAATCCAGATCCTCTTGATCTAGTAAGTCCTTAGAAATAGTCAGTAAATGATTAAGAAAGTTGGATGCAAAGACTGCTGCTAAATGATATTTTGATCGATCATCAGAATTTACAACACGGTACTTAAGATCAGCACTTTCACAAAGCAATTCAAGTTTTTCCAGACTTACACCATCCTTGGCCTCAATCATGTGGTTAACAGTACTCATATCAATGGGTCTGCTACGCTGGATTGTTTGGAATGGATAAAGGATACCATAATCCTCAAAACCATATTTTTCAAATACATTCACATCTAACGTTCCCGAGGTGTGAAGTAATTGAGCATTAGACACATTTTTGATTTCAGAAAGAACTTTGTCGACAGCCTTATCCTTTATTGCAATTATTATGAAGTCGCAGTATTCATCTTGATAATCCAGGTCGCTCTTATGGGGTATGCTTGCAAGGTCATCCATCCACTTTTTGGCCTGTCGGGTATAGATTGAGTTTATTTTATGCCCTTTCTCAATTAAATGATGTGTTAAATGATATGCGACATTGCCGCTTCCAATTATTGAAATTCTATAGGATGTTGACATGCTTAAGTACTGAGGTCCGAGATTAAATTAGCCAATTTAACTATATGAACTAAGTAAACGAAAAATACCCTTACAAAGATTACTCTACTCCTTTATCTCTCATTTTTTGAAATTCCAGATACCTTCTTCTAATGGCAATTGTAAAACCAATGCACAATAAGAAAGTACCGAACCATAAAATATTGATGTATGGCATTTCCACAGCTTCCAGGATTACCCATTCCTTTTGAGTTGTTTTAAGACCAAATACAAAGGAGTTCTCTTTTGGGTTAATAGATTCTATAGTGATTTTAATTCCCAGATCCTTAATAGTAAATGGTATCTTTCCAGCCATCTGATCTTTGATGATATAGATTGGTTCAGCTATGTAATCGCCAGTTTCTCCCTGAACTCTTACTTTCGCTTTCACCGCAACATCATTGCCCTCGAGCTTCGTTCCTGCAATTTCCTCCAATCTCTCAACTCCCTCAAAGACAGCTACGTAATCATTAACAAAAAATTGAGAATTCATTACTGCAGTAATTTCTTTGAGTTCACTCCATTCACCTTCATCTTTTGGATCTGGAAATGTCCTGATATGGGTGTAAAGATCAGAGCCCAGTGTTCTTTTAATATCAGGGCTATACACGATCATATCCATTGTTTCATTAAGCTGAACTCTTGGATACAAAGTGAAATTCTTATCATCACCTTCCTGATACTCGATTTCAAAGTAAGTGTTTTCAGGACCGATCACATACAGAGTATCTCCGGATTTGATTTTTTGAGATGGAATATCAGTTAACGCCACATACTTTAAAGGGTCGTTTGTATTAGATACTAAAGACTCATTCACATATCCCTTGTCTTTGAAAAGTTTTCTCATCCCTCTGTAGTTGAGCGAGTACTCTCCCATTTGTCTAGGGTCATTCATGAATAGAAGCAAATTGTTTCTATTCACCTCTTCAGGAAATTCGGTACTCCAAACAAGTCCGGTATAGTTTTCGCTCACAATTTTGGAGTAACCCGATGAGAACAAAATACCCACCAGCATCATCCCCACTCCAATATGAGTGAATGATCCTCCAGTCAACATAGCATTTGACTTAAATAGAGGAATAATGATTTTAGTGTTGGCTATAATAGAATAAACCGAACATATCAACAGTAGGAAGTATCTTAAGAATCTGAATGCTCTGTCAAACCCCTCTTCATCTGGTGCAGCGGTGAAAAAGTCAGTGGCGAATATTATAATAAAGGAAATTGCCAACGAAATCAATAGTGGACCAATTAGGGCGTTTTTAAATTCCTTTTTGTCCATTTTCTTCCACCAGAAGAATTGTCCCGTTCCAGATAAAACTGCTACCACAATTGCAAACCATATTTGCTTGTCACTATAAGATGAAACCTGATCAACAGGAGGTGCTAGATTTAAAGAGAATCCCAATAAATCCGCAACCTTATTGTAAACTGGATAGGATGTCACATAAATCACATGGAATGCCATAATACATAAAGTAATGGCTCCCAATAAAATCCAAAACTCCCTGGAATAGGTGGATACCTCTTGTTTGTTAGTAGGAATTTTGCTCCATCTTGAAACGATTAACCATATAGAAAGGGCCACAAAAACTAATAGGTATATCAGTAATTGTCCAGAGAGCCCAAGATCAGTAAATGAGTGTACCGAACTATCTCCCAGGATTCCGCTTCTAGTAAGAAATGTTGAGTATAGAATTAGAACAAAAGTACTTATAACAAGGATGATCGCTGATTTTAATGCTGTATCACTTTTCTTGAATGCAATCATTGTATGAATTGCAGCAACAAGTACTAACCAAGGAACATATACAGCATTTTCAACAGGGTCCCAATTCCAGTACCCACCAAAATTCAAAGTTTCATAAGCCCAGTAGGCACCCATTAAAATACCTACGCCCAAAACCAAGGCTGAGAATTGAGCCCAAGGCAATGCAGGTCTAATCCATTCTTTGAATTTACCAATAAATAATCCAGCGATACAGTATGCAAATGGAACTAATGTCGTTGCGAACCCAAGAAATAGCGTAGGAGGGTGAATCACCATCCAATAATTTTGAAGAAGTGGATTTAATCCATTTCCATCTTTTGGCACAAACTCTGGATTCATTTTAAAGATTGGAGCATCAATTACATCCCGCAGTAATATAAATGGAGAACTTCCTAACTTGAAGTTGAAAAATACAACTCCTAAAATCATGGATGTAAGAAATGCCTGGACTAGAGCAAAAACAGTCATTACAGGGGCAGTCCAAAACTTATTTGTGTTAATGAGAACAACTCCTAAAATGACATTCCAAAATATCCATAACAGAAATGAGCCTTCCTGGCCTTCCCAAAAGCAAGATATTTGGTAATACCAAGGTAAAATCTTTGAGGAATGACTTTGCGCGTAGTGATACTCAAAGTAATTGTTATTGATTATCCAATAAAGCGAAAATACTATTCCGATTACAGCTAAACCATGTATATAGAAAATTACCTTGGCAGTCCTATTCCATTTAGCTTTCTCTAACTCATCCTTTTTGTTGGTAGCTAGAAAATATGTATATGCTGCAATAATGCTTGTAATAAAGGAGGTGATGACCAGAAAGTGGCCCAGGTTCCCAATAAAGTAGTGTACCATTTATTCTGCTGAGATCAAATTTTTACTTCTTCCTCCTTATACTTAGAAGGACACTTGAGGAGAATCTTATCTGCAACAAAAGTCTCTTCACGGTATGAACCAATCACAACCACTTGCTCAGATCTTAGAAAATCGGTTGGCATTGGATCTGGTCGAAAGACCTTTTGTTCAACATTATTTTGATCCACCATTGTAAAGTAAAATGATAGTTTGTCAGGACTTTCCTGAATGCCTACAACCTGATCATTAACTTTCTTTAAAGTTCCTACAACATGAATAGCAGAATTGTTTCCACCTTCAGCCATTTCTTTAGCCTCGGTAAAATTCTTATATGAGCTTGCGTCACCAGTGGTTGAAATGATAATAAAAATTGCAACAGCAATCACCAATAGTCCAACAATATGCGTCTTTTTCATCTCACTAATCGTTTTCCTTCTCCTCTAAATTTTTAATTTTTCTATCTATCGTAAATGTATAGAAAACCATTCCGGCAAAAATAGTGATGATAACAGCAACAACGACATATATTTTGCCATTACTTCTCATTGTGTCTGCCATTTCAACTTTAGTATTGCCATAATCAGCTTCTGTTATCTCAACCTTTTCCTGAGCAGAAAGGTTGCTGGCAACAGTGATTAGTAGCGCAAATAAAAGGGATCTTAAGAGATTAGATATATTCATTTCTTTTCAATTCAATAAATTTCAACCGGATTCTTAAAGTTGCTACCCAAAACCCAAACATGGTCCAACCCAAAACGGCTGTGTAAAACACTTTTCTCAATTCATTATCTAAATCATAGGCATTAAATCCGGGATTGCCACCATTTCCTGGGTGTAGAGAATCGGTTAATCTTGGTAATATGAACAACAAGGCGATTAGTGCAAAAAATGCTATTACGTTGTAAACACTGCTTACCCGGGCTTTTGTCATTTTATCCTCAATTGATCCTCTCAATATGATGTACGCAAAATAGATTAGAAGACCTATAGCTGCTGAATTTTGCTTTGGATCGTTGCTCCATGGAGAATTCCAGGTATAAGTTGCCCAGATCATCCCGGTAAAAATTCCCAATAAACCGAAGACTATTCCAACATTAGCAAATTCCACACTCATGGCATCATGTTTCAGATTTCCCGAAATCAAATACTTGATTGCGTAGATAATAGAAAGCAGTAATAGTAAAACCATCCCAAACCACATTGGTACATGGAAATGCAGCGCTCGTATAGTTTCATTGAGTATATTTAGCCTGGGAGCATCAAACAATAAGCCAGCTACTATGACATATAATAGTTTGCTAACAGTCAGATACTTCCACCAGGATTTACGCATCAACTTTTCCATAAATAAGGATATAGAATTAAAGAAAGTACAAAGACAATCGCATTTAATGAGATAAGTGTTAGTATCTCGTCTGAGGCGACTGATCTATCAAGTCCATCTATTGCAATTTTGGAGAGTTTAATACTCATCATTAGAACTGGAATTACAATTGGGAAACTAAGAATAGCCATTAGGGTTGGGTTGTTGCTTGCTTTTGATGCAATTGCCGAAACCATTGTTAATGGAATGGTAAGACCAATTACACCAAGTATAACAGCGACACAAAACAATATTATGTCTTCAACCGGATTTCCCAAAACCAAAGAATATAATATCAATGCCAAGCATGAAATTACAAGTAGGAGAGCAGTGTTATATAATTGCTTAGATAGAATGATAGAGATAGGTTTAACCTGAAAGTAATAGTATAAATTTCTGCTCTCGCCCTCTTGGACAAATGTTTTGGCAATACTATTCACAGCAGAAAATAGAAGAATTATCCAGAATAGTGTATTCCAGGTGTGCTTGTCTATAATATTGATAAAGGTGAGATAACAAATGAAGACAATACTCCCTGTAAATAGGAGAAGAGAATTAAGTGCGTATTTAAGACGCAACTCTAGTTTAATCTCTTTCCAGAGTAAATTGCCAGTTTCTGCCAAAATTTGCTTCATCGGCCGCAAAGTTAAACCAGAATTCAACAACCGCCATTCATAATTGGTTGAATGATTTTGGAATAATATTATAATCCGGTTAGCATTGCATAAAAAAAGGTTATGTCATATACGGATCGTCCCATATTAGTTACTGGAGCTGCTGGTTTCATTGGTTTTCATGTGAGTAAAAGATTGTTGGATGAAGGCTACAAAGTAGTTGGTCTAGATATAATTAATGATTACTATGACATTAATCTTAAAAAAAACAGATTAGATATTCTGAAAGGATATGATGACTTTATTTTTGAGCAAAAGGATTTAAAAGAAAAAGAGGTTATTCTTTCCGTGTTTGAAGAATATCAGTTTGAATACGTTGTAAATCTTGCTGCTCAAGCTGGCGTTAGACACTCTCTAACTCATCCTGAGACATACGTGGACTCTAACTTAATGGGATTTGTTAGTGTCCTAGAAGGTTGCAAAAAGTTTAATATTAAACATCTTGTTTATGCATCATCTAGTTCTGTATACGGCGCTAACACGAGTCTTCCATTTTCGGAGAATGACACTATTGATCATCCACTGTCTCTTTATGCAGCTACTAAGAAATGTAATGAGCTGATGGCTCACGCTTATGCTGCCAGTTTTGACTTACCGTCAACGGGCCTAAGATTTTTTACTGCTTATGGTCCTTGGGGAAGACCTGATATGGCATTATTTATATTTACCAAGTCTATTTTGGAAGATAAACCAATTAATGTATACAATAACGGTCATATGAGTAGGGATTTTACTTATATTGATGATGTGGTAGAAGGCATTTTCCGATTAATACCTACAGTTCCAATAGGTGATGAGAATTGGGATTATAAAACCAGCGTTCCCTCTCAGAGCTTTGCGCCTTTCAGAGTATATAATATCGGCAATAACAATCCTGTCGATCTTCTGAAGTATATCGAAGAGATAGAAAAAAATCTAGGTAAATCAGCCGAAAAAAATATGCTACCTCTACAAGTTGGAGATGTTCCTAAAGCCCATGCTGATGTTAGCTCCTTAATGGATTCTGTTGGATATAAACCAGAGACCACAGTACAGGTAGGAATTAATAATTTTATAAATTGGTATAGAGATTATTACAAAGTATGAGAAACTTATTGGTAACTGGAGGCGCAGGGTTTATAGGGTCACATTTGGTTCGCCTACTTGTAAACAAATATCCAGAATACAATATTTATAATTTGGACCTTCTGACTTACGCAGGTAATCTCGAAAACCTCATAGATGTTGAGAATAGCTCTAATTATCACTTTATAAAAGGAGATATTACAGACGAAGCTCAGATGATGAGCCTATTTCGAGAAAAACAGTTTGATGCGGTATTACACCTTGCTGCAGAATCGCATGTTGATAGATCAATCCTTGATCCCATGGCTTTCTTGAAGACCAATATTCTTGGGACTGTAAGCTTATTAAATGCTGCCAAATCATTTTGGAAAGAGAACTTTGAAGGAAAATTGTTTTACCATATATCAACAGATGAGGTATTTGGGTCATTAGGAGAGGAAGGCTTTTTTGTTGAAACCACCAGTTACGATCCTAAGTCACCTTATTCAGCTTCAAAAGCCAGCTCCGATCATTTCGTAAGAGCCTATTCGAATACCTACGGATTGCCAGTGATCATTACAAACTGCTCTAACAACTATGGTCCCAACCAATTCCCGGAGAAGTTAATTCCATTATGTATCAATAATATCAAAAATAAAAAACCATTGCCAGTTTATGGAACTGGTGAAAATATAAGGGATTGGTTATATGTAATTGATCATGCTGCAGCGATTGATAAAGTATTTCACAAAGGAAAAATAGGAGGGACGTATAATATTGGCGGATTTAACGAGTGGAAAAATATTGACTTGGTCCGTACTCTTTGTGATGTGATGGACCGATATCATGGGAAAGAAGTTGGTACGTCCCAGGAATTAATTACGTTTGTCACGGATAGAGCGGGACATGATATGCGATATGCTATTGATGCAAGCAAGATGTCCAATGAATTAGGCTGGCAACCTTCTTTGCAATTTGAAGAAGGAATTGAAAAGACTGTTGCGTGGTACATGGAAAATCAAGTTTGGTTGGACAATATTACTTCAGGGGACTACCAGCACTATTATCAAAATCAATATAATAGATGAAAGGAATAATACTTGCCGGTGGATCAGGCACGAGGTTACATCCCCTTACAATTGCTGTAAGTAAGCAGATATTGCCGGTCTACGATAAGCCAATGATTTATTACCCGCTATCGGTCCTGATGTTATCAGGAATAAAAGAGATTCTGATTATTTCCACCCCGCGTGATCTTCCGGTTTTCAAAGGTCTGTTAGGCGATGGATCAAGTATTGGTTGTACATTTACTTACGAAATTCAGGAAGAACCAAAAGGCTTAGCACAGGCATTTACTATTGGTGAGAAGTTTATTGGAACCGATTCAGTTGCACTTGTGCTTGGTGATAATATATTCTATGGAAGTGGATTAGCCGGTAAATTACAATCCTGCGCAGACCCAATCGGAGGAGTTGTGTTCGCTTACCACGTCCTTGACCCTGAAAGGTATGGTGTTGTGGAATTTAATGAGGCTGGAAAAGCTATTTCTATAGAAGAAAAGCCAGAAAACCCGAAATCAAACTACGCTATTCCGGGACTTTACTTCTACGATAATAATGTAGTTGAATACGCAAAAAGCTTGAAACCAAGTCCAAGAGGGGAGTTGGAGATTACAGATATAAATAAAATATATTTGGAAAAAGGAGACCTGAATGTAAAAGTAATGAGTCGTGGCACAGCATGGCTTGATACTGGTACTTTTACGTCACTTATGCAGGCAGGTTCTTTTGTTCAGGCAATTGAGGAACGGCAGGGGTTAAAGATTGGATGTATTGAAGAAGTTGCTTATAAAATGGGTTATATAGGTCAGAGTGAATTGCTAAACCTCGCCAATCCACTAATGAAAAGTGGTTACGGCAGATACTTAAAATCTCTGGTAAGATGAAAGTAACTGAAACGGTATTAAAAGATTGCTTTGTTATTGAGCCAAACGTTTTTGATGATCATAGGGGAAACTTTTTTGAGGGTTTCAATGAAAAAGTTTTTGATCATATTCAAGGGCACGATTTCAAGATAAAGCAAATGAATTGTTCTGTGTCGCACAAGAATGTGTTGAGAGGATTACACTTTCAAAAGGATCCATTTGCTCAAGCTAAATATGTGTTTGTGACACGAGGGGAAGTTTTAGATGTAGTAGTCGATTTGAGAGAGGGCTCACCGACCTATCTGCAACATGCAAAGGTCAAGCTATCTAGTGAAAATCGTATGAGGGTATTCATACCAAAGGGATTTGCGCATGGGTTTCTTTCTCTTAAGGACAATACGCAATTGAATTATCTAGTGGATGAGTATTATTCTCCTGAGTATGATTGTGGTATAATCTATGACGATATTGACTTGAATATAGATTGGGGAATAAGTGACGATGATGTAATACAATCGAAGAAGGATCAAGACCTTCAAACCTTAAAACAATTTAGAAATGAATAGGAAAAGAGTGCTTGTTACGGGAGGAGCCGGATTTCTGGGTTCTCACCTATGTGATAGATTCATCTCAGAGGGTTGTTCGGTAATCGCAATGGATAATTTGCTTACGGGCTCCCTTTCTAACATCGATCACTTGGTAGGAAACAAGGATTTTGAATTCCATCATTGTGATGTGTCAAAATTTGTGCATGTACCTGGGGATCTCGATTATGTACTACATTTTGCCTCACCGGCAAGCCCTATAGACTATCTGAAAATGCCAATCCAAACGTTAAAGGTTGGTTCTTTAGGCACTCACAACCTTTTAGGTCTAGCCAAAGCAAAAAATGCTAGAATTTTGGTCGCATCTACTTCAGAAGTATACGGAGATCCTTTGGTTCACCCTCAAACTGAAGAGTATTGGGGTAATGTAAACCCGGTAGGTCCGAGAGGAGTATATGATGAGGCAAAAAGATTTCAGGAAGCAATTACGATGGCATATCATACTTTTCATGGTCTCGAAACAAGGATTGTGCGTATCTTCAACACATTCGGACCAAGAATGAGATTGGATGACGGAAGAGTACTGCCTGCCTTCATCTCTCAGGCTCTCAAAGGTGAAGACTTAACAGCTTTTGGTGATGGCTTACAAACCAGGTCTTTTTGCTACGTGGATGATTTAGTTGAAGGAATTTACAGATTACTGATGAGTGATTATCCTCATCCAGTAAATATTGGAAACCCGGATGAGATCACAATTAATGAATTTGCGGAAGAAATAATAAGAATTACAGGCTCAAAGTCTAAAATAACATATACTCCATTACCAATAGACGACCCAAAACAAAGAAGACCAGACATCTCGAAGGCAAAGGAAATTTTAGATTGGAGCCCCAAGTATACTAGAGCTCAGGGGTTGGAACCAACTCTCAAGTATTTCAAAGAGGCTGTATTGAAATAATTTTATAGTTTTGCAACACTTAAACTATGAAGGCTGGTTCAAAAGGATCAGCCTTCTGTAGTTATCTAAACATAGATTGTAACATGTACAAAAATATTGGAGTAATCGGTCTAGGCTATGTTGGATTGCCATTAGCAGTTGAAATAGGAAAGAAGTATCCTACTATTGGGTTAGATATTAATGAACTCAGAATTGCGGAATTGGAGTCTGGCAAAGACAGAACACACGAAGTTTCTGAAGAAGAGCTTCATCAAGCAAAGCAGCTTGAGTTTACTTCAGATATAAATGTTCTGGCAAGTTGTGATTTGCTCATTGTCACAGTACCAACTCCGGTAGATTCTGCAAAGAAGCCCGACCTTACACCTATAATTAATGCTACAAAAGCAGTAGGTTCGATATTGAGCAAAGGTGCTACAGTAGTATATGAATCAACTGTTTTTCCAGGCTGTACAGAGGAAGTTTGTGTCCCAATTCTGGAAAAAGAAAGTGATCTAAAATTTAATGAGGACTTCTTTTGTGGATATTCACCTGAAAGAATAAACCCAGGAGATAAGGAAAGACGTGTAGCCAATATTGTGAAAGTAGTTGGAGGAAGTACCAAAGAGGTAGGAGAGTCGCTTAACAGATTTTATGGATCAATAATTACTGCGGGTACTCATTTGACCTCTTCTATAAAAGTTGCGGAAGCTTCCAAGGTTATTGAGAATGCACAAAGAGATATAAATATTGCATTTGTAAATGAGCTGGCAATTATTTTTGAAAAATTGGGAATTGATTCTTCGGAGGTATTGCAAGCAGCTGGCACTAAGTGGAATTTTCTTCCGTTTAAGCCAGGTTTAGTGGGGGGACATTGCATTGGTGTGGACCCATACTATCTAACCTATAAAGCTGAAGAGCTAGGATATAACCCACAGGTAATTCTTGCTGGAAGAAGAATAAATGATAACATGGGCAATTACGTTGCTCAAACGGTTATAAAACAAGCATTAAAAAGCAACATCAATCTATCAGGCTCCAGGTTTTTAATCATGGGCATTACATTTAAGGAGGATTGCCCAGATATCAGAAACAGCAAAGTTATTGATCTAGTCACAGAGTTTGAAGATTATAATGTCCAGGTGGATGTGTTTGACCCACACGCGGACAAAGAAGAGGTCCTCGAGGAATATGGGATTAACTTAACAAACCAGCCAATAGTAGGCGGTTACGAAGCGGTGATTCTGGCTGTGGCACATAAGGACTTCAGTGATCTCAATCCACGAACTTTTTGTAAAAGCAACGGCATTCTATACGACGTTAAAAGTTACCTCCCTGCAGATTCAGTAGACAAGAGATTATAATTCAGGTGCCCCAGGTGGCGGTGTGAATTACTTCATTGTCTTTGAGGTGGTTGGAAACTTTTCTATTAGCTTTGCAAGCTTCAAAAACAGCATTACTCAAGACCTTAAGATTACAAAGAAATTAAAATTGCATGAGCAACGGTAATATTATACCTCATAATCATACAGTAAAGCAACTAGATAGGGTTGCCAAGAATGGCTATGTACCTAAGGTTATTTGGTTCACAGGTTTGTCGGGTAGTGGTAAATCTACTTTGTCAGATGTGTTTGAAAAGTACCTTTTTGATGAAGGATACAGCACCTATATTCTAGATGGCGATAACATAAGAAGTGGGTTGAACAGAGATTTAGATTTCTCTGATACCAGCAGGACTGAGAATATAAGACGACTAGGTGAATTATGTCGATTGTTCCTGGATGCTGGAGTTGTGATTCTTACTGCTTTCATTTCTCCTTTTGCAAAGGATAGACAGACTGTCCGGGAACTAGTAGGGGAACAGAATTTTATAGAAGTTTTTGTGGATTGTCCTTTGGAAGTGTGTGAAGCACGTGATGTTAAAGGGCTATATGCGAAAGCAAGAAAGGGAGAGATACCAAACTTCACAGGAATTAGTTCACCGTTTGAGGAACCTGAATTTCCAGATGTAATAGTGAAAACTGCCGAAATGTCAATTGAAGAAGGACTGGAAGTTTTGAAAACTGAAATTTTAAAAAAGTTTAAAATAGATAAAAATGCAGTATAATTTAACGCATTTGAAAGAGTTAGAGGCAGAGTCAATCTACGTTTTAAGGGAGGTCTTCGCTCAATTCGAAAATCCTGCTATTCTGTTTTCGGGAGGAAAGGATTCTATCGTTGTTACTCATTTAGCCAGAAAAGCATTTCATCCGGCTAAAATACCGTTTCCTTTAGTTCATATTGATACAGGACACAATTTCCCTGAAACAATAAAATTTAGAGATGACCTTGTTGATGAGATAGGAGCAAAACTAATAGTGGGATCAGTTCAGAAATCAATTGATGAAGGTGCTGCCTCAGAAGAGAAGGGGAAAAACGCAAATAGAAATGCTATTCAAACTATTACTCTCCTCGATACAATAGAAACAAATCAGTTTGACGCTTGTATAGGTGGAGCAAGAAGAGATGAGGAAAAGGCCCGGGCGAAGGAACGGTTTTTTTCTCATAGAGATGAATTTGGACAATGGGACCCGAAAAATCAGAGGCCAGAGCTCTGGAATATTTTTAATGGCAAACATCATCATGGTGAACATTTTCGAGTATTCCCTCTGAGTAATTGGACTGAAATGGATGTATGGCAATATATCCTTGCTGAAAATATTAAGATCCCAAGCTTGTACTTTGCTCATGATAGACAAGTGATTCGAAGAAGCAATACATGGTTGCCAATATCAGATTTCATTCAGATTGATGAGTCTGAAGAAGTGGTAACAAAAAAGATTAGATTCAGAACATTAGGTGATATAACCATTACTGGAGGTGATGAGTCAGACGCAGATACATTGGAGAAGATAGTGAATGAAGTAGCATCCGCAAGGCAAACTGAAAGAGGAAACAGAGAGGATGATAAGCGTTCAGAGACTTCAATGGAAGACAGAAAAAAAGAAGGTTATTTCTAGAATCACGGCAAAAAATATTTAAATGGATAATACAATCAAAGAACACGATAATGCAGGATATCTCGATATGGAATTATTGAGATTTACTACTGCCGGAAGTGTAGATGACGGAAAAAGTACTTTAATTGGAAGGCTTTTATACGATTCTAAATCCATATTTGAGGATCAATTAGAGCAGGTTGCAAAATCTAGTGAGAGAAAGGGCTTGGAGCAAACTGACCTGGCACTTCTAACTGATGGGTTAAAAGATGAAAGGGAACAAGGAATTACAATAGATGTTGCATACAGATACTTCGCAACACCAAAGCGAAAGTTCATCATTGCTGATACTCCTGGTCATATCCAATATACACGAAACATGGTGACAGGTGCTTCAACAGCCAACTGCGCCCTTATTTTGGTGGACGCGAGAAATGGAGTGATTGAACAAACAAGAAGACATTCTATTATAGCTTCTCTTCTTCAAATTCCACATATCGTTGTTTGTATCAATAAGATGGATCTAGTTGATTATTCTCAAGAAGCGTTTGATAAAATTAAGGAAGACTATGAATCATTTGTCTCTAAGCTTGATGTAAAGGATGTGAGATTCATTCCTATAAGCGCCCTGAAAGGAGATAATGTAGTTAACAGAAGCAAAGAAATGAATTGGTATGAAGGGTCTACTTTGCTGTATACTTTGGAAAATCTTCATATAGGCTCAGATCATAATCACATCGATTGTAGATTCCCAGTACAAACGGTAATTCGACCAAAGAATGATAAATACCACGACTACCGAGGCTATGCCGGGAGAATTGCAAGTGGGATATTTAAGCCAGGAGATGACATTACTGTACTTCCTTCAGGATTTACTTCAAAAGTTAAGTCAATAGATACATTTGATGGGGAAATTGAAGAGGCGTTTGCACCAATGTCAGTTTCTATTCAACTTGAAGATGACATTGACGTAGGGAGAGGAGACATGATTGTTAGAACTAATAATCGTCCTGAGCCTTCACAAGATATTGAAGCAATGGTATGTTGGTTAAATAACCAGGGGCCCAAGCCAAGAGCAAAATACTCAATTAGACATACTACTTCGGATGCAAAAGCGATGATCAAGGATATTAGATACAAATTGAATATCAGTACTTTGCATAGAGATGAAGAAGACAAGGATGTGAAAATGAATGATATTTGTAAAGTTCTTTTAAGAACTACAAAACCATTGCTTGTTGATTCTTACAGGAAAAATAGAATTACTGGGAGTATCATATTAGTTGATGATGCTACTAATGAGACGGTGGCCGCAGGAATGATTGTGTGATATGGATTTAAACGGACTTTTAAATGAAGCAAAAGAAGCCTCAGAAATGGCTTGCAGGGAGATATTAAGTATTTATCAACATGGAGATTTTACCATTGAATCAAAATCCGATAATTCGCCATTGACTTTAGCCGATAAGGCATCACACGAGGCAATTGTGTCTAAACTTAAGCATACAGGAATTCCTATTCTTAGTGAGGAAGGCGAAAGTACTGAGTTCGAAGTACGCAAAGACTGGGAGTATTTCTGGATGATAGATCCTTTAGATGGGACCAAGGAATTTATAAAACGCAACGGTGAGTTTACTGTTAACATCGCTCTAATTCATGAAAGTCAACCTATCTTAGGTGTGGTACAGGTGCCTGTTACTAATAAGTTGTACTATGCTGTACTTGGAATGGGTGCTCATCTTGAATATGACGGGACTACTAAAAGGTTAGCAGTAAATAATTTCTCAATAAACGATTCCAAATTGAAGGTTGTTGCTTCTAGGTCTCACTTAAATGAAGAGACAGAGGCGTTTTTGAGTGGGTTAAAGGATCCTCAAATAGTCAGCATGGGTAGTTCGTTGAAATTGCTTGCTGTAGCTGAGGGAAGTGCGGATCTTTATCCTAGATTTGCTCCCACTATGGAATGGGATACTGCTGCAGCACATATTATTGTAATGGAAGCGGAAGGTACGGTTGTAGATAACGATACGTTGGAACTACTTTCGTACAACAAAAAGAATTTAAAAAATCCACACTTCCTAGTTAAAGGCAATATGGCTTAGCAAGTAGCAATCGTCCTGCGATGCGCCTTATTGTAATTCCAGAAAATAGATTTACCTTTGCCTGCAATTTTAATTCTTCATCAGATCAAAATGCCTAAAAAGCTTTCAATCCTTTTTACTTTAGCGTTTTTAGCTTCAAGTATATTCTTACTTTCATCAGCCTATTCTCAGGAAATTGATGTCAATGATATTGAAAATATAGATGTTGACAAATTAACAAATGAACAGGTTGCTAAGCTATCTGAAGAGATAGATAAAAGGGGCTTAACTATGCAGCAATTGGAAGTAATTGCGGCTTCAAGAGGAATTTCGTCTCTTCAAATTGCGAAATTGAAACAAAGATTGATTTCTGTTAAAACTTCAGGAACAAATCAGTCTGATAAAGGGATTGTACGACTTAGAGAAAACGTAGTAGAATCTGGGCAAAATGATCCTCAATTTGACATATTTGATGCAATTCAGAGTTCGCAAGCTTCTCTCAAAAATGAAGATGAAATTTATGGTTACAATTTTTTTCGTAATGTCAATCAAGGATTTGAACCGAGTTTGAATGTCCCAACTCCTAAAAATTATATTCTAGGTGCTGGAGATGAAGTAATCATTGATGTATGGGGGAATTCTGAAAATACTTACCAGGCAAGCGTGAGTCCGGATGGATCCATTGTTATTCCAGATTTGGGGCCTATCTATTTAGCTGGCATTACAATAGAGAATGCTGACAGAAGGATCAAGAAAAGATTGAAATCAATATATTCTGATTTAGGTAGTCAAACTTTTGCCAAAGTTTCATTGGGTACTATTAGAACTATTAAGGTTAATATTATTGGAGAACTGGATAATCCAGGTTCATATACAGTCTCTTCGTTCTCAACCTTAATTAATGCGTTGTACTTCGCCGGGGGGCCGAATCATCTCGGTTCCTTTAGAGAAATAGATATTTACAGACAAGGTAAACTCTTTAATAAAGTTGACCTCTACAAATTTTTTACAGGTGAGATTACGACCTTACCTACTTTGCAAGATCAGGACCTAGTAATTATTCGTCCTTATGTGGGCCGTGTTAAGATTTCGGGTGAAGTGAAAAGGCCTGGTGGTTATGAAATAAAAGCAAATGAAAGCCTTGGGCGATTATTAGAACTTTGTGGAGGATTTAATGATGTTGCTTATCAAGGCAGCATCAGTGTGCGCCGTAATAATCGAAATGACAAGTCAATTATTACAGTGACGCAGGAGGAGGTTCCTGAATTTCAATTGCGGGGTGGAGATGAAATATTCATAACGAAAATTACTTCCCTTTTTAAAAATCGAGTTCAGATCGAGGGAAGTGTTAAAAACCCGGGAGAATATGAGCTAACTGAAAACCTTACTTTAAAGGGACTAATAGCAAGGGCTGAAGGTCTACAAAATGATGCTTTTTTGGGGAGAGCAATTATCATAAGATTAAATCCCGATTTGTCTCTATCAACAATAGCGGTAAATCTGAATGACGTTTTGAAAGGAGATAATCCCATTATTTTGCAGAATGAAGATTATATTAAGATTGCCTCCAATTTTAAACTGAGGGAAGAATACACAGTTAGTATTCAGGGAGAAGTAAACTCCCCTGGGAAATTTCAGTATTTGGACAGTATGACTGTAGAGGATCTTATTTTCATTGCTGAGGGGTTCAAAGAATCTGCTGTTACTTCCTTTGTGGAAGTTGCCAGAAAAGTGGATGGCGATTCTGGTAACGAATCAAAATCTTCTGAAATCTTTAATTTCCAAATAAGTGAAGATCTTAGTTTGAGTGACAAATCTTCAACATTTTACCTTGAACCTTTTGATCTAGTCATCGTTAGGAAATCCCCGAAATTCAGTTATCAACAAATAGTTGAGGTTGAAGGTGAGGTATACTTTGCAGGAAAATTCTCTATCGAGAAAAAGGATGAGAGAATTTCGGACCTCTTAGAAAGGGCTGGTGGGATTACTAAGTTCGCCTACCTGCAGGGGGCAACACTAATACGGCAAACGGAATACTTTGGAAAGAGAGAGGAAGATGCTACAGCGGCTAAGTTTAAAAGGGAAAACCTCCAAGGTATTTCTCGCAGAGATAGCACCTTGACTGCTGCTGACCTTGAAATAAAGAGACAAGAGTCAGTTGGTATAGATCTTGAATCCATAATAAGAAACCCAGGATCAAAGTATGATCTTATTTTAAGAAACGGAGATGTTTTAAGCATTCCAAAGCAACTACAAACAGTCCGATTAAGAGGAGAGTTACTGCATCCATCCACGGTTCGTTATGATAAATCTCTTTCTTTTCAGGACTATGTATCTCAGGCAGGGGGATTTCAAAACCGCGCAAATAAGGGTAAGTCATATATCATCTATGCAAATGGTGGGGTCAGCACAACTAAGAGATTTCTTTGGTTCAAGAATTATCCTAAAGTAGCTCCCGGTGCTGAAATTATAGTTCCTAAGAAATTAGAAAGACAACCAATTGGACCGCAAGCATGGTTCGCAATTGCATCCAGTACAGCAACAATAGCTTTGGCTATTCAAAACCTGATCAATTAAACAGTAGATTATGAAACTATATTGTGCACGTTGCATAAGGAGAAATAATCACATTTTATAAGTGCAGTTTAAGAATTGAAATGATAAGCATAGTCGTTCGAACGTACAACGAAGAAAAATATTTAAGAAAACTACTAGAATCATTTTTAACTCAATCGACATCTGATTTTGAGATAATCATTGTAGATTCAGGATCAACTGATAGTACATTAGAGATAGTTGAGGATTTCGATTGCAAACTAGTGAAAATCAAGAAAGAGGATTTTTCTTTTGGGCGATCCCTAAATTATGGCTGTGAGGCTGCTAAAGGGGAAATACTGGTTTTCATTTCAGCACATTGTATCCCTACGAATAACCAATGGCTCGAGAACCTGACCAAACCTTTCGAAAATAATGAAGTTGCTCTATGCTATGGTCGCCAAATAGGTTACAGTACAACGAAATTTAGCGAGCGACAAGTTTTTGAAAAGTATTTTCCAGAAAAGATAGAAGATCAACAAGGAGGCTTTTTCTGCAATAATGCTAATTCTGCCATAAGAAAAAGCCTATGGAATGAGAAGCATTTTGATGAAAACCTAACTGGTCTGGAGGATATGGACTGGGCAAAACATTTTTTTTATAAAGGCAAGAAAATACAGTACGTGCCTTCCTCATTAATTTATCATATTCATGAAGAGGGATGGAGAAAAATAAAAATTAGATACGAGAGAGAGGCATTTGCATTGAAAGAAATCATGCCAGAGATTCATTTTACTTTTTGGGATTTCATTAGAGCGTTATTCAGGGGTATATCCAATGATTTGGGTAAAAACCTGAGAAAAAATAAGTTTCCTAGTAAAATTGTTGAAATCTTTTTCTTCAGGCTTTGCCAATTTTATGGATCTTATAGGGGCAATCATTCCCACAGAAAATTGTCTAAAGTTAAAAAGACAAAATATTTTTACCCATGAGCAGAAGTTTTAAGATAACAGCTTTAGGTCAGGTGGGTTATATTTTTGAGATCGAGGGTTCAAAAATAGTTATAGATCCATATTTATCAGATTATGTTAGTGACTTATATGGAAATGCCTTCCGTAGAGCAATTCCGATCCCAATGAGAGGATCGGAAATAAAAGATTTGGACCTACTATTAATTACACATGAACATGAAGATCATTGCGACCCAAATACAATTCAAGATATCTGTAAGGCCAATAAAGAAGTTTCTATTATTTGCTCATTAAATTGCAATGAGATTATAAGCAAAATCGAAGGGGTAAATATTTTGAATCCAACTGTGGGTTATGTTCATAACCTTAAAAATATTTCGATTAGAATTACCCCTGCTAGTCACACAAATCTTGAGATTCAAAATGGACATTCCAGGTATATGGGGTTCATATTAGAGTTTAATGGCTATAAAATTTACCATCCTGGAGATACAATTCCTTTTGATACCAAAGAATACTTTGAAGGTGGTTTCGATTTAGCCTTCTTTCCGATAAATGAGCGTAATTATTTTAGAGAAAGAGAAGGGATTGTAGGTAATATGACATGTCGTGAAGCAATAGAATGGTCAAAAGAACTGGATGTCAAAAACTGGATTCCAACTCATTGGGATTTGTTCCCAGGGAATTCTACAAATAAAGAAGAGTTAGATTTAATCGCTCACAAACTAAACGTTTCTAACTATCGCTGGATAAACAGTGGTGAGTCTATTGAGATTGAATATTGACATGGAAAAGAAATACAATATTGTGGCATTATTGCCAATGAAATATAATAGTGAAAGGGTTCCAGGAAAGAACTTTAAGGAATTTCAGGGTAAACCGTTGGTTAATTGGATTTTAGATTCATTATTGGATGTCCCAGAAATTGATCGAGTAATTATAAATACTGATGCTGTTGATAAACTGAAATCAATGGGACTGGGGGATTCCGATAAAGTGTTAATCCGAGAGAGACCAGAGGAAATTAGGGGTGACATGGTGTCCATGAATAAGATTATTGCGGATGATCTCGAAAATGTGAGTGCTAAGACCTATTTGATGACACATACCACTAACCCTCTTATTTCTAGTGAGACAATAACGAATAGTATTATTTCCTACATGGATGCCCTAAAAGAAGGTTATGATAGTCTTTTTTCGGTTAACAAATTTCAATCTAGGTTCTATAATAGCAATGTGGAAGCTGTTAATCACGATCCACAAAATATGATCAGAACTCAGGATCTTGATCCGTTATATGAAGAAAATTCTTGCCTGTATTTATTTAGTAAAGAGTCTTTTGGTTCTACAAATGCAAGAATAGGTAGTAAGCCTAAGGTTTATGAAACTCCTTTCTTTGAATCAGTGGATATTGATGACGCTGAAACATGGAAGTTGGCTGAGGTTTTTCAAAGATTTAAATAGTAATTAACATGAAATATAAAGTATTAATATCTGCACCATATCTTCAGCCGTTTATTGAACGATTTAGACCGTTTTTTGAGGAAAATAATGTTGAAATTATTGTTCCCAATGTTGAAGAAAGACTTGAAGAAGAAGATTTACTAGAATATACCGATATTGTAGATGGTATCATTTGTGGTGACGACAAGTTCACCGTAAAAGTCTTAGATGCCGCAAAAAAGTTGAAAGTAATCTCTAAATGGGGCACAGGAATAGATTCTATAAATAAGCCGGAATGCGAGAAAAGAGGAATTACGGTAAGGAATACACCTAATGCTTTTACTATTCCGGTTTCTGATACGGTATTGGCTTACATCCTGAATTTCGCCAGAAACGTTTCTACAATGACAAATGCCATGAAATCAGGAGAGTGGAAAAAGATAGAAGGGCATGCAATGCATGAAAGAACACTAGGTGTAATAGGAGTTGGCAATATTGGTGAATCGGTTCTAAGAAAAGCCCAAGCATTTGGAATGAAACTGCTTGCTTGTGACATAGTACCTATCCCAACTGATTTGTTGGTGGAACTGTCGATTGAGCAAGTATCATTTGAGGAGCTTTTGAAAAATAGTGATTATGTAAGCGTTAATTGTGATCTGAACGAAACCTCCCACCATTTAATGAATGATGCTGCATTTAGTTTGATGAAGGATTCGGCAATAGTTATCAATACTGCCCGCGGACCAATTGTTGATGAGGAAGCACTAATCCGCGCTCTGGAATCTAAGCAAATTGCTGGGGCTGCATTAGATGTATTTGAACATGAGCCACTTCCATTAGACAGCCCACTAATCAAGATGGATAATGTAATGATGGCCCCTCATAATTCTAATAGTAGTAGATTTGCTTGGGAAAAGGTTCACGAGAGCACTATTAACAATTTAATGGAGTCCTTAGGTATAAGTGGGAGACTATAATGACAAAATCAGTATTGGTTACAGGAGCCCTTGGGGGAATAGGAAAGGCACTTTGTAAAGTATTCTTTGAAAATGATTATAGAGTAATTGGTTTGGATCTACAGGCGACTGAAAATATACCAAATACTGATGTGTGTATAGCCTTAGATTTGAATCGATATACAATTGATAATAACTACAGGGAAGAGCAAAACGCAAAGTTGGCTGAGAACTGTGATGGTCTAGTTGCACTGGTAAACAATGCTGCAGTGCAGATTCTTGGGGGTTCTAACGAAATTCAAATATCAGATTGGTCTGAGACCCTTTCCGTTAACTTAACTGCTCCCATGTTATTGAGTCAATGGGCCTTACCGAATCTTATCAAAAATGAGGGCAGTATCATCAATATTTCTAGTATACACCAAAATCTAACTAAACCACGCTTCGTTTCATACGCAACCAGTAAGAGCGCTCTTGTTGGTCTAACTAAAGCTATGGCAGTGGATTTGAGTGGAAAAGTGAGAGTGAATTGCATCAGTCCCGCCGCTATTGAAACAGATATGTTACGAGCGGGATTCGAAAATAATGAAGAAGCATTGTTGTCATTAAAAAAACTTCATCCGGTTCAAAGAATTGGGTATCCTGAAGAGGTAGCAAGGCTAGCATTATTTTTAGCAAGCGAAGAAGCAAAATTTATTAATGGAGCTAATCTGCAACTCGATGGTGGAATTAGCTCTGTGCTACATGACTTAGTTTAAAAACAATGAAGAAGGATAGTCTAATTCTGGGAAAAGAAGTTAACATCAAAGACTTTTTACTCTTTATATGGGGTAACAAATTCTTTCTTTTGAGAGCTGGTATTGCCGGAGGAATTTTAGGAATTGTTATTGCTTTTACCATGCCAGTTGAATACACTGCGAAATGTAGATTATTGCCTGAGACGTCCGAATCACAATCACAATTAGGAGGACTAGGAAGCTTGGCTAGCATAGCAGGAATTTCCCTGGATGCTGGTTCAGATGGAGCCCTAACACCGTATATTTATCCTGAATTGGCTAAAAGTTATTCCTTTATTCAAGAGTTTTCGAACATCGAAACTAATTATGTGAAATTGGATACGACAATTTCTCTTTATCATTACTATTCAGAATTTGATAGCCCATTCTTTTTATCAGCTATAGTCGGATATGCAGTTTCTTTGCCTTATCGTATGAAAGAACTGATTTCCAAATCAGAAGTAACACAAATTGATACAACTATTCAGAAGTCAGAAGTGCTTGCTATCTCCAAGGATGACTTGGAAATTTACGATTTAATCAAGTCTAAGCTAAATGTCTCTACAGATAGGCAATCTGGAATAATAAGTATTTCATTTGAGACATCTGATCCTTTTGCATGTGCTGATATGACCCAAAAGGCTGCCAATTTGCTTCGAGATAAAATTAAAATATATCAGACTAAAAGAATTTCACGAAATTATCAATTCTTGGAAGGAAGATGGGAAGAAGCGAGAGATAATTATATCAAAAAGCAAACAGAATTGGCTGAGTTCAATGATCGGAACAAGTACTTGTCTTCTGCAAAAAAGCAATCAGAATTCCAAAGGCTCCAATTTGAATATCAGCTGGTTTTTGACATCTACAAAGGTCTTTCCAATCAATTGGAGCAGACCCGAATCAAGTTGGCTAAGGAAATGCCTGTTTTTACAGTCATTGAGGAGCCTGTGGTGCCAGTGTATAAAAGTAAGCCAAAGCGGACTGTTATAATTGCAATATTTGGTTTCATAAGCGGTCTGTTTGCATTAGGCTTCTTACTTATTAAGAAGGGCTACTTTAGCTGAGTCTTTACCTTTTAGATAGAGCATATTGCAATTCAGGAAACAAAGCATAGATGGCCCAACGATTTCGACATGGCTGCACTTTTTTAGCAAAATTGCAGTCTTATCTATAATTACACCGCTAGTAATATCACAATTCTCGACTGGAGAGATAGCATTGTGGTATTTGTTTGCAAGTATTCAGTCACTTGCTCACCTTTTTGATTTAGGATTCTCCTCAACTATTATTCGATTTACTGCATATTCAAGGTCTGTTGGAGAGCACTGGAAAGACGAAATTCAAAAGAACTATTATATTTTTAACTCTATTTTCGGATTACTATCAATCCTCGTAATATTCTTTTTGATTGGGGTTGGCTTCTTTGTAATTCGAGATATTATTAAAACATATGAAGTAGCAAATGGTTGGGCAGCCTATTCGGCGATTTGTGTTCTGTTCCCTCTTAATTTTTATTTTAAGAAACACGACCATTTTCTTAAAGGCCTTAACAAAATAACTCTTGTTAACAACTGGAATTCCATATTTTATTTATTGTACGGTGCTGGAGCATTTGTAATAATTTTTGTTTTCAGCGACTTTTTTATTTTAGTTGCCTGGAGCCAGACATACCACCTGTTGAATGGAATTAAAAATTATTTCCTATTAAAAGGGGTGTTGGGGAAACTAAACCCCTTTAAATTTTTAATTCAGGATAGTAAACTGAAAGAGTTTTGGGAACCTACTTGGAAATCATCTCTTATTTCTCTCTCCTCTCAGGGCTCAGTTCATTTAACTTCAATCATTATTTCAGCCGTTCTACCTGTTAATATAGTTGCTTCCTACCTCTTTACTGTAAGACTTTTGCAGTTGATAAATGAGTTTAGTTGGGCGCCATTTTATTCTCAGATTCCAAACTACATATACCATTATAAGCAGGGAACACTTAATACTGTAACCCAAAGTATGTTTAATAGAATGCAATTATCTCTTTCTATATTGATATTTGGGGGGGTGTTGTTTTTTATTGCTAGTCCCTTTTTATTGATGTTGATTGATTCGAATGTTGATATACTTCAGATCGAGATAGGGATTTATATTTTATTTGCCTTAATAGTAGAGAGACTCATTTCCATGCATTCTCAGATATTGATGTTTGCCAACGACCTGAGGCATTATGTGGTTTATTTGATAGCTTCATTTACTTACGTTCTACTCATACAACTGCTTAGGTTGTATCCTTACATCTTGTTGATCCCAGCTTCATATATTCTCTCAACAATACCTTTGATTATTATCGTATTTAGAAGAACAATGCTATTTTTGCGGTTGAACTTGAGAAGCTACATTGCCAACATGAAATATGTTTTTGTATTTATTGTAGCAATCATAATTATGGCAATTTGTCTATGAAATCAAGCATAAAAAGAACCATTTACAAATTAATTGTTTTCGGGACAAAGTTTGTCGGGGGGATATGGAAAATAAAAAATGCACAAAAGAAGAAGATTCTGGTATACACGGACTCTAGAGGATTTGAGATAACCAAGCTTATTAACAGAAAAAATCCATTTTCGTCTTACGTGAACTACTTGATCAAAAATTATAATACAACATTTTATATCTGTCCTGAAAAGCATACTACAATTTTTGATTTTCTTGAAGTGTTTCTGAAATCTAAAGATCGTTATGATCATGTAATAGTGCATTGTGGAGTTGTTGATTTTTCTCCTAGACCTATCAGCCAGATTAAAGAAATATTGACTCTAAAAAAGAATAAGATTGTCAGTCAATTTGGTGATGCCTTTTTTCAGGAATTATTACAATTTCCAGGGTTTGATGTAGAGTACTTTGGGGAAAAGACTACCGCAATCTTGCCAGTTGATTATGTTCACGAAGTTGCAAATAAATTGAAAGAGATTGAAAATCTGATTTGGATTTCTTGTAATCCTGTTGACATAAACTGGAGGGGTAATTATAAGAAAGATAGACCGGATAATATTAACATAGTAAATGACTGCAGCAAATTAATGAAAGCCAAACTAGGGCGTGATGAAATGGTTGTAGATCTCACTGACTTTTCCTTAGAACAAGTGTATAAGTATACTTGTGATAATATTCATTTATCACAAGATGGAATGGAATATATTGAAAAAAAATTAGCCGAAATAATCAATTAGAAATGTACTATTTGCTAAAACCTATAGCGCCGTTAATCAAAAAACTGCTTCCAAAGATATATCTAGAGGAACCAGGAAGAATTTTTGGATATGATAAGAAAAAATTAAAAGGATTAAAGGACAAGTATAAAGGTGAAAGGTGTTTCATTATTGGCAATGGTCCATCTTTGAATTTGATTGATACCTCAAAATTAAATGATGAATATGCCTTTGGCGTAAATGCATTTTTCTATAAAACGCGAGAAACGGGATATAAGCCTTATTTTTATTGTGTAGAGGATACTGATGTAATGAAAGATAACCTCGAAGAGATTAACAAATTTGACACAAAGTACAAGTTTTTTCCATCAATATATAAGAAGTACATTACCAACAGAAAAAACACCTATTTTTTTAATATGAATAGGAGCTTCTACGAACCAAGATCAAAGAAGTTTGAGGTCCCTTCCTTCTCGAAGGACTGTTCGCAAAGAGTATTTTGTGGGCAATCTGTTACGATTATTAATCTTCAACTTGCTTACTATCTTGGGTTTAGTGAGGTATATCTGGTTGGAATGGACTTTAGTTATGTAATTCCAGATTCTGCTATTGTTAAAGGTAAAGATATTGAAAGTACTGAGGATGATCCCAATCACTTTCACCCTGAGTATTTTGGGAAAGGAAAAAAATGGCACGACCCGAAGCTTCATAATGTGTTAAAAAGTTATATAAACTGTAGAGAAGTTTATGAAGCGGATGGTAGGAAAATATATAATTCAACAGTGGGTGGAAAACTAGAGGTTTTTGAACGGAAAGAGTTTAATTCCTTATTTGATCAATGAAATTTAGTTTAGTATTACCAACTTATGGAGAGGACAAACTCGAGTATCTTGAGAACTTCCTGGAAGGGTTGCTGGTTCAAACTTATTCTAATTTTGAACTAATAGTAGTTGACCAAAATGAAACTGATGCCGTTGCTAAACTCTGTAAGCGTTACGATTCGAAAATAAACCTAAGTTATTTACACAGCGAAGTAAAAGGCTTGTCGTTGTGTCGTAATTTGGGGTTAAGACATGCCTCTGGAGAAATTATAGCCTTTCCAGATGACGATTGTCTCTATCCCAATGATTTGCTAATGCAAATAAATAAGAAATTCCAGGAAACGAATTTCGACTTGATCTCTGTAAATTGTTTGGAATATAATTCAAAAAAGAAACTGACTTTTATATCTCTAAACGAAACTAAAGAATTTGGAATTGCGGATATCTTTAAGGCTGTTTCTTCGATCTCCGTATTTTTCAAAGGAGTAAAAGATCATCACCGTTTTGATGAACAACTGGGGCTAGGAGGGGAATATTTCAGTTCTGAGGAATTTGACTTTACACTTTCCTTTTTGAGAGATAATAAACGAGCGATCTACATTGACGATATTTTTGTGCTTCATCCGGATAACGAAGATATAGAGAAGAGGACTTTGCTCAAAAAAGTTAAGAGAAATTCTATAGGACATGGAGCGTTCCTTCGCAAGCATTTTGGATTAATGCCCTTAGCAGTTATTAGTCATGTTTGGATAAGACCTTTTGCTGGTATAATAGTTTACTTTTGTACGTTTAAATTTACTAAAATGAAAGTTTCCTATTTCAGCCTTATTAGTAGGACGAGAGGATTCTTTAATTATAGGAGAAATGAACCAGTCAGATAAGGTTTTTCTTGTTTTGTATTTTACTGTTTATGCATTATTTATCTCTTTGGATATTGCAGTATTTAGATTGATGGGTATGGTTGGTATTATCTTGTTTCAGGTGCTATCAATCGTATTAAAAAAAAGTACATTAACCCTCAATCTTAAAGCCATCATCTTTTTATTGCTTATTATAATAATCCCATATATAAGATCATTTTTTAGTGGTGTAGTTGGACTAAATTTTGTTATACTAAATATAATTTACTTTTCGGTTTTTCTATTCTATTTACAGATTCTAACTCAAAGATCTAAGTGGAATCAGGTTTTTTATCACTTGCGATTATCGCTTTATTTATTGATAGTTGTTAATTTATCAATGTTCTTTCTGGGAATAGGCTTAAGGACAATTGAACCAGAGGAGGCTGTAATGTGGAGGATTTTCGGAGTGCACGTTAATAGAGTTTTCTTTCCTTTATCTCCTGGGATCAATGCTATGGGTTCTTTAGCCGGATTAACTTTCATGCTTATTCTTTACGACTTGAAATTAAAGAACCTGCCGAAATTACTTTCATTATCAATTGGCATTTGTACATTTCTCGTTATTATGTATAGTGATAGCAGGGGTTCAATATTGTCAATCATCATTGTATCTATTATAATGATTTTTTCTCTGGAGAAAATTTTCTTTAAGCTAATTTACGTTCAACCTTTCTTCATTTTCATTGCTTTAGGAATATTATTCTATTTGATGACATCTGTTGAGTCAGAAATGCTTTCCGAGATAATGAGAGGAAGATTTATTCTTAGCGGTAGAGAAGTAATTTGGGTTTCCGCATTAAATAGAATAGTATCAGATCCGTTCCATCTGTTTTTTGGGTTTGGGTATTTGGGACAAACTATTTCCCAGGTGTATCAGGATTACTATTTTATATTTGGATACCATAGAAATCCAGAGACAATGTCGCTGCACAATTATGTACTGCAGTATATTTTTGATTGTGGATTGATCGGATTGTATTACACGTTATTCGTTATTCACCAATCGTACAAAAATAGTGAGTCGAGGATCGAAACAGTTTTTTTGATATTTGTGTTGATCCTAGGTATGCTTGAAGTGAGTATTAGTATTTATTCATTTTATATATTCTGTTTTCTGCTATGTTTTCTGCTGAAACCAAATTTTAAGGACACTAGAAAAGAACAAAACACAATCGCTCTTAAATAATATGCAATACCCTGATATATCTGTGCTGATGAGCACTTATCGAAATGATAGGCTTGAATATCTGAAGCAATCGATTGACTCCATTATTAACCAAAGCATTCAGCCGAAAGAGATAGTTCTAGTGGTGGATGGTGAGATTCCTGAAGACAACATATACTATCTCAATTCACTTCAAGGGAAATATGGGAAAGATTTCTTTAAGATTATCTGGAATGAATGGAAAGGTCTGGCCGGAGCACTTAATGATGGGTTGAAAGAATGCTCTTGTCCTTTGATTGCAAGGATGGATAGTGATGACATTTCTCATCTGGATAGGTTTGAAATTCAAATAGATTATATGCAAGAAAATAATCTAGACCTTGTTGCCTCTTGGCACGAAGAATTTACCGAGCTTGATAGCAACTTCAAAAGACTAAAACTTACTCCTGAATTTCATGATGATATTGTAAAAAAACTTGTTTACAGAAATGTAATAAGTCATCCGTCAATAATTGTAAAGAGCGAAATTTTTAAAAATTCTGGGTATAGAAAAGATATGGTGCCGTCAGAGGACTATGACCTCTATTATATATTGGTTTCTAAAGGAGCTAAACTTGGTTGTGTACAAAGGCCACTGGTAAAAGTTAGAACAACTGGTCAAGTAGAAAGAAGGAGTGGGCTGAAAATACTTAAAATTGACGTTAAGCTAAAATGGGATGCATTTAGAAGGGGTAATCTTAGTGTGTTGAACTTCATTTCCAGCCTTACTCTATTAATGACTTTTCGAATTCTACCTGTTAGTTTCAAGAAATTGGTTTATAGATTTTTAAGAAAAGATTTTGATTAAACTTACTTTCTTTTCTTTGCTAATTGGGTCTCCCAATTCCATGAATCTTTCAGCGACTGACGTATATCTAATTTAGCGCTCCAATCTAGAATGTCTTTAGCTTTTGTGGCATCAGCATAGATTTTAACAATGTCACCAGATCTCCGATCTCCAATTTCATAATTTAATTTGATATTATTGACGTCCTCAAACGTTTCTAAGAGTTCTAAAACTGAGTTGCCATTACCTGTTCCAACGTTGAAAGTTTCGAATGATTTTTCTTGATGCTCATTCAAATATTCTAGAGCGGCCACATGTGCTTGTGCTAAATCTACAACATGTATAAAATCTCTTATACAACTCCCATCCGGAGTGTTATAGTCTGCTCCATGCACAACCAATTTCTCTCTAATTCCTATGCCAGTTTGGGTAATAAATGGCACAAGATTGTTGGGCACCCCATTTGGCAACTCTCCAATTTTGCCCGATTGATGAGCTCCAATTGGGTTAAAGTATCTTAAAGAAACTGTTTTCGTTTTGTTCCCGTCTTGAAGTATATACTCACATATTTGCTTGGACCTTCCATACGGTGAACTTGCAGGCTTGAATTCATGATTTTCATCCACTGGCAAGTAATTCGGTTCTCCATAAACAGTACAAGACGATGAAAATATTATCTTTTCAGTGTTTCCTAATTCCATTGCTTTCAACAGAGAAATTAGACCATTCACGTTATTGTCAAAGTACTCCATCGGTTTTGCAACTGATTCTCCAACACTCTTCAGTGCTGCAAAATGTATTACAGCTTCTATGTTGTTATTTGTAAGTATTGATGTGACGGTCTTGGTGTCGCGACAATCTACATTGTGAAACGAAATCTTGGTATTTGCAAGACTTTCAATCTTTTCAAGAACTTCGATTTGAGAGTTAACCAAATTATCAAGTATAACTGGTGAATAGCCCTTTTTGATTAATTCAACAACCGTATGTGACCCAATATATCCTAAACCTCCTGTTACTAAAATATTCATTGTATCAAATTTCAATCGACAAATTTAAGAATACTTATAAGAACAGACCTAATTGTTTGATCAATAAGAATGAATTAGGGACATACTTACTTTTGTTTTTGAAAAAAAAGCAAACTGGCAAGCTATTAATTTGAAGGAATGTTGATAATTAACTCATGATTCCTCAACTTGCAACATTTATTTTGGTTAGGCCTAATAATCAGTATGTCTAAAGTAATAATTTTCGGAGGAGCAGGTTTTATTGGAAGTCATTTTAAAGAATACTTCACTAAGTTGGGTTGGGAAGTTCACAGTTATGACATTGAAAAACATGAAAGTGTCAAACATATCGATGTGAGAAAGAAAATTAACATTGAAGGAAACTTTAGTGAAACGGACTTAATAGTTAATTTGGCGGCCACTCATCGCACACCGGGGCACCCTGATTTTGAGTATTTTGAGACAAATATTTTGGGAGCAGAAAAAGTTTGTGCATTTGCGGAATCAGTTGGAATTAAGAACATCTTATTTACTAGTTCAATCGCTCCTTATGGAGCTAATGATGATGTCAAGGTTGAAACTGATTTACCCACACCAAATACTCCTTATGGTATATCGAAACTAGTTGCAGAAAAAATCCATGAAACCTGGGCGGCCAAGAGTCCTGATCGGAATTTGTTAATTATACGTCCAGGAGTAGTATTTGGAAAAGGAGAAAATGGAAATTTCACTAGACTCTATAAAGCAATATCTAAAAGGAGATTCTTTTACCCAGGAAGAGTTGATACGTTGAAAGCATGTATTTATGTTAAGGATCTTGTCCAATTATCCGCTCAAAAATTAATTGCATTAAAAGGTGTTGAGCTGTACAATTTTGCATACTATCCCTGCCCTACAATTAAAGAAATTGCAGATTCAATTTCTGATGTTACCAATTCACCAAAGGTAAAAGTGGTGTTAAATGCAAAACTACTCCTACTCGCGGCAGGAATTCTTGGAAAACTTGGTTTTAGTAAAATGGGGATTCATCCTGACCGAGTGAAAAAGTTAATGGTTTCAACCAATGTTTCTGGTGAAAAACTCGCAAATTCTGACTTGAAGTTTGAGTATAACTTGAGATTAGGGTTAGAGGATTGGTATAAGGATTGTGATATGAAAGGGCTATTCTAGTTGCCTAAGGTCTGACGAAATACAAATTTTGTCATCTGTTAATTAATGTTTTACATTTGCACATTGATAACGTATCATGGGCAAACGTAGATATTCTATATATTTTCCGATACTCTTTCTAATTGCTGACCTTATTAGTTTAAATGTTAGTATCGGCTTAGCTAATCTGTATCGTTTCGACAACCTCTTATATGTAGACGAAAAATATGGTGTGCTCCATTTATTCTTGAACATAACCTGGATGGCGATTTTCTACTCTACAAAGCTTCATGAGAGTAATCGGGAGTCCAAGATATTAGATGTTATTAATAAGGTTCTTCTGGCCTTAGTTATAAACCTGTCAATTATTTTTGCAATGTGGGTTGCAACCAGGTCCTATTTTTATAGCAGAGAGCATCTTTTCTATACATACTTGAGTTTTTCTTTTCTCATTATTACATGGAGGGTAGTCTTTTATTATTCCATTAGAATATATAGGAGAAAAGGATATAATTATCGAAATGTAATGGTTGTAGGATACGGAGAGACGGCTCATGGTATCGTAAATTATATCAAAAATAATCCCTCCCTAGGATACAGGTTTCATGGATATTTGGATAATAAAGAACCGATCGGGAAAAACGGAGTAATTGGAAATGTGCTTGAGCTTGAAAAGTCCTGCAAAGAACATGAAATCGACATGATTTTTTGTTGCCTGCCCAGACTTTACGATGATGAGATAAAAACTATTGTTGATTACGCTGAGAACAATCTAATTGCCGTAAAGGTGATTTCTAGATTTAGTACTTTAATTAACAAAAATTTATCAATTCAACGATTTGGAGAAATTCCAGTAATGAACGTTGGGGCGATTCCGCTTGATAATAGTTTCAATAGATTTATAAAGCGAGCTTTTGATATAATTTTCTCTCTGATAGTTATAATTTCTCTACTATCATGGTTAATGCCATTAATTGCTCTGCTCATAAAATTGGAGTCGAAAGGACCTGTGTTTTTCAGGCAATATAGAAATGGAAGGGGAAATAATAAATTCAAAATATTCAAGTTTCGAACGATGAAAGTTCATGAGGATACTAATGTAACTCAAGCAAAGAAAAATGATTCAAGGATAACAAAACTTGGATCATTTCTTAGAAAGACAAGTATTGATGAATTGCCCCAGTTTCTAAATGTTTTGTCTGGGGATATGTCAGTCGTTGGTCCTAGACCTCATGCTATTCCTCATAATGAGGAGTATCAAAAAAAGATTGATAGGTTTATTCAGAGACATGCTGTTAAACCAGGTATAACCGGGTTGGCGCAAGCTAAAGGATATAGAGGTGAAACAACTCAATTCAGTGCAATGTACGGACGTGTAAAACTGGACAGATTTTATGTCAAAAACTGGAGTTTACTACTGGATTTAAAAATTATTCTACTCACAATTGTTTCTGTTGTGCGTGGACAGGAAACGGCGTACTAGGCCAATTAAATTATGGCGGAGAATAAAAAGCAACAGATAATTAAAAAGTTCCTGATAAGAGCAGTTATATCATTTGTGATCTGGACTGTGGTTTTTAATTTTTTCATTGTTCCTCATACAAAAATTAATAGTGTTCTTACTGAAAGTGTAGTTATTGGAAGTGCGATTGGTTTAAAATTTTTGGGGTATGAGATAGGCTCAGAAATACAACAGTCTGAATCAAATACTTCCAGTGGTATTCTGACAATTTCTAATGAACCTGCAATTCTGGTTGCTGATGCTTGCAACGGTTTGGAATTATTTGCCCTTTACGCTGGATTTATAATTTGTTTCCCGGGTAAGTTCAAATACAAGGCTATTTTTCTTCCTATTGGTATTGCAATCTTGTTTTTGGTAAACATTTTAAGGGAAATAGCACTAGCTCTGAACTACCATTTCTATAAAGTTTCTTTTGACTTTAATCATCACTACACCTTTGCAATTCTAGTTTACTTAATAGTATTTCTCATTTGGAGATATTGGTTAAACAATTTTTCAACTTTATCCTCAAAAGTAAATTGAACGCTAGGAAATTTTCTTTTATTGTAGCTCTTGTGATTGTGCTTTATGGCATCTTTGGGACACTTTTGATTCCACATTTTCAAAATCTTGTTGAAACTATTATTGGTGATGAGGATCTAGCCATGAGGTTAAATTCGAAGTTCGTTGGAAGTAAATTAACTGATTTGGATCAATTTAATTTAGGTAAGTTTTTTGTTTACACACCGATCTATCTTGGTTTACATATTCTCCTGATTAATTCAATTTTTTGGCAATCGAAATTCAGAATTGCTTCGAACCTGGTATTTATGTCTATTATTTGCTTGATAGTATTGGTAGCAGTTTTTTCACTAAAATTTGGATTTACATCACTTTATTTTTTCGCAAACAATTTATTTCATAAGCTGACAAAACTGCCTTTAATCCTTTTTTTGGTAGAAGGAGGAAGGTTACTACTATCGGATGTTGATAAAATGCTTGGAATTGATTAATGTTTTAAATAATTCAACAATTAGGTATTATTTCTTTATATTTGAATTCCGGCTGCTAGAAATAATCTAAGTTTTTAAGAAAAAAATTCTATTTAACCGATTCTGGATAGGTTATGGATAAAATATTTCTAATCAGCGTCACCTCATTTTTCGTTTGCCTAATTGTAGTGCCAATCACAATTAGAATCTTCAAGACGATCAATCTTCTGGATACCCCGGATAATAGAAAATTACACGCAATAGAAACTCCTTCGATGGGAGGTATAGCAATATTTATTGGAGCCTTTATCGCAGCGTTATTTTGGATGAAATTAGTGGATCTCACTACGTACAGATATCTTATAGCGGCTGTTTTCCTGATGTTTCTATTAGGTGTGAGGGATGATGTTGTAATGCTAAGAGCAAGGCATAAATTAGTTGCCCAAATTGCAATTTCATCTGTTGTAATCGTATTTGCGGACATTCGGTTCGAGTCTTTATATGGGATTCTTGGAATTTATGACATCCCTTTCTGGTTGAGTTATTTAATTACATTATTCACATTGATAGTAATTACTAACTCGTATAACCTAATTGATGGTATTGATGGTCTGGCGGGTTCTATTGCCGTATTTGTCCTGAGTTTCTACTCATACTGGTTTTTTATTGCGGGTCATACCTCATTATCCCTTTTGTGTTGTGCATTCCTGGGAAGTATTATGGCATTCCTTTATTTCAACTGGCAACCTAGTAGAATTTTTATGGGAGACACGGGTTCAATGCTGATAGGTTTTTTCCTTGCAACTTTAACTGTACATTTCATTAACCTGAATTATTTCCTGGAGCCTTCATATTTGTATAAGTTTCCGGCTCACATTGCCATGGCAGTTGGCTTATTAATAATTCCGCTGTTTGATACTATCAGGGTGTTTGTCATTCGGATTTCTAAAAAGCAATCTCCAATGGTACCGGACCGAAAACATTTGCATCACTTATTGATCCAATTAGGGCTACCACATAGTACAGCAACTGTAATTCTTCTAGTTACAAACATCGGGTTTTTCTTTCTTGCATATTCTATCCAATCATTGGGCAACTCAATGGCCTTATTAATAATCGTTTCGAGTGTATTGACATTAGCTTTCATTTTGACCAGGATTCACAAAACCCACGGACTCAATGAAGAAAAAGAAATGGAAGAACGAAACAAACAGATATTCCTATCTAAGTCTGCTTAAACTTCCTGACGAACTTTAATTTAATTAAGACTTATCCTACCTTTACGCCTCAAATTTGAGCATATGTTAGACAAAGTTGAGGAGTACATTGAAGAGGTAAAGAAAGCCACTGCTAATACGGCCAATGAATTGGAAGAGTACCGTCAGAAATTTATTGGTAGAAAGAATGTAATCACTGATTTATTTTCGGAGTTCAAGAATGTTCCAAATGACATGAAAAAGGAATTTGGACTTAAGCTCAACGAATTGAAAACAATTGCTCAGGATAAATTCAATGAATTAATTGATGTTGCCGGAGATCAGGGTGGAGCAGAAGGTGATTCTCAAATTGACCTTACATTGCCACCTGTTCCAAATGAACTTGGATCACTGCACCCAATTACGATCACTCAAAACAGAATAATAGAAATATTTGAGCGCCTTGGGTTCTCAGTTCAGGATGGTCCGGAGATAGAAGATGATTGGCATAATTTTACTGCATTGAACTTCCCGGAAAATCATCCCGCAAGAGAGATGCAGGATACTTTCTTCATTGAGAGAAACCCAGATCAGTTATTAAGAACCCATACTTCTAATGTGCAGATCAGAATGATGGAGCATGGCAAACCTCCATTCAGATCGATCATGCCGGGTAGAGTATACAGAAATGAGGCTATCAGTGCAAGAGCTCATTGCTTCTTCCACCAGGTTGAAGGGCTTTATGTAGATAGAAATGTAAGCTTCAAGGATTTAAAACAGACTCTTTATCATTTCTCGAAAGAGTTGTTCGGCAAGGATACGCAAATTCGATTCAGGCCATCTTATTTCCCTTTTACAGAGCCTAGTGCTGAAATTGATATCAGCTGCTTTATTTGTAAAGGAAAAGGCTGTAAAGTCTGCAAGCATACAGGATGGGTTGAAATAGCAGGATCTGGAATGGTTGACCCCAATGTATTAGCTAATTGTGGAATCGATCCTGAAGAGTATACTGGATTTGCTTTTGGAATGGGGATTGAGAGAATTGCTATGCTTAAATATGCGATTGACGATCTAAGATTATTCTCTGAAAACGATGTGAGATTTCTACGTCAGTTTAAAGGGGTTATCTAGCCTCCGGAATCCTTTTCAGGCTTATCTTTCTTGAACTTGTTGACTTTCTCTTCTACACCTTCAAGATTGAATCTGTATTTGAGCCGTTTGATGAAGCCATCTCCAAGAGATAGTAACATATCACCAAAACCTTTTTCTTCTTCTGGTTCCTGGATAACTTGAGACTCAGGTGTTTTGGTAACTTTCACAATCCTGTACTTACTGGTAACGGAGGAATCCACTTCCAATGTTTGGGCGTAAGAGGTGAAGCCTATTAAGACAAAAACAATGATTGTGATTACTATTTTCAAAAACTAGGAGTTTACTATTGAAATAGATTATTTTTAATCGTCTGTGCTAATATAACCCTAATGAACTCTAAAAGTTGCCAGAATTGTGATTTTCAGCTAGCGGATGAGTATTTATATTGTCCAAAGTGTGGTCAGAAGGATACTTCTAAGTTAGCCTCTGTGCGAGGACTGATTGTAGATTTTCTTGGGGACTACTTTACATTCGATTCTAAGATTTTCAAAAGTCTTCAGCCATTGGTATTTCGGCCTGGGTTTTTAACGTTAGAATACTTGAAGGGCAAGAGAGTTAGTTACATTCCCCCATTAAGACTATATCTGTTTGTTAGTATATTCTTTTTTGTGGTATTTGCTCAATTGAACCCATCCCAATCACTAGAAATGGCAGGGGAAAATATCTCCCAGGATAAATTTGATTACTTCATTGACCAACACATGCACAAGGTTCTATTTGTATTGCTTCCCATTTTTGCATTGGTTTTATACATGTTTAACAGGAAGAAATACTCAAACTACTTTGTGCATTTTATCTTCTCTCTGCACTTTCATTCATTCATGTTTATCGTGCTGGCGTTGTATTTGATCGTAACAACCTATATTACAACGGATTCTTTTGATATAAACTACTGGATATTTTTAGCGATCCTTGTGACACTACTTGTATACTTATTTGTTTCTCAACGCAGAGTATACGGAGACAGGATTGGTATCATCATCGTTAAAATCGTATTTGGCTTTCTGCTGTATGCGATTTCGTTCTTTGCTATATCAGTTATCAGCCTTGCGCTTTATGTGATGATTAAATCTTAGAGTAATTCCTTGATCAGCTTCTCTTCTGTAATTCCTTCAGCCTCTGCTTTGAAATTTCTTACAATTCTGTGTCTTAGAATAGGCGTTGCAATTGCTTGAACATCTTCAATATCTGGGGAATACTTTCCATTTAATAGTGCATTGCATTTAGCTCCTAAAACTAAATACTGTGATGCTCTTGGACCTGCTCCCCATTCCAGGTACTCATTGGCTTGTTGAGAAGCTTTTTCAGAGTTAGGTCTTGTTTTGTGTGTTAGCGAGACTGCATACTCAATGACATTATCTGCCACAGGCACTTTTTTAACAAGCTCCTGAAACTTCATTATATCTTCACCAGATAAAACAGGCTTCACTTCCTGAGTTACGTTGGAAGTGGTGTTTTTTACTATATCTAGTTCAGATTGATAGTCCGGGTAATCCAGCTTAATCATAAACATGAATCGATCAAGTTGAGCTTCCGGTAAAGGGTAGGTTCCCTCTTGTTCAATTGGGTTTTGAGTAGCCAGAACGAAAAACGGTTTGCTCAGACCGTAATGTTTCCCACTTATTGTAACACTATACTCCTGCATAGATTCTAATAGCGCTGATTGCGTCTTAGGAGGAGTACGGTTAATTTCATCTGCTAGAATAATGTTTGAAAATATTGGTCCTTTAACGAACTGGAAGTTTCTGTTTTGATCTAACGTTTCAGCACCAAGAATATCTGAAGGCATTAAGTCTGGTGTAAATTGAATTCTATTGAAATCCAGATTTAGTGCTTTCGAAATAGTCTGAATAAGAAGTGTTTTGGCTAACCCTGGTACACCTACCAAAAGGGAGTGACCTTCACAAAATATTGCAGTAATCAATAGTCTTACTACATCTTCTTGCCCAACAATTACTTTTGATATTTCAGCTTTAAGATCGCTATAAGCCTGGTAAAGTTGGTTTGCAGCTTCTACTTCGTTCGTTTTAGACATATACTTTTTATTGTTACTGTATTATCGGTAAGTTACAAAAATCATAATCCGGATCAACCTCTATAAATATTCCTTTCTGAGCTTTTTCGAACCATTCTGATAGTATACGGTTTTTCTTAGAGTTTTGTGCCGCTGTAGCGATTTTTTGATAGTCATCTTTAAGATTTGCCCTGTGGGGAGGAGTTTGTTCTTTATAATAAACAATTCGATAGGCTTTTGTTCCATCCGGCTGGTCAAACTCCATTGTGGTACTTACAGAGCCCACTTTCATTGTATCAATAGCAAAAAACAAACCTGGGTCCAGGTCCTTTACAGAAATCCGGGTGGCGCCATCACTTGCCTGAAGAAATCCACCGCTTCCAGATGTCTGCTTATCGTCAGAGTATTCTTTTGCAGCAGCTTCAAAATCGATACTGTCATTCACAATCAAGGTCCTTAAGCTATCCAGGTAATCCTGAGTCTCTTGGCGATCCTTAAAAGATACTCTTGGTATCATTAAGATATGTCTACTTTTGAATGAGTTTCCTCTCTTTTCGATTAACTCAATAATGTGAACACCAAAGTCTGTAACAACCGGCTCAGAAATTTCTCCAGGAGCTAAGCTAAGCGCCGTAGCTTCATATTCTGGGGCCAGCTCTCCTCTTTTGAAAAATGGCAACATTCCTCCCTGTTGTCTGGATCCAGGATCCTGGCTGTATTGCTTTGCTAGTACACCAAAATCAATTCCATCCATTATCTGAGACCTTAGATCGTTTAATTGATTAATAACTTTTTGTTGCTCTACTTCACCAGGTTTTGGTATTTTAACAAGTTGCCCTACTGCTACCTCAGTAGAGAAATACGGTAGACTATCCCTTGGTATGGATTTGTAGAATTTCTTTACTTCATTAGGGGTGACCTTGATGTCAGAGGTGATCTCACTTTGCATTTTTTGTACAACAAGCTGTTCCTTGATGTCGTCAAACAGCTCAGCTCTGAATTGGTCTAGTGATTTGCCATAGAACTCCTCAAGGCGTTCTTCTGAACCTACTTGTGAGATAAAGTAAGTCATTCTTCGGTCCAAGTTTGAGTTTACCTCATCATCGCTTACCTCTACTGAGTCTATTTCTGCTTTTGCAACCATCAATTTATTGATGATCAGACTCTCAAGAATTTTGCATTTATCTTCTTCACTGCTAAAAGCACCTCTGGCAATCATTTCCTGATAAGCATTTTCCAAATCTGATTTTAAGATGATATAGTCATCCACTTTTGCAATGATTTTATCGACAACCACTCCATTGGAATTCTGACTAAAAGCAGCAAAGTTTATGCTGATTAGAAATGCTATGATTAGATGCTTAAAAAATTTCAAACTCTTCATTCTGTCTCGCTTCTTTAAATATTCTTTCTTCCAGATCTTTCTTGATACTAATTTTTCTTTTGTTGATAATGATATTTCTAATATCATCTCTAATGAATTCTAACGGTGATATCTGATCCGAAATTTTATAGTCTAGTATTTTCAATAAGTAGATAAACTCCTCATCGGTTGCCTCGACGTACTTATTATTTTTCAAAAACTGTACTTTATTAGGTATGTCTGATAAGACAGTGTTCTGTATGATTTCATCAAAATTTATCCATAGAGTGTCTACAAGCGAAGATTTGTTTGCAAACTGATAGCAATAAGATTGGATTTCTTCTATATCTGAATTTGGATATCTTCTCATCCATTGACTAAGATCACTTACCCTTGGGGCTTCTTTAGGTACTTTAGCAAACAGGCATCTGATGATATTTTGCTTTAAAAGAAAGTTCTCATATTTCTCTTCGTAGTAGGCTTCAATTTCATCTTCAGTTACCTCTTTACTGATCTCCTGATTCACATAAAACTTCTCGTACTCATGTACGATTAGTGCGTATCTATAGTCTAATACTTTACGATCCAATTCAGCCTCGTTAAATTCTATCTGAGAAATGGCCTTGTCAATCAGTAATTGTTTTTTAATCCAATTATCGATGTAATTTTTAATTCGAATGGTACTGTCCTCAGATGTCATGTTAGGAGAAGTTAAACCACTGAGGTCATCTTCATACAAGTACGTCTGTTTCACCCGGGCAATTGATACTTTCTCTGCTTCGTCTGAAGTATCCGATCCCTTGAAATATTCGCAGGATGAAGAAATCACCGCAAGTACTAATATATATTTATATGCTGCTTTCAATTTCACTTGTCACTTTTTTAAAAACACTATCATCCACCTCAATCGTATATTTCGATTTAAGTTCTTCTATCCAGCTCTCTTCCAGGTGGTCCTGAAAATCAGAAATTACTCTTCCTTTTATGTCTTTCAACTCGGGTGTGATCTCTGGTTTATTTTCTTTGATATTTAGCAGATAATGTCTCTTGTTTTCTTCATATCGATGTATTCCTATTGAGGAGTTTTTATCTACGAAAGAATTTTCGCCCTTAGCAAAGTTATTTTGTCTCACTTGTAAAGTTAAGGGGTCCTTAGCATTCATTTCTTCATCAATGTCTGCAGTAGTAACTCCGTTTTCTAACATTGCTTGCACAGAATCTATAACGCTTGAAGATTTGGCAGTAAATATATCTGCTAATGCCACATCTCTTTTTATGTACTTAGCTTTATTTGATTCATAAAACTGTGCAAGCCCTAGCGAGTCCTGTGATGCTTTTTGCCAAACTAGCTGCTCCATCACGTCGAACAGTAAAATGCCATCTCTGTACTCATTGAGAAGTGCTCTGTATTCAGGATATTTAAATTCCAATTGATCGTTCTCAAAAGCCATGATGCTTTTCTTTTCAAACAGGTTATACTGAACGCTTGCTATTTTTCTTGTACCAGGTGCTTCATCGAAATGTTGCTTGAATTGCTTTACGATGTATTCTTTCGCTCCCAACTTAAATAGAACTTTGTTGTCCAATTCGTCACTATAAGCAGTGGAATCAATTGCAGTGATCACTTCGTCCACCACATCTTGATTTTTCTCAAAGGAATTTTCACGTTTTATTCTATCTAATACTACTTGGTTCTTGACTTTGGTTCTACTATCTCTTCCAACTTTTCTCTCAATTTCAGATTTCATATCCTCAAAAGAACCTAACCCTTTTCGGTCAAGGTATTTGATAATATGCCAGCCATAAACAGTTTTGAATGGTTCGGAGTAAATTTTTGTGGAGTCCAGAGCAAATGCTTGTTCTTCGAATGCAGGAACAAAGTTTCCAGTTCCAAACCATGGTAATTCACCACCTTTGGATTTTGACCCTGGATCTTCGGAATAGTCTATTACTAATTGTTTCCAATCCGATCCACTTTTGATTTCCTCATAAATGGCATCAATCTTTTGTTTGCTCTTAGTACTGTCTTCAGCGGACTGCCCCCTTGGTGTACGAATCATGATATGAGCTACTCTCATTCTTCCTCTAGCCTCCCTCGAATCAAAAACCTTGATCAGGTGATAACCAAATTGAGTTTTTACAGGCTCAGAAATATCTCCGATTTCTGTATTAAAGGCAGCATTTTCAAAAGGGTAAACCATTTGTAGAGCAGTAAAGTATCCAAGACTTCCTTTATTAATTTTTGCTGATGGATCCTCTGAGTATGTTGTTGCCAATGAATCAAAATCATTTCCATTCATAGCAAGAGCTCTGATTTCATTGATCTTAGTCCAAGCTTTTGTTGTATCTTCTTGACCTGGCTGAACCTTGATCAAAATGTGAGAAGCCTTTACTTCAGTTTTTAAACGTTCGTAAGTTTCCTTTATCAATTCTTCTGTTACCTTGCTTTCTGTCAAATAAGGCTTAGCCAGATCCTTTTGATACTTTTCCAGCTCATCTTTATATGATTGTCTGTCAGCATAACCAAGTGTTCTTGCTTCTTTAACTTTCAATTTGAATTTGATGTACAGATCAAGATATTCTTTCACATCTTCTTCTATTGTAAGACTATCATTTGGGCGATAGTTTTTCAAGAAGGCATACTTAAAGTCTTCACTGGAGATTGCCTCATCCTCGATAGTGAATAGAGGCTTTTCAATATTACTTTTGGTAGAGTTTTGTACCTGACAAGAAATAAGTGCAAAAACGACTGCAACCAGGAGATAAATTTTTTTCATGACGCAAAACAGAGATAAGCTAATCTCTTAATACTTAGTTCATTAATTTAATCAGCCTGCAAATATTGCTATTCTTTTCGGATTTAAATTCAATTTTATCCATTATTCTTTTGACCAACATCAATCCGAGTCCACCCTTCCTTTTAGAGTCTACAAGTTCGTGCAAAGTTGGTTCCTTGTACTTGTTCATGTCAAAGCCAATTCCTTTGTCGGTAATTTCAAAAATTATTGATTTGTTCTTGTTATATAAAATTGAGAGGCTCAGAGATTCATCTGGATTGCAGTTGTTAGCGTGGATAATAAGGTTAGCACAAACCTCGTCTACTGCCAGTACCAGCTTATGAGCTTCAATCTCTGGGTAGGAGTGTTTCTCCAGGATATCGGCTACAAATACCCGAATATCCGGAAGGTTACTTTTGGTACACGATATTTTTAAATTATACTTCATTGAGTTCTGCCCTTGCTTTGTCCAAATCTTCTTTTATGGTTAGGAGTTGGTCAAGGCCTAAAATTTCAAATACATGGAATACCTTTTCATTCAGGCCTGATAGTACAAGTTTTAAACTGTTGGCATCTAATTCTTTAAGATAAGACATGAAAACACCTAGACCTGCGGATGAGATATAATTTAACTGTCCAAGATCTACAATGATATTTTTGTTCTTTTCTATTGCTTCTGCCAAAGCACTATCAAGATGAATTGAAGAACTTGCATCCACATCTCCTATCACCTTAAGGATCTGAACGTTTTCTTCCTCCGTATTTGAAATCTCAATCATTCAATCAAAATTTTAATATCACAACTGTGTAATCATCATTTAGGTCAGTTGTGCCTAAAAAATCATACAAGTCTTTAATAATTCCTTCTTTAATTTGAGTTGGCGCTTGGTGAGAGCTCTTTTCAAGTGACCTTTTGAGACGATCGTATCCAAATTCTTCTCCGTTGGAGTTCGTCGCTTCTGTTATTCCGTCGGTGTATAAAACGAGTACATCACCTTCAGAATAGTTGAGTTCATTCACTTGAACGTATTTATGAAAGTCAGAGTTTCTCAGGATTCCCAAACCCAACCCTTTATTTTGAAAATATTCTGTTGTACCATCTTGTTTGCAATAAAATAAAGATGGACAATGCCCAGCCCTTGAAAACTGAATTTGATTCCTACTGGTGTCGATCAAATAAAATGATGTTGTTATAAATGAAGTCTTCTCAAGACACCTGCTCAAGGCACTATTTGCATGAACCAGAAAATCTTTTGGGTTCAAATTGAGCTGGCTTAAGCTATGGAAGATTCCTTTCATTTGCGACATATGAAACGCCGCAGATGTACCTTTACCAGAAACATCACCAATAATCAGAGCGTATTTTTCTTCTTCTAATTTTAATAAATCGTAGTAGTCACCACCAACTTCATCAGCGGCCACAGAATAAGCACAGATGTCAAATTTGCCATTGTGTTCCAAATCACTTGGCAAAAGTGCCTGTTGCACTCGTTTTGCAATTTTTAGTTCTTCCTGATACCGCTCATTTTCAATTGCTTCATTGATAAGACGGAAATTCTCTACTGATATGCTAGCCTGGTTAACAAATGTGCTAATGATATTGATCATTTCTTTGTTAAAACCATCCGATACTTCTTTCAATAACACCAAACTTCCAACCTGAGTACTTTTGACCATGATTGGTAACACCATAATGGATTTGAATGTTGGGTGTTTTAATGCTGCTGTTATTTTTTGAGAACCAGGTGAACGGTCGAACTCAGTGCTTAGTATTTTCTTTACTGAGGCATTCTTAACTGATATTTTAATGTCATTTACTTCGTGTTCCTCTACATTCCTGGTTACAAAGGAGTGTTCCCCATCTTCTCCTTCAATTTCCAGCCATGCCCCATCAGCAAAGACGGCACTCATTGAGCTGTCGAGTAAGATTTCATATACCTGCTCTTCATTCTGCCCGGCAGGAATGGACTGACTAAGTCTTTGGAAATCCATTGCTTCCTTCAGCTTTCGCTCAAATACTGAGGATGTAGGAAGGTTGAAAATGATTACTAGTATCGAGACTACTGCGTAAATGAAGATGAAGGTAAATATTGCTATAATAAATACCTCATTGAGTAGGTCAAGAACTAAAGTGTAATTTTTCGAGAATGCTGTTAAGTTGGTAAAGAAATGCCAGAGGTAAATTCCTACAAGAACTATGAAAAGGATACTTTTCCATTTTTGTTTGAAATTCAGATAGGCTACCCACTTTAAATTGAATGACAGAACTAATCCCTGCAGAACCAGGAATACCAATACGGCATTATAAACCGGATCCAACTGCTGATAACCAATAATATCGAAAACCAATCCCCCTAATAAAGAATACTCAAACAGATTCCAGAACTGCATCAAGAGTTTTGATTTCTGATATAGGATTAATTTTTTCCATATAATGAAAGTAGAAACAAGGAAGGCCGTAATCAACCCAATGTTAATATGATAGAAAAGATTAATCAGCAAGAGATTGTTGGCAATTGCACTGTTTCCAAATACCATAAAGAAAGACCTTATGGCAAGTGATACTATGGTGGTGATTAATCCCGTGACAAATACTTTCCAGAGTAAATCCAGGAAATTGAAATTTTCCGCCTTGGTTATTCTGTATCTATAAAAGAAGAATAAGGAAAGGATGAAAATTGTCTGAAGTATTCTTGGGACATAATTTGTAAGTCCTATTGGGAGGTTATTCTTTTGATAGAATAGTAGATATAGGTCCAAATAAGTAAATGCCATCCAGGAAAGGATTCCCAGGATTAAACTGATGCGCATTTTTAACTTATCTGATAACATAAATCGCCGGTAATTTAATCAAAGAAATTTGACCGGTTTCAATACAGTCTCTAAAAAAATTGCCGAATAAAACCATAGTATACGATTTTATCCGGCAAAAGATTATTTGGTAGGAAACTCTGTTACTTTCTGCTATAGTTTGGAGCCTCTCTTGTAATCTGAATATCATGAGGATGACTTTCCACAAAACCAGCACTTGTGATTTTTGTGAACTTAGCAGCTTGTAGCCCTTCAATACTTCCGGCACCACAGTATCCCATTCCTGCTTTCAATCCTCCAACCATTTGGTAAAGGACTTCCTGAACAAGACCTTTGTATGGAACTCTTCCTACAATTCCTTCTGGAACCAATTTTTTGATATCATCTTCAGCATCCTGGAAGTATCTGTCTTTTGAGCCTTCTTCCATAGCTTCTACTGAACCCATTCCTCTGTAACTCTTGAATTTTCTTCCTTCAAAAAGGATTACTTCTCCCGGTGCTTCTTCAGTTCCTGCTAGTAGTGATCCAATCATAACTGTACTAGCCCCGGCAGCTATTGCTTTTACCATGTCTCCTGAGAACCTGATTCCACCATCAGCGATGATAGGAACTCCGGCCTTTAATCCCGCTTTTGCACTTTCATATACAGCGGATAATTGAGGAACACCAACACCAGCTACAACTCTTGTTGTACAAATACTTCCTGGTCCTACTCCAACTTTAATCGCATCTGCTCCTGCTTCTATAAGTGCTTGTGACGCCTCAGCAGTTGCCACGTTTCCTACAATAAGGTCAAGGTCCGGGTAATGAGTTTTGACTTTCTTAGCCATTTCAATTACACCCTTTGAGTGGCCATGTGCAGTATCAATACTCACAATATCAACTCCAGCAGCAAGAAGGGCATCAATTCTATCCGTGATATCTTCTGTTACACCGACTGCTGCGCCAACTCTTAGTCTTCCATACTCATCTTTACAGGCATTTGGTCTATCCTTATTTTTAAGAATATCACGATAGGTAATCAAACCTGTCAATTTACCTTGGCCATCAACAATTGGAAGTTTCTCAATTTTGTACTGTTGAAGAATTCCTTCAGCTTTTTCTAAACTTATTTCTCCATCAGCTTTGATTAGATTCTCTTTTGTCATGATATCCTTTACCGGAGTTTTCATGTTCTTCTGGAATCTTAGGTCTCTATTGGTGATAATTCCGATAAGTTTATTGTCTTTATCAACTACTGGAATTCCCCCAATTTTATGTTCACGCATGATCTTCTCTGCATCACCCGCAGTTGCGTCGATGTTTAGTGTCACCGGATCAAGGATCATTCCACTCTGAGAACGCTTCACTTTTCGCACTTGTGCGGCTTGACGCTCGATCGACATGTTTTTGTGAATGATTCCAAGACCTCCTTCAAGGGCCATAGAAATTGCCAGACCTGCTTCGGTAACAGTATCCATAGCAGCTGAAACAAGTGGAATATTTAGTTTGATATTTCTGGTTAACCAAGAAGAGGTATCAGTGTCTCTAGGAAGAACATCTGAGTAACCAGGAAGCAACAAAACATCATCGTATGTTAGTGCTTCGTAAAGGAATTTTGAATTGTCAAGGCTCATGTGCAAATAATATTTACTTGTTATTATTTGCCGGGCAAAATTAGATACATTGCGACACATTATAAAAGTAATTCCAAAAATTAATTTTTTAATAATGGAATATATTATCTCCGGGATAGTAGAAGGAGTCGCACAAACGTCAATTTTGGAATGGATAGCGGTGATTGCAGGTGTGGCGAGTGTGTTCTTTAGTATGAGACAAAATATTCTGGTTTATCCTACTGGAATCGTAAGCGTCGTTATATATGTCTATATAGCATTTAATTATAAATTATATGCTGACATGGGTGTGAATACGTACTATTTCATAATGAGTGTTTATGGATGGTATCATTGGAAAGACACTGCAGGAAAGGCCGATCAGATTCCAATTACAATCAATAGCCAAAAAGAGAATTTGATATCATTAGCCATTCTGGTAATCTCATATATTATCCTATCTCAGGTTCTAGTAAATTTCACAGACAGTGATGTTCCTTATTGGGATGCAAGTACAACTTGTTTTGCAATCACTGGGATGTGGTTGATGGCCAGGAAGAAATTAGAGAATTGGATCGCATGGATTATAACTGATTTAATTTCGATTCCTCTTTACTTTTATAAAGGCTTAGTTTTAACGAGTTTTCAATTTCTATTTTTCACAGGACTTGCAATAGGAGGTTATTTCATCTGGAGAAAAGCTTACAATGAACTCAATCAAGAAAATAGCTATAGTAGGGCCTGAGTCCTCAGGTAAAACAACATTGGCACAGCAATTGGCTCAGGAGCTAGGTGATCCCTGGGTTGAGGAGTATGCCAGAGAATACCTTAACAACCTTGGAAGACCATATGACGAATCGGATTTGGTTGAGATAGCTAAAGGTCAGGTTGATTCTGAAAGGAACAGTGCTTCAAAAGCCTCAAAATATGTGATTTGTGACACAGATATGGTGGTGATTAGAATTTGGAGTCTTGAAAAGTTTGGAGATATATCCGGTAGCCTAGAAATTCAAATGAATTCAGAGATTCCCGCAGATATTTATTTATTAACCGATCCAAATATTCCCTGGGAGTATGATCCCTTAAGAGAAAATCCATATGATCGACAATATCTATTTGATCAGTACAAATTCTATCTGAGGAACGGTGGTTTTCGGTTCAAAATCATTTCTGGCTCTAAAGAGGACCGTTTACAATTAGCCTTGGAAGCAGTCAAATACATGGATTCGCTTTAGTTTAGTTTTTCTTGCATACATTTGCGTCCAAATAGGGGTGCCTATTCTGTTTATCGGAATGATTACAGGCTGAGATTATACCCATTGAACCTGTCCGGGTAATGCCGGGAAGGGAATGAGTGATAAACAAGTTTGCAGCGACTTACCCCGTTGGCTGTTTTGTTTAACAATTAAAATTATCTGAAATGTACAAAGTACTATTGACTGGTATCTTGCTGGGAGTGGCGATATTAGTACAGGGACAAAATTTCCAATATCAGGGAAGAGTGACAGATGCTGAGACCGGAGAACCGTTATTGGGAGCACTTGTTACCATTAAAGGAACAACAACAGGGTCCAGAACTGATTTTGATGGATATTTCCTGATCGACTGGAAGGAGGAAAAAGCAGTATTAGAAATCAGCTATCTTGGTTTTGCAAAGACAGAAGTGGAAGCTGAAAGTGGCGCAACAATTAATGTTGCTATGAAAGCTGCGTATCGATTGGACGAGGTGGTGATAAAAGGAACCAGAGCAGGTAAATATACACCAGTGACCTACTCCAATGTGAATCAGGAAGAAATTGAAGACCAAAACTACGGTCAGGATCTTACTTATCTGTTGAGATGGACTCCTAGTTTGGTGGCAACATCAGATGCAGGAGCAGGTGTTGGTTACACAGGAGTAAGAGTTAGAGGATCAGATGCTACAAGAATCAATGTGACGATTAATGGGATTCCAGTAAATGATTCTGAGTCTCATGGCGTCTTTTGGGTAAATATGCCTGATTTAGCTTCATCAATTAATAATATTCAGGTTCAAAGAGGAGTGGGAACTTCAACTAACGGAGCTGCAGCTTTTGGAGCAACAGTAAACCTTGAGACTAATTTCCCTCCAGCGGAAAGCTTTGCAGAAGTGAATAATTCATTTGGTTCCTTTAATACCAGAAAGCACACTGTTATTTACAACACAGGATTAATAGATGACAAATGGTCTTTTGAAGGAAGACTTTCAAGAATCAATTCCGATGGATATATTGATAGAGCATCTGCAAACCTTAAGTCATTCTATTTGTCGGGAGGTTATTATGGAGATAATACTGTCATCAAAGCCTTAGCATTTGGTGGAAAGGAAATCACTTACCAATCATGGTACGGAACACCACAGGCTAGAATAGAGAATGATGAAGCAGGAATGCTGGAAGTAGCCGCAAACAACGGGTTCTCTCAGGCACAGACAGATAACCTATTGAATTCTGGTAGAACTTACAATTTCTATGAATATGACAACCAGGTTGATAATTATCAGCAGGATCATTATCAATTGCATCTTAGCCAGAAACTGGGAGCTTCATTGACCGGGAATGTTTCATTTCACTGGACTGTAGGACAAGGTTTCTTCGAAGAGTTTAAGGATGATGAAGACCTTGAAGACTACAAGATTTCTCCAATCACAATAGGTGGAACTACTATAGAAAGTACAGATCTAATCAGAAGAAGATGGTTGGATAATGACTTTTATGGTCTGACGTATACATTTGATTATGCTATCAACTCCAACTCAAATCTACTAGTAGGTGGAGGATACAATACATACAAAGGAGATCACTTTGGGGAAGTTATTTGGGCGAGAAATGCTGGAGATAGCGATATCAGACATCAATACTATTTCAGTGATGCAACAAAGAATGATTTTAATGTATTCACCAAGCTCAACTATGGAGTAAGTGATAAGCTTAATTTATTCGCGGACCTCCAGTTAAGAACTATTGATTATGTAACAGCTGGAGATGATAATGATGGCCAATTAATCAATGTTGATGAAAATTATGCATTTTTTAATCCTAAAGTGGGAGCCACTTATCAATTCTCGCCAACGACTCAGGCATACATCAGCTTCGCTGTTGGAAATAGAGAGCCAGTAAGAAGTGACTTCACTGATAACCCAACGGACAATATTCCAGAAGCAGAAACTTTGAATAACCTGGAATTAGGATTCAGAAAAGTTGAGTCGGATTTCACTTATTCTGTGAACTACTTCTACATGGGATATGAAAATCAGTTGATTGTTACAGGGGAATTAAATGATGTAGGAGCAAATATCAGAACCAATGTTCCTGACAGCTACAGAACAGGTATTGAGCTTCAGGCAGGAGTTGCTCTTGCAGACCCATTATTGTTAAACGTAAACGCAACATTCAGTCAAAATCGAATTAAGAATTTTACTGAAGTGCTTTACGATTATGGTGCCGCCTTTGATGAATTCAATATTGTAGAAAATAACTTTACTGATACTGATATTGCATTTTCACCTTCTGTGGTTTCAGGAGCTCAATTGATCTATACACCAGTTAAAAATTTCAATGTTGCTCTATTATCAAAGTATGTTAGCAAGCAATATTTGGACAACACTTCTAACGAAGATAGAGTCATTGATGCCTATTTTGTGAGTGATCTGAGATTGGATTATAGCTTTACAACTGATGTGATTAAAGAGGTGAGACTTGGACTTTTAGTCAATAATTTATTCGGACAAGAATATGTTTCAAATGGATATACTTTCGGTTACTCAGGTGGACCAGATTTCAATGTGAGAGAGAATTATTTCTACCCACAGGCATTAACTAATTTCATGGCTTCATTATCGTTGAGGTTTTAAGCATCTTTAAGGTGTGTCTTCACATCATATCATAAGAGAAAAACAAGAACCGGCCCTGGTACTTCATGATTTGGATAATATCAACATGGAGTACCTGGGCCAACTTCTGGAATGGTCACCAACGATCGTGGCACTTGAGCAATGTCTTGAAGCTACTGACATAGAAGGTATAAAGGTCGACTATTCAATCATTCATCCTACCAATCTGGACAAATGGCAATCTACACTTCAGCAAGGTCCAGTAAAATTTTCTACTAGCGATTCACCATCTATTTATGATGCGATTAAACTCCTTACAGGTAAAGGACATGAAGCAGTTAATATCATTGGAGATAACTTAACAAACGAGGACTTTAAGGAAATAGCAAATGCACAATTAGTTCCAGATATTACTCTGATTAGAGCCACTCAAAAAGTCCTTCTCCAGCATTCAAATAGTTTTAAAAAGTGGTATACGAAAGGGGAGAAAGTTCAGGTCTTATCATTAGGGAATGAATTAGCAATTACTTCAAGGGGATTCGAATCGAATGTTCAAAAATTATCTGGAAAGACCCACGAATTTGAAACATGTCGAGATGGAGAAATTGAGCTAACCTCAGATAGTTCGTCCTATTTAATTGTTGAGAATTTATAAGGTTTTCAGATTCAAGGAGTGTTACGCTTATGCAACATGTTGATAATCAATCAATTTCTTTATTGAATTGAAACAACTGTGCTAAAATTTGGTTATCTTATAGAACAAACCAGCATTCAATAAGCTATGAAGCTTCAAAAGCAGTTATTCAACGAAATTGAGGAGCTAGACAAAAAGAAATATCAAGCCTTGCTCAAGTACGTGAAGGACCTTACTAAATCGAAAAAGAATTAGTTTTCAGTACTCTCTGGTAATTCTTCTTTTTTCTTTGAGGTGATCTTCCTTGCAGTATTTGCTATGCCCTCTCCAACCTTAGATCCAGCATTTTTAATCGATTCAAACCCTGACTTGATTGTATCAACACTTGCCTTCTTGGTAGCATTAGCAATAGATGAGATGACTCGGCCAGAAGACTTAAGGACAATTTTCCCAAGCATCTCTGAAGCCTCCAAATAAGCTCTTTTCCTAACCTTTGATTTATCATAGCCATCATAAGCGCCACAATATCGTTTAGCAATTACGCCAACTCGAAGTGTAAGAAATGCATTAGTGGTTCCTTCGAGTAAACTATCCATAATCAAATTGGCAGTAGCTCCTACGATCGGAATTGATTTTGTAGCAGTATTCTTCATCATCGCTCTAAGGACAGGTTGAAACTGCTCTGTGAGGTCCATGTCTTCAATCTCTGAAGCCAGGAAAGTTGCTGCTCCAACATTTGCATACAGATTTGCAAGATCCTTAAGATTTGGTCTTTGATAATAAATGTGAGCTACCTTCCAGACCATTTTAGATTGAGTGACTAAAACAGTCAATGCATCCAGTTTCCCATTTTGAGAAATAGCTGTAGTGAGAAATACTGTGGAGGCCACTTTTTTGATTTCTTCTTCCGCTTTCTGATCCAATATAGATATCGCCTCCTGCAAATCGCCATCCTTTTGGATTTGAAAATTCTCCTGTTTCAGAATCGCATTTCCTGATAACCTCTTTTTGAATTTTTGCTGATACTCTACTAAATCAGTTTCAGCATCTTTAGGGTTTAATGCTTTTGGGAGTTTAAGGACCAATACAAATGGCAGACAGAAAAGTACTCCCATGACGGCAATCAGCCCCCATAAAGTCACTTGACCCAGAACTGGGTTTACTCCTGATGCTAATTGGTAGAGCCCATTAATTTGATTGGCAAGGAATAATAAAAAACCTGCGGTGAATAAGACAGTTGTGGCTAGAAAAAGCCTCTTTAAAGTTTTTCCCATACATATGTATACGGGAAAACTCTAATATGTTTTGGCTTTAGCGAAACTCTCCTCTTGGATTTTAAAGTAGAAAGTGGCAAAATCTCTTGAAACTTTCACCTCTGTACAGATGCCATCTTTGTATTTATAAGTATTGACTCCATCTGGAGAAGTCATCTCATAAAAGTGATCTCCGATTTTTTTCATGGTAAGGTACTTGCCAAACCATTGCGAGAAGACTTCAGTGATTCCAACGGGTTCCGTAAAGTACAAATTACTTACTGTGTAAGAGACATCTTTTGATGTTATGTAAGATCTCACCCCGTCCTCAGAGACATAGTACTTTCCATCTACTCTTTCAACATCCGTATATTTTTGCTTCCGACCATTAAATAAATTGTGGGAATCACCTTTTTGCAACAACCCGTTTTCAAAAGTCTCAGACAACCAATAGACCGAAGTGAAAGAAAACAGCAAAGTGAATTCAACATCATTCTTAATATCATATCTCACAGAATTGCCATTTTGAATTCTATTGATGTCCATAGAGCCTATTGTCTTTGAGCCCTTCACAACATTATATCTAATATTCTGAGCCGCAAGAGATCCTGAAATCAGGATTGCAATTATGAACAAAGTGGTTTTCGTCTTCAAAGCAAAAGTTTTAATTGTTTCTTGAATGACAATTATATCTATCAGAGGTTGCCAATTTTTAATAAATTGATAGTACAGATAACGCATTGGAATGTTTTAAGTTCCTTTAGCGTTTCAGTCTCAACTAATTTAATAATAACAGTTGATGATAGAACAATTGTTTTCAATAATCTAACAATTTTAGAACCCCATTCCATGAAAAGCACCAGACTAAAATTTCAGAACAAACAAGGACATACACTTTCTGCAAGGTTGGAATCTCCAATTTCTGGTAAACCCAAAGCATATGCAATTTTTGCTCATTGCTTTACTTGTTCAAAGAATTTAAATGCAGTTGGCAGTATTAGTTCGGCTCTTACCGCAAACAATGTAGCTGTATTAAGATTTGATTTCACTGGATTAGGGCAAAGTGAGGGTGATTTTTCAGACACCAATTTTTCTTCAAACATGGAAGATCTAACAGCAGCGTACGAATTTTTGGAAGAGAATTATGAAGCGCCTCAGATTATAATTGGTCACTCATTGGGAGGTGCAGCAGTGCTACATACAGCAGGAAAACTGAAAAGCATAAACGCTGTGGTAACCATTGGAGCTCCAGCAGACCCTCCACATGTAAAGCATTTATTGGATGAGAGCATTGAAGAAATCGAATCTAAAGGTGAAGCTACGGTGAATATTGGAGGTAGACCATTCAAAATAAAGAAGCATTTCCTGGATGATTTGGAGTCTATAGAAAGCGATGTGGTTATCAAAAACCTGGGTAAACCTTTATTGGTTCTTCATTCACCGCAAGACCTCACAGTTGAGATTGCAAACGCAGCAAAAATTTATACTGCTGCTCATCATCCTAAAAGCTTCGTAACACTTGATGGAGCAGATCACCTGATGTCTGATAACAGAGATGCAGAATATGTCGGGCATATAATTGCGACCTGGGCCACAAGATACATCGTAGAGAAAACCCATGAACATTTACAAACAGAAGGAGATGTACTAACCCGTACTTCTAGTGGTAGCTTCACAACGGAGATACTTGCTGGAGATCATTTTATGATTGCAGATGAACCTGCAGATGTAGGTGGAACAGATTTGGGCCCTACGCCTTATGGTTATCTGACAGCTGCTTTGGGGGCATGTACAAGTATGACGTTAAAAATGTATGCTGATCACAAGAAATGGGATTTAAAAGAAGCCAGAGTCCATCTTACACATAACAAAAAATACAAGTCTGATTGTGAAGACTGTGAAAGCACCAATGCTAAAATTGATCACTTCGATAGAATTGTGGAGCTGGAAGGGGATTTGGATGAAAGCCAAAGAAAAAGATTGCTTGAAATTGCGGATAAGTGCCCGGTTCATCGCACCTTGCACAGCGAAGTAAAAGTCAATACAACCCTGAAAGAATAATGAGATTATCATTTTTTACGGTGATACTATGCCTGGTGTCATCAGTAGCATTTGCTCAAAAGGAGCAGCAATACATGACCAAATACGAACTTACTGAAGGAACTGAAACTGTTACTTATCAGGAAGGAATCAAGTATTATCAAAAGCTGGCCAAAGATTTTGAAACGATCAAAATGATCGAGATGGGTCCAACGGATTCTGGTGAACCTCTTCATTTGGTATTATTTGATTCGGATAAGCAGTTTGACCTTGAAGGTATTAAAACTGGTGAAAAGGGCGTTTTTCTGATCAATAATGCGATCCATGCTGGTGAAACTGATGGTATTGATGCAAGCATGATGTTCCTAAGGGATTTGGCGCAAAAAAAGGTATTGAAAAAAGAATCCAAGAATGTTGTAGTAGCAATTATTCCATTTTTTAATATCGGAGGAGTCCTTAACAGAAATAGCACCACAAGGGTCAATCAGAACGGCCCAAAAGAATATGGTTTTAGAGGAAATGCCAGAAATTTTAATCTAAACAGAGATTTCACAAAGGCCGACACACGAAATATGTGGTCCTTCTGGGAAATTTTTCATGCCTTGGATCCTGATTTTTTTCTGGATACTCATGTGAGTAATGGAGCAGATTATCAATATGTGATTACACTAATTGCTAATCAAAAAGATAAACTGAGCCCTGGGTTGATAGAGTTTCAGGAAGAAACAATGAAACCCCAAATCTATCAGCATATGGAATCAGTAGGTTTCCCAATGACTCCTTATGTGAATGTTTATGGTAGAAAACCAGATGCTGGATTTTCGGAGTTTGCAGATTGGGCCAGATATTCATCAGGATTTGCAAATCTTTTTCAGACATATGGGTTTATGACAGAAACTCATATGTTGAAACCATATCAACAAAGGGTTCCTGCTACTTACGAGTTTATTCATGGAATGACCAAAGTGCTTGCGGACAATAAAGAAACAGTTAAAACCGCAAGAACCACAGCTCGCAAAAAACTCATGGAACAAAGCATATTTCCTTTAAAGTGGGAATTGGATAGTTCCAGAAATTCGACATTGAACTTCAAAGGGTTTGAGGGGGAGTATGTAGATAGTGACTTAACCCAACAAAAGAGACTCTTTTACGATCGATCAAAACCATTTGAAAAAGAACTGACCTACTGGAATAGCTATAAGCCTGCGATTTCTGCAATAGCACCCGAATATTATGTGATCAAAAAATCCTGGTATCAGGTAGTAGAAATGCTTAAGGCAAACAAGGTGGGAATGAGAGAAATAGAAAGTGACACTTCAATTTCTGTGAAGACTTACAAGATCAATAGTTTGAAGTCAGTTTCTAATAGTTATGAAGGTCATTATTATCACTATGATATTGACCTGGAAGAAGTAACTATTGAATTGGAGCTTTCCAAAGGCGACCTACTGATACCACTTAATCAAGATACGAAGAGATACATCGTAGAGATGCTTGAACCACTAGGTGAAGACAGTTTCTTAAAATGGAATTTCTTTGATACCGTAATGGAGAGGAAAGAGTACTTCTCCTCCTATGTATTTGAAGAATTAGCAAAAAAGATTCTTGAAGAAAACCCTGAGCTTGAAAAACAGTATCGTGAGCTTCAAAAATCAGATGAGAACTTCACTTCGAATAGATACATGCAGCTGGATTGGATATTTAAAAAATCAAAACATTACGAAAAAGTACATTTAATTTATCCGGTATATAGGCTCAATTAGACCTCTAAGGCCCTTTTTTAAAGGTTGGCAGGATTGGAAAGTCATTTGTCACTATTGCGAAAAGCCAATTTATTTCATTTGCATAGTTGTTACTTGAAAACTACGAGCTATGAAATTTATATGGTTTAATCCAGACAAAAAGATATATCAAATGGGAGCTGCAGATGACTACAAACTAAGTAGGTCAATAAGCAATAACCCTGAAGGATTTACTCTTTTATACAAACTTAACGCAACATCAAGCCGGCTAGGTGAGAAATTGATAACTGAACTCAACAAAGCAAGGAAGCAGGATAACTCAACTGCAAATGCTGTAATAGCAGCTTAAAATAAAAGAGACTAATCATCATCTAAGTTATGAAGCCCTTGGTTCCGCTGGAGTCAAGGGTTTTTTGCTTTAAATCAGAGATTGACAGATTTGGAAAGTCTTGTGGCAGCTTTGGAAGGTTATTACTTGTGATCTTTGAATCGACAAAGGACAAACACAGGCAAACAAATGGAATATATATGGTACAACCCAGACATGGATCTCTACCAAATTGGTGAGAGTAGAATGTATAAGTTATTAAAACGATCAAGTGGAAATACCACAGGTTTTACATTGCTTTATAAAATGAAACCTTCAAAGGCGGAACTTGGACGTAAGCTTATTGCCGAATTGAATAGGGCAAGGGTTGAGCACAAACCTGTACAGTCTGAAGTGTACGAATTTAGTATTGCTTAGTAGTAAAATTGCTTCTTCATATATCACACTAAATCCCTGATCAAAATTGGTCAGGGATTTTTTTTGTTTTTTTCTGTAACCAGTTTCAACTTCTTAAGTTTTCCCTCCAGAACTACTAACTTGATTGAAAAAAAGAATTGAATAACCTCGAGGATCATTCTTTAATGTTAAAAGTGAAGGAAGGACAGTTGGATAAACTGGGCTTGCTATACGAAAGATACAAACTACGCTTGTTTGGCTTCTTCTATAAGATGACTAACGAAGGAGCTATTAGTGAAGATCTTGTTCAAAATGTATTTGTGAGAATCCAGAACTACAGTCACTCCTATCACGAAAATGGAAACTTCAAGACATGGATTTTTCATATAGCCAGAAATGTCGCTTATGACCATTTTAAGAAAGCTAAAAAGTACCAGTTTGAAGAAGATATGACTGGCTGGGACCATGAGTTGATTGAAGAAAGAAATATTGAAACAGATATTTCCAAAATGGATGATCTGGGGAAACTAAAATACTCACTCAGTAAAATGATTAAAGAAAAACAGGAGTTGATCCATATGGCAAAGATTGACGGGTTAAAGTATCATGAAATTGCCGAAATGTATGGATGTTCGGAAGGTGCCTTGAAAGTAAGGATTCATAGGACTCTTGGGGAATTAAAAGAAATATTTCATTCACTTAGTCATGCGTAATTATGGATAAGGAAACAGCAAAAGAACTTTGGCTAAACTCATTGAAAAGGGACTTAGACCCTCAGGAGAAAAAAGCACTGGATGAGTATATTCTAATTAATCCAGAGGAAGGTAAGGAGTTTCAGGATATTTCTGGGGTGTGGGAGACTATGGATGAAATGGTTCCCGCTCCAACACCGCAAATGGATGCTACCTTCTATCAGTTTCTGAACTCCGCTGAAAAGCAGTCCAAAAAAAAGGAGGGAACTTCAGTCTCAATTGAATGGATTGTTCAATTGATAATCGGGAAATGGGCCTATGCGCTAGTCCTGGTATTGGGTTTGGGAATAGGGTTTGCAATCAACTCTGGAAGTGATCAGGATATGGAGTCTCTGGTCTCTGAAGTGCAAACCATGAAAGAAATGATGGCCCTTACTTTGATGGATCAGCCAGTAGCTCAAGATAGAATGAGGGCAGTTAGCATGGTAGAAGAGCTTGAAAGTACTGATGATAAAGTAATGAAGGCACTTATTAAAACCTTGAATGAGGACCCAAGCATTAATGTGAGGTTAAAGGTGATTGAATCTCTTTACAACAAACAATTATCCGAGGCTTTTCGAGGCGAACTTGTGATGTCAATTGCAAAACAGGATAACCCACTTGTTCAAACCGCTCTGGCTGATTTGATGGTGTCCATTCAGGAGAAGTCTTCTGTAGATGCATTGAAGAAATTATTAAATGATGAGAATACAAATCCTTTTGTAAAGGAGAAAATAAACGAATCACTTCAGGTCTTGATATGATAGTCGATCAGGTTTAGTAGTTCTGAAAACTTGAAAACTAAAATAGAAAGCAATGAAAATTAGTTATACGATTTTACTGTCACTGATAATGGCAGTTACATGTAGCGCACAGGAGTTTAAGAAACCTGTAAAGCTTGAATTGGACGCAACTGGAACAGTCTTGGTAGAGAATATATTCGGGGATGTAAAGGTTGTAGGATATGATGGTGACAAGGTCTTGGTTACTGGAGAAATCACTTTAGAAGCAAGAACCACGGAGAAGCTTGAAATGGGAAAAGAAGAATTCTCAATTGATGCCGCAAAAAGAAATGACTCACTACTTATCTTCAATAAAGCTCCTTTTATCACTAATCGTTTTAGTGAAGTGCGAGAAAGATGGTGGGGAAACAATGGCCAGGAGCCAGATTATAGATTCTTGGTTCATTTAGAAGTTAAAGTGCCAAAAAAAACCAATTTGTGGGTTAGTACTGTCAATGATGGAAAAGTAAAAGTGGTTGAAGTGAGTGGTGCAATTCAGGCGTCAAATGTAAATGGCCCTGTTGCTTTGGAGAATGTTGAAAAAGTAGTGAAAGCAAAAGCTGTAAACGGAAACATCGATATCACCTATAATAATTTACCTGGAAGCGATAGCGATTTCAAAACAGTCAATGGTGACATTATAATAAACGTTGGGAGCGCTCTAAACACAACCGTAGAGTTTGAATCCATGAATGGAGATCTATACACAGACTTTGAATACAGTGGTATGGGTCCAGAAATAAAGAAGGTTCAAGACAGAAGAGGAGGAAAAACAAAATACAAAATAGAAGCAACAACTAAGATAAAGATTGGAGCCGGAGATCAGGCGATTTCATTCAACACGATCAATGGCAACATGTACATAAAGAAAATATAAGATGATGATAAGCATTAAAAATATATTGACAATGATAGCCGTCTGTTTGGCTGTGACTTTGTCGGCACAAGATGATGTTCAGGAGAGATTGGCAATTCCTTTAAGTAGTCCAGGAGAGAGGGTGTCCATCAAAGTGAAATTGGTTAATGGAAATGTTGAAGTAGTACAATACGATGGGAAAGAAGTCATTATTGAAGCTTCAGCAAAAGCAGATAAGGACAATAAGCCAGAAAAAGTAAATGGAATGACAAGGATTTCCAGTGTTCCATTTGATATATCAGCTACTGAAGAGGATAATGAGATTGAAATCAATACGAATTCCTGGCAGAGGAGAATGAATATCACAATAAGAACTCCAAGAAAAACTGATTTGGAAGTTGGGACTGTTCAGGGCCAGATATCTGTCTCAAATATTGATGGAGTAATGGAGCTAGGAAGTGTAAATGGAGGAATTAAGTTTGATAATGTTTCTGGATCTGTTCTATCCAATACCGTGAATGGTGACATTAAAGGAAGCTTTGAAAGAGTTAATTCCAATCAGTCTATGTCCTTTGTGACATTGAATGGAGATGTAGATATCACATTGCCAACTTCTGTAAAGGCTCAGGCAAAATTAAAGTCTGACAGAGGAGAGATTTATACAGACTTTGACATGACGATTACCAGATCCAAACCAAAAGTGGAATCAAACTCTAAGAAATATAAAGTGTCAGTAGAAAGCTGGGTAACCGGTGAGATCAATGGAGGAGGCCCGGAATTTACATTCAAGAATATGAATGGTGACATTTATCTAAGAAAAGCTCAATAAGATAACTTAAGGATAGTCAGGTCGCGAGATCTGACTATCTACAAAACCAATCTTTTGTCTTTAATCTAATGTCTGGTGTCTAGTATCTAAAAAGTTGCCATAAGACAATAAGATTCCCAATGCACTAATTCTTTCTCTCCAAATAGCTGAAGTGGCACTGTTTTCGTGTTGACCAGTTTTATTTAACTTTGGCACACACGATGAACGCACTAGATCAGATTACCATTAAATTTAGTACTGAGGCAATTGGGATTCTCAATGTCATACTAGGTTTCATAATGTACGGAGTAGCACTAAGTTTGAAGATGGAAGACTTTTCCAGAATCTTCAAAAGCCCTAAGCCCGCATTAGTTGGTATTTTCTCTCAATTTCTTGCACTACCGGCTCTCACTTACTTATTAGTAATTATCATCAGGCCACAGCCTTCTGTAGCGCTTGGGATGATGCTGGTAGCAGCTTGTCCCGGAGGAAATATATCCAATTTCTTTTCGCTTCTTTCAAGAGGGAATGCTGCCTTATCGGTTACATTGACTGCATTTGCATCAATATTTGCGATCTTTATGACTCCTTTTAACTTGTTATTTTGGGCGGGATTATATGGTCCCACAAACGAGATATTAACCAAGGTAGAAGTAGCTCCTGAGCAGGTATTTAAAACAATATTATTGATTTTAATCATTCCATTAGTTCTAGGGATGTTAACCAATAGATTCCTTCCGAAATTCACAGAGAAGATAAAGACACCTACGCACTATATCTCTCTTATGATGTTTGCAGGCCTTGTAATTTTTGCTTTCAGTAATAACTTCAATATCTTCATTGAGTACATTCATTTGGTCCTTCTAATAGTATTTGTTCACAACCTTGTAGCGCTTTCTTCAGGTTATTCTTTGGGAGCACTTTTTAAATTAAATTTTGCGGATAGGAAGACATTAGCAATCGAAACAGGCATTCAAAATAGCGGTTTCGGACTGTTATTGATATTTCAATTCTTTGATGGGTTGGGAGGAATGGCTATTATTGCGGCTTGGTGGGGTATTTGGCATATTCTGGCTGGGTTGACAATTGGGTATTTCTGGTCCGGCAAATTCTCCCCCGCAGGTAAATTGGCTAATTAACGTATCCCGCAATGATTAGAGAAATTTGGTACGAATGTACAAGGTTCTTCCTGAGAACGATGCTATCTTATTTTTATAAGAAAGTAGACATAAAAGGTCTCGATACACTTCCGAAGAAAACACCAGTAATATTTGCACCAAATCACCAGAATGCATTCATGGATGCCCTTATGGTAGTGACTTTTTGCTACCACAAAATATGGTTCCTTACACGTGCAGATATCTTCAAAAAGAAAATAGCAATATTCTTACTGAACTCCCTCAGACTGACACCCGTATACCGTCAGCGTGATGGTTTAGACGCGTTAGAGAAAAATAAGGATGTGTTTCACAAGTGCTACCTAAACTTCAATAAAGGAGAATCAATTCTTGTGTTCCCGGAAGGAAACCACAAAGCCAGAAGACAACTGAGACCTGTAAGTAAAGGAACGACAAGGATCGCTTTCGGTTATGAGGAAGATATGGGTTTTGACAAGGAGCTAGCAATTGTCCCTGTAGGATTAACGTACTCAGAACCTACCAGATACTATGGAAGTGCAAAAGTAGTACACGGTAAGCCAATCTATTTGCAAGACTACATGGCCGAATACAAGGAAAAGCCTCAGGTAGCCATGCGAAAGCTTACGGCAAAGATAAAAGAGGAGTTAGAAGCTAATATGCTGAACATCCCGGAAGATAATTACGAAGTAATCGATTTCCTTCTTCGACTTGATGATAAGATATTCAATCAGCATTCAGTTCAGGAACTTCAGTCTATTTCAGAGAAGATGAATGATAAACTGAATGAAAACCCAGCAAAAGCGGAAGAATTGAAATCCAAAATTGATGGAATGCCAATGTTGAAGAAAAACAAACCATCGATCATTCAATTGATACTTTCGTTTTTACTGATACCATTCTACTTGCTTTCATTCATTGCTGTACCACATTATTTGATCGTCAAAAACATTTTGAAGAAAATGAACGATGTGGCTTTCAAATCTTCAATGAAGGTTGGGTTGAGTATGTATCTTGGAGTCCCATATTTTCTGTTCTTGATGGTTATGGCAGGTATTTTCGTGCCAGGTTTATACCTCAAAATAGCAGTAATTGTTTTCGTTTTCTTTAGCTTCTTTGTGTTCCTTTACTACACCAATCTTTGGATGAAACTTAAGAATTGGAAATTCTACAATGTTCGCAAAGAATTGTTGGATGTAAGAGCAGAATTAGTTTCTTAATCTTCTGAGAACTTAGGGTTTAGTAATTTTTTCATGTATTAATTAAACCATGCGCCAAATAATGTTGTCTAATTATTGGCGTTAGAGTAGTGTTGTGTATTTTTATATACAATCTATTCTGATCAGCTCGGGTACAATCTCTTATCTACAAATCCAAATGAGCTACTGCTATGATAAGTACATCTCAGAAGGACATTAGGCCCATAGACTATAAGCAAAGAGCCGAAAAAGTCCGGAAAGTAAATCCTAAAGAACTGAAACCTGAAGAGTTTCAGAATTTCAAAAAACAATCAAGAAGTCAACTTAAGACTGGTCTTGAAGCCTATACAGGAGCATGGGATGACAGAAATGTCATGCACCTGCTTAAGAGAACTCTATTTGGGACTACCAAGGAGAAGTTTAACGAGTTCAAAGGCACGACATTAGATCAGGCTGTAGATGCTCTCCTGATGCAACCCGCTTCAATTGATCCTCCTTTAAATAATTATAACGGTTTAGACGATCTTCCAGATGATCCTAATGTTGACTTTGGTGAAACCTGGGTGGAAGCACCTTATAATAATGATTATGAAGGCTGGAGAATCATTTCTTTGAAATCATGGATTCTCAATAATATGATGAATGAGGGCACATCCATGCATCAGAAAATGACCTTCTTCTGGCATAATTTATTAGTAACTCAGTTCTTTGGCGTATTTATCGCCAAAGCGAGCTATCAATATTATGATATGCTTCATCAAAATGCATTTGGGAATTTTAAGGAATTAATCAAAAAACTGACTTTAGATCCCGCAATGCTGGTATATCTCAATGGAACCTGGAATCATAAGGACGCGCCGGATGAGAATTATGCAAGGGAATTACAAGAGTTATTTTGCATTGGGAAAGGAGAAGGCTCGGGATATACAGAAGCGGATGTACAAGCAGCTGCAAGAGTTCTTACTGGTCATGTAATCGATTGGGATACTTTTGAGCAGCAAGGTGTTGGAGAATCATACTTTCTTCCGGATTGGCATGATACTAGTGATAAACAATTCTCTTCTTTTTATGGCAATACAGTGATTACTGGAAGAGAACAAGAAGGTGCAGATGAGTTGGATGACATGTTGGATATGATATTCAATGCAAATGAAACTGCACTGTACATATGCAGAAGACTTTACAACTTCTTCATTTATAGCGAAATCGATGATCAGGCTGAACAAGACGTTATTCTACCCCTTGCTCAGATTTTTAGAGATAACAATTATGAGATTTTGCCAGTATTGGATGCGCTTTTCAAAAGTGCACATTTCAATGATCCTGAGAATCATGGTGTGCTGATCAAGAATCCACTTGATTTTCTAATCGGAACATGGAAAGCTTCCGAAATTGAAAAGCCTTCAGAATCTGACATAGAGCAACAATTACAATATCACAGTACCCAACTTTGGACTATGGCCAACATGGGGCTTGAAATTGGAGATGCTCCTAGTGTTGCAGGTTGGCCAGCTTATTATCAGGCTCCTCAATTCGATAAATCATGGATTACAACAGATACTATAGTAAATAGAGCAGCACACACTGATGCTATGGCATGGTGGAGGGTTTGGATAACTGAAGACTATCAAATCAGCTTTGATATGCTGGGGTTGGTGGCAAAACTTGATGATCCATATGATCCAAATAATATGCTTCAGGAATTAAGCGATTTATTTCTGGGTATAGAGCTAAGCGACACGGGTTTCAGCACTTTGAAATCAATACTGCTGGATGGACAAGCAGAGGATTACTATTGGACAGATGCGTGGACTGCATATGTTAATAATCCGGGAAATGAAGAATTCAAGGCAGTAGCTGAGAATAGATTGAAGGCAGCTTTTCAGTGGCTATTTCAAACAGGCGAGTTTCAATTAATCTAATCACAATACCATGAAAAGAAGATCATTTCTAAGACACATGACACATGGATTAGCAATTCCTGGTGTTGTTAGCTCATTTGGTTACGCAAACGCTCAATCGCAGGCAATCAACAACTTGCTGAGATTCGCCAATGAGACCGATAGAGTTCTTGTACTCGTGTTTCTTGAAGGAGGAAACGATGGATTAAATACTGTGGTGCCATTAGAAAGCATGTCTGCTATGAATGCTGTCAGACCACATGTAATCCTGCCTGATAGTAGTTTAATTGAATTGCCTGGGAAGAATTTAGCCCTTCATCCAGAGATGGCCGATCTAAAGGCACTTTATGATGAAGGTAGATTTGGCATCATACAAAATGTAGGTTATCCGGATCCAAATTTCTCACACTTTAGATCGACTGACATTTGGATGAGTGCTTCGGATAGTAATGAATTAATTAATACTGGGTGGATTGGTAGATACCTCAATCAGGAATATCCAACGTTTCCTGAAGAATATCCTAATGAAGAAAACCCGCATCCTTTGGCAATTGAATTAGGATACGGAAGCTCATTGTTATTTCAAGGACCTACTTCTTCAATGGGTATGGTAATTAATGACCCAGAGTACTTTTACGAACTAATCAACAATGAGGAGGAGGAAGCGCCAGATACAAATGCCGGTGATAAACTTAGGTATGTTAGGCTTGTAGCTCGCCAATCTCAGCAATATGGTCAGGTTGTGGTGGAAGCCGCAGAAAAAGTGACCAATCAAAGTGAATATCAAGGCGATTTTCTATCTCAGCAATTAAGAATCGTTTCAAGATTAATTGCAGGAGGACTTCAAACTCCACTTTATATGGTTAGAATCGGTGGGTTTGATACGCACGATGCTCAGGTAGAGTCAGGAGATCATACTACTGGAGAGCATGCGACATTGCTAAGAAACGTAAACAACGCGATCCGAGACTTTATGAAGGACCTTGAATTTCAAGGAACGGATGATCGGGTTGTTGGTATGACTTTCTCAGAGTTTGGAAGAAGGATTGTGTCAAACGCTAGTTTGGGGACTGATCATGGAACTGCTGCACCATTGTTTGTATTTGGAAATAATGTTAGAGGTGGTGTTTTAGGTGATAATCCACTGGTTACATCAAATATGGTGTATGATGATAACCTTGAGATGCAATATGATTTCAGGCAAGTATACGCTTCCATGATGGAACAATGGTTTGGACAACAATCAACCGGAGTTTCTGATGTGCTTCTCGATGATTTTGATACAATTCCAATTATTGGAGATTCTGTTATTACTGATGTGAAGCCACCTATTTCTCAGGAATTCAAAGTATTTCCTAATCCATTAAACGGTCAGGCCAATATTGAATTGATTACTGATGGAGGACCACTGACAGTGGATTTAGTGGATATGCAAGGGAGGACGCTTCAAAAAATATATTCAGGCAGTCCAGAAGTTGGCAAACTACAGATTTCATGGAATACGTCTCAACTTCAGCCCGGTAGGTATTTTGTGAGGATGCGTAACTCAACAATTCACAAAGCTTCATCCGTTATCAAAAAATAGCCGAAATGGTATTCTAAAACTAATTTAGCTCCATCCAAATAATATGTTTAGGAAGGAGAGAGTGTTTAAATTAGTTTTAGAATTTAATGAATAAGAATAGATTATACTGGCTATGTCAAATTGTAGGGTGGTCCTCCTGGAGCATCTTTGAGATATTCTTGTATTCAGCAGCTCAGCAATTTGATCTGTATCAAATAATAGGTGAGCTATTCCAGATATTTTTTAATATAGTAGTCACACATCTGTTCAGAGAGATCATTGTTCGAGGTGGTTGGCTCAACTTTAGATGGGTAAAACTTGTGCCGAGGATTGTTCTGGGTGTTTTAATTCTATCAGTAGCCAATTATTTTTTCCTTCTTGGTTTCATAATATTAATTGGAGAAAATGCCGAAGGAGGATTTACAGTCTTTGGTTTTATAGCCGGAATTATAGCGCCTTCATTTACCTATTTCCTTTGGAGTATAGTGTATTTTACCTTTCACTACTTCGAGCGATATAATAAATCACTGCAATACGAGGCAGCCATCAATGAATTTGAGCTGAATAACCTCAAATCTCAACTGAATCCTCATTTTATATTCAATGCTCTCAACAGTATCAGAGCTTTGGTAGATGAAAATCCTCAAAAATCAAAAGACGCCATTACTCAGCTTTCCAACATTTTGAGAAGCTCCCTAATTCTTGATAAAAAGAGATTGATTACTTTCTCAGATGAACTGACAACTGTGAAGGATTACCTTGATTTAGAGTTGGTGAGGTATGAAGAGCGATTGAAGGTAAATTACGATATACATCCGGATTCAGGAGACTTCAATGTACCTCCAATGATGGTCCAAACATTGGTTGAAAATGGGATAAAGCATGGAATTTCTAAGCTTAAAGACGGAGGTGAAATTAGTATCAAAACAATAGTATTGGATCATACGTTAGTCATACAGATAAGAAATAGTGGTGAATACAAAGCGCCTAAAATAAACGGTCGGGAGGGCTTTGGATTGAATAACACCATAAAACGACTTGATCTCATTTACGGTGAGGAAGCTAAATTCGAAATTGGAAATGAGGCCGAAAATTCAGTACTTACAGAAATAATTATCCCAGAAACGATATGAAGGCATTAGTAATTGATGATGAAAGATTGGCTAGAAAGGAATTGATCTCACTTCTAGACGAGCATCAGGAAATTGAAGTGATGGATGAAGCGGTGAATGTTGATGATGCTTTTGAAAAGATTAATAACCTACACCCAGATCTGATCTTTCTCGATATACAAATGCCAGGCAAAACAGGTTTTGAGTTACTTGAAATGCTTGATAAAGTACCGAAAGTAATCTTTACTACTGCCTATGATGAGTTCGCAATCAAAGCTTTTGATTTTAACGCGCTGGATTATTTATTGAAACCAATTCACCCTGAAAGACTCACAGAAACAGTCAATAAACTCCTCAATAAAGACGAGAAGCCGGAAGTCAAACCAAATAGAAAGGATAAGAAATTAGGTTCGCAGGATCAGGTTTTTGTGAAAGATGGGGACAGATGCTGGTTCGTGAGGTTGGAAGATGTCAGACTATTTGAATCTGATGGGAATTATATTAAAGTATACTTCGAGAAAAATAAACCAATGATTCATAAGTCTTTAAATGCCTTGGACGAGAGACTTGATGACAGAAACTTTTTCAGAGCGAGTAGAAAGCATATTATAAACTTAGGCTGGGTAGATACTATTGAACCATGGTTTAATGGCGGATTAATGGTTCAACTTAAAGGTGGAGAGAAAATTGAAGTGAGCAGAAGACAAGCTGCAAGGTTTAAAGATATGATGAGCCTTTAGTTTTCTGAAATACCTACTTCTTTCATAAACTCTTTTTCGATTTCCCAATCTTTTGCAAGGTGCAGCATGGCGGTAGTTTCCATTTCCGTAACATAACCTTTGTCGTAATTGTCATTCCAGATAGCTACAAGTTGGGAAAGTCTTTCTTCCATCTCGAGAACTCCAATTGTTTTCTTTAAGAATCCTCGTGCTCTTTCAAAAGCACTGATGTAGTCTTCTGCAATGAAAGCGTTGGCCCACTTTAGTTCCTCCATTCCGTTAAGTTTGCTAGCTGTTGCTTCTAAGAGTACAGTTTCCTCGTCATCAAGACCATGATAGTGGAAAATGAGAGAGTGGAGAAGGAGTGTTGCTTTCTTGAGTTCGTCCATTTAGCTAGTTTGTCTTAAAGAATGAATCTACGAACTCAAATTTATTAAATACTTGTAAATCCTCTACCTTTTCTCCTACACCAATGTACTTAACGGGAATTTTAAACTGATCACTGATGCCAATCACTACGCCACCCTTTGCAGTACCGTCTAATTTTGTAATGGCAAGAGCCGAAACTTCTGTTGCTTTTGTGAATTCTTTAGCTTGAATGAATGCATTCTGCCCTGTGCTTCCATCTAATACTAAGAGCACCTCATGTGGCGCTTCCGGGATGAACTTTTGAATAACTTTCTTGATCTTAGAAAGCTCATTCATCAAGTTAACTTTGGTATGGAGTCTACCAGCAGTGTCAATAATCACAACATCTGCTTTTTGATCAACCGCTACCTTCACAGTATCGAATGCTACCGATGCTGGATCAGTATTCATACCATGTGAGATGACCTCAACACCTGTTCTTTCACCCCAAAGTTTAATTTGATCAACAGCAGCCGCTCTGAATGTATCTGCAGCACCAAGAATTACTTTCTTTCCGGCCTGTTTGTACTGAGCTGAAAGCTTTCCGATAGTCGTTGTTTTTCCAACGCCATTCACACCAACCACAAGAATAACATGTGGAATATCGCTTTCAGGAATCGAAAAGTCTTTTAGATCAGTAGTATTGTTCTCTTCAAGAAGGCCCGCAATCTCCTGTTTCAGAATGTTATTCAGTTCTTCAACATTGAGATATTTATCCTTTGCTACTCTGGCCTCAATTCTTTCTATTATTTTAATAGTGGTGTCAACTCCCACATCAGATGTTATTAGAATTTCTTCAAGTTCGTCCAGAACTTCATCATCAACTGTAGATTTACCTACAAGGGCTTTACCCAGCTTGTTGAAAAAGCTCTTTTTGCTTGTTTCCAGCCCTTTATCAAGGGTTTCCTTTTTGTCCTTTGAAAAAAATCCTAGTAAACTCATTGTGTGCAATTGTTACTGTGGGAATATAACAAAAAAGTCCCTATGCAGGGACTTCATTCAATAAATATTGTTAAGGATCTAATTAGTTAGAAGAAAGAACTTCTTTTACTTTATCCTCTGTAACCATCTCTTCTTTGAAGGTGTATGCCCCTGTCTTATCAGACTTTACAGCCTTGATCACTTTTGCATACTTTACTCCACCTTTAGTCTTTAGCGTTGCTACTACTTTCTTTGCCATGATTACTTAATTTCTTTGTGTACAGTATACTTTCTAAGAATTGGGTTGTATTTCTTCAACTCGATTCTCTCAGGAGTGTTCTTCCTGTTCTTCGTTGTGATATATCTTGAAGTTCCAGGCTGTCCTGACTCTTTGTGCTCTGTGCACTCTAGGATCACTTGAACTCTGTTACCTTTCTTTGCCATCTTCCAATATTTTTATCGTCGACTTATGTCAACCTTATACTAATACGTTTCCGTTTTTTCTAGCTTTCTTAAGTACAGCAGTGATACCATTTTTGTTGATGGTTCTGATTGCTGAAGCTGAAACTTTCAAAGTGATCCACTTATCTTCTTCAGGGATATAGAATCTCTTTTTTTGAAGATTTGGATAGAACCTTCTCTTAGTCTTATTGTTAGCGTGAGAAACATTGTTTCCCACCTGTGGTTTTTTACCTGTTATTTGACAAACTCTAGACATCTTTCTGCGCCTTATTTTAAATCGGACTGCAAATATCGTAGTATTTTGTAGAAATGCAAAACCTGAATGACTTATTTAAGGGCTTTTTTTTAGGTTTTTGGATTATTAACAACAAATTAGAAGTAAGACACTGCAAAATGTGAGCATATCACGTCTGAGGTCTCTTTTCCTCCCAACAAAGTTCCTGTAAAATTAAAGGATCCATACAGAATTTGATTGTCTAAATCGTGATTATTTATAATGATTGAACCTTTACTTGCCAGATAGTCATCAGCTAAAAAGGAGTAGCTACCCGAATATTCAGCTTCTAGACCATCCAACGGGAATTCACCCTCAACAATGTCAATTGGGACTGTTATTTCAATGAGCTCTCGTGCTTCTTCAAGAAAGTTAATTACAATAGATTCATCAACTATGGAAGCTGAGATTCTTGAGGGTGAAAATTTGGTTCCATTAACGGATCCTACAAATTCCGACTTTAATAGAAGAAAATTATTTGTGAGTGCTAGATCCGTAAAACGACCCTCAGTAATTTGAATGGTGGATTCATTGCTGGAAAGAATACCTTCGAACGTTCCTGATAATAAACCTGCTACGGTATCCATTTGATTTATTTCAATGTAACCTCCGATAAAAGAGTTGTTGGAGAATGAGACAAAGGAATTATCTGAGTCCTGATAAATGATATTTGTGAAGTTGAATGATTGAGGTTGTGTTGAATATGTTCCTATGTCATAGGCATTCACATGAATTGAAATAGAATTGCCGTTTTTTAGCGTGCCAATGATATTGATACCTCTGTTATCAAAAGTCGCTATAGAATTGGAGGTGGACTTGAATTCGTTATCTGCTGAAAATGATATTTTGTCCATTACTGGCTCGTCCTTAGTCTTGCAAGAGGCAATTACCAGTAGGAGTAAAAATACGTGAAAGCCAATTTTCATAGGATCTTAAACTCGATGACACTTCTTCATTGATTACAGTTGAAACATAGTTTTAATTATTTACCCTTATTCGGCCTTCTTGCAAATTCTATTTACTTTTGTTCTCCGGGTGATTTCTCCCCGCCACAAAAACGAGGAAAGGATGGCAACTCTCCGTGATGAGTGCAAGGTTTATTATTCAACATTTAATCACGAAATTATGAGTCTGACATTGTCAAATCAGGAATTATCATCTCAGGATTTAATCAAATTAGAGGATAAGCATGGAGCTCACAACTATCACCCACTTCCTGTTGTACTTTCAAAAGGAGAGGGAGTTTATGTTTGGGATGTTGAAGGCAAGAAGTACTTCGATTTTCTATCTGCTTACTCAGCTGTAAACCAAGGTCATTGCCATCCTAAAATTGTAGGTGCATTAAAAGACCAGGCTGAAACTCTTACATTAACTTCCAGAGCATTTTATAATGATGTACTTGGAATCTACGAGCAGTACATCACAGAGTACTTTGGTTTTGATAAGGTTCTTCCTATGAATACTGGAGCCGAAGGTGTAGAAACTGCAATCAAGATCTGCAGAAAGTGGGGATATGAGAAAAAAGGAGTTCCAGAGAATCAAGGACAGATTGTAGTATTTGACCAGAACTTCCATGGTAGAACTACCACTATTATTTCTTTCTCCAGTGACATGGATGCAAGAAAGAACTTTGGTCCATTCACTCACGGATTTGTGAAGGTTGCTTACAATGATCTCGAAGCTTTAAGAGAAGTTATCTCTCAGCCAAATATTGTTGGTGTTTTAGTTGAGCCAATTCAAGGTGAAGCAGGAGTAAATGTTCCAAATGATGATTTCATTCCAGGAGTTGCAGCTCTTTGTAAGGAAAACAATGTTTTATTCATTGCTGACGAAATCCAAACAGGTATTGCCAGAACTGGAAGCCTTCTAAGTGTATGTGGAAACTGTAATTGTAGCAAGTCTTGCGAAAGACAGGATACTTATACGAAACCAGACATGTTAATCCTTGGTAAAGCAATTTCCGGAGGAGTATATCCGGTTTCAGCAGTATTGGCTGATAATGAGGTTATGGAAGTTATTACTCCAGGAACTCACGGTTCTACTTTCGGGGGGAATCCTTTAGCAGCAAAAGTTGCTATGGCAGCTTTAGATGTTGTAAATGACGAAGGGTTGATTCAGAATGCAAGAAAACTAGGTGAGATTTTCAGAGAGAGAATGACCAAGTTTGCTGAGACTTCTGATTTGGTTACTTTGGTTAGGGGAAAAGGATTGTTAAATGCTGTTGTAATTAATGACCACCCAAGCTCCTCAACTGCATGGGATATTTGCGTGGCATTAAAGGATAATGGTTTATTAGCAAAACCGACGCACGGTAATATCATCAGGTTTGCTCCTCCATTAGTGATGACTGAAGAACAGCTTCATGAGTGCTGTGATATAATTGAGAAAACAATATCAGAATTTGCTTAACAACTGATATTCCAATTCATACAAGCCCGACTATTAACAGTTGGGCTTTTTTATTATATTGGGTAACATTTTTTAAAGCGGCTTTCACAATCATGCAGAAAAAACAGCTTATCCTCCTAAGCCATATAGGTACTCTGTTTGGCAATTTTATAGTGCCACTTGTAATCTGGCTCTCCAAAAAAGACGAATCTAAAGAGGTTGCAGAACACGCCAAAGAATCCTTAAACTTTCAGATGTCAATGTTCCTTTATTCTATTGTAGCAATACTATTGATTATTATTCTGGTCGGAATTCCTCTGTTAGCTATTATTATTCTAATCGATCTTGTTTGTGTAATCACAGCTACCATGAAAGCAGATAAAGGAGAGTTTTTTAGATATCCCTTAACCTTGAGGTTTATTAAATAAGGAATTGAATGATTAATTCTTCAGCTTATGTAAAAGCTCCTTAGCCTTTTCTCCAAATTCAGAATCCGATTGGATGGACTCTAGTATTGGCAAAGATTTCTGATGTTTCTCAAGTTTGATGTAAACCAAAGCCAAATACCACTTCGATGCACTTTGATAAGCGAAATCTGATTTTTGGATTTCAGTAAGTGCTGCTTCTGCCTTGTTCCATTCATCAGCTCCCATGTAACTTAAAGAAAGAAAAAACTGATCAGCCTTTTGTAGTGTGTCAAGTTGCTCAAAGGTTACAACCGCACTTTTAAAGTCCTTCAAATCATAATGCTGATATGCCTTCTCTCTGTTTGTTAATTCATCAGGTTGGTTTCGTAGGGTAGTTACTTCGTAATTATCATAGTAGCTGTAATAACTACTGTAAAGGTCAGCATCTTCCGTGTTAATTAATCTGAAAGTGAGGGTGCCGATCAGAATAATTGCTGCGGCTGTTGACCAGACTTTCCAAGATTTGATATTTAATGGAGAATTACCAGATTCCTCAACCTCTGCTTCCCAGTCGTTGAATTTTGACTTTATGGATTCTCTTTCAAGATTTCTGAATGCCAGAAGTTCCAGCTCCATTGATTGAGCCTGCTCTTTGAATTCATTATCTGACTCTAGACGCTCTTCAAATTCCGTCCGTTCAGTCGGGTTTAGTGTTTCGTTGTAATAACCGCGTATTAGTTCTTCATCACTCATGATTCAATGTCTTTTAATTCTGCGGAATAATTACTTCTCAATCTATCCAGGCACCTCTTCTTTTGGTTTTTAGCTACAGATTCATTCTTATAATCCATTCTTTCACTAATTACCTTGAAGGATAAACCATCATAGTAAAATAGTTTAAGTAAGGTTTTACAAGGCTCCAACATAAGTTTGATTGCCTCCTGAATCAATTTAACCTGTTTTAGTTTTGTGTCATCAACCTGGTCTAAACCAGTTAGGAAAGAAAGGTGCTCAGTCAATTTGCTTTCATGCTCATTAACTGTGGTTGCCTTTCTAAACTTTAGGCTCATCTGATTCTTGGCGATCGCATATAAATAGGTTCGCAAAGAACTTGTAAGATTCTTCAGTTTACGCTGAAGGATGTTTTCATAGACGTACATTTGTACATCCTGATAAAGATCGTGAGCCGCTTGATCATCCATATTCCACTCTTTTTTACTCCAGGATATAAATGGGTTTAATTCCTGCTTATAAAAAGCCTTGAACCCTTTTTCGTCTCCAGACAACAGTCCATTTATAATTTCCTGATCGTGATTGTTACTCATTGATAACCTTAAGTGGAAAAAGTATACATCCAAATCTAAATATTTTCTCTCAATGAAAATTTGAAAAAAAATATTGCGCTACCTGTATACCTTTTTGAAGCAGCGATATAAACAGGGCAAAACCAAATAATTTGAAATGCCCTATGAAACATTTTTTACGAACATTTAAGATTTGTCTCAGCTTACTTTTTGTAGCTAGTCCAATGCTATTGGAAGCTCAAACAGTAAGTTGGAATAAGATTACAGGAGGTTCAGGATTGGATTATGGAAAAGGGATTGCTGTTGACAATTCCGGAAATTCCTATACAACTGGTTCTTTTGAAGGAACAGTTGATTTTGATCCAGGATCTGGAACTCAAAATTTTACTACCTCCGGGTTTAGAGAAGCCTTTTTTATTCAAAAACTTTCACGAAACGGGAATTACCAGATGACGCTTGCAGCGGAGCAAACTGGGTATGCTTCCTCTGAAGGAACTGATATTGAAGTTGATGATTCCGGAAACATTTATGTAGCAGGTGAATTTGCTACTGGTGTAGATTTAGATCTGAGTGCAGGTACTGATTCTTACACTGATGTTAGTAGCGGAGGTGCATTCTTAGCAAAATATACCAGCGCAGGTGCCTACGAATGGGGACTTGTTTTAAATGGTTATGGTATTCAGAAAGCTACTGATCTTGCAGTAGATGCTTCCGGGAATGTTTATCTGGTCGGCTATTTTGCAGAAACGGTGGATTTTGACCCAAGTGCAAGTACTTATGAGTTGACATCAAATGGAAATTGGGATGCATTCGTTGCTAAATATAATAGCAGTGGAGGTCTGGTTTATGCCTATCAATTTGGAGGAACCAGTAATGATGTTGCCAACTCTGTTGCAATTGATCCAGAAGGAGACGTGTATGTGGTTGGTGGTTTCAGAGAAACAGTAGACTTTGATCCAACTGCGAAAGTGAATGAGGTGACATCTAAAGGGAATTTGGATACATACCTAATGAAATTAACCTCTGCAGGTAGTGTCTCTTGGTTAAATACGTGGGGGTCAACCAGTTTAGATCAGGGGTATGAAGTAGTTGTAGCTACTGACGGGAGCCCAATTGTGGCGGCTACTTTTTTCGGGACGGTAGATTTTGATCCGTCCGCTGGAACCTCTACTTTGACTAGTGCATCATCTCAAGGAGCTATCGTGTCTTTTAATAAGTCTGGGACATTCAAATGGGTGACTGATGTTGGAGAATATGTTCCAATTCCGGCATTTACGATAGATGCAAGAGACAATGTCCATTTAGCATATACAAGTAGTTCAAATGGTAATTCACTGTCGAGATTTTCCAGCACTGGAGATCTCATTGCTCATCACTCTGTTGGTACTAACAATGGATTTGTAAGAGGTATTGCTGCCGAAGGAGATTACGTGTGGGTATCTGGAGATACTCAGTGGACTACTGAGTTTGCATTTTGCGGGACCTCTTCTACATTGTCCCCAATTGGAAGTTGGGATAGTTATACAGCAAGATATTCCTTGGAGGTGCCAGCCGATCAGCCAACGCTTAGTGCGACGGAAAATGTGATCTGCAGTACCGGAAGCACAACTATTTCTATTTCAAGTGGATCTCTAAACGACGCTACTAGTTGGGAATGGTATTCTGGAAGTTGTGGAGGAATACCGGTTGGCTCAGGAACTTCAATTACGGTATCACCAACTGCTACAACAACTTATTATGTTAGAGGTGAAGGATATAGTTGCCTTCCAGATGCAACATGTGCGTCAATTACCATTGAATTTCACAATGCACCAGTTTCCATTGATTTGGATGACAATTCAGCTCCAGAGGACCTCACATTAGGTGGAGCAATCGGAAATTTTGGTACAGTTGAGTATGGGCAAGTAACTCCAAATCAATCAACGAGCTATGTGTATTCATTAGTAGCAGGAACAGGAGATACGGACAATGCATTATTCAATATAGTTGAAGGTGCTTACGAAACTTTAGAGTCAAATACCGCATTCGATTTCGAAACAAAAGAAAATTACTCCATCAGGGTAAGATCAATAGATCCGAACGGGTGCCAGCTGGAAGATAGCTTTACAATTAATATCACAGATGTCTCACCTGAGGCTCCAAATGATATTAGTTTGTCCAACTCTACAATAGCAGAAAATGAGCCAGTTGCAACAGCAGTTGGGACGTTCTCATCTTCAGATGACGATACCGGAGAAACATTTACATATTCTTTGGTCGCTGGGACAGGTGATACAGATAATGCATCATTTAGTATAAATGGAGATCAGCTTGAAACTGCTGAGTCATTTGACTTTGAAACTAAGGATACATATTCTATTAGAGTGGAAACAGATGATAATGCGGGAGGAACCTTCGAAAAAGCTTTCACAGTAACTGTGTCAAATGTAATAGAGAGTGAAAATGATATTATAAGTTTCACCTTTCAAGAAGGTAATGGTTTGGTAGATATTGATACTGCAAATCACATTGTGAAAATTGACGCAGGTGACGGTGTTGATAGATCTAGTCTTACTCCTAATATTATAGTTTCGTCATCTGCTACTGTTTCACCTCTCACTGGTGTTGCTCAAAACTTTTGGGGGAATGTTACTTATACCGTTACCGCCGAGGATGGAACAACCCAGGATTGGACGATTGATGCAATGGGTAGTTTGCCAGGAGGAACCTATTATGTGAAAAGTGGAGGTGACTTTTCATCTCTTAAGCAATTTATGGATCGAATTAACAATGATGGTATTGCTGGAGATGTAATTGTAGAGGTTACTGGAAATCAAGATTCAAATCCTTCTGTCGCATTCGTTTTTTACAATCATCTTGGTCAGGATCAATATTCAGTTACGTTAAAAGCTGATGATACCGCCGCACCATTTGAGTTGACAGACGCTTTAAGATTATACGGAACTAAAAATTTTCATGTTGATGGTGGAGATAAAATGACCATTCCAAATGTTCTTCTTTCAAAAACATCTGCTACTGGAAATTGCCAAAATATCACCATAAGTAATTCTATAATATCCACGGGTGTTTATCCGTGGTGGGCCGATAATGTAGTGATTGATGGTAATACATTTAGTCCTTATGCTGCCACTACTAGTACTCATTTAAGAGCAATCTATATGGATAATGGAGAGACTTCAAATATTACAATATCCAATAATTTTTTCCATCAGGATCAGACTTTTAACGTGCTTAGTTCGCAATCAAGTACTGTTGCAGTTTCTGTGAGTCAGGATGTAGGTGGCTATTTAAGGGTATTCAACAATGTGATCAAGTTTAACCCGCAATCTGCATCAAATCAATATGGCATTCAGGTTTCCTATCAAACTGAAGATGTGGAGATTTATAACAATACCATTTCTATTGAAGGTAGTAATTCCGATTATGGAACTTATGCTGTGGGTATCTATATAGGGAATACTGGTCAGCCAACGAATAGTTTGAAGATCAAAAACAACTTGATTCATATGACTCCAACATTGAAAACAGTTGCTTACAACTTTGGTATTTGGCATTATGGCACAAGTATACCTACTGTAGAAATTGATGGTAATAACATTACTTATGAAACCTCTGGAGCAAATCAAGAAGGGTTTATGAGGGAGGTAGCTACAATATACAATGATTCAAATGAAGAAACCATGTATTCCCTTTTTGGAACAACAACTACTGAACCGAACTTTACGGATGCAACAAATCTTGATTTCACATTAACGGGATCTTCGCTTTCAGAAGCTGACTTTAGAGGTGTGCCAGTTCCTTATGCTACTGAAGATTACAATGGTGTTACCAGAAGTACTACAGCACCTTCAAAAGGAGCATTTGAGTCACCGAATAACATTACTGACATTGTGGATATTTCTTTCACTGGTCAGATTGGAGAGGAGACTATTGATGTAGTTAATGCAGAAGTTAATGCTCAGTACCCTTTTGGTACAGATGTATCGGCTCTATCAGTGAATGTAACTGCTTTTGCAGGTGCAGATGTCTCTCCAGCCAGTGGTTCGACTCAGGACTTTAGCTCTGGAGGAGTGACCTATACTGTGACTGCAGAAAACTCAGATACCAGAGATTGGACAATCAACCTGGTTCCTCAAAATGATGCACCAACAGACATTTCACTTTCTGATAATACAATAGATGAGAATGCAGGACCTTTTGCATCTGTAGGAAATTTCAGCACCACAGACTTAAATGTAGGTCAGACGCATACTTATACATTAGTTGCTGGAACAGGAGACGATGATAATGCTACATTCTCCATCTCTGGAGCTAACTTAAGAGCATTTGGATCCCTTAACTATGAAGCAAAAGATACTTATACTATCAGGGTTCAAACTGATGACGGTGCTGGAGGTTTGTACGAGGAAGCTATGACAATCACAGTGAATAATGTTTGGGAAGCTCCTACTGACATATCTATTACTAATTTTCAGTTGGCTGATGAGAATAATGCTATAGACGATGAACTTTTCACATTAAGCACTGCTGATCCAGATAATGGAGAAACTTACACCTATACGCTTGTAGCTGGGACTGGAGATGATGATAATGCATCATTCTCAATTTCAGGTGACAAAATACTGGCGCAAGACTTTTTCAACCACGAGGTGAAAGAAAGCTATACCATCAGAGTAGAAACAGATGATAATAACGGATTTCAATTCGAGAAAAGCTTTACGATCATGATTAATGATCTAAATGATGATCCAACTGAAGTTCAAATCTCATCAAGCTCTATTCTTGAAGGAAACAGTATCAATGACGTAGTTGGTACATTATCTACAGTTGATGAAGATGATGCAGATACGTATGTTTACAGCCTTGTTAGCGGAACAGGTAGTGCAGGAAATGCTTCATTCAATATCAACGGGAATGAATTACGCGCATCAGCTGTATTTGACTATGAAACAGCAGACTCCTGGGTAATCAGAGTTAGAACTGATGATCAAAATGGAGGAATTCATGATGAAGTAATCTTTATTGATATAACAAATGATCCTGAAGCTCCAACTGACATTAGTTTATCTGCTAATACAATCGCTGAGAATAATTCAGTTTCTGACGTAATTGGAACCTTATCTACAACAGATCCGGATAATGGGGAAACTTATACCTACACATTAGTTGCTGGAACTGGAGATGATGATAATGCTTCTTTTACAATTTCTGGTGACGAGTTACAAGCTGGAATTAGTTTCGATCATGAAACAAAAGATACTTATTCTATCAGAGTACGAACTGATGATGGAAACAGTAATCAGTTTGAGAAATCTTTTTCTGTTACGGTAACAGACATCAACGATACTCCTACAGACATTATGCTCTCGTCTAATGAAATTTTAGAAGGGAATAGTATTAATGATATTATTGGGTCACTTTCATCCACTGATGATGATGCTGATACACATGTTTACAGTCTTGTAAGTGGTGCAGGAGATGATGATAATGCTTCTTTCAATGTTAGTGGAGCAAACTTACAGGCATCTGAGGTATTTGATTTTGAAACTGCTAATAGCTACTCCATCAGATTGAGAAGTGATGATCAAAATGGTGGTGTTTACGAAGAAGTATTTAGTATTTCAGTAACGAATGACCCAGAGGCTCCAACTGATATCATGCTTTCAGCAAACTCTATCCTGGAAAATAACTCTATTGGAGAGACAATTGGAACCTTATCCACAACAGATCCAGATAATGGAGAAACGTTTACCTATTTGCTTGTTACAGGGACTGGAGATGATGATAATGCTTCATTCTCAATAGTTGGAGACGAATTAAGAGCTGCAGAGCAATTTGATTTTGAGACAAAGAGTAGTTACTCTGTTCGTATCGAAACTAATGACGGAAATGGTGGAACGTTTGAAGAAGCATTCAGTATTTCAATTTCAGATGAGGATCCTGAAACTGTAGAATGGGATGGTGCTTCATGGAGCAATGTCTCTGGACCTACATCATCAGACCCCGTTCTTTTCAGTGGCAATTACTCTGGAGGATTTGATGGTAATGATGTGGAGGTTTTAACAGGTGTTACTGTAACAGTAACTGCAGGAAATACAGCTGATATTGCTGGAGATGTTAATAATCAAGGGTCAATTATAGTTGAGTCGGGGGCTACCATGTTGACATATGAAACAGGAATAGTGTCTGGCAACAACATTATCGTTCAGAGAAACACTAGATATTCTGATGGGAAATACAGTTTTGTAGGATCTCCGGTAGAGCAGAGTGCTACAGTGACAGGATCTGATTTGGGAAGCTATGTCTATAAATACGATGAATCAGTTTCATGGGGAAGTAACGAAGGTTTAGGTAGATGGGTTAGTGCGTCTGCCGATGAACTTGTTCCAGGGCAAGGTTATACGCAAGCACATCAACAGCTTATCGAATTTTCTGGAGTTCCTAATACTGGTTCTGTGACTTACAATGGTACTTATACCGGGACATATAATGATGGAACAAATGAAAGTACAGAGGGTTGGAATTTAGTTGCTAATCCTTATGCAGCTGCTATAAGTGTGTCAGATTTTCTTACTGAAAATACGAATAACACTGGTGCAGTATATTTCTGGGATGATAACGGATCAGATGTCGAAAGAGGAGACAATGCTGACTATGTGGTAGCTAATGGTATCGCTGCTACTAATACTACCCCAGCTGGAGGAGAGTCCAGGTTTAATCTACATATTGGTTCTTCTCAGGGCTTCTTTGTGCAATTGGCCAGTGATATCGATACAGATGTAATATTTACTGAGGCAATGAGAGTATCTGGTAATAACGGTGATGGAGCATTTTTCAGAACTGAAAGTGTGCCATTGACAAGATTGAATCTGACGTCTAACAATGGCTTGTTTAAGCAAGCTGTAATTGGATGGGTAGAAGAAGCTGCATCTAATATTGATAGACGGTTTGATGCTCCAATCTTTGATGCAACTTTACCAGCCAGTGTATACACGGTTAAAAACAATCAGGCCTTGGCGATTCAGGGAGCTGGTTTGTCAGACGAGATGGTTTCCGTTGGAGTGAACATTCCAGAAGATGGAGTCTATTCCATATCGGTTGAGCTTGAGGATCATGAGTCTACCACAATTTTATGGGATAAAGTGACTGATACAAAAGTTGATATTACATATGAAGCTTATGAATTCAGTTCTCACCAAGGAATCTTCACAGACAGGTTTGTAATCTTGAAGGAATCAGTAATAACCAGTTCATCCTTGAGCCTGTCTGAATCAGTTGTTTATTCTTACCAAAATCAGGTCTTTATAAAGAATGTTGAAGGGTTGTCTGTAGACTATCAGATCTTTTCGCTTAAAGGTGACAAGGTATGGTCTGGTAAAGTAGAAGGAAGCAGAGAGTTACTACTGAATGTTCCTGAAGGAATATACATGGTGACGGATGGTGCAACTTCTTGGAAAGTTCTTCTTAATAACAATTAAAATTTTAACTCCAGAAAAATGAAAAATTTCAAATACATACTAAGCATACTTCTTTTAATCTTAATCTATATCCCTTCTTATTCTCAAGGAGGACCTCCGGCAACACCAATAGATGGAGGCTTATCTCTACTGTTAATTGCAGGTGGAGCCTATGGATTAAAAAAATTAAATGATAGTAGAAAATAACCATCGTTCCAAATTTTTCCCGAGGTGAGTAGTATTAGCATTACTCACCTCTTAATTGAAACGATCACTAACCGCTACGGGTATCAATTATATAGGGCATTGATATCCAAAAAAAATGGGCAGCTTTTGGCTGCCCATTCATTTTTGGATTTTGTTTTGGATTAATGATGTTCGTATAGTTTTTCCTTATGTTTTTTGAGTTGTCTTCTCAGTGCTTCAACTGCCTCATCAGCTGCAGCTTCAAATGAGCTTGACTGCACCTTAGCAAACAATTGATTTCCCGGAATATTAATCTTGATTTCAACTATTTTATTCTCACGAGCTTCTCCTTTCTCCAAACGCATAAATACTTCTCCATCAATTATTCGATCAAAAAAAGTTTCTAGCTTATCAGCTTTTTTCTGTATGAAATCAAGCAATTTGATGTCTGCGTCGAAGTGAATGGAATGCATTTGTAATTTCATAATTAAAATATTTAATAGTTAAACCATTAGGCCTTTGGGTGAGCCTGCTCAAATACAGATTTCAACTTCTCCAACGAATTGTGAGTGTAAACCTGTGTAGCAGCAAGACTTGTGTGTCCCAATAGGTCCTTTACTGAATTTAAATCTGCTCCCTTGTTTAGTAAGTGGGTAGCAAACGTATGTCTTAAAACGTGTGGGCTTTTTTTACTTTGAGTCGTAATCAGACTTAAGTATTTCTTTACCACCCGATAAACCAACATCGGATATGCAGGTGCTCCTTCTGTTGTTAATATTAAAAAATCTAAACTTTTATCGGTTGTCATGGTATCCCTCACAGTGATGTAGTTCTTAATGTATTTAACGAGATTTTCGTTAATGGGGATGACTCTTTCCTTGTTTCTTTTTCCTAAAACTTTAATTGAGTGATCATAAAAATTTATTTGAGAAATTTTAAGCCCAATCAGCTCGGAAAGTCGTATGCCACTGCCATATAAAAGCTCTATAATCAATTGATCTCTCTTACCTTCAAAGGAGTTTTCAAACTCCAGGTGATCCAGTAATTGTGTGATTTCACTTTCCTTAATGAACTGTGGTAATTTGGATTCGGTTTTTAAAGGCTTAAGTCTTTCAGTGGGGTTTTTACTTATAATTTCTCTGGAAAGAAGAAATTTATAAAAAGACTTTAGGGTAGCCAACTTCCTGTTGATGCTTCTCGCAGAAGTTCCGGAATCTGATAAATGAATAATCCAGGACCTGATGTCATGATGACTCAAATCCTGGATTTCAATATGATCTTCTATAAAATTTTCTAATTGATTTAAGTCATTTTCGTACGATTTTAAAGTGTGCTCACTATATCTTTTCTCGTACTGGGCGAACCGAAGAAATGACTCTATCATATGGTATTCTTCTAAAGGGTGAAGAATACTAACTTAATCAATTATAAAGACTTATGATAGTCAGGAATTAATTATTTTCCTGGTCTCTCATTTTTTGTCTGTAAGCTGCTTTGATAACTTCAGTTCTTCTTGTAACAGAAGGTTTTGTGAAATGAGATCTTTCTCTTAATTCTCTAAGAACACCAGTTTTTTCGAACTTCTTCTTAAATCTTTTAAGAGCCTTATCTATTGATTCGTTTTCTTTTACATTAACAATGATCATAATCTGCTAAGTCTTTATATATTAATTTTTTAGAGGGCGCAAATATAATGATAAAATTTATTAACCCGAAAACTAATTCTTTAGATTCTTTAGAAATAATTTTCGGGTATTCTTAGTTACTTCAGTATTGATCTGGATATTACCAGTTTTTGGATCTCCGAAGTTCCTTCACCAATAGTACAAAGCTTTGCGTCTCTGTAATATTTTTCGGCCGGGTATTCTTTCGTGTATCCATATCCACCAAATATTTGAACCCCGTCATTTGCTACTTCTACAGCTATTTCAGAGGCATACAGTTTTGCCATAGCACCTTCTGTATTAACACTCAGCCCTTTATTTTTTCTGTCAGCTGCATCAAAGGTCATCAATTTAGCTCCATGTACTTTAGTTGCCATTTCAGCCAATTTAAAGCTTATTCCCTGGAAACTTGAAATAGGTTTATTGAATTGATGTCTTTCCTTAGAATACTGAATAGCAGCATTTAATGCGCCTTCAGCAATTCCGCAACTAAGAGCAGCAATTGAAATTCTTCCACCGTCCAATACTTTTAGCGATTGAACAAAACCTTCACCCACTTCACCAAGAATATTGTCTTTGTGTACTCTGCAGTCTTCAAAGATTAGTTCGGTGGTTTCGGAAGCCCTCATTCCTAATTTGTTTTCCTTTCTTCCTGCAGAAAAACCAGGAGTTCCTTTTTCAATTGCAAATGCCGTCATACCATGAGAGTCTCCGACTTCTCCGGTTCTGGCAATTACAACTGCCATATCAGAGGATTTACCATGAGTAATGAAGTTTTTGGCTCCATTCAAAACATAGTAATCACCGTCTTTGACTGCTGTAGTCTTCATGTTTCCTGCATCTGAACCCGTATTCGGCTCAGTAAGGCCCCAGGCACCAATCCATTCTGCAGTGGCTAATTTGGGCAACCACTTTTGTTTTTGGGATTCATTGGCAAACTGAAGGATATGACCAGTACATAATGAATTGTGTGCAGCAACAGACAAACCAATTGCACCGTCAATTTTTGCAACTTCGATGATTGCCGTAACATACTCATGATAACCAAATCCAGATCCTCCGTATTCCTGAGGCACTAAGACCCCCATAATACCTAATTCTCCAAATTTCTTGAATAAGTCAATAGGGAATGTTTGGTCCTCATCCCATTGCATTTTGTAGGGTTCAATCTCCTTCGCTCCGAAATCTCGAATCATTTCTGCGATCATGCGTTGGTTTTCTTTTGTTTGCATGATGTCGTCAGCTTCTAGTACTTCACTCATTTTTTATTGGGTTGTTGTTACTGCAAAATTAAAATATCCTTTCATATTAACTATCAACCCAACTGAATCGTTGTGTGTCTGGGCAAAAAAAGATTAGTTTTGCGCAATCAAAATTGAATTAATATAAAGAAATGAAAATAGCTGTCGTAGGGACCGGGTATGTAGGTCTAGTTTCTGGAACATGTTTTGCTGAAACAGGGAACCACGTTACTTGTATTGATATTGACGAGAAAAAAGTTGCGAAGTTAAAATCTGGTCAGATTCCGATTTATGAACCAGGCTTAGACGTCCTTTTTGATAGAAATATTCGTCAGGGTAGACTTGAGTTCACAACAGACTTGAAAGAAGGGATAGAAGGCGCTAAAATCATTTTCCTTGCTCTTCCTACTCCTCCTGGTGAAGATGGATCTGCAGATTTGCAATATGTACTACGTGTTGCAGAGGACCTTGGTCCGTTATTGAATGAATATACAATTATTGTAGATAAGAGTACCGTTCCGGTTGGAACTGCTGAAAAAGTGAAAGAGAAGGTAGCTCTTAACGCCAAGGTGGATTTTGATGTAGTTTCAAATCCAGAATTCCTAAGAGAGGGAGTAGCTGTAGACGACTTCATGAAACCTGATAGGGTTGTAGTTGGAGTTGAAACAGAAAAGGCGCAAAAAGTGATGGAAACACTTTATGGACCATACGTGCGTCAGGGGAACCCAATAATCTTCATGGATATCAGATCTGCCGAACTTACAAAGTATGCCGCAAATTCATTCTTAGCGACTAAAATCACTTTTATGAATGAAATCGCAAACCTTTGTGAAAAGCTAGGAGCTGATGTGGATGCCGTTAGAAGAGGTGTAGGAACTGATTCTAGGATTGGTAAGAGATTTTTATTCGCTGGAATTGGATATGGAGGAAGCTGTTTCCCAAAAGATGTTCAGGCTTTAGCTAAGTCAGCGACGGATGCGGAGTACGACTTCAAAATTCTAAAGTCAGTAATGGATATCAACGCTGGACAAAAGCTTAAACTGGTTGATAAGATTGAAGCTCACTATGGAAAAGACCTTACTGGGAAAACTTTTGCCATGTGGGGATTAGCATTCAAACCTTATACTGATGATATCAGAGAAGCTCCAGCATTGTATAATATAGAGGAACTTGTGTCAAGAGGTGCTAAAATCAAAGCGTACGATCCGGAGGCAATGGAAAACGTGAAAGGCGTAATTGGTGACAAGATCGAATTCGCAAGTGATGAGTATGATGCAGCAGATGGTGCAGATGCTTTACTTATTATGACAGAATGGCCTGTATTCAGAACTCCTGAATTCAAAAAGCTGGAAACACTACTTAAGGAAAAGGTGATATTTGACGGTAGAAACCTTTATGAACTTGAGAACATTAGCAGCTTAGGCTTCAAATATTATAGTATTGGACGAGAGGTAGTTTAAGCATCTCTAAAAATACGATCAAGGCAGTGTTTCCATTTGGAGGCACTGCCTTTTTTCATTATTGCTTGTTCAAAGTCCAGCCATACTCAAGATGGGTGATCTTGGTAGACTTAGAGATTTTGGTATTTGAATACTTATTGATGAATTCCACAAGACTCTGATCCTTGGTAAAATCTCCTTTGTACCAACTAAATAATTTAGACAGTTCAGCTTTTTTCGCAGTAATCTTATTTCTTTTTGTGTCATTAACGAACGAAATTGTCTGCTCCTCAAGTTGGCTATCTAGTTTGCTTGCTACATAAGCTTCGTTTCTCAATACCGGACATGAATAGGATGCGCAATTAACAGCAAAATGTATCCGAGGTTCATTAAACCTCTCACGGATTATACCATGTTCGATATTATTAAGATCAAGCTTTTCACCCCCTATTTCTATGAACTTGATGTCCCAAGGAGAATTAACAAATGGGACCTGTATTTTACTTCCAATATCTCTGATGCTGTTAACGGGGTAATACTGAAGTATTAAATCAATAGTAAAAGCATTGTAAGCATTGATCCAATAAGCTAATTTTTCATCATCAGTCCAATTGTCATTTGGAGCATTATCCTTAAGTAACTCCAGATATTGGTTTAATTTATCTCTCTCCGATTTGAAACCTTCATAATTAACCCAACCTTCAGCATCAACATGTTTTTTTAATAAATCGTCAAAAATTTCATGACTAATTGGTTCTGAAGCTTCATTTACCGGGTTTGGACTGGCACATCCTAAAGCAACACTTAAAAATATCCCTGCAATAAAATTCATTGTATTCAGATTTAGTTTGAACATAGTCATTATACACTATAGTGATCCAGATAGTTTGGCATAAATACCATGCCGTCATCTGGGTGACAACAAAATTTTATTCAAAGATTATTCCAAAAATGATATAACTTAAAACAAACGGGTTATTTTTAGGATTAGTCCAAATTGAAATCTACCTGGAATTCTATGATTGAAAGCCTGCTTGATGCACAATTATTTATACTGCTTGGAGGATTTATTATAGTTGCTATTGCAGCTAATCAAATCTCCAAAGTATTCAAATTAGCGAACCTGCCATTAATTACAGGGTTCATTATGACTGGTATCATAGCCGGCCCATATTTTCTGGAATTGATTCCTCAAGGGATTATTACACATCTTGGTTTTGTTAACGAGTTATCGCTGGCATTCATTGCGTTTGCAGCTGGGGCAGAGCTATACCTGAAAGAATTAAGAAGCCGCTTCAATAGTATTAAATGGAACACTTTCGGTCAATTAGTAATTACATTTCTTGTTGGAAGTTTAGGGGTCTACTTTATTGCTGACCTCATCCCATATATGAAGGATTTAAATGCGACCGCTAAAGTAGCAGTTGCCATCCTTACCGGGACAATCTTTGTGGCCAGATCTCCCGCTTCGGCAATTGCAGTCGTGAATGAGCTTAGAGCCCGAGGGCCATTCACACAAACCGTCATGGGTGTTACTGTTTTGAAGGACTTTATTGTAATCGTTCTTTTTGCGGTAAACCTCTCCGTTGCAAAAACATTAATTTCCGGAGATGACTTCAACATTTTTAGTGTAGTTCTTATCTTATTAGAACTTGGAATGTCTATTGGTTTGGGATATGCCTACGGATTCACTCTTAGGTATATTATGTCCTGGAAGATAAAGACTATCTACAAGACTATTGGGATAGTTTTGTTTGGTTACTCAGCGTATCTTTTGGGTCATTTCACAGAACACACGAGCAATGAGTATCTAGGTTTTGATATTGCCATAGAGCCTCTTTTAATCTGTATTATAGCAAGTTTCTTTGTAACAAATTATTCGAGGTACCGAGTTGAGTTCTTGAAAATACTGGAAGAGACTTCTCCATATATTTACATCGGTTTTTTCACCCTAACAGGAGCAACCATGGAAGTGGATGTCTTGTGGAGTGTTTCTGGTATTGCTGTGATATTATTTCTAATCAGGCTTGTAACAATGGTGATGGGAAGCTATGTAGGAGGAATTCTTGCCAAGGATCCAATTAAACATATGAATTATGGCTGGATGCCTTACATCACACAGGCGGGAGTTGCGCTCGGCCTATCCACCATTATAGCCAGTACATTCCCAGGATGGGGGAATCAGTTTGCTACGGTAGTAATTGCAGTTATTGTTCTTAATCAATTTTTAGGGCCTCCATTATTTAAGTATTCACTCAACAAACTTGGTGAAGATCATAGTAAAGCAGATCCTGCAGGATTCGATGGTATTAGAGATGCAATCATTTTTGGACTAGAAAATCAATCAATTGCTTTGGCCAGACAATTGATAAGTAAAGACTGGAAAGTACAGCTAGCCACAAAAAAGAAACGGGGAAGCTTTCAGGAACCGGAAGACATCACGGTTGTATATGTTGAAGATGTTACGTTGGAAGTACTTCTTTCAATGGAGGCAGATAAGACAGAAGCTATTGTATGCATGTTGTCCGATGAAGAAAATTATAAGATTTGCGACCTGGCATATGAACATCTGGGAACAAGAGATTTGATTGTAAGATTAAATGAAAGATGGAATTATGACAGATTCCTGGCACTAGAAGCTAAAATTGTTGATCCATCCACTGCTATTGTAAGTTTACTGGATCACTTTGTGAGATCTCCTCTTGCTACTTCCTTATTACTTGGTATGGCCGATGATCAGGATACAAGAGATATTGAGCTTGAAAACCCTAATATCCATGGTATTCCATTGCGAGAACTTCGATTGCCAAATGATGTCATTATTCTTTCTATCAAAAGAGCAGGCCAAATGATTATTTCTCATGGATATACAAGGCTGAGAGTGAATGATATAGTGACTGTAGTAGGAAGCAACCAGAGTTTGGATGAAATTTCTTTGAGATTCAGCCGATAACCTTGAGAATTTCAGAATTAATCCTTTTAAAAGTCTACGCAAGATGACAATTTTGCGGCTATGGCTAAAATTGAAGAGAGCGGTTCGCTTAAGAATATCATTGCGCACTCAAAAGAGTACGGATTTATTTTTCCATCAAGTGAGATCTATGACGGTCTAAGTGCTACTTATGACTATGGACAGTATGGAGTTGAATTGAAAAACAATATCAAACAATACTGGTGGAAAGCAATGGTTCAAATGAATGAGAACATTGTAGGGATTGATGCAGCCATCTTTATGCATCCTACTACCTGGAAAGCTTCAGGACACGTAGATGCATTTAATGATCCATTGATTGATAATAAGGACAGTAAGAAAAGATATAGAGCAGATAATCTGATTGAAGATTATGTTGCCAAGATTGAAGGCAAAATCAAGAAGGAAGTTGATAAGGCGGCCAAAAGGTTTGGTGATTCTTTTGATGAAGAACAATTCCTTTCAACTAACCCAAGAGTCCTTCAAAATCAGGAAAAGATCGATACTATCAATGCCAGGTTCAAGAAAGCAATGGACGAGGAGGATTTTGCTGATATGAAAGCCTTAATTGAGGAGCTTGGAATTGCTGATCCTGTTTCTGGTTCAAAAAACTGGACTGATGTAAGACAATTCAACCTGATGTTCTCAACGGAACTGGGTTCACTTGCAGAGGGAGCAAACAAAATCTACTTAAGACCAGAAACTGCACAAGGTATTTTCGTGAATTACCTGAATGTACAGAAAACAGGTAGAATGAGAATTCCATTTGGTATTGCTCAAATAGGTAAGGCTTTCAGAAATGAAATTATTGCAAGACAGTTCATTTTCAGAATGCGTGAATTTGAACAAATGGAAATGCAATTTTTCGTGAAGCCAGGAGAGGAGCTCGAGTGGTACGAAAAGTGGAAGCAAACCAGAATCAAATGGCATAAAGCTCTAGGTTTGGGTGAAGAAAATTACAGATTCCACGATCACCTTAATCTTGCTCATTATGCCAATGCAGCATGTGATATCGAGTTTGATTTCCCAATGGGATTCAAAGAACTTGAAGGTATCCATAGTAGAACTGACTTTGATTTAAAAGCACACGAAGAACACTCTGGTAAAAAATTACAATTCTTCGATCCTGTTGAGGAAAAGAGCTACGTGCCATACGTAGTAGAGACTTCAATTGGTTTAGATAGAATGTTCCTTGCTATCTTATCTTCTTGCTACAAAGAAGAGAAATTGGAAGATGGAAGTGAGAGAACAGTTCTTCAATTACCTCCAGCACTTGCACCTGTTAAAGTTGCTGTACTCCCATTAGTAAATAAAGACGGCCTTCCAGAAAAGGCAAGAGAGATCATGGATGAGGTGAAGCTTGAATTCAATGCGCAGTTCGATGCAAAAGACGCAATTGGTAAAAGATACAGAAGACAGGATGCCATTGGGACACCATATTGTGTTACAATTGATCACCAAACTCTTGAAGACAATACAGTAACTATCAGAGAAAGAGATAGTATGGCTCAAAGCAGAGTAACTGTAGATGAATTAATCAAGACACTCAGTGATTCAGTATCTATGACTAAGTTATTGAAACAACTTAGCTAAAGGCAGTTGGCTCACCTGGAATTTATATTGTTACAAAACTCATCGCAAGATGCTTTGGGTACAGTATTGATGATCGGGATTGCTATTTTCCTTTTGGCAATATTTTCTTCAATTCCAGGAATTAATATTGGATTCAGGGCTTTTGGACTTCCGCCAATCAAGGAAAGATACAGAGCTGTTTTAAACGAACATTCTGATTTTTATAAGATGCTTCCTCCTAAAGAAAAGAAACTCTTTGAAGGCAGGGTGCAGCACTTTATAAATATTAAGGATTTTATACCTAGAAGCATAGATGGAGTTACAGCGCAAATGAAAGCGCTGATAGCAGCTTCCGCTATCCAGATTACGTTTGGGTTGCCAAAAGTATATCTAAGTCACTTCAAACGGATCTTAATTTATCCTGATAATTACTATTCAACGATTAATAAGGTCTACCATAAAGGAGAAGTCAATCCACTGGCCAAATTAATTGTGCTTTCCTGGAGAAGCTTTGTGGAAGGGTATCTGGATCGTACAGATGGGATAAACCTTGGGTTACATGAAATGGCGCATGCGCTAAGATTGGAAAACCTTATAATGAACGACGAATATCAGTTCTTTAATGAATCTGATCTTGATTTATGGAGCTTCTTTGCGAAGAAAGAAATAGTAGCAATGCGAAGGGGTGAAGTTTCCATGTTTAGAGAGTACGGCGCAGCAAATGAAGAAGAGTTTTTTGCTGTGGTAATAGAGAACTTTTTTGAACGAACCAGAATGTTCTCAGATTACTGTCCTGATCTCTACCAGGCAACAGTTAAATTACTGAATCAAAATCCATTAGAATATATAAGGAGATGATGAATTGGGAGAAATTATTAAGTTATCACAGGCCTGGGTCAAAGATTACCGGGGAGCATTCTATTGATCAGATCCGAAGTGCTTTTGAAAAGGATTTTGATAGAATCATCTTCAGTCACCCTTTTAGAAAGTTGCAGGACAAGACTCAGGTATTCCCAATTCCTGAGCAGGATTTTGTTCATAACAGACTTACTCACTCATTAGAAGTTTCAAGTGTAGGAAGATCACTTGGTAAGTCAGTAGGAACAGAAGTGATTAAGAAACACCCAAACCTTGGAGAAAGATTCAGTCCATTTGATTTTGGCGCCATTACTGCTGCTGCGAGTTTGGCTCATGATATTGGAAACCCACCATTTGGTCATTCCGGAGAGGAAGCAATCTCGGGGTATTTTAAATCGGAAGGAGCAAAGTCGTTATTTGGAGATAGTTTAACAGCTTATCAATGGAAGGATTTAACCAATTTTGAAGGTAATGCTCAAGGTTTCAGAATACTCAACAGCGATCATTTCGATCAGGGTTTGAAATTGACTTATGCATCAATGGGTGCATTCACAAAGTATCCTCACGGTTCACTTTTAAATGCTAAGATCGATGGAAGAAAAAGTCAGAAGAAATTTGGCTACTTCCAAAGTGAGAAGGATGCATTTAATGAAATGATTGACCAATTGGGATTGCCAGCACTGAATGAGGAATCGTTTACTCGTCATCCATTGGTGTTTCTGGTAGAAGCGGCTGATGATATTTGCTACCATGTAATAGATTTTGAAGACGGCTGTAGATTGAATCTTGTTAGTTTTGAGACCGTGAAGAATTTCTTTGCTCAGATTTTGAAAGAAAGATTTGATGAGAAGAAATTGGCCAAAATTGGTGGTGAAAACGAAAAAATCAGTGTGCTCAGAGCATTGGTTATTAATCAACTGATAGGAGAAGTAAGCACGGAGTTCATGAAGTATGAAGAGGAAATTCTGGCCGGGACCTTTGATAAGTCGTTGGTTGATTGCATCCCTTCTGCTCCAATTCTAAATGAAATCAGTAATATTTCAATTGAAAAGCTATATCGAGCACAAATTGTGCTGGAGAAAGAAGCTGGAGGTTATGAAGTAATTGAAAGATTATTGGAGAGCTTTTGCACTTCAATGTATTACAATTATTACCAGATAGAATCGGTAACTGGAAAGACCAAAAGTGTATTCAGATTGATTCCGGGAGAGTTGAAACGCAAATTGGACGATTCAGAGCAATTATATAACCGGTTATTACTAATTACAGATTATATTTCGGGGTTAACTGACAGACATGCCATATCATTATTCAAAACGATTAAAGGCATTTCATTACCGATCGTATAATGTTTTAACACGAAATACTCCGACTTACCTCAATAAACTTAGATACCAAACAATTTTTGTTACCTTTGCCGACTGTTAAAAAATGTGGACGAAACTTGCACATATCATCCTAAAACACAGAACAATACTGGTTATTGTTTTGGCGTTAGTAACAGCTTTCATGGGCTACCATGCGAAAGATGTTAAGTACTCATTTAGATTGGCTGAAATTGTTCCTCACGAGGATCCGGACAATGTATATTTCAGAGAGTTTAAGAAGCAATTCGGTGAGGATGGTAATATCATTGCTGTTGGTGTAAGAGACAGCTCAATTTATAAGGTTGATAATTTCAGAAACTTCGGATACCTGTGTAAAGCTCTTGGAGAACTTCCTGGAGTTGTGAATGTTTTGGGACTACCCAACCTTAAGAAACTGGAAAAAAACACCAAGGCCAAAAAATTTGAACTGCAACCTATATTTCCGGATTACCCGGAAGATCAGGATGTGCTTGATAGTCTATTAAATGGAGCTGCAAGTCTACAGTTTTATTCCGGACAGTTGATCAATAAAGAAAATGGAGCCACTCTTATATTGGTGACCTTAGATAATGATATTCTTGACACAGAGGATAGAATAGATCTGATGTGGGATGTTGTGGATGTTGGAGAAGAATTTGAAAAGCAAACTGACATAAAACTGCATTATTCAGGTCTCCCTTACGCGAGATCCGTGAACATGAGAACAGTGAAGAAGGAGTTAAATTTATTTTTGATTCTTTCTATTGTAGTGACAGGTATTATTCTGTTTTTGTTTTTCAGATCATTTAAGGCTGTAATCTTCCCGCTTATCATTATTGGGGTCATTGTAGTTTGGGTAGTTGGTACACTATCCTTATTTGGTTTTGAAATAACAATACTTACAGGTCTGATTCCTCCAATCATAGTGGTGATTGGAATTCCGAACAGTGTTTACATGCTCAATAAATACCATCAGGAATATGCGAAGCATGGTAACCAGATGAGGGCACTGAGCACGATCATAAGAAAAATTGGGATAGTAACTTTAATTACCAATTTCACAACTGCTGTTGGATTCCTTGTTTTATTATCAACAGACATCACGATTTTACGTGAATTTGGAATAGTCGCTGGTATCAATATCCTAGCAACATTCTTTGTAAGCATTATCCTGATTCCAGCGGTTTATTCATATGTGTCACCACCAAGTTCAAGACATTTAAAGCATCTGGAATTTAAGTTCCTTAATGCTTTCCTTTCCTTATTGGATGACCTGGTTCACAAACAAAAGACTTTGGTTTTCATAACAACTACCGTAATTGTGGTTGTATGCATCTTCGGTATGCTTAAGATTCAGTCAAACTCTTATCTGATTGACGATCTACCAGAAGATAGCCCAATGATTCAAGACCTTAGATTCTTTGAAAAGAATTTTAGTGGAATCATGCCATTAGAAGTAGTGGTTGATACTGGAAGAAAAAAGGGAGTGCAGAATATTAGGAATCTACAAAAGATAGATGAATTCGAAGCATTTCTTGATTCTTGTACCTATATCTCGCAACCCGTTTCAGTGGTTAGCTTTATCAAAGCCGCAAACCAGGCATACTATAATCATTTGCCACAGTTTTATACAATTCCTTCAGGAAGGGACAGGACTTTTATTTTAAGATATTTATCAGAAGATTCTGATGAAGATGGAATCTCTCAGGCATTTGTGGATAGCATTGGTCAAAAAGTAAGGATTTCATTGAAGGTTGCCGATATTGGATCTGTAAAAATGGATTCACTTATTAATGATGTCATTCAGCCAAGAATGGATCAGATATTTGGTGATACCAAAATGGAAGCGAAGATCACCGGAACCACACCATTATTCATCAAAGGGAATAAGTTCCTGATTGATAATTTACTTACCAGTATGGTGATTGCGTTCATCATCATTGCATTGATCATGGTGATCCTATTCAGGAACTTTAGAATGATTGTAATCTCTCTTATTCCAAATATGATTCCGTTGATCATCACTGCAGGAATAATGGGATATTTTAGTATTCCATTGAAGCCAAGTACAGCCATCATATTTAGCATTGCTTTTGGTATTTCTGTGGATGATTCAATTCACTTTTTGGCAAAGTACAGACAAGAGTTATTTGCTCAGAAGTTCTCAGTGCCTATAGCTGTTAGTTATAGTTTAAAGGAGACTGGAGCATCAATGATATATACATCAATTATTCTATTCTTCGGGTTTGTAATTTTTGCAGCATCAGAATTTGGTGGAACAATTGCTTTGGGGGTATTGACCAGTTTGACACTCCTTTTTGCGATGTTGACTAACTTAATTGTTTTACCTGCATTACTTTTGCGATTCGATACTGGAAAGAGGAATCAAAATGCTCATCCTTTGATCGAAAAATATCCTGAGTTTTATGACGAAGGTGAGGATGAAGAGATTGACCTTGAGCAAATTAAGGTTGATTCTCGAAACTCTTAACAAACCCAATTGGTTTTAAATCTTAATACTGCATTAAATCATTAATTATTGTGGATAAGTACAGGGAATATAAAGGCATCAACTATGCCGAGGTAGCTGAAGATACATTGAGATGGTGGAAAGAAAATCAGATTTTCCAACAATCAATTTCTACCAGAGATGGTAATCCTACTTTTACTTTCTATGAAGGACCTCCTTCTGCAAATGGTACTCCGGGTATTCACCATGTGATGGCCAGAACGGTAAAGGATATTTTCTGTAGATATAAAACACTTCAGGGTTTCAAAGTTCAGCGAAAAGGTGGATGGGATACGCACGGTTTGCCTGTGGAACTACAGGTTGAAAAAGAACTGGGTATTACCAAAGAAGATATCGGTAAAAAAATAACTGTAGCTGAGTACAATCAGAAGTGCAAGGAAGCAGTAATGAAATTTAAAAGTGAGTGGGACGACCTCACTGAGAAAATGGGTTACTGGGTTGACCTTGATGATCCATATATCACTTTTGATAGAAACTACATGGAATCTTTATGGTTCCTGCTAAAGAAATTATACGACAAAGGGCTTCTATATAAAGGATACACTATCCAGCCGTACAGTCCAGCAGCTGGTACTGGTTTAAGTTCACACGAATTAAATCAACCAGGTACATATAAAGATGTAAAAGACACCACTATTGTTGCTCAATTCAAAGTTGAGAAAAACGATAAGTCGGAGTTTCTTTTTGATGGAGTTGCAGGAGACTTAGCAATCTTGGCCTGGACGACTACACCTTGGACTTTAGCAGCTAACAACTCTTTGGCTGTAGGAAAGAATATAGTTTACCTGAAAGTAAAAACTTACAACGCTTATACATTCGAACCTGTTACTGTTATTCTGGCTAAGGACAGATTTGGTGCGTATTTCAATGCTAAGGCAAAGGATATTGCATTTGATGACTACAAAGCTGGAGATAAGCTTATACCATACGAAATCCTTGCGGAATACAAAGGGTCAGAATTAGAAGGGGTGGATTATGAGCAATTGTTGCCATATGTAAAACTTCCAAAGCCAGCCTTCTCTGTTTTGATTGGTGATTTCGTCACAACTGCAGATGGTACAGGGATCGTACACCTATCAAAGACTTTCGGTGCAGATGACTACCGTGTCAGTGAGCAGTATAACGTTCCTGGTATATTCGTAAAAGATGAGGAAGGCCTTGATGTACCTATCGTAGACAAGCAAGGTAGATATGTGAAGGAAATCACAGACTTTGCTGGTATGTATGTTAAGAATGAGTATTACAAGGAAGATGCTCCCGATAAAAGTCTTGATGTACAAATCGCGATAAAACTCAAGGAAGAGAATAAAGCATTTAAAGTAGAAAAGTACGAACACTCCTATCCACATTGCTGGAGAACTGATAAGCCTGTTCTTTATTATCCATTGGATTCATGGTTTATCAAAACAACTGCATTTAAGGATAGATTGGTTGAACTTAACAATACTATCAACTGGAAACCTGCTGCTACCGGGACCGGAAGGTTTGGTAACTGGTTGGATAATCTGGTGGATTGGAACTTAAGTAGATCCAGATATTGGGGTACTCCACTGCCAATCTGGAGATCTGAAACCAGAGAGGAAAAATGCATTGGCAGCTTAGAAGAACTAAGACAAGAAGTACAGAAATCAGTTGAAGCTGGTTTCATGGAAGCAGAGCTACCTGAAGATTTTGACTTACACAGACCTTATGTGGATGATGTTATCCTTGTAAGTGAATCCGGGCAAAAGATGTTCCGTGAAAAGGACCTGATTGATGTTTGGTTCGATTCAGGAGCAATGCCTTATGCACAATGGCATTATCCATTTGAAAATAAAGAGATATTTGATGCCAACTACCCTGCCGACTTCATCGCGGAAGGTGTGGATCAAACAAGAGGTTGGTTTTTCACATTGCATGCAATCGCTGGGATGTTATTTGATAGTGTAGCATTCAAAAATGTGATTGCAAACGGACTGGTACTTGACAAAGATGGTAACAAGATGTCGAAGCGTTTGAATAATGCGATCGATCCTTTTGAGACAATCAAGAAATATGGTCCTGATGCTACCAGATGGTACATGATTTCCAACGCAAACCCATGGGATAATCTGAAGTTTGATTTGGAAGGTGTTGCTGAGGTTCAAAGAAAATTCTTTGGTACTTTATTTAATACCTATAATTTCTACGCCTTGTATGCGAACCTTGACGGATTCAAATATGAAGGAGATGATATTCCGCTTGAAGAAAGAACAGAAAGTGATAGATGGATCATCAGTAAGTTAAATTCATTAATCAGTGTAGTAACTGAGGCTTATGATGATTACGAACCAACAAAAGCTACCAGAGCTATTCAGACATTCGTTGCGGATGATATGAGTAACTGGTATGTAAGACTTAATAGAAAACGTTTCTGGGTTGGTGAATACAATAAGGACAAAGAGGCCGCTTATCAAACACTTTATACTTGTTTGAAAGTTATTGCTAAGTTGAGTTCTCCTGTTGCTCCTTTCTATTCTGAAAGATTATATAGCGATTTGAACAGCATCAGCAACAAAGAAGGTGTTGAGTCTGTTCATTTAACTGAGTTTCCAAAATCAGATCAGTCTTGCATTGATATGGAATTGGAGAAAAGAATGACGCTTGCCCAGCAGGTTTCGTCTTTAGGTCACTCTCTTAGAAAGAAGGAGAAGATTAAGGTAAGACAACCTTTGACTAAAGTGATGATACCTGTATTAAGTGATGATGAGCTGAAGAGACTTCAGGCTGTTGAAGATCTAGTAGTATCAGAGCTTAATGTGAAATCCGTAGAATACATGGATGATGCAAGTGGTGTCATTGTGAAGAAGGTGAAACCTAACTTCAGAAAACTGGGTAAAGAACATGGGTCTCGAATGAAAGAAGTTTCAGCAGCGATCAACCAATTTACTCAGGAAGACATTAGATTAATGGAAGGACAGAAATTCCTTGACATCAAACTAGGTGAGGATGATATTAAACTTACACTAGAGGATGTTGAAATTTCTTCTGAAGATATTCCAGGATGGCTGGTTGCAAGTGAAGATGGAATTACTGTTGCTTTGGATATCACAATTACTGATGACTTGAAGAAGGAAGGTATTGCGAGAGATTTTGTTAATAGAATCCAAAACCTTAGAAAAGACCAGGGATTAGAAGTGCAGGATAAAATCAATGTTACTTGCTCTGTTTCTGATCAGATTGTTGCAGATGCAATTGAAAGCAATGCCGAATATATAAAAAGAGAAACACAAGCGTTGGTATTAAACGTTGTAGAAAAAGTTGAAGGTGGGTTATCTTTGGAAATGGACGAGTTCCAGCTAGAGGTCAAATTAGAAGTAAACCAAGTGGAGGCATAATGACAGAAGCGCAAAAAACACTCATAAAGTATTTCCTGATTGCAATTGCAGTAATTGCAATTGATCAAACCGTAAAGTTATTGGTGCATTTCAATATGGAAATGGGATCAAGAGGGCAAATACAATTATTGGGTGATTTTTTCAAGCTTCATTACCTGACTAACAAGGGAATGGCATTTGGGCTTCAGTTTGGTTTCTCAAATGGCAAAGTGATTTTAACGATGTTGAGATTGTTGGCAATGGTTGGAATTTCTTATTACCTCTATTGGCTAATCAAAAAAGAATCTCCTAAAGGATTGCTACTGAGCATGGCACTAATCTTAGGGGGTGCCATTGGTAACGTAATCGATAGTATTTTTTACGGTGTATTTTTAAATAATGCTCCAGCAGAGGCTTCTTCACCTTGGTTTCAGGGTCAGGTAATTGATATGTTTTACTTTGACTTGTGGGAAGGTAGAATTGCTGATTGGGTACCCCTGGTAGGAAACGAATATGTAGCACTTTGGCCTGTTTTTAACGTTGCTGATGCTTCTATATTTGTTGGTATTTCCATTATTCTAATTTTCCAAAGGACTTTCTTCCAGGTTGGTAAAGAAGAGCATGATGAAGATTTGCCAGCACAACAGCCTACCGAATCAGTAAACCCGGAAGCATAGTCACTATTCCTTATTTTTTCTTTTTTGACCATCCAAAATAACGATTTTGTAAAACTTTGATTTATGCAATCGTTTGCTTTTTGATAATCTTATTTAAGTCATTATTTTTAGTTGTTCTCATCCTCTGAGTCCCAGATTTTTAGACTGGGATTGACCAAATAAATGTAAATAAGAAGGGAGTAGTACCCTGATGAAGAAGTGATAGAGTGACAAGACTTGTAGATGGACGTTATAAGGAAATAAGGTCAATCTCCCGCTGTTGGTGGCTGGGAATGATAATGGTATGTATTAACTCTTTCACATTATCAGCACAAACACTTAACCCCCCAGATTCTTTTCAGGTAACTTTTATTATCAATCACTACCCCGAAAAAACCCCTCATGACGCAACGATTTATTTAGCAGGCGAATTTGACGGATGGTTCCCGGATGTTGGACGAAACAAGCTGGTGAAGCACGAAGATGGATCGTACCGTCTTACGAGATATTTTAAGGAAGCTGGATTCGCCTATAAATTCACCAGAGGAAGCTGGAAAGCTGTAGAAGGTAGGGGACATGGAAGATCAAGACCCAATCGGAGATATGATAAAAGTGAGGATGGAGATACAGTATACATAACAATAAGAAGCTGGGAAGATATCACCTCAAGCACATTTAACGCTTACGTTTATATTCTGCTATTTGCAGCACTGCAATCAGTGCTGATGATCTTTGCGATTTACACAATTCGAAACAAGAATAGAAAGGCAAATGCATATCTCACATTTCAGTTGGTATTGATTGCTCTTGCTTTGGTTGGTCGTGCTTCAATATATCATTCGGAGATATTTAATTGGCAACCTAAGATGTTGCTGCTGCCTGATATTATATTATTTACCTACGCTCCGTCATTTTACTTATACATACATCATCTGCTCAAGAAGCCGCTTAAATGGGCCAAGTATTGGTATTTACATTTTGTTCCGGCTGTTGTTCATGTTTTGTTATATATCCCATACCTGATGGTTAACAATCAAACATTCATCTATCGGATCATTGATATGGAATTATTTCCGGTATTTGCTACTTCAGGTACGATTGCTCTTGGTTATAACATATTCTACTGGTTCTTATCATTTAGAGTAGTTAAAGATGTTGAGCATGAAGAGAAACAAAATCAGGATTATCAGAAATATATTGGTTTCCTAAAGATTGTATTGTGGATTGTAGTTGCCTATTTGGGTATATGGGCTTTTGCAGCAGTGATGTATGTGGTTGGAGAATTGTTTGGAGTGTATACTACCATTATCATGGATACAGCTTTGGATGTATTGTGGTTATTATTTTCCGTAATTGTATTCTATCTGGGATACCACGCCATCAAACAACCTGAATTGCTAAGGCAAAAGGTTGAAGAGAAGAAATATAAGGACTCAGTTCTTTCCACCGATGAGTTTGAAAAAGTAAAATCCAGCCTGGAAAATCTGATGACTAACGATAAGATTTACAATGATCCCGACCTAACGCTTCCTGATCTGTCTAATAAGATTCCTACGTCTGTGCATACTTTGTCGCGGGTTATAAATGAGGGGTTTGATCAGACTTTTAGTCAGTACATTAATGAGAACCGTGTAAAAGAGTTTATTCAAAGGATGGAAAATGGCGAAAAGCCCGAATCTTACCTTAGTCTTGCCTTTTCTGTTGGGTTTAATTCCAAGGCAACCTTCAATCGATCATTCAAAAAATACACTGGCACCACCCCCAGGCTATATTTCAAGGATGAAGCAATCAATGAATAATTTTCAGTGCAACGGATTTCATTTTGCTGATTTTTCAAAGTGTCAATCTATAAATCGCCGAAAATTAGCATAGTTTCAAAGTGTCAATTTATATTTTGGAGCGCTACTCACGGTTTCAAATGCTAGTTTGCCTTCATTGTTATAACCAAAAACCGTATATAAAATGAAGATTAATTTTTTGAAGTCTTCCAAAAAGATGCTGGCTCCAGCATTAGGATTGGCACTGTTCCTTGGGTGCGCGGATCCTATGGAAGATGTACAGGTTCCTGAAACTGAGAGTGTGAATACAAACGCTCTTCCTCCTGGCGGACCTGTAATGATGCAAGCATTTTACTGGGATGTCCCTGCTGGTGGAACCTGGTGGAATACAGTTAAAAACAAGGTAGATGATTGGGGCAATGCAGGAATCTCTTCTATTTGGTTACCTCCATCTTCCAAAGCTCAGAATGGTCCGTTTTCTATGGGATATGATCCTTCAGATTACTTCGATTTTGGAGACTTCAATCAGAATGGTTCACTTGAAACAAGATTTGGATCAAGAGCTGAACTAGAAAGCCTGATTACCACTGCTCATAATAATGGTGTAGAAGTATACGCAGATATTGTTGTAAACCATAACAGTGGAGGACAATTAGAAGCAAATCAATATACTGGTACTGATACATGGACAGACTTTAGTGCTATCGCATCAGGAAAATTCACAAGATCTCAGCATGACTTTCACCCATCATGGGCAAGTCAATACGATGAAGGTATTTTCGGAGGATTTCCGGATCTGGATCACGATGTGCCTTACGTACAGGATTGGTTGTGGAAAAGAAACGATGGTGTAGGTAAATACTACAAAAATACCATGGGATACGATGGTTGGAGATTTGACTATGTGAAAGGTTTTGGCGGATGGGTAGTTCGCGAGTGGGTTGATAATGTTGGTGGATTTGCAGTAGGTGAAAACTGGGATGGCAATGCAAACACACTTCAAAACTGGGTTAACAGCACTGGAAGAAGAGCTTCAGCATTTGACTTTGCAGCGTACTATAAAATGGATGCAGCATTTGATGGAAATAACCTTAGTGAGCTTTATGGAGATATGCTTTGGAAAAGAGACCCAATGAAAGCTGTGACTTTCGTGGCAAACCACGACACTGATGTCATTTGGAATAAAATGTTGGCGTATGCTTACATTCTTACTCATGAAGGATATCCAACAATATTCTACAGAGATTATGAAGAATGGTTGGATAAGGATAAACTTAACAACCTTATTTGGATACACAACAACAAAGCAACTGGTAATACCTCAATTCTTTATGCAGACAATGATGAATATGTTGCTAGAAGAAATGGTAACCCAGGTTTGATAGTATATCTGAATAACTCTAATAACTGGTTAGAAAGATGGGTTCCAACAAATTGGTATGGACAAACAATCAAAGATTTCACGGGTCATTCTGGTTGGGAGCCGGTTACTCAAGGTGGTGGATGGGTTAAAATCCAATGTCCTCCGAAAAGCTACTCAGTTTGGTCTTTAAAATAATACCCTACAATAAACAACTTCATATTATTTACTCCGCCTGGTTTTCGAGGCGGAGTTTTATTGCTTATGAAAACACTTAATATTATATCAACTTTCTGTCTTTTTTTATTTCTCCTGGGGTGCCAGCCCTCAAGTAATTTCTTTGCTGAAGAACCAGATTATCTATTGTATTACGGAAGTGGAGAGACCCGAATATCGGATATTCAATTCAATGGATATTTGAAAGCTCACAAATCCTCTCAGAAGTTATTGTTGGAATTGAGAACTACTAATAATTCAAAAGAAGCTCAACAAATCAATCTGCTTGAAGCTGTTTTGCAGTCTGACGATAAAAGGAATTTTCCAATTGGGGCTTCAAATGAAATGGTCATTCTGCAACCCGGAGAAATGTCTATTGATACCATCTCCTTTGATGCCGTAAATAATTCATTTCTGCATCGATTTGCCGGAGTAAATGGTGATCTGATCAATACTTATACCTTGTTTCCGGGAGGATTAATTGGAGAAACATCCAAGAAAAGAATGTTATTTCAAGCAGAAGACGTTGATTTCGACAATTACATTAAACAGCACGGCAAAGACTCAAAAATAACTGTATGGACAATCGATGATGCTGATACAGAATATGAATTAAGACTTACAAATCGAATTGATGCGGCATTAAGTTATTCTAAAGAAGTACAACAGAAAGAAGTTTTAGCGGCGGGTCACACATTGATTCAAAATCCTGAGAGGCCAAATTTTCAAATTACAACTAACGAGATTCTAATGGGAGGAATCGTTTTTGGAGTTAAGTCCTATGAGGTTAATGGAGAATTTAGAATAAAGGCAAGAATAGTGAATCACCAGTCTTTACCGCTTGATATAGATATCAGCGATTTCAAATTAATATCTAATAACAAGGTATTGAGTGCTACTTCTGTGACTTCACAAAATAACATTAAGGAATTGCAATTGCAGAAAGGCCAAAGAGCACACATTGAATTTGTATATTCAATCGACAAAGTGGATGGAAGTCTATTGTTTGTTCCAAATTTAAGTTTATCTGGAATGAATGATTCGCTTCTTGATTCTATACCTCTTTCTAAGGTTACTCCGCCCAATCCGGAGTTGGCTCAAGTGGATTAAAAAGTTCGTTAATGTAATATTCTCTTTTTGAAAGGTCCTGCGTGTAGTATCGCAAAATATTCCAGTTGCCACCAAACATAATGGTTTTGTAGTCTCCTGATGGGAATACAGTTTCATCATGGACTCTTTCCAGAAATACATGTCCAAGTTCATGAAACATGAGAATTTCCTGAGCTAACTCACCGCTCCTCCAGGCCAGACATTGTTCGTCAATCAAAATCAAATGTTGTTCAATTGCATTAAGAGGTCCCTCCGAAGTGCCACAAACTGGCAATTCATCTACCTCCAGGTTTTGTTCAAACCGGATGATTATATTGTTGGTGTCCAGAACGAGCCCTTTAGATTCAGCTATCTCAAAGAAAGAAGAAACAAAAGGCTGGAATTCTGAAGGTACATCATAAACTGGTTCAAATTCAGATTCATCGTCACCACAAGAAGTGAGAAACGCAATTGGTATCAGAATGAATAGCCAGTATTTCATTCTGAAATTTAATCAATTCAAACAGGGTAAAAAAGACTACTATGTCACGACTAATTTATGTTTGATCTTTTTTGGGTTTTCTTAAAGATTTAAGACCGTAGATCAAGCCTCCAGCTAATAAGACAACTAATCCCCCATCAATTGGGGTAGCAGGAGGACCGGGTTGTGCTAATGCAGATTGCAACAAAGCACCAGACAAATTGCAATTGTATATTTATTCATGTTCTTCATTGTTTTAGTAGAACCTTATGAGTTCTGACTCCATCATTTACCAGGTAAAGACCTTCAGGAAGAGTCCTGACACTGTTGAACTAGCAGAAAAGATTAATTCTATACGAAATATTCAAGATGGTTATCGTGAGCTTGCAGTATTTAATACCGAGATTGGACGGTTTAAAGAGGCGTATTTAGCTTTTGAAAAATTCAAAGTTGCAGAGGATAGCATCAAGAACTATTTCCATCTGAATTTTCATTCAAATGACTTTAACCAAATAATAGAATTTTTCTATTGCCCAAGGTTAGCTCGAATTGAGGGCATTTAAACTTTTTTGTGGGTAACAAAAGGTTACCATCGATGGGTTTTAAGTGTTTAAGGCAAAAAAATATCCATCATTCTTAGGGGTGCAGGCATTCGACTTCTGTCAGCTACCCAAAAACTACAACCATATGAAAAAGCTGATAATTATTCCGATTTTGATAGTGCATCATTTCTTATTTGCTCAGAATTTTCTGGTTTCAGGAATAGTCACTGATGAAAGTGGTCAAGGTGTGCCAGGGGTCAATGTGATAGAAAAGGGGACTACCAATGGGACCACAACAGATATTGACGGGAAATATTCTCTTCAGGTTAGTACCCCGAAACCTGTTCTTGTTTTTTCATTTATCGGATTAGAAACAAAGGAAGTTAAAGTAGGTGGTAATTCAACTCTTGATGTTCAACTGTCCAATGATGTTCAAAGTTTGAGTGAAGTAGTGGTTACAGGCTTGGCTGGTCGGATATCAGGTGTGAGTATTTCGAAAGGCAGAAGGAAAAACAGAAACAAATCCTCCATTAAAATCAGAGGAGTCTCAACGTTGAATTACAGCACTCAGAATCAGAATGAAACTTATAATACAATTGATCAAAACAGCTTTGTTTCAGTAAATGGCAAGCCCCGATCCACCTTTTCAATTGATGTAGACAAAGCAGCATATGCTAATATCCGAAGAATGATCAACAACGGGAATCAGCCTCCAGGGGATGCAGTTAAGATCGAAGAAATGATCAATTATTTCGATTATGAATATGCAGACCCTGTAAAAGGGGAGCCTTTTTCCATCAATACTGAACTGGCAATTTGTCCATGGAATGATAAGCATAAACTTATGCAAATTGGTATAAAGGGCAAGTCGATGGATCAGATGGACGTGCCTACAAGTAATTTGGTGTTTCTTCTAGATGTCTCGGGTTCAATGAATAGTCAAAACAAACTACCATTACTGAAATCATCTCTGAAGTTGCTATTGAATCAATTGAGAGAAGATGACCGGGTAGCAATAGTTGTTTACGCTGGATCTGCAGGTTTAGTATTACCATCTACATCGGCTTCTAACAAAAGCAAAATTTTGAAGGCGATTGATAACTTAAGTGCGGGAGGCTCTACAGCAGGTGGTGCAGGAATTGAACTGGCCTATAAAGTAGCAAAAAGGAATTTTATAATTGGTGGAAATAACAGAGTCATATTGGGTACCGATGGTGATTTCAATGTAGGAATTTCTAAGACTGGTGGACTCAAAGACTTAATTAAGGAAAAAGCAAAGTCCGGCATTTATTTGACTTGTCTGGGATTTGGAATGGGTAATTATCGTGATGATATGCTGGAAACTCTTGCTCACTCAGGGAATGGAAATCACGCCTACATTGATTCCATGCAAGAAGCTTATTTGGTTTTGGGGAAAGAATTTGCCGGAACTGTATTTGCTATCGCAAAAGATGTCAAAATCCAGGTTGAGTTTAATCCTTCAGTTGTAGCTGCTTACCGATTGATTGGTTACGAAAGTAGATTGCTGGAGGATGAGGATTTTAAAGATGATAAAAAGGATGCGGGTGAATTGGGCGCTGGTCATACTGTTACTGCTTTGTACGAGATAATTCCAGTAGGAGTGAAAAGCAAATACATTAAAGAGGTGGAGGAATTGAAATATCAAAAGAATGATGCTGTTGGATTAGAGGATGAAATGGCTACCACCAGAATTAGGTATAAGCCTATTCATGCAAACAAAAGTAAAGAATTGGTTAGAGTGGTTAGTAACTCTGAGAGAGAGTGGTTGGACTGCTCAAGTGACTTTCAGTTTGCTTCATCGGTGGCATTATTTGGAATGTTGTTGAGTGATTCCAAATATGTCGCTGACGGAGATTATAATTTGGTTTCGGAAATGGCCAAAAACTCCAAAGGCAAGGACTCTGAAGGTTACAGAGGAGAGTTCATTAGGTTGGTTGGGACTGCAATGATGGGCTTCTAGTTTTAGAAGCTCAGTTGCTCCTTGAGTAGCGTATTTTCAACTGTCTGTCTTCCATTTCCATTCTGAAACACTCTCATCCTCCACAGAAACACTCCTAACCATTACAGAATCATATATCACCGGTCATCTGTGTTTCTGCAACGGTTATTTGTGTTTCTGCAATGGTTATCTATGTTTCTGCAGCGGTTATTTGCCTTTCTGCGATGGTTATCTGTGTTTCTGCAGTGGTTATTTGCCTTTCTGCAGCGGTTATCTATGTTTCTGTAGCAGTTGTCTGTGTTTCTGCAGAAGATTTAAAATTGTGGGTAGCCCTAAAAACTCATAATTTCCTTAAACAGAATACTTTGTCTCCTACTGACATCTACCGTTTGCCCACCTTTTAAATAGACCCGAATTGTGCCACTAAACCAGGGCTCAATTTTCTCAATCCATTTCAGGTTAATGATCTCCTGGCGATTGGCCCTGAAAAAATACTTCTCATCTAGTCTGGACTCCATATAACTCAGCGACCTGGGGATGAGGGGAGTCTGGTCTTCAAAGTGAATTCTGGTATAGTTTCCATATACTTCAAAGTGCCTAATTTCTGAAAGATCAATGAACCAGCAATTCTCACCATCTTTCACAAATACCTGATCACTTAGACTTAATTTGTTTTCTGAACTTTTGACTTCCTCATTTCTCAAGGATTGTTGTACTTTTTCTACTGCCTGTACCAATCTCTCCATTTTGACTGGTTTTTGCAGGTAATCCAATGCATTATGTTCAAAAGCCTGAATTGCATACTCATCATATGCTGTGGTAAAGATCACTCTAGGTACATACTCCAGGTCTTCCAGTAAGTCAAATCCTGTTTTGCCTGGCATATGGATATCCAGAAAGATCAAGTCCGGAATCAGCTTTTCGATTTTCTCTTTTGCTACCTCAGCGTTTTCAGCTTCACCAATTATTTCCACGGTTTCAACTGATTTTAGCAAATGCTTCAGCTCTGTTCTGGCCAATTTGGAATCTTCTACGATGATTGCTTTCATGATACTAATGGTACTTTAAACATTGCCGTGACAGTTTCATTTTCGTTTTGGATAAGTTCGAAATCAGAGACCTTTCCAAATACTAATTCTATTCTTTCAGATAAATTTTTCAATCCAATTCCAGATTTAGATTGTGCAGAATTGATTTGACCTGAATTGGTTACCGAGATTGTTAAGCTCTCCTGATCGGAACTGGTTTGGATCTTAATAAATCCACCTTGAGGAAGATTGGAAAGTCCATGCTTGATAGCATTTTCTACCAATAGCTGAATGGACATTGGAGGGATCTTCACATGCAATGAATTCTCATCCAAATCAATAGAATAAGTTAATCGCTCATCAAATTGAATCGATTCCAGTTTTAGGTAGTCCTTTACAACTTCAATTTCCTGCTGTACTGTCACAGTTTCCTGAGAATTGAATTGAATGAAATATCTAAGCAGTTCGGAAATATGTGTAATCATATCCCTCGCCTTCTCTGGCTCAATCAGTATCAGAGATCTGATGTTATTTAAAGCATTAAACAAAAAGTGAGGATTGATCTGGCTTTTTAGAATGGTCACTTCAGCATCTTTGAGATTCGCTCTCAATTCCAGATTTTCAATCTCTTTTTTGCGATTGTTTTCAAAGTAGTGGAAACTGAAATACAAGATGCTCCACAGGATAAAGATGATGTTGACATTAAAGACATAAACAAAGAATTCATTCACCTTGATTGGGCGATAGCTTTCCCAATCGATTACAAATAACATTGCTCCATGAATAATGAATTGAGCCAAAAAAGATGCTGCAATTGTTACAAGTAACAATCTTAGAATTACCCATTTGATGGATTTGGTAGTCCATTGGTATTTTTTGTAAAAAACCTTTAATCCATGGCTAACAATCAATAAAGTAACTCCAATTATGAATTGTAACTGGATGACTAATGGGCTTGTCTCTTTCTGATCAAATGATAGAGTTAGAAAAAGCAGGAAAAGGGTGTAAAATCCCCACCCTAGTACCTGACAAACCCAGTAGATAAAAATTCTTTGTTTTTGATTCATCTAATGTCTGTTCGATGTTGTTGCAATTAAAGGAATTTATCCATTTCTGAGAAGAAAAACTCAGGGTCATCATACATGATGAAGTGTTTTCCAATATCTGTTAGTTCCACTTTGTGGTTTGGAGCTTTAGCGTATTGAGCCTTGTAACCAGCCATTGTAGATTCTCTGGTTACACCGTAGTTTTTATATGCTACCCAAGCACCAAGCACTAATATCGGAGCTTCGATTTTGTCGAGATCTTCTCTTAAATCTGTTTGGTAAAGTTCAAACATTGCTTGTGCCACGGTGTTTTTGTCGCTATTCATTCCCCATTCCAAAACTCTTTCAATATCCTCCTGATCATTCATCATTGAAGCAAGCATTACTCGTTGATTTGCGGCAGCCTGCTCTTTTGGAGCATTAAGCATTTGATTTTTCATGTTTTCTGCCATTGGTTTTGCTGATTCAACAGTTGCTCCAGGCATCATTATCGCCGGTAAGAAAGGAAGAGAATCTACAATTACAATTTTTGATACTAACCCGGGGTTATCCTTCGCAATACTCAATGACAAGAAACCACCTAAACTGTGTCCTACTAAAATTGGGTTCTTGATTTTTTCTTCTTTGATATAATCCAGAATCTGAGTTTTTACAGTTTCCAGAAAAGAGTCTCCGTAAGATGTAGCAGGATTGCCGGCGAATCCTGGAAGAGTTAATATGTGGCATTCGTAAGACGATTTGTACTTCTCTACCGTTTCTTCCCAAACATCACCGTGGCAGGTAAGTCCTGGAATAAGAATCATGGCTTTTCCTTTTCCTTCTACTTTCACATCTATTTTACCCTCTTGTGCAAATGCTCCAAGTGATCCAAAAAGTATTATTAAGAATATTAGATTTAATTTTTTCATGAGCTTTTCGTTTTTGTTTGATACAAACCTAGACTCATGAATTCACCATATTATAATGCCTGATGGCGAACGGTTTTGCTTCGTGGTGAACGGATTTTAGGGATTGGGAAAACTGTTTGAAAATCAGAAAATGCCCAATAAAACGGCAATAAGGGTAATAAATAGACAAAGTGGTGAATAAAATTTGGAATCCATTTTTCCAAAATCAGTGCTTTTGATAGACTTGAAGAATCCTACATACTTAAAATCTCCTATTGATCTGATAAAGAATATTGCAGCTACTACCCAGATACCAAACCTTTCTATCCAGGGCATTTTTTGAAAAGTGACTAATGGTGTTTGTGTTAATATGATGCAAGCAAAAACCAATAGGCCAATCCCAACAATTGCTGAGGCAGATTTGCCAGGGATAAACAGCTTTTCTCCACTTTCTTTTGAAGGAAGAGAATTGTCAAAACCCCATTTCCCCCCTAATGCCCAGTTGAAATGGAGAAATGCGAGTAATAGTAAAACTATTGCGTTTATGTATGCCAGGATTAATAAGATCATATTGGAATTTACATGAGAGACTGTAAAATTGAAAACCCTTCCTGCCAGCTTTTTAGCTGAGATTTATCATCTAGGTGCCCCAGATTATCGAAGAGCACAAACTTACTACCCCAGCTTTCAGCAAAAAATGTCGCTCGCTCAACCGAAACAACATGATCGTTGCTACTGGCAATCACAATCGTGGGAGTATCGATGGTTTCTAATGGCATTGGAGCAAAGCCTCTAATGTACTCGGGATAATTTGGATGATCTACATCACTTGGAGCCACTAGTAAAGCACCTTTAACCTTTCTCTTATATTCACTTAACCAATGAATGATTGTGGCACAACCAACACTGTGGCCTACCACAACAAGATCATCATCTGAAAGATTTAATGTTTGTTCTTGTAGAGCTGTAACCCATGACTCCTTCTCGGGAGACTCCCAATTTGATTGTTCAACACGAATGAACTTGCCAGGATATTTTCGTTCCCAGTGTGTTTGCCAGTGATCTTCATTAGAATTTCTCAGGCCTGGGACGTTAACGATCATGCCTAATTGGTAAAGAAGTAAATGAATTGTCTCGAATCTTCGTACCTCTTTTCGCTTACTGTGAAAAAACCTGAGCAATCCAAACTCCATACTATACTTTCACCCTGGGGTTCTGGTTTATACGGGATTTTAATGAATTGGCCATTGATCAATATGGAGGATACGCTTTCACCTTCTGACTTATACAGATAGATGTTATTATAATCTTTAATTATAATATCCCCCATCACATTCACATCACCAGCAGTGAAACCAGTAATTTTCATAATTCCGGTTTTTTCAATGACAAAGTCTTTACCTGGCTGAAATTTGAATTGATAAACTAATGCCTGTGGGTCTCTTTTTGAAAGGATAACTATGTCTTGGTTCTTTGGGTCTACCATCAGGGTTTCTGCATCCCTGGCTCCCTCTGCATAAGTGAAAGACATAGATTCAAATTTGTCTACTTCCAAAGTCTGAGATTCACCATTCCAAATAGGCTCTTCAAACATATAGAGTGTCAGTTCTTTTCGTACTGCCTTGTTATCACCAATATCTCCGACACAGATATAGTTTTTACCCTCCTTCTGAAATGAAGTAATATCCTCCCAGTCTATATTTTTGGCACCTTTTAAAGTGACAGTTAGTTTAAGTTCTCCGGATTGAGAGATAAGAAAAAGTCGTGGTTTGTCTCCACTATCATTGTGCGCCCAAAGCAGGCCATCATTGGATCTTGATACTGCAAGTCCGGATGCCTCAACCATTGATGGGTCTACTAGTTCTCCTTTTTGGATCTGCTTTGTGAAAAGAGAATCCGTTGAGAAATCAAATGCGTAAATAGATTGAAAACAACAAAGAAATGATGCCGCAATCAAAAGTGTTTTTTTCATGAAAATTATTGTTTACCAGGTGAAATTGGTAGCTAGCTTTCAGATTGCGTTCCAGGTAAGCAAATTTAATAGTTTTAAAAGATAGCCCAAATCACAAGACGAAATGATTTCTGTATTATTTTAAATTTTCAATGAAACGGGTTTTTTATTCACTTTAATTGCGATATTTACTCGAATGGCGGTAGTCCAGCCTAAACAACATTTCCCAATAACCAATAGTAGGATAATATAAAATCAGGTATATATGGAGAAAAGTAGCACCCCATTACTAGTAAAGAATGACCCATGGTTATCACCATATGAGGAGGAAATTGCAAATAGAATTGATAGATATAAGGGTCGTTTAAAGGGCATTGAAAAGGACTATGGAAGCCTGGAAGAGTTTGCCAGCGCTTACAATGAAATGGGGCTCAACTACGATTCAAAGAAAAAAGGTTGGTGGTACCGTGAATGGGCACCTGGCGCAGAATCTTTGAGTGTTACCGGAGATTTCAACAACTGGAGCCGAACTGATCACCAAATGACCAAAAACGAATTTGGCATCTGGGAAATCTTCATCCCTGAAAAAGAACTAAAAGCCGATTCCAAGTTTAAAGTACATATAAAAGCCGCCAATGGTGACCTTGATAGAATACCGGCATACAGCAAATACGTTGTTCAGGATCCAAAATCATATGACTTTGCTGCGGTAGCTTACAAGCCAAAAGCTTTCAAGTGGACAGATAAGAAGTTCTCTCCAGCATCTGCTAATAAAAACCCATACATCTATGAATGTCATGTGGGAATGTCGCAGGAGAAAGAAGGTGTTGGTACTTACAGAGAATTTGCTGACAATACACTTCCAAGAATAGCGAAACTAGGCTACAATGCCATTCAGGTGATGGCTATTCAGGAGCACCCATATTATGGGTCATTTGGGTATCATGTTAGTAGCTTCTTTGCAGCTTCAAGCAGATTTGGAACTCCGGATGATTTGAAATATATGGTCAATAAAGCTCACGAACTGGGTTTGGCTGTGATTATGGATATTGTGCATTCTCATGCAGTGAAGAATATTGCGGAGGGGCTAAATGAATTTGATGGTACAGATGACCTTTACTTCCATCCGGGGGGAAAAGGAACTCACAGTGCCTGGGATTCGAAGCTTTTTAATTATGGAAAAACTGAAGTGCTCAGATACCTGGTATCCAATGTAAAATACTGGATAGAGGAGTTCCATATAGATGGATATAGATATGATGGTGTAACATCCATGCTCTACTTTCACCACGGTGATCATGTTAGCTTTGACCATTACGATAAATATTTCAATGATGTTGATTGGGATGTGCTTACTTACTTCCAATTAGCTAATACACTAATAAAGCAAATCAAACCAGACGCAATAGTCATTGCTGAAGATATGAGTGGAATGCCGGGATTATGTAGACCTGTTGCTGAAGGTGGACTGGGGTTTGATTTCAGACTTGCTATGGGTATTCCGGATTACTGGATTAAGCTACTTAAGCACAAATCAGACGAGGAGTGGAACATTCATGAATTGTGGGGCACTCTTACTAATAGAAGATATGGTGAACGTACAATAGCATATGCTGAATCGCATGATCAGGCATTGGTGGGTGATAAGACATTGGCCTTCTGGTTAATGGATAAAGAGATGTATACTCACATGCACAAGGATTATGAGAGTAGCATCATTGATCGTGGAATTGCTCTTCATAAAATGTTAAGAGCGTTTACGCTTAGCTTGGGAGGTGAAGGATATTTGACTTTTATTGGTAATGAGTTTGGTCATCCAGAGTGGGTAGATTTCCCCAGAGAAGGTAACAATTGGAGCTACAAATATGCCCGTAGACAATGGTCTCTGGCAGATAATACCGATTTAAGATATCAGTATCTGAATGCATTTGACGGAGCTATGATTCACATGGCTAAATTCTATGAAGTAGTATCAGCTCTTCCGGCTCAGCAGCTAAATATGGATAATGAAAATCAGGTATTAGTATTCGAAAGGAATAACCTCATTTTTGTATTCAATTTTCATACTCAAAATTCCATTCCCGATTACAGATTCAGAGTTCCTAATCCTGGGAAATACAAAGTTGTGCTGAATAGCGATAGAACTCAGTTTGGAGGATTTGATAGGGTGGATGATGAAATGAGTTACCCTACGGTTACTCTATTTGGAGAACATTTTCTTAGTCTTTATGTGCCTAGCAGAACATGTATAGTGTTGGCGCAGAAAAGTAAGAAATAGTACTTTTCTCAAGTTTTTCTCGGTCCTTGCTACTAATTTTGGACTCTCAACAGGGACCCTTTTACCTTATTATTTGAAGTGATGAGTATCAATTTTGAGACCCTTAGTCTTAAGGGAGAATTATATACTGATGAAACTACCAGAAGACTGTATGCTACAGATGCGTCAGCATACAGGGAGCTTCCTTTGGCTGTTGCTGTGCCTAAAGACAATGAAGACATCAGTAAACTCATTGAATTTGCAAAATCACATTCCACTTCTTTAATTCCGAGAACCGCTGGTACGTCATTAGCAGGTCAGGTTGTGGGAGATGGAATTGTGGTTGATGTTTCTAAATATTACAATCAGGTAATTGAGGTTAATAAGGAAGAGAAATGGGTGCGCGTTCAGCCTGGGATAATACGGGATGATTTGAATAGACATCTTGCTCCGTACGGTCTTTACTTTGCTCCTGAAACTTCTACAGCCAACAGAGCAATGATTGGTGGGATGATTGGAAATAACTCTTGTGGTGCCAACTCTGTAGTTTATGGAAGTACAAGGGAGCATTTAATTGAAGCAAGCGGTTTTCTTACTGATGGCAATTTCACAACTTTCGGTTCCCTGGATAGAAGTGCTTACATGGCCAGAGTTAACGGTCAATATGTAAGTGGTCAGTTAGAGAATGAAATCTATTTCAACACTCATGAAATTCTAACAGAGGAGGAAAATAGAAAACAGATTGCCGCAGAGTTTCCTAAAGAGAACATTCCAAGGAGAAATACAGGATATGCGCTGGATCTTTTAGCAAAGACGAATCCTTACGATACAGAAGGAGAGGACTTCAACTTCTGCCAGTTGGTAGCTGGATCAGAAGGAACCTTGTTTTTTATTACTGAAGCTAAACTGAATCTGGTTGACATTCCGCCAAAACATAAAGCTCTAGTGTGTCTTCACTGCGAAACAATTGATGAATCATTGAGAGCCAATATAGTTGCGTTGAAGCATGAGCCAACAGCTGTAGAGTTGATGGATCATTACATCCTGGAGTGCACAAAGAGCAACAGAGAGCAGGCACAAAACAGATTTTTTGTAGATGGTGATCCTCAGGCTATACTGGTAATTGAACTAGCTAAGGCCGATCCAGATGAATTAGATAAATCCGTTGAAAACCTTATTTCGGATCTCAAGTCTAACAAAATGGGATATCACTATCCTATTGTAAAAGGTGATGACATCAAAAAAGTCTGGACTTTGCGAAAAGCAGGGCTTGGATTGCTTTCAAATTTGCCTGGCGATGCTAAACCAGCTCCGGTAATTGAAGATACAGCGGTGGATGTCAATGATCTACCAGCATATATAGAGGAGTTTAATCAAATACTGAAAAAGCATAATCTGTATAGTGTACATTATGCTCATGCTGGATCGGGAGAGCTCCACTTAAGGCCGATAATCAATCTAAAAACCAAAGAAGGAAATCAACTTTTCAGAACAATTGCTGAGGAGATTGCTACTCTGGTTAAGAAGTATAATGGTTCATTGAGTGGTGAGCATGGTGATGGAAGATTGAGAGGTGAGTTTATTCCTCAAATGATAGGAGAGGCCAACTATCAATTGCTGAAAAAAGTTAAAAAGACCTGGGATCCAAATAATATTTTCAATCCAGGGAAAATTGTTGACACTCCCTCAATGAATGAGGGGTTAAGGTATGATCCTGGTCAGGAAACTCCGGAAATAAATACATATTTTGATTTTAGTGATACCCAGGGATATGTGAGAGCAGCAGAGCTTTGCAATGGTTCTGGGGATTGCAGAAAGTCAGAGCTTACTGGAGGCACCATGTGCCCTAGTTACATGGCCACTAAAAACGAAAAGGACACTACAAGAGGCAGGGCCAATATCCTTAGGGAAATGATCACTAAGACTGACACCAATCAGTCCAATCCTTTTGATCATGAGGAAATAAAAGAGGTGTTGGATCTTTGTCTTAGTTGCAAAGGATGTAAATCTGAATGTCCCTCAAATGTTGATATGGCAAAACTAAAAGCAGAAGCCACTCAACATTATTATGAAAAACATGGAGCTCCATTCAGATCTAAGCAGATTGCTAATGTAACATGGGGTATGAAGATTGCTGAGAAGATTCCTGGTCTTTACAATTGGGGTGTATCAAATTCAGTAACAAGCTCTGTATTTAAATCTGTAATGGGGTTTGCTCAAAAAAGACCTATTCCTAAAGTGAACAAGAAGACTTTAAGAAAATGGTTTGATACGGAATTCAAATCAACTGTGGAATCTCCGAAATGTACAGTCTATTTCTTTGCTGATGAATTCACCAACTATCAGGATCATGATGTGGAAATTGGTAAGAAGACCATTATACTGCTAGACCGATTAGGGTATGCGGTCAAAATACCTGATATCCTTGAAAGCGGAAGAACCTGGTTGAGTAAGGGGTTTGTGAAGAAGGCTAAGGAGATTGTGAATGCCAATTTGGAGATATTAAAGAATGATATTTCTGCTGATACACCACTATTGGGAATTGAGCCTAGTACGATTCTAAGTTTTAGAGACGAATACTTGTCATTGGCAACTACTGAAAACAAAGATAATGCTGCAGAGATATCTAAATCAGCTTTGTTGGTAGAAGAGTTTTTAGTTCAGGAATTAAAGAAAGGTAATATCTCTGGAAATAGTTTTAAAGAAGACGACCAATTAATAAAGCTGCATGGTCACTGCCATCAAAAAGCTTTGGCTTCAGTAACTCCTACCAAGCAGTTGCTTGAATTACCAAAGAACTACAAAGTCCACATGATTCCTTCTGGTTGCTGTGGAATGGCAGGTTCATTTGGGTATGAGAAAGAGCACTATGATGTTTCGATGGATATTGGAGAACTCGTGTTGTTTCCGACCGTGCGAAAGCAATCTGAAGATGTAATTATTTCAGCTCCGGGAACAAGTTGCCGTCATCAGATCAAAGATGGAACAGGAAGAGATGCTCTACACCCGATGGAGATTTTGTTTGAGGCATTAAAATAAGAAAAGGCCGGTTTCCCGGCCTCCTTTTCATTGCTGGTTCTTCTTGTTATCGAGTACTTTTTTTACACCGTAAGCTCCTCCTGCTATTAGTAGTATAGATAAGCCTCCGTCAATTGGTGTGGCGGGAGGTCCTCCTTGAGCTAATGCACTTGGAATAATTGTCAAAAGTGGAATAATTGCAATTGAGAGTTTATATAGGTATTTCATTGTTTTGTTGCTTTAAAGGTGATTACATTATTGGAATCTGAAAGTCTCATCAAATAGACTTGATTGTTTTTTAGATTGAATTCACTGAATATTTCATTGGAAACAGTTCTTACTTGCTCTGCCCAAATCATTTTTCCCGACAGGTTATACACTTCAAGGTTCAGGTTTTCAGAATCAAGCATTCCAGATATATTGATCTTCTGATCTCCGAAACTGATTAAGTAGTTCAATTTCAAATCGTTTGTTGATAGTGGTGATGATTTTGAGAGAATCAGCTGAAATCTATTTGTGTTAAACCCTTCTGTAAGTGTCAGTTGAATTGGGTTATCATCGATTAGTGTATAACTCTGGTTCAGAGCATCAAAAAGGAACACTAAATCTACAGGGTCCCATGATTCCGACCTGTCTACACTAAGTGTATATAATCCGGGTTCAGAAACTTCTGTTCCTAATGGAACTGCAATTGAGTTTTCTTGTAACTCCGGAATTCCCTGAATGGCCATATGCATCTCATCAGAGTTAGTGAAAATGTTAAAATCACGGTTGCCAAATATTTTCTGTGCGTCGTATGAATCGTTTGGAGATAGATCTGCATCATGAACAAGGCCAATTAAGGTTTCACTGTGTAGATCACCTTTATCCATTTTTATTTTAATGGTTTTGAATTGGTCTTCACTTTGATCCTCTCCTCTGAAGAACAGGTAATCCCAACTTCCAAATTCAAATGTCATACTCTGAGTGAATGTTAATGTTTGCCCAGTTCCAGTTGCTTTAACAAAAAATCCCTGGAAAGAGGCTATGTAGGTATTGTCTAGGGTTGAGGAACTCGTTGTGTTTCCAGAGACAGATCCCAGTTCATTCACCACCATATAGTCGGAGCTAGATCTTCTGCCATTATGTGTGCCTCCATCAAGCCAGAGATACATGCTTCCGGTTATAGCTCCAGACGTTTTATTTTCATCAAGAAATGTTTTGTAATTCAAACCAGCGGGATAAGGATTTGATACCAAGTTGAAACCATCATAATTAGCCTCATCCCCTGTGCTGGTGTTGAAATCCAGCGGAACGTCGATTGTGCCGCTATTTGGTGTGCCGGTAAATGAAACCTCACCATTAAAAGCTGAAAAGTAGCCTTTCCCTGGAGTCATTGTTTCTGGTGAAGTCACTTTAATGAACCTTGCCAGACCGTCATCAATTCCAAAATCTTGAGACTCATCGTACTTGTAAACTATTGAACCCAAACTGGATGTAGAACCATTGGTAATGGGAGATCCAAAAATGCTGTATTGTCCTGTATTGTTAAATGTCGGATTCCTTTTGAAAGTCATGGTTCCGGTTCCTGAAAGAACAGCTGAAGAAACGCTATAATAATTGGATGCTGACTCAAAGACTATTGAGCCATTATTTACCAACCAAGAGGAGTTCATATGCCTGATGGGTGTACTCTCAATAGTTACTGTGGTTCCATTATCAATTACTACAGAACCGAAATAGATATTAAATGCAGCTGCATCAATTGTAAAGCTTTCTGTAATGGTCCATTGCCCTTGTCCTGTAACAGTTCCAAAAGTCCAGTTTCCAGTGACATCAACAGTCCCCTGAATCCCAATTTCTTCACTATCATTTGAGACAAATCCAGTGGAACCAGATTGATTTACAACCGAAGCACCTGACCAAAATGAACCAAATATATCGATATCGTCCATATCCAATACTGGAGCATTTGTAGCCAGACTTGCATCCAGATCATGGCAGGATAAATTGCTTCCAGTGATTGTTTGGCCAGTTGTAGTAAATGAGTTAGCATCAAAGAATACATCGCAATATTGATTCGGAGCACTGGTATGCATGGTGCTTCCACCTGAGGTTGTAGCCCAATGGCTGGCGTAATCATCAAATACACCACCATTTCCTACCCAGTAGTATTTGAGGTGCTCCACATTAAATGTTCTTTCCACATTTGGTGCAGCGTTGTAATTATCATTCCCACTTTGGCTAGCCCTTATTGTCACCTCACCGGGAGCTACAATTGTCACTGTATTTCCAGAAACTGTAGCGACATCTGTATCCAAAGAAGTGAACGTAACTGTTAGGCCTGATGAAGCGGTTGCACTTAATGAGAAATCCGAGTCTCCATATGTCTTATCTGAAAGTGCATTGAATGAGATTGTTTGATCAATGGGATTGATGTTTACATTTATTTCATCCGTTGCTGGACACCCGGAACTATTTGTTACGGTTACAGAATAACTACCCTCAGTCGAGACACTGATTGTTTGTGTTGTAGCCCCAGTTGACCAGTCATAGCTACTGAAAGAGCCAGCATCAAGTAAAATTGAATTTCCTGAAGGATCAAAATCCTCGGTAATATCTGTTCCTAAATCAGGAGCGGGAGGGTCGCAAAGATTAAATATTTTGGAACCAACAAGAATTACATCTCCGTTATTGGAATCCTCTATGGTATGAGTTACGGATCCACCTGTTTCATAAAGTGAGAATTCTTGTTGGATACCGCTGCTATTAAAAGTGACAAATCCGATATATGGATTGATTGCCGGGTTACCATCAGTTGGGTCATCATCTGCCACCATATTTCCAGCGACCACATATTCGCCTGCAGAATTCTCAAATAAGGCAATTCCTCCGGATGAGAAGGCTTGGTGATCATCATTTGATGGTTTTGGCTCAAGGTCTGTCCAGAAAGAACGGGTTGCACTGGAAACTGAGTAACCTGCAATAACCATTCTATAGGAAATAGTCACCCATTCCCTCCCGGTTAAAATCGCGCTTGATCCATCTATTAAAACGTCTGTTACGTCATCTATATCCGTATCAGTGGTGGTAGAGAATGATCCATTATAGGTTGCTAAAGCCGTGGAGGAGCCAAGATCCGCTACAAACGCTGCATTGCTTCCGCTTACATCGAAGCTTACTATGTCAGTCCAAGTCACAGTGCTGTTTGTAGCAGTTGAAGTTGGGTTAGATGAACTTCCAAAGCTGGTTGAAAATTTGTGATATATGAGGTCGTCATTAATTGTTTCAATAGCTGCGACATGCACAGACCCACCATCGACTTTCACTTTCTGTCCATATTCATAGAGCCCACTTGAATAGAGCCTTAAGGTACGGGAGCCTCCAGAGGTATATCTTGCCAATACAAGATCCTGGTTGTTAACGGCACCAGAATACTGGTCTCCCACAACATATAATGTAGTGCCAGATAAATAGGCATCATTATAAATACCACCAGCACCTGAAGTGCTACTGGAATAATCATAGGTATCATCCCATTGTAAAGTTCCTGAGGAATTATATTTCAATGCAAGACACTCAGGTTTAGAACCCTGGTCTGCAGATCCAACGATGTAGGAGTTTCCAGAGGCATCTACCTGGAGTCTTTTAGGTTCATCATCATCTCCAGAATCATAGGTTCTAGCCCACACCTTTCCTGAGCTATTGTACTTGACAAGGATGATATCGTCATCAGTGTTTGCTTTTTTTCCTAATAGATAGACATTTTGGCTATTGTCATAGCCTACGTCTACCAGGACATCATAATCTGAAGAAATAGTTTGGTCCCATTTGCCTGTAAATTGCGAGAATGCAATCATTGGAAACAGACAGCACAAGACAGTCGTAATTTTTAGTTTCATCTTGGTTATTGGTTAAAGTGAAGATGAATCTACGGAGGGACTTACTCCGGCTCAAGGCAGTTTTAGTGGGGCTGCCATTATTTTTAGTGGAACACTATTTACTTCTAGTGAATTTTTTCAGAGGATTTTGAATCTGTCAAACAAGTCGGATTTATAGCTTTGGCCTACAGTAATTTGGTAGTCATCCAGGTATACAAAACCTTCCCCTACACAAGTTATTTTGTGAAAATTGATCAAATAGGACCGATGAACCCTTACAAAATTGGCGCTTGATAGCTTTTGTTCAACACTCTTAAGAGTATGACTAATCAGATACTTTTCAGAGGCGGTGTGTATGTAAGTGTAGTTGTCATATGCCTCTGCATAATAGATATCACTTTGATCCAGCGATAATAATTGATGATCCTGGCGAACAAAAAACTTATCGGGTGAAGGGTCTGAATTGTTTGAAGTTGGGGCGGACTTGAAAAGGGCCATTTCTACATTTGCCACAAGCTCTTCCACATTAAATGGCTTGATGAGATAGGCTTTAGGAGAGGTTTCTTTGGCCCGTGCAATTGTATTTTTATCGTAGTAAGAAGTGAGAAATATGAATGGTACCTTATGATAACCATTGATGAGTTTTGCCAACTCTATACCATCTGTGTCACCTTCAATATTTATATCAAGAAGCACCAGATCAATATTGTTACTTTTCAGCTTTTCTAAGCAGTCTTTAGCGTTGCTGACAAATCCTGAAACTTCATACCCTGCCTTTTCTAATTTCGCTGCAATGTCCATTGCAACTATAACTTCATCTTCTACAATTAACAGTTTTGAGCTCATGAGATCAATTTGTAGTTTTTGATGAGTAATTGTATGTTAGTTCCCAAATCACTTGAAATGGTTAATTCTCCTTTGAGTTTCATGCATAAGGCTTCAATTAACCGCATTCCAAAAGACTTTGATTTGTCAATTTCTTCGGTTTCAACTCCTTTTCCATTGTCCTTCACTTCTAATAAAATACCCTGATCTTTCTGGTGTAGGCCGATATAAATTTCTCCTTCTTCTGTTTCTGAGAAAGCATATTTTAGTGAATTTGTGATTAACTCATTTATTATTAGGCCTAGAGGAATGATAGTATCGATATCAAACTTTATATCTTCAATTTCCAATTTAGAGCTCACCTGAGATTCAGTGACTCCAAAAGATCTGAACAGCGACTCGATAAGATTTTCAATATATTCATGAATAGACAAGCTTGATAATTCATCCGTTTGGTAAAGATTTTGATGAATTAAGGCCATTGATTTCACACGATTTTGCCCTTCAATTACGGCATCAAGGGCATTTTTGTCTTCTATAGTATCTGCCTGGAGACTTAAGAGACTACTAATTATTTGAAGATTGTTTTTGACTCTGTGATGGATTTCCTTCAGTAAATTCTCTCTTTCCGCTAATGATTTGGAGATGATCTCATTTTTCTCCTCCAGTACCTTGTTTGTTCGCCTTTTGATACTTAACCGGTAGAAGAAAAATGCAGCTACGATCAGCCCTAGTAATGAGGAAAGAATAAAAATGTTTCGTTGGTTTTCGGATACTTTGAGATCTAGTTCTGAATTGATGTTTTCAGCTTCCAGTTCTGCAATTTGGCGTTCACGCTTTTCTTTCTCGTATTGCTGCTCCAGTTCCGTTGCTCGCTTTACGGCTTGTTGAGAGACCATTTCTTCTTGTAAAGTGTGATACTTCTCAAAGTAGTTTAGCGCCAGTTTAGGATTCTTTGTTCGCTTGTAATATTCATATGCCAGTTGGTAAATCTGCATGGCTGGCTCCTTAAGTTTGGCTTCATCTACAATATCTAAAGCTAATTGCAGATATTTTTTGCCGTTTTTTAAATCATCTTTAGTGAAATACAAATAAGCCAGGTTGAAATACAGGTTGTTAAGAAATGGAGTTTGTTCGTCCAGGTTTTTTATTTCTTCAGCCTCCTGAAATGAGAATAAGGCATTTTCAAAATCCTCCAACTTCACATATATAGCTCCTACATTCAGCAATTCCCATTTATAAGCAGCCATATCGTTTTCTAGTTTGGATAGACTTATTGTTTTAAGAGAATACTTAAGAGCACTGTCGTATTTGTCATCAGATAAGTAAGCAGAGCTCAGGTTTGTATAACTATTCATTAATCCTTTTCTGTCATCCAACGCCAGCTTGATGTCAACTGATTTTTTATAGATATCTACTGCAGCATCATACTTTTCAGTCATTCGATAGATTTTACCAACATTATTATAGAGTCGGGCTAAATTTTGTTTGTCATCAATTTCTTTGAATGTTGGTTCAGATCTTAAAAAGTAATAAACAGCTGAATCCACTATATTCTCAAAAATGAAGACCGTTCCTATGTTGAATAATGATACAGCAGCACCTTTTTTGTCATTGGTTTCAAGGCTTAAATCATAAGCTTTTCGGTAATACATTTTACCACTATCAAACTTGTAATTATAATCGTAAACCATCCCTCTCATAATCAGGGCTCTTCTTTGAAACTCTTCTTTTGGAAGTTGATCCAGGAGATCGTCCATTTTCTGAACATAGCTCAACGATGAATCGAAACTGTATTCTAAATAATGTGAAGCAACTAGGTCATTGATTTCAAATAATAGTTTGGGATCACTTTCTGTTAGCAGCTTTTGTTTCAAAGAGTCCAGGTAACTCTGATTTTGCGCAATAGTATTAAAGCAACTTAGGAGCGCTAATAGCAGGCAAGAGCTTAATTTCATAGGCAGGCGGACATGTGTTGTGATTAATTTACTCAACTCATACCACAAATGATAATTATGTTTAAGAATTCAAATTGAGTTCATCAATTCGTTTCGTAAAACTTTCAGGTACCAGAGATAATTTTCTTATTCCATAATCAAAGAATAACACACCAGTTTTTCCTTTTGCTATCGTCTTTTGATCAGACTTTCTGATTAGATGATATAGCATATCAAAACCATATTTTGATTGATCGGGAATACCAATTTGGTTGATGATTTCATCGCCATAAAATCCTTCAGCTTTATACTCTATTGCAGAATCAGAAATGATGATACCGATGTTACCCTGTATATTAACTTCATCCTTATAGCCCAGAGATTTGATGAACCTTAGCCTCGACTCGTGCATCATTGAAAGCACTTTATCATTACCAAGATGTTGGCCGTAATTAATATCGGAAATTGTGACCGTTATAGTCGTTTCGAAGAGTATTGGTTTTGGAGTGTCGATTTTAATTCGAGCCATCCCCAAATATAGCTTAGGAGATTAAGCTATTCTTATACTTCTTAATTTTCTTGATTTTGATCTCTTCAGGTAGTTTTGAGATGTGTTTCTCATCCAGAAATATTTTGTAATCAAAGAACTCTCTATCGATTGAATTTTGATCTACAAATACTTCCTGAATTGAAGAAGGATTCTCTATCGTATTAAGCTCTCCCTGGTTTAATCCACTTAACGGTAATAATACCAAAGCTGTCTTTATTATTCCATTAATCATATGCTTGCTGATTGAAATTGTTACTTCAATATAGGTAACACAATCATAACATTTGGAACATATCGATGAACGAGCAAGAAGTGTCTACGAACGTATTAAATGCTCATATTGAAGTTTTTAGGCATTTTCAAAATTCATAATATCGAGGATGGCATCCATAACTCCCATCCCTTTTTCAAAGGGGGGTAAGTTCTTGTAATTGCCCTGGATCACCTCACCGGATGTGTTTTTGTAAATGACCTTGCCAAAATTGCCGTTTGTGCGCTGATCAAAGAAGGTGATCTCCATCACGGTTACCCCTTTGCCATTGTCATATTTACATGTTAACTGCCACTGAAAAGAAGAAGTCTTGCTCTTAATGGTATTGAGCAAGTTGACTATAGAAATTTCGTCCACTCGTATTGAAATAGTTAAAAGTTACCGCTTTGGCTGGAGGTAGCTTAAAGTTAGTTGTTTTATACTTATTTCAATTTGATTTGAGTGAGATAGTCATCTGTGGTCATGAAAAGAATGCTTTCATCTGAGTTAAATGCGCAATTGGCTGTAGCCAACTCAGTCATAATCGTTCCCAGGTGCTTTCCTTCTGGACTAATAACGAGCACTCCACCGGGACCGGTTGCGAAAATATTTCCACTAGTGTGAACCTTCATACCATCAGGCAGGCCTTTTCTTTCGTCACCAATCATTTCAGTTACATCAAGAAACACTCTTTCATTTTCAACCCCGGAATCAGTTACGTCGTAAGCCATCCAAAGGGCTTTCTCAGGATCAGAATTTGCAACGTACAATGTTTTCTCATCTTTAGATAGAGCGAGTCCGTTCGGTCGTGTAAGGTTTTCTGAAATTACGCTGATATTACCGGTGCTATCCAATTTGTATACTCCATTAAACGACATTTCCTTTAATGAGTCGGCATCCTGACCTGTAAATCCATAAGGAGGATCAGTGAAGTAAATATCACCGTTGGAACTCATGATAAGATCATTTGGGCTGCTGAATTTTTTCCCTTCGTATTGATCTGCCAAAGTAATGAAGCTACTTTCGGGATTGTGTAATGGAGCGGCCATTTTGGCTACCCTTCGGTCGCCGTGTTGGCACATCAGAAGATTTCCTTCAGCATCCAATATTAAGCCATTTGCTCCGGACTCTCTTGAAGTTGGAGCAATGCCGGTATATCCAGATGGTTTGAGGTAAACTGAATTGCCTTCTCCTTCTTTGTACTTATAGATAGTATTCTCCGGAACATCTGTATATAGAACTGCATTTAATGAAGGAACCCAAACAGGTCCTTCTGCCCAGGTGAAACCTTCAGCTAGAATTTCAACTTTCGCATCTTGAGGAACAAGACTATTGATTTGATCATCCAATCTCTCAATTGACCCAATAGATTTAGGAGTGTTTGAGGATTCTTCTTTCTTATTGTTGGTCGTGGGAGTTCCACAGGAAATGATTGTCGCACAGATTGTGATGCAAAGGATGTATTTCATGATTAGATTTGAGAATTATACGAGCCCAATTTAGGAGAATATTTTCAATATGTGCAAGTATAAATTTTTCAATTTTATCTAATTCTAATTGGAACTATTCCAAAACGGGTGGGTAAATATTCCACCTCGTTAAAATTCCCTCATATTATGAGTATTTTTAGACTATGAAGAAAATTTTATTTTGCGCTACTCTTTTATGGGGTCAGTTGACCTATGCACAACAGGAAGTAAAATTTGAACGACTACCAGCAGGAATATCACAGAAATCAGTTACAGTAATTACACAGGATTCTTACGGGTTTATGTGGTTTGGTACCAGATTTGGACTTAACAAATTTAATGGTGTCAATTACGAGGTGCTGGATGATCCATCAGGTAAAGCTTTTGCGGAAAGTAGTTATATAAGAGATTTAAGTGTTGACGATAAAGGAGATATCTGGATCGCAACTGAAGGAGCTGGAATCTCCAAATACATATATCTTGAAGACAGATTTGTAACTTATAAACATCAGGAGAATAACTCCAACTCTCTATCTAGTAATAATATAAATAGCATTCTTCTTGATAAAACCGGCAGTCTCTGGGTTGCCACTGCCTCAAAAGGTCTCAACAAGCTTGATTTAGCAACAGGAAATGTAGAAAGGTTTTGGTCCAATGTAGATGACCCAAGCAGTTTATCAAATAATGATGTGACAGATATTGAGGAAGACCATCAGGGTAATTTATGGGTAGGTACCTGGGATGGAATTAATTTATATGATAAGAAGAGCCGCAGATTCATTACATACACTGTTAAAAACCAACCAGAATTAGAAAGTGATAAAGTACGCAGATTTTTAAAAACCAAGGATCTCCTTTGGGTCGGTTGTCAAAGAGGAATTTATACAATCAACTATGATAATGGTAAGTATCAGTTTCAAAAAATTACCTCCGATAATAAGAAGGCATTAAACAGACTCTATCAGTTTCCAGTAATGTCTATCACAGAGGATGTTGAAGGAAAAATATGGATAGGTACAGAAAATGGAGGTCTTTTCATATATGATCCCGTTACCAAGAGTTTGTTGGAAAAACCATTGGTTGATCCGGAGGGTTCGACGATTAGTAATTCAATATGGTCGATTTACGCAGATAAGCTGGGGGTGATCTGGATCGGTACATTTAACGGTGCAGTAGCTAAGGTAGATCCTTATCATCATAGATTCAGACACATCCGTAATAAAGCAAACAGAGATAGCGAAATAAGTCATAACATGGTTTCCAGCTTCGCCTCTGATAAAAACGGGAAGGTTTGGATAGCCACTGATGGTGGTGGACTGAATTATTTTGACCTTGCTAAGAATGAGGTTGAGCGATACTACGATATGGGTCAATACGGAGGTAGTAATGCAATTGTAGATCTTTTGGTAGATCGCAACAACGATCTTTGGATCGCAGCATGGGAAGGAGGAGTTTCCAGAAGGTCGTATAAGAATAGCTCTGTGGAAATTTTCAGGACAAGCGATCAGATCGATAAAGGGCCATGTGGCAATGATATATTTGATATTATGGAAGATCATCTGGGGAATGTTTGGATAGGAGCATTCCGGGACGGTGTAAGTATTTATGATACTCGGAATAAGAAGTTCAAACACCTGCCGGTTGAAGATGAGTCCAAATTATCACTTCCTGGCAGAAGAGTAATCAGTTTACATGAAGACAGTGATCATGCGATTTGGATAGGTACTCAGGGACATGGTGTATTTAAAGTAAAGGTGGATGAAGGGTATAATATTACCGAGTTGAAAGTTTATGAACTAGATGAAAATGACGACACCAGTTTAGGTCACAACATTGCCCTTTTCGTTTTTGAAGATAGTAAAAACAATATATGGCTTGGAACAGAAGGTGGAGGATTAAATCTATATAATAAGGAAAAAGATTCCTTCACCAGATTCACTACAAAAGATGGACTTCCAAGTAATCTTATTTACTCTATGCAAGAAGATAATTCAGGATACTTGTGGCTAAGTACGAATAATGGACTCTGCAAATTCAATCCTGAATCTATGACTATTAACACCTTTGATGTTGTTGATGGGATTCAATCATCAGAATTCATTACCAGATCAAGTTTCAAAAACCAGGAAGGAGAATTGTTCTTCGGCGGTGTTAATGGATTTAATAGATTTTACCCTGAAGTATTGGTGACAAATGAGAATATTCCAGAGGTGTATATTACAAGATTTAACCTTCATGGTATTGATCAAACCACAGGATTTGGGTCGATACAGGCTTCAGAAAATATTCAACTTGAATATGATGAAAATGACTTTAGCCTGGAATATGCAGTATTGAATTATGCTCAATCACAGAAGAACCAGTACGCTTATATGCTGGAGGGATATGATGAGGATTGGATTTTTACTGATCAATATCTTCCTGTGAGTTATACTAATGTTCCTTCTGGGACCTATACATTTAAAATAAAAGGTTCCAATAACAATGACATTTGGAATCAACAAGGAGCATCAGTTATAATTTCAATCTCAAAACCTTGGTGGGGCACTTATCTGGCATTTATTATCTATTCTTTATTCGTATTATCAGGTCTGGTTTGGGTTTACCGAGGCTTAGTAAAAAGAGAGCGCCTCAAAAAGAATTTGGAAATTGAACATCTTGAATTAAATAAATTGGTGGAGTTGGATGAAATGAAATCCAGATTCTTCGCCAATATTTCACATGAATTCAGAACTCCTCTAACATTAATACTTGGTCCGCTGAAGTCATTAATTAATGGAACTTACAAAGGAGAACCAAAAAGCCAGTATCGAATCATGCAAAGAAATGCTGAACGATTACTCCGACTAATCAACCAACTATTAGACTTATCAAAACTGGAATCTGGCAACATGAAACTGCAAGCTTCTCAACAGGATGCTGTAAAGTTTCTAAAACCTATTGCCCACGCTTTTACTTCCTATGCAGAAAAGCAGTACATAGATTATAAATGTGTATTTCCTTCAATGGATATTCCAATGTATTTTGAAAAGGACAAACTGGAAAAGATAGTTGTCAATCTATTGAGTAACGCATTTAAGTACACTGCTGAATTTGGCAAAGTCAGGTTTGAAGTGAGCATGACTGATACACATTTGGTCTTGACTATTGAGGATACTGGAGTAGGAATTGCGGAAGATCAACTGGAATTAATTTTCAATAGATTCTACCAAATAACAGATGATAAAAAGCAGAAAGGAACCGGTATTGGACTTGCGTTGACGAAGGAATTGGTAGATCTGCATCAGGGGAACATCCATGTTGAAAGCCAGATAGGCAAAGGGACATGCTTTACCGTGGAGCTGCCACTTGGAGAGGAGCATCTTAAAGAAGAAGAAAAAACATATGGTTCTGAAGAAAGAGCAACTTTAGAAAGTAATATTGAAATTGGTCTAACAGCGGAATCTACATTAAATGCCAGAGAAGAAATAGGAGAACCTAAAGATGATGAAGATGATCTTCCAATCATCTTAATTGCTGAGGATAATGAAGATATGCGAACTTTTATTAGCGAGCATCTGGTAACAAATTATAAAATACTTGAAGCTTGCAATGGAGAAGAAGCAAGATCCCTGGCAAAAGAACATATCCCGGATGTGATAGTATCGGATATTATGATGCCGGAAATGAATGGCTATGAATTGTGTGAAGCAATCAAAAAAGATGCTAAAACATGTCACATTCCTATCATTCTACTTACCGCAAAAGCATCCAATGAAAGTGCGGAAAGAGGTTTTGAAATTGGAGCGGATTACTACGTTACCAAACCTTTCAATCCGAAGCTCCTGGAATTGAGAATTAAGAACATCCTTAAAACAAGAGACGGACTTAAAAATCAATTATTCAACCAGGAAGATTTCGATCTTGAGCCTAAAGAAGTGAAAATTGCTTCAAAGGATCAGGAGTTCTTAAAGAAGCTAATCTCTTTTATTGAAGATAACATTGACAATTCAGAATTGAATGTAGATCATATCTGCAGAGAGATAGGGTTAAGTAGAACTCAGTTGTATAGAAAACTGAAAGGACTTGTTGGTCAGTCGGCTAATGAATTTATCCGATCACTTCGTTTAAAGAGAGCTGCTCAGCTTCTAAAACAAAACGAAATGACCATTGCAGAAGTCACTTATCAGGTAGGTTTCAACGACTTACAGTATTTTAGATTTTGTTTCAAAAAACAATTTGGTGTAAATCCGTCTGAGTACGGACAAGAAAAGGCATAAAACCGCCCTAAAAATGCAGCAATCGCAAACGTTTGCATTATTCACCTGCCTATCCTGGAACAATTAACCACCCAAATGAGGCGAAGAATTTTGGAAGTTTGGAAATGAGATTAAATCAAAATTTTTCAATCTAACAAGCTTCGCTTATGAGAAAAACTTACGTGAAGGGAATCAAACGGATTCCTATTTTGGTCCTGGTAATGCTACTACTAACTGGGACAGGGTTATACGCACAGAAGACAGTTTCTGGTGTGGTAACCGATGATGCTGGCGAGCCCATGCCAGGAGTGAACGTATTAGTAAAGGGCACATCTACAGGTACAGTTACAGGATTCGATGGAAGCTACTCATTGAGTCTTAATGCTGATCAGGATGTACTAGTATTTTCTTTTGTCGGTTTCAAGAGTACTGAAGTTGCTGTGGGTAACAGAAGTGTTATTGATGTCGGTTTAGAATCCGATCTTACTGCACTTGAAGAAGTAGTAGTAATCGGTTACGGAACAGTAGAATCAAAACTTGTAACAGGTTCAGTTGCCGGTGTTGATTCTGAGGAAATCAAAAACTTATCTGCAGGTCAGGCACAGCAGGCAATTCAAGGTAGGATTGCTGGTATTTCTGTGCAGCCACAATCAGGTGCTCCTGGTAGTGGATTCAATGTAAGGGTTAGAGGTACAGGTTCTAATGGTAACTCTGAGCCACTTTACATTGTAGATGGAATGAGAACTACAGATATCTCTTTCCTTTCTGTAAATGAGATTGAATCATTTGATGTATTGAAAGATGGAGCGTCTGCTGCTATCTATGGTGCTGAAGGAGGTAACGGGGTTGTGATTATCACAACTAAGTCTGGCTCAACAAACCGTCCTGCTGAAGTAAACTATCAATTCCAATATGGTACTCAGAGTGTAGATAACACACTGGACTTGATGAATGCTCAGGAGCATGCTATCTACATGGAAGAAGCTGGTTTAGGTAGAACACCTGCTGATGTTTCTGGTAATGGTACTAACTGGTTGGATGAGATCTTCGAAGATGCTCCTTTCCAACAGCATACTTTATCTGTAAGTGGAGGTTCTGCTAAAAACACTTACTTCCTGCAATTAGGTTACTACGACCAGGATGGTGTAATTGGTGGTGATAAGTCCAACTACAACAGATACAATGTTCGATTGAACATGAAGAGCGATGTTAAAGATTGGTTAGCATTCCAAACTCAGGTTGGTTATATCAGAAATCAAAAAACTGGTATCACTGAAGATTCAGAATTTGGTGGTGTAATTTCTAATGCAATCCTTATGGATCCTGCTACTCCGGTTTACACTTCTACAATTCCTGATTTCCTACAAACAAGAATTGATGATGGTTCTGTTTCTGAAGACCAATTACTAGTTGCTCCAAATGGACAGTACTACGCTTGGTCAAACTTCGTAGGTGGTGAGATTTACAATCCACTTGCTTCAATTGATCAGGTTAGAGGTAATGGTAACATTGAAAACAAGATCTTCGGAACTGTTTCTACTGAGATCTCTCCATTCAGAGGTTTAACTGTTACTTCAAGATTAGGTCTTGATTCAAGATTTGGTACTTTCCACCAATGGCAACCTTCTTTCTGGTTTACTGATACCAGACAATCAGGACAGGCTGCTATATCTCAGGTTTCTTACAGAGACTATAGAGTTCAGTGGGAGAACTTCGCAAACTACGAGAAAACAATTGGAGAGAATGACTTCCAGGTTTTAGTAGGTACTTCAATTTATGAGAACTTCCAGGACTTCATTTCTGGAGTTGGAACTGGGTTGATCCAGGAGAATGACAATTTCGCATTCTTAACTTCTGTTCCTGATAGAGTAAATGGTACAAACGCTGATGCTAATGAGGCTACAAGAACTCTTGCATCCGTTTATGGTAGATTATCATATTCATATGGGAAAAAGTATTTATTAAATGCTTCAATCAGAAGAGATGGTTCTTCAATGTTGGCTGATGGTAATAAGTGGGGTGTGTTCCCTGCGGTATCTGCTGGTTGGGTAGTAAGTGCTGAAGATTTCTTCAACGTATCTGCAATGAACTTCTTGAAAGTGAAAGCTAGCTGGGGACAAAATGGTTCTCTTTCTAACCTATTCCCAGGTCAGTGGAAAGGTACTATCAACTTTGGGTTCCAGTATCCTGATGGAAATGGACAACTTCAAACTGGTGCTGAACCAGGAGTACTTACTAACAGAGACCTTACTTGGGAAACTTCTGAGCAAATCAACTTAGGTTTCGAAGCTGGATTCCTTAACGACGCACTTTCTTTAAACTTTGACTGGTACAGCAAAGAGACTAAAGATCTAATTACTACTGGTTTCATTGCAAACTTCGTTGGAAACAATGCACCTCCTGTAAACCTTGGAGCTATCAAGAATTCAGGAATTGAAATCGCATTGAATTACAAAAACAATGTTGGAGACTTCAGTTATGAAATTGGTGCAAACGCATCATTCATCGACAATGAAGTAACTCAGCTTAACGAGAACATCGAAGAAGTATTAGGGCCAAGTATTAGTACTTCAGGATGGAATGCAACTGGATTCAAAGAAGGTCTTCCTGCATGGTATTTCAGAGGATATGAAACTGACGGAATATTCCAGGATCAGGCAGAAATTGATGCATTCAATGCGACTTTAGATGCAGCTACTCCTCACACAGCAGTACCAGGTGATCCAATACCTGTTGATACAAATGGTGACGGTCAAATTACACCAGACGATCATACTTACATAGGTGATCCTTATGCAGATGTTCTTTATGGTAGTAGAATCTATGTTAACTATAAAGGATTTGATGTAACAATGTTCTTACAAGGAACAGTTGGTAGCGAGAAGCTAATCGGTTTCCAAAGAGGTGATAGAATTACTTCTAACAAGCCTTCTTTCTTCTTTGATGACAGATGGACTGAGAATAATCCTACAGATGATTGGTTTAGAGCTACAGCTGATGCAAGTGTTGCTTACCAAAGTGACTTCATGGTATTTAGTGGAGATTACATGAGAATTAAGCAATTACAATTCGGGTATAATTTTCCAAAAACAGTTTTGGATAACATCAGCTTAAGCACTGCTAGAATTTATGTGTCATTCGACAACTTCTTCACTTTCACAGACTATCCTGGTCTTGATCCTGAAGCATCTAGTTTCAATTCTCAGCTAATAGGAGTTGATAGAGGATTCTATCCTTCTTCTAGGACTTTCAATTTTGGTGTAAATGTTGGCTTTTAAATAATGATGAATATGAAATTTAATTATAAAGCAGTTCTTTCATTTATGGCACTAACATTTATCGTGATTAGTGCATGTGATGACTTTATTGATATCGATGATCCAAATAGACTGGATGTAGAAACATTCTACAATACTGATGAAGATGCAAGTCAGGCATTATTTGCCACTTATGACATTCTTCAGTGGCACCAGAATAACTGGGGTTGGGCTAGCCCGATTTTAGTTAAGACGCTTCCTTCTGATGAAGGTACAGGTGGAGGTAGTGATCCTTCTGACCAGTTACCTTATCAGAATCTGGATGATATGAACTTTGATGCAGCAAATACAGCCGTATATGCACTTTGGAGTATCCAGTACTGGGGTATTTACAGAGCGAATCTGGTAATTAATAATGTAGAAGCTTCTACTCCTATAAGAGAGCGATATATCGCAGAAGCAAAAGCACTTAGAGCTTATTTCTACCTTGAATTAGTTACTGCGTTTGGTGATGTTCCATTGATTTTGGACGAATTGACTCCTGATCAATATCAGCAAACAAGAGTTGCAGCTTCTGAAATCTACGATCAAATTGAAATGGATTTAACAGAGGCAGCAGCCGTACTTCCAGTGAAGAGCGCATATGATGCATCAGATAGATTTAGAGTAAGTAGAGGTACAGCTCAAAGCTTATTAGGTAGAGCTCACCTTTTCCAGGAGGAGTGGTCTGAGGCTGCTTCAGCACTTGATCAGGTGATCAACTCTGGTGAGTACGGATTAGAAGCAGACTTTGGTGCAGTATTCTCAGAAGCAGCTGAGCTAGGAACTGAATCAATCTTCGAAGCGGTATTCATTGAGACTTTCGGATATGATTGGGGAGGTAATGGATTTGCTTGGGGTCAAAGAGCGGAATCCAATATCCACATCCAGTTAATGGGACCTAGAGAAGGTGAGTTCACTCTTACTGACTCAATGGTTGTAGGATGGGGGTTCAACCAACCTACTCAGAAAATGTATGATGCTTTTACTGCTACAGATTTAAGAAGAGAGCACACTGTATGGTCTGAAGCTGAGCTTATTGCTGCTGGTGGATCTGCTACTGGTAATGCATATGATTACGAGGGTTATATCAGAAGAAAGTATGGTTCTTTCAATTCTGAGTCTGATGGAGATGTTGGTCAATTAAACTATGGTACTAACTGGAGATTAATGAGATATGCAGATGTTCTTTTGATGGCTGCTGAAGCTCATTTCAACAACAGTGGAAGTGCTACAGCTCTTGGGTACATCAATCAGGTTCGTAACAGAGCTGGTCTTGCAGACTTAACTACACTTACATTAAATGATATTGTAACGGAGAGACAATTAGAATTAGCATTCGAAGGTCATAGATATCTTGATTTGATCAGATGGGGTCTGGCAACTCAGGAATTAGATGGCTTCCAGGCTGGTAAACACGAATTGTTCCCGATACCTCAGGATGAGGTTCTGGCAGGTGGTTTGTCACAAAATCCAAACTACTAGTCGGTTAAAGAAAATTAAATTTTCTTCATTTTATTTTACATTGGTTATTAAGGGGTGTCATCATATGGCATCCCCTTCTTACCCTTAGCTTCTCATTTTTTACAGCCAAAAAACAATGAAAAGAGCACTTACCCTTCTATTAATTATTGCGCTATTCTCGTGCGCAGAGGAAGAGAAAACGTCTTCCAAAAAGATCTTTAAAACATTGCTTCCTTCAGAATCTGGGGTGGATTTTGAAAATAGATTGGAAGTCAATGATTCAATGAACTATTTCTCCTATGGCTATTTCTACATGGGAGGAGGCGTTGCAATTGGAGACTTTAACAACGATGGTCTTCAGGACCTTTACTTCACTGGAAATATGGTGGAGAACAAAATGTATCTCAATCAAGGTGAGATGCAATTTCAAGACATTACGAAAACATCAGGTACGGAAGGAGATAATCGATGGATAACTGGATGCTCAGTTGTCGATATCAATACTGATGGATTACTTGATATATATGTGTCAGTAGCTGGTAAATGGACCAACAGGAAAAACATTTTATATGTCAATCAAGGGAATAACGAAGAAGGTATTCCCGTCTTTAAAGATGAGGCCACTCAAAGGGGATTGGCTGATGAGAGCTACTCAATTCAAACCACATTTTTAGATTACGACCAAGACGGGGATCTGGATGTTTTAGTAGCAAATTATGAGCCAACTCCATTTGCCTCACTTGTAAAAGATTATAAAAGATTAACTGATAATGTGACATGGGATCAATCAGACCACTTATATGAAAATGATGGGACTGGAAACTTTACAGATGTTACTGAAAAAGCCGGTTTGATCAATTATGGTTTATCTGTAGGAGTGCTTACTTCAGATTTTAACAATGATGGATTGACTGATATCTACTTTTCAAATGATTTCCATACACCTGACAAGTTCTATATCAACAATGGTGATGGTACATTCACTGATCAGGTTCAGACTGCTATGAAACATACCGCTTTCTATGGAATGGGAGTGGATGCTGGAGATATTAACGGAGATGGATTACTGGATCTGGTACAGGTAGACATGACTCCAAAGGACAATTTCAGATCAAAAGCAAATATGTCTTCAATGGATATTCCAGGTTTCTGGAGAATTGTAGATGCAGGATTTCATTATCAATACATGTTTAATACGCTTCAGGTCAGTCAGGGAGTAAACCCTGAAGGAGTTCCCTTTTTTAGCGACCAGGCTAAGTTGAATGGTTTAGATAAGACTGATTGGAGCTGGTCATGTTTGTTTGCTGATTATGATAATGATGGATTCAAAGATTTATACATTACCAATGGTACCAGAAGAGACATTAATAACAGAGATTACTTTTCATGGTTAGAGCGTACTGATACAGGACTCAAAGTGAAATACAAAGAGCTTTCACCTATGGATCTCACAGAGAGGATGCCTTACAAAAAAGTAGATAACTACATCTTCAAAAACGGTCCCGAGAACCAATTCACAAAAGTCAATAAGGAATGGGGACTTGAGTTTGAAGGCTTCTCAAACGGTGCAGCTTATGGTGATCTTGATAATGACGGAGACCTGGACTTAGTGGTCAATAACATTGATTCAGTTGCTACTATATTCGAAAATTTCTCTAGTGAGAATTCAGAGAAAAAATACTTGAGACTTCAATTGGTAGGACCATCGGTCAATCCGCTTGGAATTGGCACAAAGGTTTATTTAAAAACACAAACTAAGGACATCTACCATGAGCACACTATGGTTCGTGGATATGAATCTTCTGTGGAACCTTTCATTCATATTGGGTTGGGCAATGAGGATATTCAAAAAATGAGTGTTCTGTGGCCTGATGGAAGTAGCCAGGAGTTTGATGTAATTCAATCAAACCAGGTACTTACGGTTTACTATAAAGAATCTTCCAAATCGAATCCCAACATCAGATTGGTTAACAAAACGGAAGCTATTCCCTTATTTTCAGAGGAAAATTTAATTGAGGTCAGTCACAATGAGAATGAATTTGATGATTATAATAGAGAGATATTATTACCTCACAGAATGTCCAGATTTGGTCCTTCTTTAGCCAAAGGAGATCTCAATAATGATGGTTTAGAAGATCTGTATGTTGGAGCGGCATTTGGTTCTCAAGGGCATATTTTTATTCAGGAAAACAATGGTGGTTTTGTGAAGACACCATTGGGAGATATCAATTCAGAATCCCAATTTGAAGATATTGATGCAATAATATTTGATGCAAATAATGATGGTTTTAATGATCTCTATGTAGTTAGTGGTGGAAATGAAGAGGAAGCAGAAAGTGATCAATATCAAGACAGATTATATATTAATAATGGAAAGGGAGGGCTGAATTTAAAACCAGATCTGCTTCCAAAAAATACAATCAGCGGAGGAGTTGTTATACCAGCTGATTTCGATGGGGATGGAGATTTGGATTTGTTCGTAGGAGGACGTCAAATACCTGGTAAGTATCCATTGCCCGCATCAAGTACTTTATTGAGAAACACAGGGGGTAAATTTGAAGATGTTACGGAAGAGATTTCTCCGGAATTAAAGCATTTAGGATTAGTTACTGATGCCATCTGGGATGATTATGACGATGATGATGACCTTGATTTAGTAGTGGTAGGCGAATGGATGCCAATCACAATATTTGAAAATCAGGGGAGCAACTTTGAAAAACTGGAGCCACTTGACAATTCTGTGGGTTGGTGGTATTCAATTGAAAAAGCCGATATTGATAATGATGGAGATGACGATTATCTGGTCGGTAATCTTGGTACTAATTATAAGTACAGAGCTACCCCTGAACAAACATTCGATGTATATGCCAATGATTTTGATGGGAATGGTCATTTGGATATTGTTTTAGGCTACTATCAGGATGGAACACAATTTCCGGTGAGAGGTAAACAATGTTCTTCCCAGCAAGTACCAGCATTAAAAAAGAAATATTCTACTTATAACAAATTCGCGTCTTCCGACCTGGGACAAATTTACACTCCTGACTTATTGGATGAATCTTTACATTATCAGGCTCAGACATTTGCAAGTGTAGTGATTCAAAAGAATGATAATGGACTTGAGATGAAAGAATTGCCAAGAGAAGTTCAAACCTCTTCTATCAATTCTTTTGAAACTATGGATATCAATAATGATGGCAATATTGATGTAATCTGTGGAGGCAATCTATATGTCTCTGAAGTAGAGACACCACGAAATGATGCATGCTTTGGTTGGGTACTACTCGGAGATGGAACGGGTAATTTTGATTATATATCTAATTATCAATCTGGCCTATATGTGCCACATGATATCAAGGCTATTGAGTCCTTAGAAAGCAAAGATGGACCAATTGTGGTTTTTGCCAACAATGATGGACCAGTAGTATCATACCGCAGAAATTAGTAAGATGAGGACGTTCATCTTTTTATTTGGTGTTGCAGTAATGTTTTCCTGCAATTCTGAAAAGGAATTTCGTAGTGCAGAGACTATCGAAATGGCGGAATATCTAAGCGCCAAATCTGATACTGCCAGGAAGTCAATCGCTTACCCGTACTACAATGATTTTCTGATTAAACGGATTCAGCATATGCTGAAAGGAATGCCCTATCGGGTCAGAGTAGGGCAAAGACTCGATTATGGACTTGCTCTTTTAATGAAGGGTAACAATGATCACTGTATCGATGAAATGACCAAAGCGATTGAAGCTTTCCCTCAGCCAGAAACCATTTCTTCGAAGAATGTATACTTCTATAAAGTCCTTGCATTGGCACACTTGCGAAATGGTGAGCAAACCAATTGTATTAACAATCATAATGCTGTTTCATGTGTGCTTCCGCTTGCAGGAGGAGGCATACATCAGGATAAGTCTGGGGCCGAGTTAGCAATGGATATTTACATAAAACTACTTGAATTCGACCCTAAAGATTACCAATCAAAATGGTTTCTCAATCTATCCTTTATGGCATTAGGAAAGTATCCGGAAGAAGTTCCTAAGAATTTCCTGATTGAACCATCAAGCTATGATTCAAAAATTGATTTTCCTGCTTTTCAAAATGTAGCAATGGCTGCAGGTGTTGCTGTAAATAATCATGCGGGGAGTAGTGTGACTGAGGATTTTAACAATGATGGATTGATAGATATTTTCACAAGTTCATATAGCTTATCCGAACAAAGTCAACTATTTCTCAATGATGGTAGTGGTAAGTTCAATGATAATTCTAATGCCAGTGGTTTGCAAGGATTAACAGCCGGCCTTAATTCCCTTCAAGGTGATTTCAACAATGATGGGTTTGAGGATATATTGGTTTCCAGAGGAGCATGGTTAGGTAAAAATGGTAGAATCAGGAATTCTCTATTGATCAATGTTAATGGTGAGAAATTTGAGGATAGAACTCTGTCTTCAGGTCTTAATTCAGAAAAGCCAACAGGAGCAATGGCTATTGCAGATGTTGATCTTGATGGTGATCTGGATATTTTTTTTGGCAATGAAGGTTCTGTAAGAGTTCCTTTTTCTAGTGAGTTGTTTCTAAATGATGGTAAGGGGAATTTTAAATTGGGTTCAATTGATATTGGTTTAAATATCAATGAATTTGTGAAAGGAGCCAACTGGGGAGATATCAATAACGATGGATACCCAGATTTATTAATCAGTATATACGGTTCGCCAAATCGATTATATATAAACAGAACAGCAGAAAATGGGGGAAATCTATCATTTGAGGAAATAGGTCAAAAGGCAGGTATTTCAGAGCCTATATTTAGTTTTCCTTGTTGGTTTTGGGATTATAATAATGATGGATTGCAGGATGTATTGATATTTGGGTATGACAATCGTCGGTCTCAGTTGATTCCAGAATATGTACTCAAAAACATGGAGGATCCATCAGTTGTAAAGGACATGCCAAGGCTATATAAGAACAACGGAGATGAATCATTTGAAGACGTTACAGAAGAGGTGGGTCTAAATCTTCCCATTTACGCTATGGGAGCCAACTTTGGTGATTTAAATAATGATGGATATCCTGATTTTTATGCCGGCACTGGAGAGTTTAATATGTGGGCACAGGTTCCAAACAAAATGTTTCTAAATGTTGAAGGAAAAAGATTTGAAGAAGTGACATATGCCGGAGGATTCGGGCAAATACAGAAAGGGCATGGAGTGTCTTTTGCTGATTTAGATAATGATGGTGATCAGGATATTTATCATCAAGTAGGAGGTGCGGCTGAAAGCGATGTATTTCACAATATGCTTTTCGAAAACCCGGGCTTCAAAAGCAGCTGGATAACTCTGGATATCAAAGGAACAAATTCTAACCGCTCAGCAATAGGAACCCGAATTAAGCTTTGCGTTACAGATAGTGGGACCAAGGAATTTAGATACATTCATCATGCAGTAGGATCAGGAGGGTCTTTTGGAGCAAATACTTTAAGAGCCGAAATAGGCCTTGGGCATGCTGCTGAAATTGATACACTTTGGGTAGAATGGCCTGGCAAAGAAAAAGAAATTCAGATTTTTCAAGATGTGAAATCAGACAGGTTTTATCAATTGAAACAAGGTGAAACTCTTTCTGAATTGACACTTCCTAAGTTTAATTTTCTTCAAGATCAACAATCTCACAATATGGCGATGGTAGCAACTTGTGGGAGCTCAATCACAGATTAAAATGTTAGATTTGACTAACACTAAATCTTCACAGTTCAAAAGGCCTTATTAATGCTTAAAAATTCAGTACTTCTTTTTTTAGTTGCTCTGCTGCTAATATCATGTTCCGGTCAGACCCAAACTAATGACTTGGTGAATGAGACAAGTGCGTACCTGAAACTACATGCTAAAAACCCTGTGGATTGGAAGCCATGGGGAGATAAAGCATTGGCACAAGCCCAAAAGGAAGATAAATTGGTAATCATAAGTATTGGATATGTTTCCTGTCATTGGTGTCATGTCATGGAAGAAGAGGCATTCAGTGATGAGCAGATTGCTTTGAAAATGAATGAAAACTTTGTCTCTATCAAAGTGGATAGGGAGGAAAGGCCAGATGTAGACAAGACCTATATGAATGCCTCATATATTATCAACGGTTCAGGAGGGTGGCCACTCAATATTATAGCATTACCAGATGGTAGACCAGTATATGCTGCAACTTACCTTCCTCCCAATAAGTGGGACGAAATGTTGGATTTTTTTGTCAATATGAAAACCGAATCTCCGGAGAAGCTTGAGACCCAGGCGAGAAGTCTTCAAACCGGCTTAACAGCAATAGAAGCCAATCAATTTGCAGAAAGTAAGCTGCCTTTAGAAACGATTTTAAATGACGCAATTACCAACCTGAAGGAAACAGCAGATCCTGTTTGGGGTGGTCGCAAAGGAGCTCCAAAGTTCCCGATTCCAGTGTTGTTGGAATTTCAACTTCAGGAAGCGTATTTAAAGAAAGATTCAATCTTGTTGAATCATGTTTTGTTGACACTCGATAAAATTATAGAGGGTGGGATTTACGATCATTTAGCAGGTGGATTTTTTAGGTATTCTACTGATGAATACTGGAGAGTTCCTCATTTTGAAAAAATGCTATATGACAATGGACAGTTGGTCCAACTGTATTCAAATGCATATAAACTTACTGGCAAAGAGTCTTATAAAAAGGCTATCATACAGACATTGAAGTTTATGGAAGAAGATATGACGCTGGACAATGGATTGTTTTATGCTTCCATTGATGCAGACAGTGAAGGGGAGGAAGGGAAATTCTATATCTGGGAAAATTTTGATGGGGCTTCATTGGAAAATCAGAAGTTAACAGAATCACATTTCGGTATTGACCTCACTAGAGAACTGGATGGACAACATGTACTCTATCTTAAAAAGAGTAGAGACCAGCTGGCAAAGAAAAACAATATTCCTATTCAGGAATTAGATGAAATTCTTGATTCTGATATTCAAAAGTTGAAGAGTTACCGAAGTGGTAGGATTGAACCCTATCATGATGAAAAAGTAATTACATCCTGGAATACTTTAATGGCGCTTGGATATTTATATGCGTATGAGGCATTGGGAGACGAAGCTTACTTCAATAAAGCAGAAGTTGCTATAAGTCAGTTAGTAGAGCTAGTGGTAAATGAAAATAGAGTAGCTCATTTATTAGATGGTGAACAAGGTTATTTGGAGGATGCAGTATTTCTAACTTCTGCACTGATAAAGTTATATGAGAATACTTACGAAATTGAACACTTAAATCTAGCTAGAGAAATTTCAATTCAAGCCATGTCAGAATATGAGGATTCCGGTTCTGAGTTCTATTTCTACTCATCCCCTAAAAATGGCTCGTTAGTAGTTAATGTCCATGAAATCACTGATAACGTAGTGCCTGGATCGAATTCACAAATGGCCATTAATTTGTATCAATTAGGCCATTATTTTTATGATACAGCATTAATTAATAAATCAGAAAGATTGCTTAAGTACAGGTTACAAGATCTTCAGGAAAATCCATATGCCAATGCAAACTGGGGAATATTGGCGAGTTGGATAGAAAATGGCTTATATGAAATAGCAACAACAGGCCCTGATTGTATGAAATTTAGAGATGAGATGTCCAGGACGTATATTCCAAATGCTATTTTTCTTGGTCATGAAAATGAGGAGCCCTTGCTTTTGCTGGAAAACAAGGTTTCTGAGAATCGGTCTCTAATTTATGTGTGTAGAGATAAAACGTGCAAGTTTCCGGTCGACAGACCAGAGATGGCACTTAGTCAGATGGATCTAAATTAAGCCATTTACAACAATTTGGTAACAGATGATGACAGTACAAACGAGTTTAAGTCCCGTTCCGACTAGAAATCCAATAAACGATCCAAAAGCGGCCCTTAAAGCTTTATCTCCGTCTTTTTGATGATACAATTCACCAAGAAACGCTCCAACCATAGGACCAACTATCATTCCTACAGGCCCAAAGAATAGTCCAACAATTAGACCTATTGTGCTGCCCCAGATACCATATTTGGTCCCTCCCCATTTCTTAGTGCCGAGCTGCGGAATAACATAATCCAGCGCAGTGATACCAATTACCACCAATGACCAAATAACAAGATACTTTGTTGAAAATGGAGCTTGTTCCTGAAGTTGAAGGATTAACAACCCTATGTAACCTATAGGTGGTCCAGGAATTATTGGAAGAATACTACCCACAACTCCAACCAAACCCAACAATAGGGCCATTATTGCAATAAAAATGTCCATTAATGTAAGATAGAATTAGGGGTTAAACTCCCTCTGCTTCAACTTCTGTTACATCATTAGGAAGCATTCTCTTTAAGAGATTTTCAATGCCTGCTTTTAGTGTCAGTGTAGAAGAAGGACAACCACTGCAAGCTCCCTGAAGTAATACTTTTACCTTTCCTTCATCAAATGAATGGAAAGAAATCGCACCTCCATCTTGTTCAACAGCAGGTCTGATGTATTCGTCCAGAATTTCTTTGATTTTGATTTCGATCTCAGTGTCTCCTTCGGAAGCCTCGTTGTTAAATTCTGCTTGAATTAAAATTTGCTTGCCAGCTTGTAAGAAGTCTACAATGTGCTTTTTGACTTCATTTTGAACTTCCTGCCATTCTACGTTTTCATCTTTAGTAACTGTAATGAAATTACTCATATAGAAAACTCTTTTCACATATGGGTACTGGAACAATTCTTTTGCTAATGGTGCATTTTCAGCACTTTCAATATCAGGAAAATCCTGACTAGCGCCTTCAGGTAACAACATGAAGTTAGCTACGAATTTTAAGGAATTCGGATTTGGGTTTGATTCCAGGTATATATTAACAGGTATATCTTTAGTCGCTGACATATTCAAAATGATTTATGATCTAAGCTATTAAACAATAGATTGCAAAATTAGTTCAGGAAATTCCGAATATGGAAGGAACTACTTAAATTCTTCTACATCTGATTCCGTAACTTGTACTTCCAGTTTCTCCTCATGAGTTAAATCATCTGGATCAATTCCTTCCGATAACTCACCCTCTGAGCTAGCAACTAAGGTGGCAACTGTAGCATCTCCAGTAACATTAACTATAGTTCTACACATGTCTAATGGTCTGTCTAAGGCAATGATTAATGCTAAACCGGCAGGATCAACACCTATTGCGCCAAGTACGATTACCAGCATGATTAAGCCGGCACCTGGTACAGCTGCGGCTCCTATTGAAGATAATGTAGCAGTAAGAACAATTACCAGCTGGTCGGCAAGCGTAAGATCATGGCCAAAAGCAACAGCAATGAAAACTGCGGAAATAGCCTGATGGATACTGGTTCCGTCCATATTGATAGTAGCGCCCATTGGCAAAACGAAACTTGCAACCTCTTCAGATACACCAAGGTTTTTTTCAACTCTTTCCATAGTCACTGGAAGTGTCGCAGCGCTTGAGGATGTAGAAAATGCCAGTAGTTGAGCAGGAAACATTCCCTTAAAAAAGTCTTTGTATTTGATCTTGGTAAATGATGTCAAAACGATTGGATAGAATACAAATACCATAAATGCCAATCCAAATAAAACTGTAACGGCATATACTCCTAATGCTACGAATAAACTGGCGTCAGCTGCAGTTTCAACAATTAACCCGGCCAAAAGTGCCATCACACCAATAGGAGAGTACTTCATAATGATCTCTACTACTCTGAGAATTATGGCGTTCACGCCATTAAAAAAGCCCTTAACTGGCTTCATTTGCTCAGATGGGGTCATGATCATTGCGATTCCAAATAACACAGCAAAAAAGATGACTTGAAGCATATTGCCATTGTCAGTCATTGCTTTGAAGATATTACTTGGGACAATATCCTCCATTAATTTCAATGGTCCGGAATCCTTCACTCCGGAAGCGGCATCTTGTTTTAGTTGTGCCTGAGAGGCGTATTGCTCTTTAAGTTGCTCTCTTTTTTCTGGAGATACGTAAGCACCAGGATTAACAACATTAGCTAATATTAAGGCTATCGAAATGGCTAAGACAGTTGTAGTAACATAAAGGCCCAGTGTTTTTCCACCAATTCTGGAAAGCTTGGCCATATCTGTTAAATTGGAAATGCCGTCAATTAGGGATACCAATATTAGTGGTATCGCTATTAACTTAAGCATGCTTACGAAAATAGTTCCGAAAGGCTTAATCCAATCTATTACAAACTGCTCGAAACTAAAGAATGATCCAAGGAGACCTATAATGATTCCTAATACCATTCCAATTCCAATCTTAGCTACTAAGGATAGCTTCTTCATATCAAATTTTGGGTTTAATTCACTCTACAATTTAGAGGTCTGGTTGATCAAATAAAAATCGCTTATCACTAAAGCTGCCATAGCCTCTACTATTGGTACTGCCCTGGGAACAACGCATGGATCATGACGGCCTTTTCCTGAAACCGTAACTTCTTCTCCTTCTTCATTGATACTAGCCTGATCCTGCATGATAGTAGCTACTGGCTTGAATGCCACATTGAAATATATATCTTCACCATTGCTTATTCCACCCTGGATACCTCCCGAGTAATTAGTGGTAGTTTTTACATTGCCTTCTTCAGAAACAAATGCATCATTGTGCTCTGATCCCTTCATTTTAACACCTTCGAAACCGCTTCCATATTCAAATCCTTTAACGGCATTGATACTAAGCATTGCTTTTCCTAACTCAGCATGGAGTTTATCAAATACGGGCTGTCCGAGTCCAACCGGAACTCCTGTAATGACTCCAGTTACTACGCCACCTATTGTATCTCTATCTTTTCTGGTTTGATCAATTAATTCGATCATTCTTTCTGCAGTCTCCTGATCAGGGCATCTTACAATGTTGTCATCTGTCTTTTCAAGATCCATTTCATGGTAACTCTTTTCAAGTTTCAAATCACCAACCTGCGATACATATGCGTATACTTTGATTCCTTTGTGATCCAGAAATGATTTTGCTAAAGCGCCTCCCGCCACACGTGCTGCGGTTTCTCTTGCAGAGCTCCTTCCTCCACCTCTATAATCTCTGATGCCATATTTCTCCTGATAAGTATAATCAGCATGGCTTGGACGATATTTATCGGCTATATGACTATAATCTTTACTCCTTTGATCTCCATTGTAAATCACCATTCCAATAGGAGTTCCTGTAGTTTTTCCATCAAATACTCCCGATAGTATTTCTACTTTATCTCCTTCTTTTCTTTGTGTAGTGATTTTGGACTGCCCAGGTTTACGGCGATCCATTTCCGATTGAATGAATTCAGTGTCTACTTCCAACCCTGCTGGGCATCCATCTATAGTTACTCCCAATCCAACCCCATGTGATTCACCAAACGTAGTGATACGGAATACCCTTCCGAAACTATTTGACATTATTTATCTGATTTATCGTATAGTAAAACGGGCATAAAGATAATCGGAATTAGCCATGAAAGAACTTCCAGCCCATTTTTTCTACCTTGAAATTTTATCAGATGTTGTACAAACCTTACTGGAAAGACAGATGTAAAGTATTCCCACCAGTACAAGTCGCACTTTGCGGTCTTGGCCAATTTATAATAACTGTAAATCGGAATAAATAAGTACCAGATGGATGTTCCGTTTTTCCAGCAGAAATAAAATGTGGCATTAGTGAAAATTATCATTATAAAACCATAAAATATAAATGCTCCTTCAAGAATTGTACTAGGCAGCTGATAGAAAACGGTATTTGTTGATATTACATTGAAATATGCATAAAGTGGTATGGAAATTCCAATGATTGCGATAGTCGCGTTTAAGTAAGTTACTTTTCCTTTTTTTCTATGAATCCACTTTGTAACCTGAAAATAGGCTACTGGAAATAATACTAATAAGGGCCATGTTAATAAGCCCTCTACTTTTTCGACTGCCAACTGAGATCGAATTATTTCTGAGAAAACCCATAGTAGTGTAATCGCAAAGCCCCAACTAATGGAATGAATCATTACATTTTCACCAATTTTTTCAAATAACGAGAGATTTTCTTCCTCCTGTGGATCATAAATGACTATTGGTTCTTGCTGCTTCTGCCGTATGAGTGAAGATTCCTCTGGACCACCTCCTGCAATAGCTAGTCTTGATTTTCGGATAATTTGCATAATAGCAATCCCCGCCACTCCTAATACCATAATAATTATGGCTACATTCATTACCAGCTTGCTATTAAGTGTAGACTCAAGGGATCTTAATTTGTTATCCTCAAATTCAATTTTATCATAAAAGGACCCCATATCACTGGCTAGAATAGACTCATTCTTTTTGCTTTCTCCTGTGACAGAAATTGAGAACTCGCTTCTTAAAGTATCATATAACTCTCGGTTTGGGTCAAAATAGACCCAGGAAAACAAATCTCTTAGGCTGTAATCACCTGGTTCGTTTGGTATCCCATAATAACTAAAGGACTTTGTGCCCGAAACAGTATTTCTATTTCGGTTGATATTCACTCTTTTGTTAGGATCATAAATATTAATATCATCCTGTGTTTTATTGATTATTGGGTCTTGAATTGCACTAATGTTTCCAATTCCTGTAATGTCAAATGAATATTCGAAGCTCTCGCCGGTTTTTAATTGCTTCTTATCAATATTCTCCTTCAAACGATATTTTCCTACTGCTACTTTCTCTTTGAGAGGGTGAGGTGGGAGTTCCTTTATTTTAACTGTTCTAGATTTTGAAGAAAACTTCTGAAAATCCTCTTGCTTATTTCGTCCAAAGAAAGATGGTGATTTAGCTACTTTGTACTTTATCAATTCAAGATCCACACTAGGGAAAGTAATTGTTTCGGTATTCCATGGATAGAAAGTAGCCTGGTAAACTTTGTACTGGGTGTATCTTTGGTTGTTTATTGTGACTGGTTCCCCAGTAATATTCTCAATATTAAAACTTTCTTCCCAACAGTTAGAAGGCTTAATAATGCTTGTAATCTCTGTTATCTGTTTACCAAGGTCATAAAACCTCATGTCTGCACGATTTTTTGCGGAGACATAGAATGCTAGTGTGGTTGTAAACCCTTCACCTTGGTATACTTCGTCCTTATCTGTAGTTAAAGCCAGGAAGGCATCTGCTTCAACATCCACGAATTCTACATTCTTTTTAGGTCTCCCAAAGAAATCATCAAATGGATCATTGTCGAAAAAACCTCTTCTTTGGCGCTTTACTGGTGGGCCAACTTTGACCGTCTTACCCGGTGATTTGACTTCTTTTCCGTTAACTGCGATTTTAAAGGCTGGCACCTTTACTATGCCCTCTTTTTGAGGTACATAATTCATGGTTCTGCTTTGAGAAGAGGACATTCTACCATTGATGTAATTGGTGGTAGACGCACTGCTAACATTACGTTTTGACATCCCTGGAATGTCCGGAAAGTCCGACAAACTGCGGAAGGATTCGTTGTGAACAGTGACAGTGATAGTAAAAGCCTGATTCAATCCTATTTCACTTGCTCCCAGTTTAACTGTAACCTCCTGAGCACTAACAGTATAGCTTAAAAATATCAGTAAAAAACCGCAGTATTTCGCTGAAAAAATTTTCATATTTTTAAAAAGAGAACGCAACATTATGAAATTTGCAAACGTTTACAATCCGAGTTATGTCGCTTGATTAAGTGCGATAAATTCGCTAAATTAAACAACATAAAACAATAAACGTGTTCTTTAACGTCTTGAGAAACCCAACTGTTAATTTTTTAACAAAATTTATGAATTATGCTCGAATACTTTAAGACCATTTTATCCAAAGTGAGCTTTGACCGATGGTTATTTGAGAAGGAGTTGCGTAAGGCACTCAAATCCTTGGTGAACGAGGAAATATCAAAACTTAAAGAATGGTGCTACGATAATTTCGGCCATATTTACTTAAACATTCTTAACAAACATTTTGATCAACAGTCAGCGTAAAAAAATTAAACCTTATATCCCGCCTAACCCGCGGGATTTTTTTTTGCAAATAAGATATTACGCATTAATCCGAAATACTTAGTCCTTTTTATTGCTGAGTTTTTGAAAATCACCCTGAAGGTCTCCTCAGTCAGCTCCTCCCATTGTTCTTTAGATTTCTCTATATCCCGTCTGTCAAACCTTGATTCATGATGTGATTTTGAAAATCTATTCCATGGACAGACATCCTGGCATATATCACAACCAAATATCCAGTCTTCCATTTTTCCTGAGAATTCTTCAGGTATTTCGTCCTTCAATTCAATAGTCAAATAACTGATGCATTTACTGGCATCCACAACATATGCTTCTGGAATTGCGTCCGTTGGGCATGCATCCATACATTTAGTGCAGGTGCCACAATAATCTTTGATGGGACCATCAGGAATTAGATCAAGATCAAGGATGATTTCTGCCAGAAAGAAGAAACTTCCCATAGATCTGTTGAGTAGCAAACTGTTTTTTCCAATCCAACCAAGCCCTGATTTAGCAGCCCAGGCTCTTTCATGTACTGGAGCAGAGTCCACAAATACTCTTCCTGAGACATCAGCATCAATTTCCTCTTGAATCAAAGAAAAGAATTCCTTCAACTTATCTTTTATGACAAAGTGATAATCCTCACCATAAGCGTATTTGGCAATTTTGTATCCCATCTGCTCTTGGGATGGTTCTGCAGGGTAGTGATTATAAATTAATGAGATGACTGATTTTGCTCCGTCTACAAGCTTTGTGGGGTCTAAGCGCTTATCAAAATGGTTGGCCATGTAGCCCATTTTACCATGCATTCCCTGATTGAGCCATTTCTCTAATCTGGGAGCCTCGTCTTCAAGAAACTCTGCTTTGGAAATACCGCAAAAGTCAAAACCCAACTCTTTGGCAAATCTATGAATGGAGGCAGTATGTTGCTCCCGAAGAGTCATTAATCAAAAAGTCCCCTGGTTCTTCCGGGAGGAACAATTTTTAAGTGTTTGTAGGCTAATTCAGTGGCTTCCCGACCTCTGGAGGTTCTTTTTATATATCCTTCCTGAATCAGAAATGGTTCATAAACTTCTTCAATCGTTTCTGCTTCTTCTCCACATGCTGTCGCAATGGTAGAAATTCCAACAGGACCACCTTTGAATTTGTTGATGATGGTGCTAAGTATTCTGTTGTCCATTTCATCAAGTCCATTGGAATCAACTTCAAGTGCCTCAAGGGCCATTTCAGAAATGCTTTGGGTAATGGTACCATCTCCTTTAATCTGAGCAAAGTCCCTGGTCCTTCGAAGAAGGTTGTTGCAAATTCTTGGTGTACCTCTACTTCTTCTGGCAATTTCAAATGAGGCGTCATCATCAATTGGTGTTCCTAAAATTGCTGAGGAACGTCTGACAATAGTAGCGAGTAATTGAGTATCGTAATATTCTAACCTCGAAGTAATGCCGAATCTTGCACGAAGAGGTGAAGTCAATAGTCCAGATCTTGTCGTGGCACCAATCAATGTGAAAGGATTCAGACTTATTTGAACAGTTCTTGCGTTAGGACCAGAATCCAGCATGATGTCAATTCTAAAATCCTCCATTGCTGAGTAGAGATATTCCTCAACTACAGGATTAAGTCGGTGAATCTCGTCTATAAATAAGACATCATTTTCCTCAAGATTGGTAAGTAAGCCTGCTAGTTCGGAAGGTTTATCCAGTACTGGCCCTGATGTTACTTTTATATTCGCCTGAAGCTCATTGGCTATAATATGTGATAATGTGGTCTTTCCAAGTCCAGGAGGTCCATGAAGCAAAACATGATCCAGTGGTTCATTTCTTTGTTTAGCTGCTTCAACAAAGACTTTCAGGTTTTCTACTACTTTTAGCTGACCGGTAAAGTCATCGAAACTAAGGGGTCTCAGTGCCTTTTCGAACTCATTTTCTTCTGAGTTCATTTCATAACCTTCTCCAGATAAATAATCTTCCCGCATTCAGTTTCAATTAATTCCGACAAATATAATTTAAGTTTCTTGGGATTATGGTGACTTGATAATGTACTTTTTTAGACATTACAAAAAACTATTTCTGCGAACAGTTTCTTATTTTCGCATTAGCATAACATGAAATTTGTGAAAAAACTATTCATTATCGCGATTGGCTTTTCATTTTTTGGTTGTCAATCCGGGCAAAACACACCTATTCTTCAAAGTTTTACGGGAATAACGATGGGTGTTGTTCCTTACTCAATTAAGTATCAGGGGGCGGCCAAGGAATCAATCAAACTGGAAGTAGACTCGATTTTGAATGAGTTTAATAACTCACTTTCTACTTATGTGAGTTCTTCAGAGATATCGGAGCTTAATGCAAATGCTACCCTCAAATACAGATCAGAATATTTTTATCCGGTTATTAAGTCATGTGCGGACGTCTTTGAAGCAACAAATGGTGCTTTTGATCCTACAGTTGGTCCTTTGGTGAACAAGTGGGGGTTTGGTCCGGGTGAAATCACCGAAATCCCAGATAGCGCTATGATTGATTCAATTCTCACATTCACTGGTTTTGAGAAGATTCAGTTCAATACAGAAGGAGCTACTATGGACCTGGGGATGTACCTGGATTTTAGTGCTATCGCTAAAGGTTATGCAGTTGATTTGATTGCGGAGTATTTGGAAGGAATTGGTTTGCATCATTTCATGGTTGAAATAGGAGGAGAAGTAAGATGTAAAGGGAAGAAATCTCCGGATGTTAGTTGGGTAATAGGTGTTGAAGATCCCACTGTTGAAACTTCTGAACAAAAGCTGGCAGCCCGGGTGAAGTTGGAAAATGTCGCTATGGCCACTAGTGGTAACTACAGGAACTTTTATATAAAAGATGGGAAGAAGTATGCCCATACTATAAGTCCATATACAGGATTTCCAGTGGAACATTCTTTATTAAGTGCTAGTGTGTTTTCATCTAATTGCATGACTGCTGATGCTTATGCTACGGCCTTTATGGTAATTGGTCTTGAGAAATCTAAAGAAATACTAAGCAAAGATTCCAGTTTGAACGCTCATTTGATTTTTGAAGATGAGGATGGAGCATTGAAATCTTATACAAGTCGGGGTATCGCAGAATATTTCATCAAAGAATAGTGGGTAAACAAGAATGGTTCGGTAAGTGGTTTAATTCTCCGTACTACCACATATTGTATCAGCATCGGGATGAAGGAGAAGCAAGGTCGTTTATTGATACCTTAATTGCGTATCTGAGATTTTCAAAAAGTGATCACATACTTGATGTCGCTTGTGGAAAAGGAAGGCATAGTATCTATTTGAATGAGCAAGGCTTCAATGTGACAGGAATTGATTTGTCAAAAGAAAATATCAAACACGCTCAGCAGTTTGAGAATGAAACATTGAGGTTCAAAGAGTGGGACATGAGAATTCCTTTCAGTTCGAACGCGTATGATTTTGTTTTAAATCTTTTTACAAGTTTCGGGTACTTTGAATCTTCGGACGAGAATTGTGAAGCAATTAATTCTATAGCGCAATCCCTGAAGCCTGGAGGATGTCTTTTACTGGATTTTTTAAATCCTTATGTTGTGATCAATAATTTGGTGAGTTCCGAATTGAAAACTATCCAGGGGATTGATTTTGAAATAAACAGAGATTTTAGAGAAGGGTTTATTTATAAAAAGATTGAATTTTCTGATAAGGGCAAGAACTATTCTTTCGAGGAAAAAGTTAAAGCTATTCGCAGAACAGAGTTTTTAGACTATTTTGACAAAGCAAATCTGAAAGTGAAGGCTATATTTGGGGATTATCAACTTAATCAATATGTGGCTGATCAATCTGAGAGGCTGATTTTTTTGGTGGAGAAATAAATGGTATTAAATATAATTTTATTGGTCATTAGCACGATAGGTGCTGGCTTGGGCTACTTCCTGATACGTAATCCTCAGCAGTCGTCATTTAAAAGTGTATTGGTTTATGCCGGTGCGTACCTTTTCTCAATTACCATTATCCATATACTACCTGAACTATTTTCTGAGTCAGATACTCCGTATGAGTTAGGTATTTGGTTACTTGCAGGTTTCTTTCTGCAGCATATTCTTGAATACTTTACCAGTGGAGTGGAACACGGACATATACATAGTCACAATCATTCCAGTTCAGCATATTTGGTAGTTATTGCGCTATGTATACATGCACTTTTGGAAGGTTCTCTGCTTTCGCATCCATCTTCAAGTCATGCTCAACATGAGTCGGAAACCATTCTTTTTGGTATTATTCTTCATAAAATGCCGGCAGCATTTGCGCTAATGGCGATTATGAATGACTTCTTCAAATCAAAGATGTCTTCAATCATTGTGTTAATTGTCTTTGCCCTAATGTCCCCCATAGGATTAGTATTAACCAATTTCATCACACTGGATGATAAAGGCATACAATACCTTTTTGCAATTGTAGGTGGGAGTTTCCTTCATATTTCAACTACCATATTCGTTGAAAGTAATCCAGGCCATCAGAGGGACTTCAAGAAATTAATTGCATTATTCTTAGGTGTTCTTTCAGCCATCCTTGTAGAATCACTATAAGTTGCTAATTTGATATATTCTTGCTAATTTGATATATACATTATTTTAGAATATATTGAAATACCCTGTTTGCCCCAGATGTAATTTTGAAAAATCTGTCAAAAGCGGAATAATAAACAACCGTCAGCGCTATAAATGCAAGAATTGTAATTATTTCTTTACTGTAAACAAATCCGGAAAATCCATTGATTCTTACTTTGTGACCAAGGCTTTACAGCTTTATATAGAAGGTGTCAGCTATCGGGAGATTGAGAGATTGCTTGGAGTGAGCCATGTGTCAGTCATGAATTGGGTGCGGAAATACGGAATAAAGGCACCTGAAAATAAGGGTTACCATCCCACTTATAGCATATTAAATCATGAAGAATTAGTTCAGTTTATTGCTGATAATGAGAATGTTAAGGATAGTGGATTGATAATTACTGCGCTTGGAGATAAGTTCATGCTTATTAAATGGGAGAAGTTCAAGGATTAACTTATATATATACTTATTAGCAAATATATACATCAATTTATGATTTAGATTTTAATATTTTCAATTTGGTAAAGCTTTCGTCGAGAGAATTTTAAAAAAATAGAATGCTAACCCAAATTCATTGAAAATATGAAAAAGTATATCTTAAGCGGTTTAATCATCTATTCGTCATTCTTCTGTTTTGCACAAGATGAGAAACCTAAAATTGATGAGAAGTATGCTCCACTCACATTGAAATTAAATGAAGGTGGCTCAAAGTACATTAGGTTTATCACATGGCATCAAATATGGGCTCAAACCAACAATCTTTCGGGAGACGATGATTTCAAAGTGACTCCAAGAGTAAGAAGATCTCGTCTATTGGCTTATGCTCAACTTTCTCCCAGATTTATGATTCTGACTCACTGGGGTTTGAATAATCTTACAACCAGCAATCTCACTGCAACTGGTACACAAGGAGATGGACCTCAAATATTCCTTCATGCGGCCTGGACTGAGTTCAAGGTATTGGATGAATTGACTGTTGGAGGTGGACTTCACTATTGGAATGGTCTATCAAGAATTACAGGTGCTAGTACATTAAACTTCATGACACTTGATAATTATCGTCAGGCATGGGCTCAATTGGGTTTGTCGGATCAGTTTGCCCGTCACATTGGCTTATTTGCTAAGGGAAGAGTAGGTAAACTCAATTATCAATTTGCAATCAATGATGCTTTGGCTTCTTCATTAGGAAGTGTTACTGATGTAAGTTTAGTAACTGGCCCTACTTATTCTGGAAAGCAATTGTTCCCAGATGACGCCTCACGAGTAATTCAAGGTTATGTTGATTTTCAATTCATGGATCAGGAGTCTAATAAATTGCCATATAGAGTGGGTACTTACCTTGGTAAGAAGACAGTATTTAATGTTGGAGCTGGCTTCTTCTCTCATGCAAATGGTGTAGTCACGCTGGAAGGAACTGATGTAGTTCAGGAAAATGTAAATCACTTCGCTTTGGATGCGTACTATGATGCTCCTACTGGTAACGGTGGTGGAGTCAATGCTTACGCAGTGTTCTACAATTTCAACTACGGTGAGAATTATGCCCTGGGCACAACGTATGGAACTGGTACTTCAGTTTATGGTCAGTTTGGATATCTCTTCCCAGAATTTACTGAGAAAGGTAGGTTTATGCCTTATCTGGCTTACAGTACAAGAGATTTTGAGGCATTTGAGAATGCAGGTAATACTATTCAGTTTGGTGCTAACTGGTTTATCGCAGGGCACAATGCAAAAATTACATTGGAATACAATTCCACATTGTCCAACTATACTGGAGACGAACCAGACAGGACAAATACAATAACACTTCAGACACATATATTCCTGTAACCAATAAGAAAATGGATAAAGATAAAATGAAAGCATACTGGAAGAAGAACCTTCAGTATCTATTAATACTCCTGGCAATCTGGTTTGGAGTAAGCTACGGAGCAGGTATTCTGTTCGCAGATTCCCTGAACAACATTCGACTTGGCGGATTTAAGCTTGGCTTCTGGTTCGCTCAACAAGGATCAATCTATGTATTTGTCATCTTGATATTTGTGTATGTGAGATTGATGAATAAGCTCGATAAAGAATTTGATGTAGACGAAAAATAAGGAGGATTTAATTATGGATGTACAAACTTGGACTTTCGTATTAGTAGGGATCACATTTGCGCTCTACATTGGAATAGCAATCTGGTCGAGGGCCGGATCTACTAAGGAATTTTATGTTGCAGGTGGTGGTGTTCCACCATTGGCTAACGGAATGGCAACAGCGGCAGACTGGATGTCGGCAGCATCTTTCATATCTATGGCTGGTATTATTTCATTTGCCGGTTATGATGGAGCGGTTTACCTGATGGGCTGGACAGGCGGTTATGTTCTGCTTGCTCTTTTATTAGCTCCTTATTTAAGGAAATTTGGGAAGTTTACTGTTCCGGATTTCATTGGAGATAGATACTATTCAGATGTTGCAAGGACTGTTGCAGTTATCTGTGCAATCATCGTTTCTTTCACATATGTCGCGGGTCAGATGAGAGGAGTTGGGGTTGTGTTTAGTAGATTCCTTGAGGTAGATATTAATGTTGGGGTATACATTGGTATGGCAATCGTTTTCTTCTATGCTGTATTAGGAGGAATGAAAGGGATCACTTACACTCAGGTAGCTCAGTATTGCGTATTGATTTTCGCTTTTATGGTACCTGCTTTCTTTATCTCATTCCAGATGACTGGTAATTTCTTACCACAACTTGGTTTTGGGGGATCTCTTGCTGACGGTACTTACCTGCTCGATAAACTTGATCAACTGCATGTTGAGCTTGGATTCGCAGAATATACTGATGGCTCTAAACCAATGATTGATGTATTTGCAATTACACTGGCATTAATGGTAGGAACAGCCGGACTTCCTCACGTAATTGTGAGATTTTTTACAGTTCCTAAAGTAAAGGATGCAAGAATTTCTGCTGGTTATGCATTGGTGTTTATTGCAATTTTATATACGACAGCTCCAGCAATTGCGGCATTTGCCAGAACCAATCTTATCAATACTGTATCTGACCAACCATATAGCTCTATGCCGGAATGGTTTAGCAACTGGGAAAAAACAGGTTTGATCAAGTATGATGACAAAAACGCAGATGGAAACATCCAATATGTAGCTGATAAAGCAACTAATGAATTAACAATTGATAGAGACATCATGGTACTTGCCAACCCTGAGATTGCAAATCTTCCGAGCTGGGTGATTGCATTGGTAGCGGCAGGTGGGTTGGCGGCAGCACTTTCTACTGCAGCTGGTCTGTTGCTTGTGATTAGTACCAGTGTGTCTCATGATCTTATTAAGAAACAAATCAAGCCCGATATTTCTGAAAAAGGTGAACTGATGTGGGCAAGAATTGGTGCAGCAGTTGCCGTGGTAGTTGCAGGTTACTTTGGAATTAATCCTCCAGGATTTGTGGCCGCTACGGTAGCGCTAGCGTTCGGTTTGGCTGCAGCTTCCTTTTTCCCGGCCATAATCCTGGGGATTTTTGATAAAAGAATGAATAAGGAGGGTGCTATTTCAGGAATGGTAGTGGGAATCACGCTGATGCTATTCTACATGATGAAATACAAACTTGGTCTGTTTGGAGGAGGAACTCCAGAAGATTGGTGGTTTGGTATTTCGCCAGAAGGTTTTGGGACAATAGCAATGATTGTGAATGTAGTTGTGAGCATCGTGGTATCAAGAATGACAGCCGATGTTCCTGAGGATGTTCAGGAAATCGTAGAAAACATCCGTTTTCCGAGAGGAGCAGGTGAAGCTTCGAAGCATTAATGCGAAGCTTGGGGGGCTTGGTTCGTCCCCCTACTTTTTCTCATTGTTTGTTCAGTGAGATTTTAATAATTTAAGACGCATCAAGTTTTAAAATCATGCATTCAAAGAAAGTTGTAGGATCAATATTTGTGCTATTGCTAGGTTTATTGCTGGCCAATAAGCCGCTAATTCGGTTTTTCAACATAGATCACCTCGTAGGGTCTGTGCCATCACTCTATGTATGGCTTTTTTTGATATGGTTTGGAGTGATAATTTCAGTGGCTATTATCTACAACAATAAAAATGTACCTGATAAATGATATCTGAAATCAGTATCATATCGATCATTTTACTTTATCTGGTGGTGCTATTCACTATCGCATGGTGGGTGGATAAAAATTCAGAGAGAGGATCCAGAATTGTCAACAATCCGTGGATTTATGCATTGTCGCTTGCCGTTTATTGTACTGCCTGGACATTTTATGGTAGTGTTGGAAGAGCAGCTACTTCTGGGATTGATTTTATTACCACATTTTTAGGACCATCTTTATTCATTCCATTATGGTACTGGTTGACTCGGAAAATGATTGGGGTTTGTAATCAGTATGGAATTTCATCATTAGCTGATTATGTTTCCAGTAGATATGGTAAGAGTGTCTTTCTAGGAGTATTTGTAACAATATTTAGTGTAGTGGCTGTTCTGCCGTATATCGCCATTCAGCTTAAGGCCATTGGAACGGGTTATAGTATTCTAATCTCTGAGCCTGTTACAGGAACTTCAAAATTATTTTTAAACGATTCAAGTTTCTACGTGACAGGTATTCTGGCAGTTTTTATCATGCTGTTTGGAACCAGAAATATTGAAACATCCAAAAGTCATAATGGACTAATAAGTGTCATAGCTACAGAATCAGTGATCAAGCTTGTAGCTTTTGTAGCTGTTGGTGTATTCGTTTCATTCTTTTTGTATGATGGAATTGGAGACATATTTTCAAAAGCCTCAGATTCTGATGAATTGAGATCTTTATTCACCATGCCGGAGGATCAACTTGGCAACTGGTTTTGGATGTTAGTGCTTGCTTTTCTGGCGGTGCTATTTCTGCCAAGGCAATTCCAAATGGCTGTTCTTGAAAATACTTCAGAAAAACATCTCAATAGAGCCATTTGGGTTTTCCCACTTTACATGCTGGTGATCAATTTATTCGTGATTCCAATTGCAATGGCGGGGAAATTATCAGTGTCCTCGATGATCGATCCCGATACGTACGTGCTTTCGATTCCACTTCAGTTTGAACAAAATGGATTAGCGCTTCTAGCTTACATTGGAGGATTCAGTGCGTCTACTAGCATGATCATGGTATCAGTTTATGCATTGACTAATATGATATCTAATAACCTGGTCATGCCGTTTGTAGCTAAACTTAAAGATGAGACTACCAGTATTTCAAGCCTATTGATTATTACCAGAAGATTGGCAGTTGTAGGGTTATTATTTCTTTCTTACTTGTACTTCAGGCTAGTTGCAGATAATTTTTCTTTAGTATCAATAGGTCTGATTTCCTTCGTGGGAGTATCGCAGTTTGCGCCGAGCATCCTGATTGGGACCTACTGGAAGATGGGGAATAAAATTGCTGCTATCTCCAGTATGTCTGTAGGGTTTTTTCTATGGTTTTGTTTGCTGGTACTTCCGAATATTGCTCAGGTAGGTTTGTTGCCATCTAACCTTAGTTTGTGGTTAGAAGACAACAATTCGTTGATTTCAGAGAGTTTGGGTATGTCAATAATTGCAGCTAGTTTCTTCCTTTCGTTGCTTATTAATTCTCTCGTGTACATCGCTGTGTCCTTGCTGACAAAACAAAACGCTTTAGAACTGAAACAAGCAGAACTCTTTGTGAATGTAGATGAGTATCATCAAAGTGGAATAGTATGGAAAGGAACTGCACTTGCAGGAGACCTGACTTCCTTGATGGAAAATGTGCTGGGAGAAACCCGGACCAACCAAGCGATTGTCTACTACACTCACAAGTATGGAGATTGGAACAAAAGTGAAATAGCAGACCCTCAAATGGTGCCTTATGTAGAAAAGATATTGGCAGGCGCTGTGGGAAGCGCTTCAGCAAGAATTTTAGTGTCATCCATTGTAAAGGAAGATGATTTAAGTCTTGAGGACATTATTAGTGTAGTTAAAGAATCTCAGGAGCTATTAGAGCTAAATAAAAAATTAAAAAGTCAATCAGAGAAACTGGAGTTAACGACTAAGGACCTTACTAAAGCTAATGATCAGTTACGTGCTATGGACAAGGAAAAGGATAGCTTTATATCTACAGTGACTCATGAGCTAAGGACTCCATTAACCAGCATCCGATCATTTGCTGAGATCCTTTATGATAATCCGGATCTGGAAGAGAATGAAAAAACGAACTTCCTGGAAATCATTGTACGGGAAACGGAAAGAATGAGCCGTTTGATCAGTCAGGTTTTGGATCTTGAAAAATTAGCTTCTGGGGTTATCAAATTGAATAGGTTACAAGTATCGATCAGAACACTAATAATTGAAGCAGTTGATGATGTTAGACAACTCGCGATTGAAAAGAACTTGGAGATAAAGATTCAATCTATTCCAGATGTTGAGCTGGAGTTGGACCGAGACAGGATAACTCAGGTATTGATCAATTTACTCTCAAATGCAATCAAGTACCATGATAAAGGAGATGGTTGGATTGAAGTGTCTTGTGATTTAGATGATTCAAATTCTATTAGTATAAGAGTCACAGATAATGGGCCTGGGATTGATGTGCAGTATCAGGAGATGATATTCCAAAAATTCTATCAGGTAAAGAAAAAGGATAATATAAAGAATACTGGAACAGGGTTGGGACTTGCAATTACAAAATCAATAGTGGAATTGCACGGAGGAGAAATAAAGGTGAAGAGCGAATTGGGTAAAGGCACGGAGATGGCTATATTATTACCTCTTAAAGAATTGATAGATGGTAAAAGTGAAAAAGAGCAATGGGGAGCCTGAACCAAACCCAAATATTTTGATAGTAGATGATGAACCCAATATTCTGCTGTCACTAGAATTTTTAATGAAGAAAAACGGATATAACGTATTCGTTGGAAGGGATGGCCAGGAAGCAATTGATACGATTTCATCGGAGAAAATTGATCTGGTTATTCTGGATATTATGATGCCTGAGGTAGATGGACTTGAAGTATGTAAAAGACTAAAAAGTAATCCTGAAACAGAAAGCATCAAGGTAATTTTTTTAAGTGCCAAGATTAAGGAAGAGGAAATTGAGGCAGGCTACCAGGTGGGGGCGGATGCCTATATCACGAAACCCTATTCGACTAGGGATATAGTGAAGAAAGTAAAAGAACTTTTATGATCACAAGATCATCAAGATTTAAGAACCAATAATTCAATTAAAAAATGAACCACAAGATTCAAACACTCAGTGGATACATCCACGAGTATCAAAAAAGTGTAACACAACCAGAAGATTTCTGGGATAAGGTTGCAGATTCATTCCATTGGCGTAAAAAATGGGATCAGGTATTGGAATGGGACTTTAAAGGTCCGGATGTGAAATGGTTTGTTAATGGCAAATTGAATATTACAGAAAATATTTTTGAAAGGAATTTATTCACATTAGGAGATCGTCCGGCAATTATCTGGGAACCAAATGATCCAACTGAAGAAGGTATCACCTTAACATATCGACAACTACATGAAAAAGTTTGTCAATTTTCGAATGCCCTAAAAGAGCAAGGAATAGAAAAAGGTGACAGAGTTATCATTTACATGCCGATGGTTCCGGAAGCTGCTGTTGCAATGTTAGCATGTGCAAGAGTTGGAGCCGTGCACTCTGTTGTATTTGCTGGATTCTCATCTTCCTCACTTGCGGATAGAATTAATGATTGTACTGCAAAAGCTGTCTTAACATCAGACGGAAACTTTAGAGGCACTAAAACAATTCCAGTAAAAGCGGTAGTTGATGAGGCTCTTGAGAACACCAGTACCATCGAAAAAGTAATTGTACTGAAAAGAACAGGTACTGAAGTTACTATGAAGGAAGGTCGCGATATCTGGTGGCATGATGCGATTGATGGTGTTTCTGTGGAGAATACAGCAGAGGAAATGGACTCTGAAGATATGTTGTTCATTCTTTACACTTCTGGTTCTACAGGGAAGCCTAAAGGTGTGGTTCACACTTGTGGTGGTTACATGGTTTATTCCTATTATTCATTTGTAAATGTATTTCAATATAGCCAGGGAGATGTCTACTGGTGTACTGCTGATGTAGGTTGGATTACTGGTCACTCATACATTGTTTATGGGCCGTTATTAGCTGGCGCTACGTCAATCATGTTTGAAGGTGTTCCTACTTACCCAAATGCTGGTCGTTTCTGGGAAATTATAGATAAATACCAGGTAAATCAGTTCTATACAGCTCCTACGGCAATTAGAGCATTGCAAGCATTTGGATTAGAGCCTGTAGAACCATATAGCCTGGAGTCACTTAAGGTTATCGGATCAGTTGGTGAACCTATTAACGAGGAGGCCTGGCACTGGTATCATGATCATATAGGGAAAGGTAAATGTCCAATCGTTGATACATGGTGGCAGACAGAAACAGGAGGAATTATGATTTCACCGATTGCTGGTGTGACACCAAATAAGCCAGCATTTGCAACATTACCGCTTCCAGGTATTCAACCAATTATAGTTGATAATGATGGTAAAGAACTTAAGGGAAATGGAGTAGAAGGAAACCTCTGCATAAAGTTCCCATGGCCAAGTATGCTGAGGACAACTTATGGTGATCATGAAAGATGTAAACAGACATATTTTTCAACATTTGAAAACCTATACTTCACAGGAGATGGAGTGAAGAGAGATCATGATGGCTACTATAGAATTCTAGGTAGAGTTGATGATGTTATCAATGTTTCGGGACATAGAATGGGAACCGCCGAAGTTGAAAATGCCATTAACGAACACCCTAAAGTTATAGAATCCGCAGTTGTTGGTTATCCTCATGAAATCAAAGGTCAGGGAATCTACGCATATGTCATTTGTGACATGGAAGGTAGAACCGAAGAAAACCTGAAAGAGGAGATCAAAATGACCGTAAATAAGATCATAGGACCAATTGCCAAGCCTGATCAGATTCAGATTGTTTCTGGGTTGCCGAAAACAAGATCTGGTAAAATTATGAGAAGAATTTTACGTAAAGTGGCTTCTGGTGATACTTCTAACTTAGGAGATACTTCTACACTTCTTAACCCGGATGTGGTTGAGGAAATCATAGAAGGAGCAAAAGTGAAAGCTTGATGAATTACTGCCCGGCTTAAAAAGCTGTACCATGGCAAATCTCATTACAGATAGAATAAAATATTTCTTGAGTCAATTTCCTCCGTTCGATAATTTAACGGAGGAAATTCTTATTGAAATATCTGAAAATATTACGGTACGCTATTTTCAAGAAGGAGAATTTATCTTCAAACAAGGAGAAGAGCAAGGAGAATACTGGTATGTAGTAAGGCAAGGTCTTGTATCACTTTTCGCTGATCGTTTAGGCGAAAATAGTCATGTCGATAAATGCGAGGAAGGTGATATTTTTGGAATCCGGTCACTGATATCAGGAAACGAATATAGACTATCAGCTCAATGCGAGGTAGAATCTCTGATCTATCAAATTGACAAATCCATATTTCACAAGTTATTCGAATCTCATATTCAATTCTCAAATTACTTCGCTCGTGGTTATGCCATGGGTCAGGCGGTTGTAAGAAACAGAGAGGAAGGTGGACAGGTAGAGATCCCTGGACTAAATGAGCTTTCACAGATTAATTCAAATAGGAATGTTCTAACTGCAACTGCAGAGCAAACAATTGCTGAAGCAGCTTTGAAGATGCAGGAAAGAAATGTTGGCTCAATTGTAGTTATAAATAATGACAATTACCCAATTGGTATCATAACCGATACGGACCTCCGGAATAAGGTTATTGCTGCAAAGATTTCATCAGATTTACCTTGTAGTAACATCATGTCTTCTCCTGTTAAGACAATTGGCCCAGGTCCAACATCAATGGAGGTCTTAATTGAGATGATAAAGAGTGGGGCTCATCATTTGGTAATTACGGAGGATGGAACACCGAATTCCAGAGTTGCAGGTATAGTTTCAGATCACGACATCATGCTATCTCAGGGCAATCATCCTGCTGCATTGGTTAAGCAAATCAAGAATGAGACTGATATTTCAAAACTATCTGTAATTCGAGATAGAGTAGAAGATTTGCTGAGGGAATACCTGAGGTTTGATGTTTCTGTAGATTTAATTGCGAGCCTGGTATCTCAGATTAATGACGAAATTATCAGAAAAGCTGTTAAAAATGGATTGGCCAAATTAGAGCAGACTTACCCAGGATTGAGTGATGTTCCTTTTGCTTTTTTAAGCTTGGGGAGTGAAGGCCGAGAGGAGCAACTACTCAGAACTGATCAGGATAATGCATTGGTTTATGCTAATGGGTTTGATGAATTTGAGAAAGGATTCTTAGCATTAGCGGAGCATGTGAATCAGGTTTTAATAGATTGTGGTTTTGAGGAATGTCCGGCAGATATTATGGCTAGAAATTCGAAATGGAACCAACCTGTAACAAAATGGAAATCATACTTTACCGATTGGATATCATCCCCGGACCCGCAAGCTGTGATGCATGCCACAATATTCTTTGATTATAGAAGGGTTTATGGTGATCAATCTCTCGTAGATGAGTTAAACAGTCATATTTCTGAGTCAATTCAAGAAAACGAGATATTTCTAAATTTCTTAGCTCAAAATGCACTTCAGAATCCTCCGCCCGTTGGTTTTTTCAAAGGATTCCTTTTGGAGAAAGATGGCCGACACAAAGACCAGTTTGATATAAAAGGTAGAGCGATGATGCCTATTTCGGATATGGCTCGCTTGCTTGCATTAAGTAAAGGCATATTCAACAATCCAAGTACCATCCACAGATGGAAAGAAATCCAAAAGTCTGAACCCAATCATCAGGAATTGATTAGTGAAGTAATTGAGTCATATAAAGTTCTGTTAAAACACAGAGCTGATTTTGGACTAAAGAATAAAGATTCCGGGCGATTTATCAATCCAAAAGACCTGAATAAATTGGAGAGACAGATGTTGAAAAAGGTCTTCGATCCAATTACAGAGCTTCAGGAAGTGATCAAGGTGCGGTACAGATTAGCATTCTTTAACTGATGGGACTTCTAAGTTTTTTTAAGCGGCAGAATCTCTCGGAATCACTGGATTTTTATCATTCCATGTTTCCACAAAGAATTGACCCAATCCCGGAAAAAAACACGTTTGTTGTGATCGATACTGAAACGACAGGTTTAGATAAGGAAGATGATATCGTTTCAATCGGAGCTATACAGATTGTAAATGGAATGATTAACCCAGTAAACATATTTGAGATCACACTTTCTACGAATAAACGATCAGAAGAGAGTCTTGCCATTCATGAAGTCCTGGGTGAAACCATTAACCAAGGAGAAAATATCGAAGAGAATTTCTTGAACTTTATGCAGGACAATATCCTTGTTGGTCACCACGTTCAATTTGATTTAAAAATGCTGGAGAATTGGATTGCAATAAAGTATCCTGGCTTCAAAATCAGGAATAAATGGATTGATACTGCCAACTTAGCCAAAAGGATGCACAAAGAAGAATTGTCTCGCATGATAGGAGGTAATCATTTTTTAGGATTGGATAACTTAATGGACTTGTATGATATTCCAGTAGAAAACAGACATACAGCACTTGGTGACGCTTATATGACTGGGTTATTATTTTTAAAGTTGGTTGAAAGACTGAGAAAACGAGGTGTAAATAGGACAAATGACCTGATTTAAATCAACTACTTTTATTCAGGAATCTATAAATTTATCATCCACCAAAACCAACATCCCAAATATGACTGCATCTGAAATCCTCGATCAACTTAAGGTTCTTGGAAATGAAGGAACCAAAAATATCCTGAAAAAGCATGGAGCAAAAGAGCCGTTCTTTGGAGTGAAGATTGGAGATTTAAAGCCCATTCAGAAAAAGATAAAGAAGGATCATGCTTTAGCCTTGGAGTTATATGAAACAGGTAATTCGGATGCCATGTATCTGGCAGGTTTGATTGCGGATGAGAAGCAAATCACTAAAGCGCAACTAAATGACTGGATCGGCAAAGCATATTGGTACATGCTCAGCGAATATATAGTTGCACAGCTCACTTCGGAGAGTCAATTTGGTTGGGAATTAGGATTGGAATGGATCGAGTCTGATGATGAGATGATTGCGGCAGCCGGTTGGTCTACACTTGCAAACCTTGCCTCGATCAAAAATAATGATGAATTGGACGTTGAAAAGTACGAGGAGCTTTTAGAACAGGTTGGGGACACCATACACGATGCAAAGAACAGGGTTCGATATGCAATGAATGGATTTGTGATCTCAACTGGTTCATACATCGATTCATTGACGGAGAAATCTAAAGAAATAGCTTCTAAAATTGGTAAGGTGCATGTAGACGTAGGGGGTACAGCTTGCAAGGTTCCACTAGCCACAGACTATATCCAGAAAATTATCGACAAAGACAGAATAGGTAAGAAGAGGAAAGTAGCCAGGTGTTAGTGTTCTCTTTCCAATAACTTCCAGGAAGCTAGAGTAACTATACCAAAGTAAGGAAGCAACAGCAACAAAGCAATTACTAACCAACCGAGCGGTTTTTCACGATCTATTTCGTTTTTCAGATAAATGACAAATCCCAGATTTACTAAAAGTGTCACTAAACCAAATCCTGTTAAGCCGTAGGAAAACTCATCAAGAGGGTAGGAGACTGATCCAAAAAAATGAAATATATAACTGGATATGGAGCCAATTACTAGCTGAGAAAGGAGATAATACACAATCATCACCTTACCATATTTGAAAAGGATTTGTTCTTTCTCGTTCATGAGGAAATATAGAAAGAAACGATCAAAAAAAAGCCGGAACTATGTCCGGCTTTCGAGCGATTAAACTTCAATCCAAATGAAATTTTTGAGTTTTATTCTGATTTGCAAGTGTTGAATTTGATCGTCAGAATTCGCACAAGGCGATGAGTTTTAGAGTTTTTGACATCAAGGGGTTCTGATCCTTGATTGTATGTTTTTCCTTAGGTATTAGTTTGAGTTATTATTTTTTAAATGAGTTTTGACCTTGTGTATAATCAATATGCTAATGGCGTGCCATAAAACGTAAGTAACTGAAAGTCAGTAGTGTTTATTTTTTGGTATTTAATTTAGTGTATCGTTTTCGTACAGTTACGTTCGGTTTGTATACAGGATTTTTTAAAGTGAATGCAAAATGAGGTGTAATTGAATGACGTTAGTCCTATGTTTATGGGGTATTTCAATTATTTACCAACACATTTATAACTACATGTTTCATGAGTTTCTTAAAGAGAATTTTTGGATCTGGAAAGCAAACCTCAAAACCGGTGTTATTGCTGGAGATCGAGTCTCCATCTTGTCCAATCACAGCAATTGTGGAGCAGGATGACAGGGTTGCATTCTTTTATCTCTGGGGTCCTGAAGAATCAAGTTTTGGAGTCAAATCGTGTTGGATCAGAAATTTAGCTGAAGCTCCAGAAACTCGTGATCAGGAATCTTTGCAAAAAGGCCAACCACCAATGCAAAGTAAAGCCAATTGCAAATTTCCCATGGGACAATCACCCTTAAAACCAGAAGACCTGGAGATTATATGGTTTGAAGAAGGAGATGGAGCCGCATTGCTGGAAAAAGGGGAAGTTATAGCTATAATCCCAAGCTGGTCTGGTATGGGAGGTTTTTTTGGATACGCTCGTGATTGCATAGGACAGGGAGATTTTGCCTGGCACATAGGAGAGTCAAATGACTTATTGCAAAGAATGGAGGAGTCAGAAGAGTTTTGGACATCCTGGTTGAATGAAATAAATCCATTCACAGTAGAGCAACCCAAATTCATTGAGTTATATACCGAATTGTTTGGCAAGCACGACCAGTATTTTGCAATAGATAATGAAGAAGGTGCTCCAATAGGATTATATGTTCGAACTGGTGAAGTGAGAACAGTCTTTGCTACCGTAGCAATGTCAGTGTCGCCAATGCCACAAGTTGAAATGTATACGGAAAACCGATTTGATGCTAATAGAATTGAATTGGGAATGATGCTTGAAGCTGGTCTTAGCAAAGATCGTATTCAAAATATAGCAAATTGGTTCAATGGATCAGTAGATATTCCATGGGAGAATATTACCTTCGTTGGGGAGGGACATACCCTTCATTTTGATGCATTTGAGAACCTAGAACTTCAATCAGTTTTAATTACAAACAAGTTATCTAGTCTACATAAGGTAGATATTGGTGTTTACAGAAATTCCAATGTTCAGTTTTTATGGATGATACCAATTACCAATTCGGAATTAAGTTTTGCTAAAGAAAATGGGAGTTCTGGTCTATTAGAAAAACTGGAGGGCGTTGGAGAAGAAATCTATTCGTTAGGAAGAAAATCAGTGGTTTAATGCATTAGAGAGAAAAAAGCCGATATGGATATATCGGCCAGGATATTTTAATAAGAGGACTTGTTATCACTCCACTCTCTCAATCTTCAAAACTCCATTTTCTCCCGGGGTTCCATAAGTCCCAAGGCTTCTGCCTGCACCCTGACTAGGCAATCCTTTCTCACCTCCTTCTATCAGGATATTTATAGATTGATTTCTATTCTTGACTTCTTTTGTATTCTGACTCCCATTGAATGTCGGGATAAAACCGTTTGTTGAATATCTAATTGTTAGATCTCCACCTTTTCCACCATGGCCCCCATTACCTGCTCTGGTTGAGGTTGCTCTTACTTTTCTTCTGGTAGTCACTGTTCCGTATTGATCTACGCTAACACTCACGTCGTTTGGATAAGCTGTATTCCTGGCAATGCTTTTGCCATTACCTCCCTTTCCTCCGCGAGTTGAGACTGTAAGAGAGCCGAGTGTTTCAAAATTAATTTCTAGCATAAGGTCATACCCATCACCACCTGTTTCCCCGGGTTTTCCGTAAACATTGGCATTACTGCCCCCTTTTCCTTCGGCCAAAATGCTCGCTTTATCCCCCAGATAAGCATGTTTAATTAATAGATAGGTGTCAGATTTTAATTCCATTGTTGCTCTATCCTCCATAATCAATGTATCGATAACGAGTGTATCATTGAAAAAGACTCTTGTTTCCTTTTTCTTAAGAACGATTTTTGAGAAAGAATCAATTTGACTGTGAGCCTCAAATTGACCAATTAGTAGTAAAGGAGTTGAAATTAGTAAGATCAGAGTACGCATAGACAGTTTGTTTAGTAGTTAAGTAATAGTAAAAAGACATTGAAAATAGGGCAATAATTATGCCATTAAAACAATGGATTTCACACCATTGTTTACTGATACCAGGTTCTTAACCACCAGAACAAAAAAAGCCGATACATCCCGTACCGGCTTAAGTTAACTGCAATCCAAATGAATATTTTATTGGCTTAACCTGTAATATGAAGTGTTTTCATAATCCATTAACAGATCGGCTTTGAGCAAGTAATTTCACTAGCTGAGCATCATTTAGAGGCTCGGATCTGTTAACTGTTGAAGTATGTATTAAATTATCTTGTGTATCGAAGATGTTGTATGTGATGGTTTCGTTTAACCAATTTGATGTCTCATCTTCCAACACCAATAGGATTTCATCAAGTTCTACATCTGTCATCACTTCTTCGTTGAATGTGATTTCCACAGATGTCGAATCATTCTTTTTGTTTTCGTTTCCGCTTGCAAATACCGAGGCGGAGCTAAAAAGCACCATCGCCGCGAGTATAAAAGCGATTTTGTTAATCTGAGTTTTCATTTTGTTTTTGAGTTTTGACCTTGCCAGATTATTGGCCAATCTCGTGCCATTATTCGCAACTAATTGAAAAACAGGAAATTAAGCTTTTTCTGGATGGTTTGATGTGTATCAAATCCGCACATTATCGTACAGTTAAGTACAAAAAACACCTGAAATAACCTTATTTGTTATTCTTCGTAACGCCCTGATTTTGAACTAACTGCCAGGTTTTGATTAATTTATAAAAGCAAAATTTTAATAGTCATGACTGAGTGGTATATACCCATTACAATCCTTCCGGCGATAGGACTCCTTTTGATGTCCACAACGGCTCTTGCTAATGCATTAAGCACGGAACTTTCCACTATGATAAAAGAAGAAAGCATGGACTTTCAGGATATTATTAGATTGAAGATTTCGCAATTGGGGTTATTAAATAGGGCACTGGTAGGTTTCTATATCTCTTCTGGAATTTTTGCTTTGTCAGGATTTGTAGCAGGTGTATTTAATTCATTTGCCGAAAGCGTTGAATGGCTAATAAGTACATTAATGCTAGCTGGTATTGTAGTGGTCTTGGTATCACTAATTGTGTTAATCGTATATTCAATTCGGGCGGTTCAAATTAAAAAGACACATTTCCAAAGAAGATTGGAAGAAGGAAATTAAGATTTCTCTTTTTTTAGTATCTGCTTGAATATCAGGAAAATTTGAGTTCATTTTGCACCGTTTATTGTAAATGATTCGGAATACGTGACAAAAATTTCATTTGAGTTATTTGGCTTGCAACTTTTGGAGCCATTGGGGTTTGCTCTTAATTGGGTTTTTGCTCTTCAAGCTTGGTATTACTTTAAGAGACTAAAACATTGGAATAATTCTGCCTTTGCAGTCAACTGGCGATGGTTCTTCTTCTTCTTTGGGTTCTCAGGGTTTTTCGGAGGATTGTCTCATCTACTTTATAATTATACAGGTTTAATGGGTAAAATTCCAGGATGGTCAAGTGCGATTCTTTCCATAACCCTGCTTGAATTAGCCATGAATTCCATGGCTGAGGGTAAGCTGAAAAAGTCACTAGATATTCTGGTCTATGTCAAATTGGGTATCACTGCTTTTGTGATGATCGTATTTTTCAATTTTAATATGGTTATCATCCATACTGCCGCAGGCATGGTACTATGGATTCTTGTTCCAGGTTTCTATTACTTATCAAAGGGGCAATCCATGCTCAATAGTTTTATGTGGGGTATCTTCTTTATGGCTCTTACTCTTCCATTCAGAATATTTAAAATTGATCTGCACTTATGGTTTAATCGAGATGATGCAGCTCACATTTTTATGCTTATTACTGTTTATTTATTCTTTACAGGAGTAAAAAAGAGAGAAATTTCGGCAGCTAAAAACACTCTACACAGCAAGTAGTTCCTCTAAATACCTTCACATTTAATCAGATTTCTTAAAATTTTTTAAGATATTTTTCAGGTTAATTATTGTCGTGTAAAATTCTATTTGTCAGCTAGTTAACAAATTTTACAACGTTCTTTTGCCCTCTGCACTTTCTGGTTGGTATCAAGATTTTCCTTGTATACTGTAACCTGAACAAAAATAAGAGCGTAGTATTTATTATATTCATATTTAAATAAAAAATTATACTATTCTAATATAATATTATTTAAATAAGAATATTTTAAGAATAACTATAACTATGCTTAAGAGAATAACCGACCTCCTATTGAACTCAGATGACGATGAAGCCGAACCCTCCAAGAAGTCGGATGTGGTTTTAGCTGATTTGGAAAGTGCTATCTCTTCAATTGATTCTCAAACAAAGAAAATCGAACGACAAGAGAAACAGATGCAGGAAAGACTGCAGGAATTCATCAAGATCTGTGCTGAGAAGCAAACCCAGGCAAGAATTGCCTACTCCAAAAAGGACAAATTCAAGGCAGAGAACTTATACAAGGAATCCTTACTTGTTGAAAAACAGGTAAAGCAATACAAAAGATTGATTGCGGAAATGTTAAAAACCAAACGCAAACTCGTAAGTCAACGCAATCAATTCTCTCTTGCAAAGGATCAGATACAGGCCAAAATAACCCTTGGAGAAGCTAAGGTAGACGCCTCGCAAAAACATGCTGAATTGGCTGAACAATTAATGTTCCTGAAAGAATCAAATGAATTATCTCAGTATGATGATTTGATATCAGAAGCAGAAAGTAAGTCGCAGGCCATCCATGAAATTCAGTCTTTAGACGATTCATATGAAGAACAGATTGAAGAAAGTGCTGAGGATGAAAAGTTTGAAGAGTATCTGCAGGCTGAGAAACAGAAACAAATAGAGGATAACCTGGCAAGTAAAAAGAAGATTCTCGAACAAGTCTTTGGTAACACTGAACAGGTAGTTGATCAAAGTCAGAAATTGAAACAAAACGAGATGCTGAAACAGCTAAAAGAAGCAAACAGTATCCAGGAAGATAAAATGAAATCATTTTTCAAAGATTCAGAATCCCGACAGCTGGAGCAGCAAGACAGGATCAAGGATTTCTTTGGAAGTTGACAGAGTCGTCATACCATCTGTACGAAACTCGCAACAATCTTAACTCAATCATTTTTATTAACGCTTAACAATACACACTATGGCTATTTCACTAAAAAAAGGGAGTTCATTCGACCTTACTAAAAAACAACCATCACTACAAAAAATCCTTGTCGGACTAGGCTGGGATGTAAGACCAGGAAACAACCTTGACCTGGATGCTGTCTGCTTTATGCTTGGAGGGAACAAAAAACTGGTAACAGACGAACACTTTGTATTCTATAATAACCTGAGATCTCCAGAGAAATCTGTCGAACATACAGGTGATAACAGGACCGGAGTTGGAGAAGGAGATGATGAAATGATTCTTGTGAACCTACCTCTGGTGGACAATAGAGTAGAAGAATTACTATTCGTTGTGACGATCAATGATGCAACCATCAAGAATCACAATTTCGGTTTGTTGGAAAATGCTTTCATGCGAATTGTGAACGTGGAGACAAACGAGGAAATCCTTAGATATAATCTGGATGTAGACTATTCCAATGGTACCGAAGTAGAATTCGGGAAATTGATAAAAGATGGTTCCGACTGGAAATTTAATGCAGTAGGAATCTCTACAGAAAAAGGATTACAGGGCTATGTTGACATCTACGCGTAATGATAGCCTTGGAGAAGAAAACTGGAATTAACCTTAAGAAGGGGAGTTCCATCAAGTTAGAAAAGGAAGGTCAGCCGCTCAAGCACATCTGTATAGGATTGAATTGGGGAGCGATAGAGAGAAAAGGTTTTCTGGGAACACTTCTGGGAGGGAACATACCAGTAGACCTGGATGGAGCGGTGACCACCTTTGAAGGGAATGAACTTGTAGAAACTATCTATTTCAAAAGACTGTACTCCAGAGACGGATCAATAAGACACTCAGGTGACGACCTCACCGGAGATATGAACGGAGATGATGGTCTTGATAATGAAGTAATCACAATAGATCTTCCATATGTAAATGAACATATTGACAGTATCTACATATACCTGAATTCTTATCAGCAGCAGGATTTTGGAGGCATTCCATATTCAAAACTGAGAATTTATGAAGGTACCCCCACACATGTAAATGAGGTTCTTGCAACTTTCAATTTATCAGTGGAAGAGAAATTTAAAGGGTATGTGTCAATGGTAATGGGCAAATTGGTTCGTACTGGTAGTGGATGGAAGTTTGATACCATTGGAGAGCCCGTAGAGGCGAAGAAAATTCCGGAAATCGCATGGCACCTTAGGCAGGAAATGATGTAGTCATTTTGCTCAACCTGGGAGGTCAACAAAGTATACATATCTGTCTTATAGTTTTTCATTTGGCTGGGTGAATAACTCACACCTAATCTAAAACAGCTTTGTTTTGACCATCTGAATCCCCCTGAAGGGAAGTCTTGTACATCGTTGGATGGGGGATTGCAGTAGTGTTGATTAACGGAATAACCGTGCTTGCTTGATATAGATTTTTCGTGGACTGGTTTGAGAGTCTATTTTGAATTCAATATCAAGACCAAAATCCTGGTAGGAACAATTGCAATCATGCGGCAAATGATAGTAAAACCGATTCTTAAGGGATGTGACTAAGTAACCAAGTTCTTTAATTTCCTGATCTGTCATCACTCTGTTTCCGTTTAACTCGGGAACATTTGAATGTGTCAGATACTCAATCATAAAATCTTCATTAGGATCTACGGACCAGGTGAAGAGCATAATCTGGTCATGAATAATTCCAGGTTCCGGGTATACGATGCTGTATTCCTTGTACTGGACATTGATGATATAGCCTGGGTTTTCATTGTAAAGATTCTTTGAGAGCAAAACTCCATTGGCATCTTCATCTGGGAATGATCTGTGTACTAAAATTCCCATAGCGCATGATCGGTGATCAATTTTGAAATAACTCCTTTCCTCAAAAGCTCTCCAATTCCAAAGACTGGCCCACACCTTTCTTACTGCATTCTCTATCGTTTTGGAGGAATGATTTTTCTTGGCCGAATAGGAGTCATATAACCCAGCTCCTGAAAAGAACTCCAGGTCTTCAGCATTAGTAGAGGATCTAAATCTAAATGCTTCGAACTCTTGAAAATTTGAAATTTTAGATCGGATATCATTAACCAGCTCAGGATCAATCGGAGCTGTTCTTATCATGGTTTGTAGAGATAATAATTGGGCATTTCTGTAACTAGGATCGTTTTGAAACTGCTCGTCATCAAGCATCTCTTCTAACACAACATCCAAACCATTATTGACCATATGTCTTTCGTAATAATGAAATGGAATGGCAAAACTATTTTCCGGTACAGGTATGGTTCGATCCGTTACATTCATCATTTCTGAGAAATTGGCTGCTTTACCACCAACTCGATTGATAAACCCAATATTAGCCGCTTCCATATCTACCAAATCAGAGTAGGTAACATTCTTGTCGAGGACTGTCACATTTTGCGGTTCGTTTTGATTCCAGAAAGCTGAAGCTTCTTCAATGCTTGCTGGTCTCAATGTGAATTCATCGTCATCCACCCTTAGATAGACCAATTCTCCGATTAGATCATTCACTTCAGGATTGTCCCAGCCATCTCTAAGTGCCATATTTGGTGTGCCTCTGCTATTACTTAAAACATTGATATGACTCAAAGCAGTCTGAAATTCAGTTGTGATAATTCCCGCCACAACGGAAACATCGTTTGGGACAGCATTCAGTAAAACAATATCTCTTCTACCAACATAAGTATCTTCAAGATCATCAACTTCCACTTTTCTTAAATAACCATATCCTTCAGCCTGATTCATGGCTTGATAATTTTGTCCTTCATAGAGCTCTTCTGAGGATACTTGCTTTACTTCTGTGCATGTTTCCCAATCTGGTAAATTTGGAAAGAAATGAAGCTTTTCTCCCAAAAAGGAAGTTTCCAGAATCTTGTTGAAATACTTTTCTATTTCATTACAATTAAGCTCAGTCGCTGAGACAAACTGCAACACATATCGATCCTGCGAAATGTGATAATTCAGGTTGGCTAACCATAAGTAGCGATTCGAATTTCTTCTATACTGCGTTTGGTTAAAAACAAAGTGGCCCTGATTAAAATCTAAGACGTCACGAGCAAATGTATAATGTAGATCGTATCGTTTTGTATTGACGTAATACAGTTCATCCGTTTTTTGATCATACACCAGTTTGATAGCTCTCACCCCTCCGAAGTTTGATCTCGCAGGATCATTACTAATTACTTCAAAGGCCACTGGAGCAATTAACTCAGTGAAATATTCAAGGTTTTCATATTGTTCAGCAAGTAGCTTTATATCATGTTTTCCAGGTTGGCGTGATACAACAAAGTCCCGATCATAGTACCCTGGTTTGGAAATCCTTAAAGTGTCGAACTCATCGCTATGTTCTGAAGCCAAATGATGAGAGGATTTATCAACAGCAATCGTAGTGGTACCATCTGAAAGTAACTTGAAGGTGTAATATTCCTTATTCTCAAGCTTCACCTCCAGTATATAGATGCCTTGAGTAAGACCGGGGATGGTGAAAATTCCGGATGTTCCAAGTTGTGGTTCGTTACGAATTATTCGACCTTCCAGATTGATCAATTTGAGTGAAAGGTTATATTCTGAATTCCAGATAAGTGAATTACTAAAAAAAGTAATTTCAGAAAGCTGATCAATAATTCCATCTTCAATCACAAAATTCCCAAATGCATCGGTGTAGCCAGATAAATCACTATTCAGTACTTCAATCGAAGCATTCCCCAGTCCACTGCCAGTTGCGACATCAGATACCCTTCCCGTATAAAGGGTCTGACCCCAAATAGGAGCAGAAAGAAATGTGAAAAGTAGATAAAGTGATAACCTCATTTAGTAGTGTGATTGTGTTGTTTTAGTGACACTGATTTGGAGGATTTGGTTGCAGTCAGGTAAACGAGTTGCGGGGTACGGGTTGCGGGTTTAGGATTTAGAAATTAGAGTTTAGGGTTTAATTACATTTAGTTTTTCTTCCCAGTATCAAGTTTTCTATTCACCTCCCTGGTAACTCGAGCATGCAGTACCGCTTTGTTTTCCTCTAGATATTCAATAACTGAGGTCCTATCAACTTGTGATAGTATTCTAAGTGCCCAAGACATAGCTTTCACTATCATGTCGTGGTGATCAGTTTTTAATTCATCGCAAATTCTTAATGTCTGATTTGTGTCCCCTTTTCCTCCACGAGCTTTTTGATTTAAAGCCACAGTGGCGACTAGTGCAACTCTTCTTTTCCAGAAATCCTCAGAATGGGCATATTCCAGGATTGTTTCAATACTTACAATACCTCTTCGCCATGCACCACCTAAAATATAAGACCCAAAGTAGTCAGTCGAAACCCAGTTGTCTAGATGGCTTCCCAGCTGATTGATATCCTCCATGGATAAATGAGGTATTATTTTTCTGTTATTATCAAAGTAGTCAAATCCTAGCTGATGACACTCAAAGACCTCAGTGTCGATTAATGATTTTGCAAGAGCTATCTTTTCAGTAGGTGAGAAATCTTTTGTGGCTGCTTTTAATTCTTTCAGGATGGCCTTTAACTGCGGAGTGATGACTCCAAATACTTTCAGACTTGTTGGGTAGACTCTATTTGCGAATTCAATTCTTTTAGGATCAGAGAATTCTTCCAGAGATGATATTATTTGCTTGACTAACTCTTTTTGTTTTGTAATTTGTTCCAACCTCTAATGACTTTTTGAATGATGTTTAATGAGATCAGTCCGATCAAAATTAACAGACCAAATACAGTTTCATATGTGTAGGACTTTAATGGAAACTTTAATCGATCTCCCAAATAATTGAATATCAAGGGGACACCAATTGTGACTGATATTATTGATCCAATTATCAGAATGATCAGATATTTTAAATTGCTTTTGTGAATTATGGACCTAGGTGTGATTAAATCTATGATGGTCACATTATCTGTATTGTCATCATCATGATTCAGGTCTTGCCAATCAAGGTTATGGGGGCCTACCTTGACTCGGTCCGAAGGTTTCAGAGTTGTAGGTTTGACAATTTTTTCTCCATTGACAGTAACTCCAAATGTGCTTCCCAAATCCTCAATAATAAATTGATTATTTTCTTCAATTAGTAACGCGTGAAAAGGATCAATGTATCTGCCTTTGAATACAATGTCATTATCATCGTCCGATCCTATGGTTATTTTTCTCTTAGACATATTTGTTGATACTCAAATCTAAGAATATTGCTACAAAAAAAGGCCGCTCTAAAAAAGCGGCCTTTACCAAATCTAAAAAATGTTGGTACAGTCTGTAATCAGACCTCCCAAATAACTATGCCCTCTAATTTTGGAGGTCCTCATTTTACTACAGCTATTCGATTAACTACTTATGATTACAATGTTAGTTTGGATTTCTCATGATAAGTGTGATCTTTATCAAAGGACAAACTGAATTTGATCAAATACACTAAATTTCAATGAAATTTCACTTCTCTTTTTCCGTAAGTTTTGTACTCGTTTTATGCTTGATTTATACGCATACAAATGCTCAATATCCAAGTAAGAAGTATCTCACACCTGAAACATACAAACGCCTGTTGGATGAGAATAAACTATTCAAATCCTCTTACACTAGTTTGAGAAATGACGCCCAAAGGAAAGGTACTGTTGTTTCAAGACAGCAAAATTCCATTGATTCAATTTTGTCCAAAAATTCCAAAACCAATCTCACTGCAGAGCTGAGTGAAATCCAAAAGGAGCTTGATGATTTAAGGAAGCAGTTGGCAACAAACACTCCAGTGGTTATTCCTAAAGTCCAGTCTGGCTATATGGGGAAATTAGAAGCAAAGGAGTGGAAGAAGAGAATAAAGTACCTGACAGAACCACAGTATTCTTCATTAATCAGTGAAAACAATTTGATGAAAGGATACATTCAAACAGAGGGAGAGAAATTGAAATCTCTCGAAGTGAAAGAAAAGGTAAATGAAAAGCATCTTGAGCTACTAAGAAAATTGTTTTCAAACGTTAAACGATCGGAGGATAAGGATACATATACTGAAGAGCATTAAAAAAGGCGAGCCTCTTAAAGAAACCCGCCCATATTAATTCTTTTAGTTACTTACTACATATTGTCTTTTGCAATCGGAGGAAGGACATCCATATTATACCACACGAATGCATATCTATCTGCTGCCTGCTCAATTCTTTTTGAAGTAGGAGTTCCAGCTCCGTGACCAGCGTCTGTTTCAATTCTAATTAGCACTGGGTTAGTACCAACATGCGACTTCTGAAGAGTAGCCGCAAACTTAAAGCTGTGTGCAGGAACAACTCTGTCATCATGATCAGCAGTAGTTACCATAGTGGCAGGATAACTCGTGCCTTCCTTCAAAGCATGAACTGGTGAGTAATTCTTTAAATATTCAAACATTTCCTTTGAATCATCGGCAGTTCCATAATCATATGCCCATCCAGCTCCAGCAGTGAACTTATGATACCTCAACATATCCATAACGCCTACAGCAGGAAGTGCTACTTTGGCCAAATCAGGTCTCTGACACATTGTTGCTCCAACAAGTAACCCACCATTTGATCCTCCTGCAATTGCTAAATAATCATTGCTAGTATAGCCTTCTTTTATCAGGTACTCTCCAGCCGCGATAAAATCATCGAACACATTTTGCTTTTGCATTTTGGTGCCTGCTTTATGCCAGTCTTCTCCGTATTCTCCACCACCTCTAATGTTTGGCTGTGCGTAGATTCCTCCGTTTTCCAACCATAGAATTCTGCTTACACTGAAGCTCGGTCTAAGGCTTACATTAAACCCTCCGTATGAATATAGATAAGTTGGGTTCTTGCCATTTAGCTCAATGCCTTTTTTGTGAACAATGAACATTGGAACCTTAGTACCATCCTTGCTTTCAAAGAAAACCTGCTTGGTTTCGTAATCTTCCGGATTGAAGTCTACAGTTGGTTTTTTATATAATTCCGATTCGCCAGACTCAATGTCGTAACTATAAATACTTGTAGGGAATGTAAAAGAGGTAAAGCCAAAGTAAAGTGACTTTTCATTATCTCTGGCTGAGAACCCATAAGCTGTTCCTATACCTGGAAGCTCAATATCTCTTACTAATTCACCATTCATTTTAAACTGCCTTACCATCGTCTTGGCGTCTTTCAGGTAGTTTGCAAAAATGTAGCCACCACCAGTACCTGCAGTTAGTACGTTTTCAGTTTCGGGGATCAAATCTTTCCAGGTAGATGTAGTAGGGTCAGAAATAGTGGTTTCTACTACTTTTTGATTTGGAGCATTTGTATTAGTTACCAATAGAATTCTATCACCATCAGTAGTTAACACATATTCTTCAGTTGAGTCATCTTCGTCTACCGGGATGATATTACCATTATTCTTAAGATCCTGGATGAATAATTTTCCACCAGAAGTACTGCTTG
>JANSWY010000099.1 GCA_024743255.1 bacterium | reverse complement strand
GTCCAGGCCGCTGGCTTGGTAAATGCTTCTGTTGATTCATTGAGAGGTGGTCAAATTGCAGGTTTGGCAAATTATGCTGGTAGCGTGAAAGGGATTCAGGCCGCCGGGCTTCTTAATATTTCAACCAAAGAAGTTGATGGAGCTCAGGTTTCTGGACTAATCAACTTTGCTCCGCGGGTAAAAGGACTTCAAATTGGAGTAGTAAACATTGCCGATTCCGTGGAAAGTGGTGCAGTGATTGGTTTATTCAACTTCGTAAGAACAGGAATGCACAAATTTGAAGTTTCCCACGAAGATGTAATGGATTTCAACTTCAGTTTCCGAGGTGGAACCGAAAGGTTCTACAGCATATGGACCGTTGGTATCAAACCACAGGATGAAGCTTTCTGGAGTATTGGTGCTGGTTTCGGTACACAATTCGATATTAAATCAAAGCTATATACAAATGTAGAAGCCACTACAAGTTGGTTACAGCTTACAAATAATCAAAACCTTGATGGCGATTATTCATTGAGCAAGTTCAATGTGAATGTGGGCTATAAGATCAATGATTATTTATCGGTAAATGCCGGACCTGTATTAAATGTATTTGTAGAAATTTCTAAAGACGACCCTACAGATAACCCGCTGGTTAACATAGGAAATGACAATTTCTATGATAAGAAAGTGAATGATAGCAACGTGAAAATGTGGTTGGGTTATCGAGTGGCCTTTAGGTTCTAAAGGTTGGTGTGTATGCCAGGTCCACAAGGCCTGGCATTTTTTTATCACCATAACTTCTTCTTGGCATTCTTTTTCCTCTCCACTTTATCTCCAACCAGATTACCCCAAATGACAACTCCTGCAAATCTCTCAATCGTTGATGTTGAAACGGCAAACTCCTCCAAACTTTTGGTAGTCTTCTCATTAGGAAACATGAATGACCAGATATCAACTGTCCCTGATTTTCTCTCCACCAAAATCGATTTAAAGTAATGCGTAGGCACTGGAATAGTGACTTTATTCCTTGTCCCCTTACCAATCTCTTTTACTGGTTTACTAAAATCGAATAATGGACCACAGATTACATAGGTTTCCAATACGGAAGGGAATTTATCAAGCCTTCTTACTTCCTCCTCAAGATCTTTCCATATACCGGTATTAAAGCCAGGAGCTTGAGGAGACATATTGCTTAGTAAGAAGGTTTCACTATTGTTAGCTTGTAATTCCCTTTGATTGGCACTTGCCACCAAGTGCCCTCTGTGATAGCCTGATCCCTTGTAATCCTCCAAGTCCGGCCTAAATGCAGGTGGTATCCGATAATCGGATCTAAAATTATCTTGTCTTTCAATGACCTTATCGCGATCTATGACTTCCAGAGCCCACTTTGCCTGTCGGAAATAATAAGAGTAACCTACCGTGTAGTTTCGATTGAATAAGATTTGATCAGCCTCCGGTAAACCATACCGGGCTTCTTTTTTAATTAATGCAGCGCCTTCCATTTTTGTTGATTTTTGTTCTAATATCAACATCTGGAATCACTTAATCAATACCCTAATCCCGGTATTTGCGATAAAAACATCAAACTGGTTAATTGGTTGGCGAGAGTGTTTCTTTCTGCTCCTCTTCTACCAAGTCCAGGATGGATCTGTTATCTACAATAATATCTTCTAAAACAGCTTCACCATGTAATATCTTCACGACCCCATATGCCTCAATATTTGTATTAAAGACACTTTCCCTATATATTGATTCAGCTATTGGCGCTTTAGATTCTTCCATATAATATCTTGTAAATGGATAATCTATGTACACTGAATCCTCGTTTAGTTTACCTCTATAGGTGGCAACAAAGAAATCCTTTCCATTATCCATAGCATATTTGGTTCCATACACTAACTGAGCAATACCATCTTCATCATTCTCAACTTGAACATAAATGAGATCTCCTTTAGTCCATTCTTCAACATAGTCTACGCGAACAGCATTATCTCTAAACCTTAGTGTAACATATTTACCCCGAAATGGATCATTCGGGTCAACTGGAGCTACATTGAATTTATAGGCTTTGCCTCTATCAAGTACCTCTTCTTTGGTAGTAATTACATCAAAAGTAATATACAATTGTGCTACTGCTAATAACAGGAAAAATCCTAGTCTTATCCATTTAGTCATTGGCGGACCTCCTTCTCTTTAATAACATATAATTGGAAGCAAAAAAGCCTACTCCTACAAGAATAAATAAGGTACCCCGAATAATGAACGAAAGCTCTTCATCGAAGAACCTGCAGGTCACCAGAATAGCAGTTATAAGTATACCATAATTTAGAGTCCCGAGTTGATCATTGCTCACACCTTCCATTATTTTAAGTATTGCGATAGCAAGCACCATAATGTTTACAATAATTTGAGCTGCAACACCCAAAACACCAATTAATGACATCACAAAAACCAAAATTATGGAACCCTCAAGTGGAGAAATCTTCTTGTCTCCTCTTAGAAAACGGTGATAAACCAAAAGAGCTATGGTCAAAACGGAAACTATTATTGATAACCAAAAATTTATTGAAACTAAAGTACTGCTATCCCATGCCACACTGTCAAGTTCTTCCCAATACCATCCGAAACTAAAGATGTACAACATTACAAGCATGCCTATAGAACCCAGCAGTCGATAACCATTAAATATCTTTGGTAACGCCTCAAAATAATGAAAATGTCCAATCAGAAATAGTAGACTGTAAAAGCTGAAATAAGAAATAAACATGTATTCCTCTGCCACCTTTCCTACACTACCCAACATAATTATTACAGACAAAGGAATCAACCAGTGATGAAAAAGAATAGAATTGCTAGATGACCTGTTTCTGTATAGTATTAAATAGTGGGGAAGAATGGCTAAAAGTAGTAACCAATAGCTAACAGGTTTAGGGCCAATAGTTATTATGCTGGACCAGTACTCGACATAGCACCCATAAAATGTAATACCAATTATATATAAGATGGAAGAGATTGAAGAATCCAGAATATAAACCAGGGGAAGACATAAAATCATCCATATAAATAAAAAGCCTCCTAAGTCACCTGGCACATTATAAATTTGACTTACCAGAGAAATTGCAGCACCCACTGCAAAGAATAAAAATACTGAAGCACCCTCTTTCCACGTTGTGCTTTCTTTAAATTTTACAATCGCCAGAATACATGCTGCTTGACCAATAACCAAGGGCACAAATGATAAAGCCGTTTTAATACTCCTGGATAGATTATCCCAATTATGCGCAATAATTAAGATTATACCCAATCCCAGTAGAACTGCACCCAGTATTCCAAAAACAGTTAATAGCCGATTCGAATTCTTATTGGTCTTGCTTTTATAATATTTAGTAATATCCTCACCAACTTGACTGGAAATTACTCCCTCAGATACCAACTTTGATATTTCCTTCTCTAAGCCCAATTCGTATTTTTAATGGTTAATTGATTTACAATATAGTCATAATTAGCTTTCTGATACTGAATTGATATCTTGGGAGATCTTTGTTGTTTACCATTTTATATATAAATTATTCATACGGCACGTATCTCAAATTCAAGACATTCAAAGTTTGAAACTTGAAATAGTTGGTAATACAAGCGGTAGTCTATTTAAGACCAGCTATTTATATATGACAAGAGGGTTATTGTTTATATTCATTACTCTGGGATTCATTTCTTCTGTGACTGGACAGAATGAAAATGATGAGCAGAATTACTATGATCTTAGCTTAGAAGAGCTCATGGAATTAAAAGTTTCTGTAGCATCTCAAAAAGCTCTTACCAGCAGAGAATCACCGAGTATAATTTCAATCATTTCAGAAGAAGATATCATCAGCTCAGGAGCTCGTGATTTAATAGATGTGCTGCGCATGATTCCTGGTTTGAATTTTGGCCTGGACGTACAAGGTGTAACCGGTCTTGCGGCACGTGGTAATTGGGGACATGAAGGAAAAGTGTTATTGATGATTGACGGACAGGAAATGAATGACATCCTGTATTCCACCACACAATTCGGCAATCATTATGATGTGCATCAAATAAAAAGAATTGAAGTTATCAGAGGTCCGGGTTCCAGTATTTATGGAGGTTCCGCAGAACTGGGTGTTATCAATCTAATCACAAAATCAGGAAGCGATATTAACGGCATTGAGATTAACGGAACCTATGGGCAATTAAGTGATACCTATGCCAGAAGAAACCTTAGTGTTGGTTTTGGAAAAGCCACGGAGGATATGGATTTTTCGTTGAAATGGTTTCTTGGTGGTGGTCAACGATCTAATAGTGAATTCACTGACATCTTCGGAGATTCCCGGGACATGACGGGTCACTCAGACCTGAATCCAGCAAATGTAAATCTGGGATGGAAGTATAAAAATCTAAAGGTTCGCGCTATTTATGATAAATATGAAACAACATCCAGAGCAGTATATGAAGAAGTCGTTGATACCGCTCAGGCAATGGATTTCACAAGCTTGAACACTCAAATACTCTACAAATGGGACCTCAATGATAAAATTAGCTTAACACCAAAATTCACATACATCAACCAACAGCCATGGCATGTACAAAGTGATGATCCAGGCATTCAGTCATATTACCGATCTATTGATGTCAATTATGATCTGACAGCTCAAAAGGTAATTGGTAATCTTATTGGAAACTTTGAGGTAAATGAAAACTTAAATCTTCTCGCTGGAACCGAATATTTCGTAGAAGCTGCAGTGGATGATGATCCGGAGGTAACTGATTACTTCCTGGGAGAAAATGAAATCGACTTTAGCACAGTCAGTGGTTTTGCGGAATTATTCTATCAATCCAAGTTGGGTAATATGACCGTCGGAACACGATTTGTGAATCACAGCCAGTATGGATCCGCTTTTGCACCAAGGATCGTTTACACCAAGATATTTGGAGATTTTCACGTCAAGGCCCTTTACAACAGAGCATACCGTGCACCAAGCATTGAGAATATTATCACCAATCCAGGAGTATCTCCCGAAAGAACGAACGTTGGTGAAATTGAACTTGGTTTGAAAATCACAGATGAAATGGACCTCAATCTCAACTTCTTTGATATAACCATTGAAAACCCAATTATCTATAATTATGATGGTGGCACAATCTACGAAAACTTCGATCAGTCTGGTTCCAGAGGTTTAGAGCTAGAGTATCGATTTAGAAGTAGTTGGGGTCATTTAAACTTTAATTACAACTTTAATTCCTCTGGTGGTAAAAACCAGGTTAGCTTATACGAGGTTGATGGTAAAGAGAATACTGTGGTAGGAATACCCAACAGCAAATTCAATCTATATGGAAGTGTCCACCTGACTAAAGACCTAACAATCAACCCTACTTTTACATTTATTGGAAAGAGATACGGATTTGCCGAAATAGACGATTCTGACAACACTGTTATCAGTGAATTTGATGCGGTACCATTATTTAATCTCAATATCAGATATCAAAATTTATTCACTGAAGGCCTCTCTTGTAGCTTTGGTGTATTTGATGCTCTTGATCAACAGTTTGTTTTCATTCAACCATATGATGGCTTTCATTCTCCTCTTCCCGGACAAGGTAGAGAGCTTGTGGTTAGAATTGGATATAAGTTTGGGTTTGAAGAAAATTAACCCTGCATAAAGCTGGTTATTGCTCCAAAATAAACTTTAGGGTTCTCCAACCAACCATAATGCCCGCTAGATGGCACTATTACCAATTTACTATTTGCCAGAAGCTCATTGGTTTCCTTTGCCACATCCAGGGAAACAATATCATCATCACCAATAAGTATCAAAGTAGGTTTGTTAAAGGCTCTTAAATCCTCAGAACAATCAAACCCGGTTCTATACATATCAGATAACACCATTCCGTTCATTTCCATGTTTACCTGCCCAAGCCTTTCCGCAATGGCGGGGATATACTCATCTCCCACTAAATAGGCAGAAGCCATATACAGATTCCGCTTGTAACGTAGCTCCTTATCTGAAGTAGCATATTGCAACTTTCCATTCCAATAATTGAATGAATCCCGTTCCACCTGAGTCAGTTTACCCAAGATATTTACACTCGACAAATCTGAAATCCGCATTCCACCAGATGAGGATAAAATCAGCTTATCAATCCTTTCTGGAAATTTGGAAGCGTAATAGGCCGCCAGCATCCCACCAAACGACTGACCAAACATAGACCAGGCTTCAATACCTTCCTGAACTCTAATAGCTTCAATATCAGAAAGCATCAGCTCCATTGATACATTCTCATTAGAAGGGTTTGCAATTTTTGATTTGCCTGTGCCTCTTTGATCATAAATAATAACCTGAAGGTTGTATAGCTCCGCAAATTGTTTAGCAAGTGATTCAAATCCCGCACTGTTCATCCCTGGTCCACCATTAATAATCAGCATGGTACTTGACCCATTCCCATAAATCGTATAATGCGTTTCAACTCCATTGTTCAGAACAGCTGATTCTCTCTTTTGTGCGAATGTGAATGAACTAATAGAGATCAGAATTATCAGTAACCTAGCTTTCATGATTCGGAGTTCTTCAATACAAAATCAACAATTTCTTTTCTGGCTTCACTGCTATCTTCAAAAAGCAAATCATTATATAAATCATCATGACTGAATGACCTGTAGTAGCTTATCTTGATGTCCTCCCTGTCTGCATTGTCCAAAGCTTTTCTAAACTGATCAGCATATAATGACAAGGCACCATCTGTAATCACTAACATTGGGACATCAAGGTTTTCGATATACTTTGATGGTGAGGCATTCTGAAAATTGCTGAAAGGACCAAAAACTCCGTTTACATGCTGCCTGGCAAATGTGCTGCCATAAGCATTTTCGATCGCCTCGTAATAATGGGTGATATCAAATGTGCCACTCACGGGAATACATCCGGTTAAAGCATTTTGGGGAAGATCAACAGCATCCGAGTAGCTTTTATCCATGGCAAATAAGGCCGATAAATGTCCTCCCGCGGAGAAACCGCTAATGAACAATTTCTCTTGATCATATCCATATTTGGAGGCATTTGAATATACCCACTTGAAAGCTCTTGCAACATCCCTGATATGTTCAGGGTGTTGTATTCCATCGCGCTTTGGAGGATCTCTGAATTCCGCCGGACTTAATCGATAACTCATCACAGCCACGGCAATTCCTTTCTCAGCTAGTTTTCTGGCAAATGGCATCTCAAACTTCCGATCTCCACCTGACCAGGCACCACCGTGAATCCAGAGTAGTAACGGAGCATTGGCTTCAGCAGGTAGCACAAGATTGAGTTTATGTTTTTCATTATTTGTTCCTGTGTAATATGGAAGATCTTTAATCTCCTGAATATCCTGTGACAGACTATTCGTTACTGAGATTAAAAGCAGAGGTAGTAAAAAAATGTACTTCATAGTCCTAATCACGGACCAATATGCCACTAAGTTCAGAGATTTGTATTAACGGCAAATACAGTACTTCAATGCTCAATCTGACATACTCTTTAGAGCTATCAAATCTTCTTCCTTATCGATATCGATATGGCCTTTAGGGAAATCAATGAAACGAAGAGATTTGTTTTTCAGAATCGATTTAGCGCCGGTTTCATCTCCTATATTCAGTATTGATTCAAATTGATTCTGATAAAACGCCACTGGAACTCCGAAGCTCTCGTCCCCATATCTGGACACTGAAATTGAATTAATCTGATCTGTTGAGTTCAGTAATTCATTGTATAGAGCAACAGACAAAAAAGGTTGATCACATACCGAAATCAGAGCAACCTCAATATCATTATTTTGACTTAGCAAGTAATTCATTCCACACTTAATGGAAGAACCCATCCCTTTTGACCAGTCTTTATTTTCAACAATCATTACTTCATTATGCGCGATAGACTGTCTGTGCTTTTCATATTCGGCACCTAACACTACAAGCACTGAATCCGATTGAGACTCCAATGCGGTATCTAAAGTGTTAAGTAAAAGAGGTCTACCATTTATTTCCTCCAGTTGCTTTGACCTACCAAGTCGGGAAGAATTCCCAGCAGCCAGGATGATAATTGCACTACGCCCCACTCTCCTGCTTTTGATACCTTTGATTGATATAAACCTGTTTGAAGACCTCTCCGGTTCTTTGATCCTTGTTGTGAATTGGCCCAGACCGATACTTTAAAAATCCTCCGGAACGTCCAGCAAATCTTGCTTTGATTTCACTGATAATTGAAAGAGCAATTTCTTCTGGAGTATCTGCACCAATATCCAATCCAATGGGACTATGTAGTCTGTTGTTTTGAACCAATTTCTTGGTGTCAAATCCCTCCTTCTCCAACCTTGCCATAAGCTTGTCAGTTCTCTTAGCAGGACCAAGAATGCCAATGTAGGAGATATTTGAATCAATTAATTGAGTTAAGACTTCATAATCATAATTCAGATTATGCGACATCAACACTGCAGCTGAGTATGGCTTTATATTCACATTCTTACTGACTTCAGAACGATCGCATGCCTTAATATTGGCAGTTGGGAAATTGATTGGAAACAAATGAGCAGCACACTCATCAATAATTGTTACTGACCAGCCCATTTGATTAGCAAGACCTGAAACTGGCTGAGCATCAAAACCTCCTCCAAAAACAAGCAGATCAATAGGTGGCTCAAACACTTCAAGAAAAACCTCGATCTGTCCAATATCAGTAGATACCTGAATGGTTCTGGACCTACGCTTGCCAATAGCACTGATCAGATCATTTACAACCAAATCTTCAAGCAACGAATATTCATCTTTCTTCAGAACTTCTCCAGAATTATTAATTAAAATCCTTTCCCCTGTGTTCACTAAAGAATTACCCTTAAAGACAGTAGCCATAGCAGATATATCATCCTGTCCATTGATCAAATTCAAATAGCTGAAAGGACCAATGTTTTCTATTGAAACAGGTTCTAGCAATACATGAATAATTCCATTACAACCTAGCCCTACTCCAAGTCGGTTATTATCATCATCCATGGTGTCGTAAGTAACTACCTCAGGAATCCCATCCAACATAACTTTCCTGGATTTCCTAAGTGCATCACCCTCCAGGCAACCACCACTAATTGAGCCTACCCACCTACCATTATCCGTGATGTGCATTCTGGCTCCCGGACTTCTGTAAGATGACCCTTCGACCTTGATTACAGTAGCAAGAGCAGCCTTCTTCTCATCAAAATCAATTGACTCGAAGGCAGAAATAATCTTTTTTAACTCACTCATGTTAAACCAAATTATGCTTCTTAAGAGGAAGTGATCTTACTCTGATTCCTGTGGCTTTATATACGGCATTGCACAAAGCAGGAAACAAAACAGGATAAGATGGCTCTCCCAGTCCCTCAGGGCTTGCATCACTCTCCACAAAAAAGACTTCTACGTCTGGCGAATCTTTCATTCTTAGCTTTTGATATCTATCGAAATTTTGATGAATCAGCTTTCCTCCATCCATATCTATCTCTTCATAAAGGGCCGCACTTAGCGCATCAGTAATTCCTCCTTGTACCTGAGCATTGGCACCAAGTGGATTAATTACTCGTCCACAATCAACTGCACAGTAAACTTTATTCACTTTTACTTTACCGCTAACAACACTTACTTCAGCAACCTGTGCCACATAAGCACCAAACACCATTTGAGCAGCAAATCCTCTATAAACTCCAGAAGGTGCTGGACTACTCCATCCAGATTTTTCCTTTACCAGATTAATTACATTCTTTAACCTTCCAGTGTTATAAGAAGGTCCACCATGATCATCATATGGCAAATCACGATCTTCTTCACCAATCATATTCATTTGAAAATCAATTGGATCCATTTTAGCCTTCTCTGCCAGTTCATCAATAAAGCATTGATAAGCAAATGTTGTTGCATTCACTCCGGGAGTTCTTAAGGGTCCAACCGGAACATTGGTCAGTATTGGTTCATAAGTAACTCTCAAATTAGGCACCATACCTGCTGGCTCCTGATCGGGGAATGCTTCGGTTTTATGAGCATTTTCTGTTTGTAATGCATACAGTTTTCTTGAAGTAGTACAAACCTTAACGTCAAATGCCGAAATTTCCTGACCGTTTAATGACGCTTTCATTTGATAGCACCCAGCCGGACGATAATAGTCAGCCAGAAAATCATTCTCTCGATTCCAAACAAGTTTTACTGGTTTCTTGATCTTGTGTGAAATATATACTGCTTCATTGGCATAATCATTCATTAATCTTCTGCCAAAACCACCACCGATTCTTGTGAATTCCACTGAAATCTTCTCCTTGTCGATTCCTGTAATTATGTTGGCATAGTGCCGCGCTCCTCCTGGAGTTTGGGTAGGCCCAATTAATGTAATCTTATCTGATTTCACATCAGCTATGAAGTTCATCGGTTCCATTTGACTATGACTTACAAATGGCACTTCATACAATGCTTCAATCACTTCTCCACTCCTGGCAAATTCCGCTTCCACATCTCCATCCTCTCTGAGAATTTGCCCCTTTTTACTAATTCCTTCAGCCAATGACTTATGAAGGTCAGAAGCTGATGACTTATAATCACTCGGTAGTTCCCACTCAGTTTCAACCAGTTTCTTAGCCTTAAATGCAGACCAGATATTGGTTGCAACAACTGCCACACCATCCATCATTTGAGTAGGGTTTTCCATGCCTTCAATTCTGAATACATCGAGAACACCTGCAACTTTTTTAGCTTCTTCAGCGTCAATTGATTTCACCTTGCTGCCAAATACTTCAGGTTTCACAACTGTAGCATAAACCATCCCTTCAATTGACTGATCTAGTCCAAAAAGTTTTTGACCAGTAACAATCTTTTCAAGGTCCACATCTTTTGTACTCTTGCCGATTACTGAGAATTTATTTGGGTCCTTTAAAACAGGTTTTTCCGGCAGCTCTAATAAAGCAGCTTCAGAGGCTACTTCACCGTAGTGAAGAGTATTAGAGTCATTTGTTATTACACCATCTTTTACTTCACAGTTCTCTGGCTTCACTCCCCAGCGATTGGCAGCTGCCAAAACAAGTACTGATTTAACTGCTGCTCCGGCAACCCTTAAATTCTCATAATTGGTTTTAACACCTTGTGAACCACCAGCAAATTGCGAACCTAATCTATCGTCCAACTTAGCCGGTTCTACAGTTACTTTTTTCCAGGAAATATCCAGCTCTTCAGCCAAAATCATCGGTAAAGAAGTTCTGACTCCCTGTCCAATTTCCGGGTTTTTGGCCATTATGGTTACAGTGCCATCAGGTTTGATTTTGATAAAGGCGTTGATTTCTGTTTCAGATAAATTTCCACTTTCATCCTTGCAACTTTGAAGGTTGAAACCAAGCAATAAACCACCTCCTGCAAGACCAGATATCTTGAGGAAATTTCTTCTGGAAGTCATGGTTAGTTCTTTCATAGGTTAGCTGCGTTTTTGATGGCTTTCTTGATTCTTGGGTATGTTCCACATCTGCAGATATTTCCGGACATGGCCACATCAATATCTTCATCTGAGGGATTGCTATTTCCATCAACTAGAGCCACTGCAGACATGATCTGCCCGCTTTGGCAATAACCACATTGAGGTACATTCTCCTCAATCCATGCTTGCTGAATTTTGTGAAGCCCGTTAGCAGAGACACCTTCGATAGTGGTAATTTCGCCATCTCCAACTGCTGCTACAGGAAGTGAACACGAACGTATAGGTGAGCCATTCAAATGAACTGTGCATGCACCACATTGTGCTATGCCACATCCAAATTTTGTTCCTTTCAGATCCAATTCATCCCTGAGTACCCAAAGCAAGGGCATATCGTCATCCACCTCTACTTCCCTGATCTGGTTATTGATCTTGAGTTTATAGTTTGCCATAAGATTAGATTGATTTCATTCCAACTAGATACAATGTATCTATTACACGTTGTAATACGGATAACTATTGACCAACTGCAACTAACAATTGACGAATGACACACACAGCAATGCATACAACGGATTGATCATGACAGAAGGTCTTAAACTGGTGAAACCCTTGACTGATTTTGATTCTTATTCTAATTTGACCGTTATTTGCACTGTATATCATTAACCAAAATCTGATCACAATGAATTATATCATATTCGACCTGGAGGCCACCTGTTGGGATGGCTGGGATAAATCACAAAATGAGACCATTGAAATAGGAGCTGTTTTAGTAAATGACTCCAGAGAAATCGTTTCTGAATTCGTGCAGTTTGTTAAACCTCTCAAACACCCTACACTAAGTGAATTCTGTAAAAACCTGACTTCTATTAAACAAGAGGATGTAGATGATGCTCCCTATTTCTCAGAGGCTATTGAGAATTTTAAAAGTTGGTTTGGATATCCTGAAGAGCAATACATGCTTTGTTCATGGGGGTTTTACGACAGAAAGCAGTTTGAAAGTGATTCTATTATTCATGGATTACAAATAGACTGGATTGAAAACCATATCAGCTTAAAGCATCAATATGGTAAATTCAAAAAGCTTAAGCGTGCCATTGGTATGAAGAACGCCTTAGAACATGAAGGATTAAAACTTGATGGAACTCATCACAGGGGAATTGATGACGCCAGAAATATTGCTAAGATATTTATTAAGTATTTTGATGAGTGGGAATATTAAGCGTTCCAAGGAATTGTGATTTGCCATCTTGATCCATCAAATAACTTTTTGGTTTGTTGCATTAACCTCTTCCCTTCTTTTTCTTTTTCTTCTTTTTCTCTTTTGGAGCAGTTCGCACCACATGCATCCAGCTCTCATTAAAAAATGTAGAAACATAATTTTTAGTTACTATACGTATCGATTTGAAGTATCGATCATAGTACATTAAGAAAAAAACGGCTCCCAGAGAGATATAATCCAAATCCTCATAAATGATAGTGACTTCCTTATTGGGAGCGGCTTGATAAGCTCTATATTCCTTAAAATATTCAAACTTGTCAATTATTTGGGTTGCCTCAAAATTCAAGGTATAGTGTTGTTCTGCACCATAAATCATATATCCGTTTGGCTGAAACGCTGGAATAAAATACACACTCACGGTAGTATCGGATCGAAATATGAAGTGATTATACCTGACCTGATCTTCTGGTCCTAAAAACTCTCTTTTTCTCGCTAAAGCCAAATCATAAGCCTTAGAATATTGAATTGCCAGGGTTGTGTCAAACGGCTCAAAACTACGATTAACTTGAAATGTTGTTGAATCAACAAGGTAATGAGCGGTCAAAGTGTAGCTGGAATCATATGCTCCATAAAGGGCGTGATATATTCCAAGAGAATCTAAATAGCAAAACCACTGACCACCGTAAGTTCTTAGTTCATCTTGAGAAAGTGTTATCAAGCTATCAGAGCTAACCCACGCAACATGATCATAAGCCAACATTCTGGATGCCAACTCAACATTTTCAAAATGCGTCCTCATAAATTGTTCATTCCCGGCGGGTAAATCATCTTGACTGGTAGCCAATAAAGGAGAAATGAATAATGTGACAATGATTATATATTTCATGATATGTATTGATGAATTCTGACTAATGGTATTAATTATGGAAAGATAAAAAAGTCCAAAGTCAAATGAAAGATCACACTTCCCATTAGGGCACCAGAACTCTTATGTTGCAACTCCATCCATCAATTTCTGAAACAGATCCACAAACATCCCCACATCATAACCATCCATCAAAGCATGATGTACATGAATAGAAACAGGCATCATTTTTTTATCACCAACCATATGCATTTTACCAAAGGATATTTTAGGGCAGCTGTCACCGGATTTAAAGTGGCGGGCATGTGAAACAGACGTGAAATTTAGCCACGGAAGTGCTGAGAAATGAATGACATTTTCACCATCAGTTGCCGGACCTAGTCCTTTAATGTTTCTGGCCTTCTCTATGATTTCATTCGCATGATTACTAAATGCTTCAAAGTCTTCATGGTAATCCATATAGGAGAACGCAAAGGTATTGTCTGGTTTATTGATTGTGGGCGCTGCATTTACCTGTTCAAACTCATAGACTTTGCCTTCTATAATTCTGTAGCTAAAAGGAGTAATTTGATTGGCAGCTGCCAGGGATTTGTGCAGGTAGTAGAGAAAGAATGAATACTGATTCTTCTTGGCTTCCTGATACGCATTCGTGCAGTCAATCTGAACGGTAACACCAAAAAACGGCTCATCAAACTTCGCGAAAAACTCAAAGTGCTCTTTTCTTGACCAGTTTTGTAAATCTAATTCCTTCTTCATCTTCTTCTAAGATAATTAACTTTCGAAGGAATGTTATCAATGGAATATGAATGAGGTGATTTTTAGTTTCGCTTTTAGATGATACGATTAGGTCAGTCCGGGATACCTTTAGATTATTTGGATTTTTAGACGTTCGCAAAAGACTTATAATAGCTGGTTTTCTCCGCAACTAATTTCCACGTCGTTCACTCTATAAAATAGTTCATCATCTCTTATACTAAATCCTGCTCGTACAACTCCTTCATACTCCTCGTTAAAGAGAATGACAACATAAAAAAAGCTTGTTTCCTTCGTATTTACAGTTTTTTGTAATGAGGCTTGCTTTAGAAATATATCATCTAACACATTATCTAAATCTGTAAGACCGTAATCTGACAATGAGATCTTATCAATATTCATTTCATCTATTGGAAGATATATTTTAATGGAGTCTGCAGGTGAAGATTGTAGCTCGAATGAAGAAGCCGGAATTTTAATGGACAGCTCAAAGGGATAGTCTGTTTCATTAATTATTTGAGTCCACAAAATACGATAACTGTAGGTCATACCATTAGGGTCAGTATATGTCATTCCTCCCTTTGGTAAACCATTTTTTATTATCAATTTCTTGCCTGAATTATCAGTGTATTCATATTCGGTATCAACTAAATCAGGTGTTGACTTAGTTGCTTGTTTACAGGATAGAAATCCTAAAATCGCAATTATTGGAATAATAATATTGGTTTTCATTGCTTCATAATGGTTAAGCCTTTTAATCCAATTCAGTTATAAGTATTTCGTCAAACAGCCTGCGAGGCTTTCATTCGCTTCCCATTAATTCTCCAAAAATCTTCTGGTCGTATTCATAACCAGTTTCGTGAGGGAAATTACCATTGAGATCAGGGAAAATAATTTGAAGACACTCGAACTCTTCGTCTTCATATAGACGAAATGAGGCTAAAATTTCTTCTCGTAAATCCAAGGGAGAAACTTTTGTTAAGTAAACTGGGAATCTGTCTATTAGATCTTCAATGAATACTAGAGTTGGAATCTTTTGATTTTCAAACCTTTCTGCGTAGTTACAAATCAATGTATTTGTTAATCCGTTTGGCAGTCCAGAAATAAATACTTCAGGAATTCCAAATGACTTAAATAATCCAGTTGAGTAGCCAAAAGGGGTGAAGTCTTTTTGCTCCATCACATAAGTTACATGGAACCCATACTTTGCAATGTTGTCATCTATCATTGCCAAATATTCTTGCTTCTTCTTGTTCTCCATATTTAATATTCAAAAATCTATTTCTCAAAAACTGAAAATCCATAATTGTGATGAGACTATAACACTCTCACAGATTGTACCCACCTCTTTTAATTAAACAAAACTCCTACTCTCTCAAATGTTCCATTTCTTCGAGAGATGCATCTAATTTATTCATTATTCCACCATATATGGTCTTTACATCTTTACGGTGAATGGCTTTACTGAAAATACTCATCAATAATGCAAAAGTCACAACCAAAACAGTAGTACCGGGATGAAGCCCGAAAAACAGATCGCTATGCTCACTCACTTTTTGGCGCATGAATTCTAAGCTATCTGAGAACCATATTCCAAAATAGAATGTAAGAATGAGCATTGGGTAAACGAATCTGTACATTTTTCCATAGCGCTCAATAGATCGGTCAATCCAATCTTTGAATGACTTTAAAAACAAATAACTGCTTTGTCCCTTATCGATTTTTTCTAAACTCTTCAGTTCATTAAAAGCTGTATATGCAACGTAAAGCATCATTATCAAGAAAATGCTTCCAGCCAGGAGCGCTCCTAGAAAGTAGGAACCGATAAACAAAAGAGAAGAGCCAATGATAATGCCCCATATGTTATTCAGAAACATCTTCTTGAATTTATCTATAATGTGGAGCGACTTTTTATCGTAGAGGTTATTCACCTTTGGTGCGATTAAGGCATCTTCATTTAGGAATCCCTCTTTCCAGATGGTTTCAATTGTCTTTTCCATCTAATATTTTTTTTAATCGTTCTTTAATTCGTTTGATGCGTACCCCAATATTGTTTGGATTTGTGCCAATGATATCAGCAATTTCCTGGTACGATTTTTCTTCCAGATAAAGGAGGATAACAGCTCTGTCAACTTCTGACAATTGGCGAATGGCCTTGTAAAGTTGATCGAGCGGCTCATCAGCAAAAGCACTGGGTTCTTCGGTTAATTCTTCCGGCAATAAACCAGAAGTAGAATGCTGATGATTGTTTTTCTTTTTCTTCAGCAGGGTCAAACATACATTCAGCGAAAGGCGATATACCCATGTAGACCATTCAGAATGCCCTTTGAAGTTGTTTCTGCTTTTCCAGATTTGCAAGCAAACCTCTTGATAGTAATCCTCAAAATCTTCCGGAGTATCCGTATATGCCCTGCATATCTTGATGATAATACCATAATAAGGCTGAATAAAAGAAGTGTAAAAATCACTGCTCACTTTTCTTAGGTCTTAATTCCAGTATGTTAAACTGTATTTCCTGAAGATAAAGCTTTCGCATCCAAATTACGTCCTATTAGCAGACCAATAAGCATCCCGAATGAAATTCCAAGTGCAATACTCATAGACCCCTCAAGACCAGATAAAGTTACAGCTCCAAAAAGCAACCCAAATATCATTCCCAGCGCTATACCCCTCCTGGTATAATATCCTTTAGTGCTTAAGGAAAAAGTATCCTCGAGATATTTTTCAAATTGAGTAAGTGCCTTTTTAAAATATCTTTTGTTGTAAGTATTTGAAGAATTTAGATCAAGCCTATTCAATTCAGATTCTATCGCCGTAATTTCAGAGGCTGATAAATCTCTTTCCTCCAAACTGGTCAATATCCGAATGAATTCCTGATAAACCTTGATTTCAGACTTGTTGCTTGTCTCAGAAGCTATTCTTTGAAAATAGTCTAGTGCCTTTTTAAATGTCATCATTTTAATCTTTTTCTTGGGTTAGTGGCTCAAGTCAAAGATTATTACACCCTGGTGATTATTTTTTTATCAGGCATTAGCTTGCTGGCGCTGGTTTATACATTTCTCGACAGTGATTATTTAGCTAAATCAAATATTCCAATACCATTCAGTAGATAGTCTTCCTGATTGTCTATTGTGATTTCCTCAAATTCATTTGTATCAGCATGCCAGGAGTATGAACTTTCACTAAAATCCAGGTAAACCCCACTTTCGAACTTCAAAACTCCAGGTCCATTTTTGTATACTTCTCCAAGCTGGAATTGGATCTTTTCGTTTGCCAAAATAGAAATCACTTCACTAAAATTAAAATCCTTTCCCACTTCCAGAAACCAATTGTCAACTTTGAAATTTTGGTTTTCAAATTCAATCATTTCGTCATGATTCGCGCAATCTGCCTGGAGGTGGTCATTCTGAATTCCAAAGAGTTTTTCCGAGTCTGCAGTATCAATGAAACCAAAGGTATGCTCAATAGCAAGAATCTATTGAAAGTGAAGAAGCTCTCATTCTTCAGAAAGAGCGTGTAAGCCAGGTAAAACCCAACAAACACCACACTTGATTCCAAAAGATAAAGGAGAAACTCAATCATTTTTCTTCGATTTCAAGTCTTCAAGCATTGTTAACACTTCATCCAGTTCCTTTTCATCCAGCTGCTTAATTTCTGAAAAGAAGTTTACTACCTGTTTCAATGAGTTATTATAGTAGTCCGAAACCAACCGCGACATCTGCCCCTTGCTATATTCCTCTTTCGTGATCAATGGATAATATTGATGAGAGTTTCCGTAGGATTTATAACCTACTATTTCCTTCTGCACCAATACCCTAACGATGGTTGAAACAGAGTTATAAGGGGGTTTAGGGTCGGGATATTGCTCAAGGATATCCTTGATAAAACCTTTTTCAATATCCCAGAGAAACTTCATTATTTTCTCCTCCGCCTTGGTTAATGTGACCATATGTTTTGAGTCTATTGTAAATCAGCAATACAAGTATATAACTAAATATTAAGTTATACAACTTATTTTTTAGTTATTAAACGTAAATATAAGTTAATGAATGAATATTGGCAGTTCAAAATGGTTAATCTGATACAATTTCATCATATTGTAAATAGAGAATTTTGTAGTTAATCAAAACTCAAAATATATGTTTAAAACAACTACAAACATCATCTGTGCGATGCTACTATTATTGAGCACTATTACTTTCGCACAGGAATCAGGCGAACTACCCTACGATGAAATATTCGCATATGGGATGGACGCAAACGTAAAACCCATTTTACCATTACTGGACCAATCCGATCTGAATGATGAAGATCGTGAATTTAAAGAAGCATTCGAAAAACGCTTTGCCGGATCGGAGGATAATGGTGAATCTCCTGATATTGATGATCCTGAAATCAAGGAGTTGGTCTCAATATTTCGTGAATACTGGAGGAAGTCATTGTTGGATAAGGATGGTACTTATGAAAGGGAACTGGGAATGAAAGTTGTCCCATTTCTAATGAAGAACTATCCTGAAATGAGAGGCAAGCAAGTAACAAGAGACAGCCTTGGTTACTATATCAGTAGCTTTATCAAAAGCAGAGGATACTACTCTACTCCCAAAGTTGATTTTGTAGGAAGTCTGATTAGTCTTATGATCTGGAAAACTCAGGAATCAAAGGTGTATAATGTAGAGCTTGGAAAAGGTGAAAAGCAAGAAGTGACGACCTTCTTTATGAGTGATTTTGTTTCATTGGGCTGGATGGAATATGCTACACTTGGTCATCATCATGCTGGTGGGTGGACCGAAGATGATGGCATCTATTGTGTTGCTAAGTCTTACGATACAGATAGTGAAAATTTCAAGGTCAGTTATCTGGCTCATGAGGCGAGGCACTTTGCAGATAAAAAGATATGGCCAAACCTTGATCAGGCTGATCTGGAGTACAGAGCGAAGCTTACGGAGATCAGTCAGGCCCAAACCACTTGCATGGATCTGATTGAATTCTTTATGCAGAATGCTAATAAAGACAGTAAAAACGGTCATCAAATAGCCAATTACTATCTTATTCGTGATCTGTCCAGAGAGATATTTGATTCAGAATTTCAGGATAGTCTTACAGCCTGGAAGCTCGTGAGTCTCAAGAAGCTCAATAAAGCAGCTGCCAAACTTCTGAAAGCTAATACTGCTTCGTTAAAAGAACTTGGAGAGTCTACTGAGAATTTTATTACGTTAAGTGAATAACCCTGCAAAAAACATCAGAGCCAACTTAGTGCTCTGATGTTTTCTATTTTTCCAGGTCTGAGTAGTATCTTAGGATCATGGAGAGTAAAACCCGAATCTTACTGATCATGATTGGAATACTCAGTATCCTGGCAAGTGTCTATGGCTTCTTCACGAAATCCGATTCACATTTTAATTACTTTGGAATTTTTATTGGGCTTTCCATTATTGTGAGTGTCTATGCCGATAAGGGGAGTCCCAAACAAGAAGATTGAAAAATTCTACTCATACTTCAAACTTTCAACCGGGTTCCTCAATGCTGCTCTTAAAGATTGATAACTGATGGTAGCAGCAGAAACTAATACCACCAGGAAGACCGCTGCAACTACAGTCCAGAAGTTAACATTGACCCTGTATTCAAATCCATCCAACCAGGCGCTCATTCCAAAATAGGCTACCGGTACGGCTACAATTATTGCCGGAATCAAAGTGTACAAGAATTGTT
>JANSWY010000177.1 GCA_024743255.1 bacterium | reverse complement strand
CTTCTGCTAATTACAATGGGTGCTCTCATCCCAAAAAATGAAGAAAGAGCAGCAACTCCATGAGATTTGGAAGAATGGATATGTACAATGTCAGGCTTTGCCCTTTTATAAACTTTAGCCAGATGCATAGCAGATCCTACATCTGCTGAATTTATGAACGGCAAGCTAAAGTGACGTATGTTATTAAGTTCACAGTAAGCTTCAAATTCAGACGATTTTTTTACGCACGCAATGTTTTCTACACCTAGTTCAGTAAGCTCTTCTATCAGGTAAGCGATCTGCTGCTCACCACCTCTCCAGGATTTTTCAGAACTCAAATGTAGAACCTTCAATTTATTTGGGTTTAAATAGGATATTTTTGCAGTCTTGCATTATAATCGGAACATGCCAAAAATAGCAATTGTTAAATATTTATTGAGTAACAAAGGAGGCATTGAAAGGCGATTTCATAATTATGTTGATGAGTTTCTTGAAAGGAATTATCAAATCACAGTTATTTATTGCTCAATAGAAGAAGAATACACTCAAAATCCTAAAGTCCAGTATCTCAAAATTAATGTGGGAATAACTCCTTCCAGAAAGTGGCGAAAAATTCGTTTTAGTCAAAAAGTTACCAAATTTTTATCGACCAAAGACAACTTTGACTTTTCACTTTCAATGGGTAGGACAGGGAAGGCAGATGTCACAATTGCAGCAGGGAATTACCCGATGGTTACTTCGGAAAGAGTTTCTTCAAGTACAATATTCAAAGATGCACTTCTATATCTGGATAAGATTTCCTTCGGTAGCAGTAAAAAAATTGTCGCTGCATCAAATTTGGTGAAGGAAGATTTGATCAAGTTATTCGGTTTGTCAGAAAAAAGGATTGAAGTACTTTATCCTCCAACCAATAAGTATAAGTTTTTCGAGCATCCGTCTGACTCGATAAAGTTGCTTCAGGAAAAGTATGGAATGAATGATGATCATATTAATTTTTTGTTTGTCTCAACCGGTCATTCAAGAAAAGGATTAGGGTTATTGTTGGATATATTTTCAGGTTTAGGAAATAAGTATCAACTATTTGTAATCGGTGATCCGATAACGACTAAAATTCCAAACATCACTTATTTAGGCTACTCCGAAGCTCCTGAAGATTTCTACAATGCTTCAGATTATTTAATTCATCCTGCAAGTTATGAGGCATTTGGTCAGGTGGTGAGTGAAGCTTTGCTTTGTGGCACACCGGTTATAATTTCTGAAATGGTTGGTGCTAAAGAGATTATTTCTCAGGAAGTTGGTGTAATAATCAATGGTTTTGATAGCAAAGTGTGGGTGGAGGCTTTAAAGAAATTACCAAAACCCAATTCGATCAAGCTGGAAGAATCCTTAGCTCAACTGCTCGGTATAAACTATCATATAGATCAACTAATAGCGATTCTTGAAGAAGTCAAAGCCACAGCAAAATGAAATTATTAAAGTTGGCTGAGAAAATTTTGAAAAGGCTGCTAATCCCGAGGTATAACTCGAAAACAATAGCTCGCACCTTTATGCAACAATTTAATAAAGTTGTTGCTGGTCCGTTCAAAGGATTAAAGTACACGGATGAGAGCATCGGAAGCAAACTTTACCCAAAAATCCTGGGAACATATGAACAAGAGCTACATTCCACAGTACAAGAAATCGTAGAGAGTAAATATGAAAAGGTAATCAATGTAGGAGCCGCAGAAGGTTACTATGCAATTGGGTTTGCTTCTGTTATGCCAAAAATTTCTGTAACTGCTTTTGAAACATCATCATCAGGCCAAAAACTAATAAAGTCTCTTGCTGAATTAAATGGGGTAACATCAAGACTGGAAATAAAAGGAGAATGTACTCCAAAAAACATGCAGGAATTTCTAACTGCTAAAAGCTGCATTGTTATGGATGTTGAGGGAGCTGAAAAATTGCTTTTGAACCCACAAAATTGCAAACCCCTCTTGAAAGCTGATATTTTAGTAGAGGTTCATGAACATTTAGTCTCAGGTATTCAAAGCCAGTTGAGAAGCTGGTTTAACAGGACTCATGAAATCCAAGAAATTCAATCCAGGAAAAGATCATCATCAGATTTTAAATTCGATCTGCATTTAACCTGGGATCAACGATTTGTCAACTCAATTACATTTGGCAACTTCAACAGAAAAATAATTAACAGGTTGATCAACGAATATCGTAAAGCTCCTGTGAAGTGGTTTTTTATGAGGCAAAAGAGCAATTAAGTTGTAATTCATTTTGATCAGAGCAAACAAAATAAATTCAACAGACTGTTCGTCTTATGTAATAAACCAACTCACCTTAAACAAATATATACAGGTAACGTATATGTAGGTACATATTTAATCTAGACATTGTGGGACCAGTTGTGATGACCAAAGACCAAGAAACAGAATCGGGTAGTTATAGAAATAAGTACGATGAGGTTGAAAAAGTTCAGATCTTCGAGCAAGAATTCATGCCTCACATCGATTCTATGTACAATTTTGCATACAGGCTGACATTTGAGGAGGATGAGTCCAAAGATTTGGTTCAGGATACTTATTTGAAGGCATTTAGATTCATAAATTCTTTTGAACGCGGAACTAACGCAAAAGCATGGTTGTTCCGAATACTGAAAAATAGCTTTATCAACGACTTTAGAAAGAAAAGCAAGCAACCTTCTAAAGTAGATTATCAGGAAGTTGAGAATTATTATAACTCTGATGATGTTGATGAAAAGAACACAGTTGATCTGAGAGTTGAGACACTCAAAGATATGATGGGAGACGAGGTGACAAATGCCTTAAATGCCCTTGCTGTTGATTTTAGAACTGTGATAATTTTGTGTGATCTTGAGGGATTCACTTACGAGGAAATGGCAAAAATACTTGACATTCCTATTGGGACAGTGAGATCCAGATTGCATAGAGCTAGAAATTTATTAAAAGAAAAGTTGAGTTCTTATGCCCAAAGCATGGGTTATAAATAGATTTTATTTTTATTTGTCGATTATTTAATCACACTATTACCAATTGAGTATGGCTAATTCTTCAGATAAGGGATGTGGCGAATATGAAAAGTGCTTGAAAATACTTCGTCTCATGTTAGACAATGAAGCATCCCAGGATGAGGAGGAATACCTCAACTCACATATTGATTCTTGTATTGTATGCTTTGAAGAATATAATCTTGAAAAAGAGATTAGAGAATTACTTAGATCAAAGGTAAACAAGCATCAGGTGCCAGGTGAATTGGTAACTTCAATTAGAAATAAAATCATAGAATCTGTTTAGATAACTCATGCAACAGGGTAAGGCAATTATATTCTCAGCTCCCTCGGGTTCTGGGAAGACCACTATAGTTCAACATCTGAACAGTCAATTTCCAGAATTAGAATTTTCAATATCTGCTACAACAAGAAAGCCCAGAAAAGGTGTTGAAGAGCACGGTGTTCATTATTACTTCATATCTGAAGATGATTTTAGAAGTAAAATTGATACGGACGACTTAGTAGAATGGGAAGAAGTTTACGGTGGAAACTTTTACGGAACTTTAAAATCAGAAGTTGAGAGAATCTGGGCGCTAGGAAAAGTGGTGATTTTTGATGTTGATGTTAAAGGAGGGCTGAAACTAAAGAAGTTCTTTGGTGACAATGCGCTGGCAGTATTTGTTAAAGTGCCTGATTTTGATACCCTGAAGCAAAGACTTCAGAAAAGAAAAACTGAAACTGAAAGAGATCTGGAAATAAGGTTGAGCAAGGCGAGAGAAGAAATGAAATTTGAACCGTTTTTTGATATCGCACTTATCAACAAAAACTTGGAAGACTCATTCAAAGAAGCTGAGAAGTTAATCGGAGACTTTATTGCAAAATAAATGAAAGTAGGTCTATTCTTCGGTTCTTTCAACCCGATTCACATGGGTCACATGGTAG
>JANSWY010000045.1 GCA_024743255.1 bacterium | reverse complement strand
TTACGAGGGGAGGAGGCTTACACGCGGTTGGTATATGTGCGTAAGGATTTGGGTGGGTCGTGCGGCTTTCAATGAAAAGGAATGTGGAAATTAAAATTAGGAACTGGGTGTATGAGCTCATATATTTGCGACTGCTAAAATATAAGAATGCTATCGGTCAAAAACGTATATAAATCCTACGGACACCTGAGTGTATTGAAGGGACTAGATCTGGAAATAAAAAAAGGTGAAGTAGTTTCAATTGTAGGTGCCTCTGGTGCGGGGAAAAGTACATTGCTTCATATTCTTGGAACTTTGGATTCTCCAGATAGGGGAGAGGTTGTTTTGAATAACACAAATGTGTTTAATATGAACAGTCAGGCTCTTGCTTCTATGAGGAATGAGAACATGGGATTTATATTTCAGTTTCATAATCTACTTCCAGAATTTACTGCTCTAGAGAATGTTTGTATCCCAGGTTTCATTGGGAAAAAGAATGAAGAGCAGGTAAGAGACAGAGCAAGAAAGTTACTTGCATCACTTGGATTGTCTGGGCGTGAGGAGCATAAGCCTTCACAACTATCGGGAGGAGAGCAGCAAAGGGTAGCAGTTGCAAGGTCCTTAATCAATGAACCAGCCATTGTCTTTGCCGATGAACCAAGTGGTAATTTGGATTCCAAAAATGCTCAGGAATTACATAAATTGTTTTTTGACTTGAAGGACCAATTTCAGCAGACCTTTGTAATTGTAACACACAATAATGAATTAGCAGAAATGGCTGATAGGAAGTTGGAAATTGTGGATGGCGTAATCGCGAAGTAGGTTTGAGCAAAGGAGTTCAATACATGTTGGTTGCCACTTTTACTTTTGGGCTAATGAATGTCCTGGTAAAGTTGTTGCCACATATTCCCGCGGTAGAAATAATCTTATTTAGATCGATAGTTTCATTTGTAGTCAGTTTTGCTTTTCTGAAAGCTCAGAAAGTAAGTGTCTGGGGAAATGATAAATTCACTCTTATTCTTCGGGGAGCAACTGGTGCAATTGCTCTCATTTTGTTTTTTAAACTCCTGCAGACTGTTCCATTAGCAACGGCTTCAACTATAGCTTATTTAGCTCCAATTTTCACCACAGTACTTGGCATCTTTTTAGTAAAGGAGAAGGTGAGAAGCATACAATGGCTATTCTTTGCAATTTCCTTTTGTGGAGTATTGGTTATTCAGGGTTTTGATACCAGAATTTCTTTATGGCATTTGTTACTTGGTGTTAGCTCTACATTTTTTATGGGGTTGGCCTATAACTTCATCAGAAAAATGAAACAGACAGAACACCCTCTGGTGATCATATATTATTTCCCGCTAGTGACTATCCCTATTGTGGGTGTAATGAGTATTTTCTCATGGGTTCAACCTGAGGGTTGGGATTGGCTGATATTAATCGGGGTTGGGATACTTACTCAGATCGCACAATTTTTCATGACAAAATCTTTTCAGTCGGAAGCTTTATCCAAAGTGTCAATTGTGAATTATACAGGTATAATCTACGCTTTGATATTTGGGTTTGTCTTTTTTAAGGAGACCTTCAATTTGATGACCTACGTAGGAATGGGTCTTGCCCTTACTGGAGTTATTTTGAATGTGACTTTAAAGAAGAAGTAGAAATTACCTAACCAATTTAATTCTCTTGGAATTAGAACCGGATTGGATATCCATGATATATAAGCCTGATTCTAAAGTCATCAATTGGTTCATTAAGTCTGTTTCCGAGCTCCAATGTTTGGTTTGAAAAACTTGACTTCCATTTAAGTTAAATATCTGCACATTAACATTTTCAATGCTCAATCCTCCTAATTCCAGCTTACTATCTGATGTTAAAGGAATAGGATAGACACTGATTTGATTGAATAATTTAGGATCGTTTAGGTAAATGATAGGGCTAAATTCCCAGTCTCCGTCAAAGTCAATTTGTTTTAATCTATAGAAAGCCTCATTTATGAAATTTGTATCAATAAACTTGTAGCTAGTTATTTCAGTGCTATTTCCTGCACCATTCACAAATCCAATCACCTCGAAATCAGTTCCGTTACTTGATTTTTGTATTTCAAATCCATCATTATCGATTTCAGAAGCTGTGATCCATTGCAGGTCAGCTCCTGATTCACCGGACTTTGCGGTGAATTCTATAAGCTCCACAGGTAATACCTGGCTGCCATTAGCAGTCCCTGCAGAAGCTGCAACAGCTCCATCCCATGTAAAATCATCATATGAATTTCCAGTACCCACAAGTTGCATTGATGTTCCTGAGCCAGATCCGGATTCTGATACACCAATATCCGTTGATGCAACTCCATCTGCAACTCCTCCGGTAGCAGTGAACGTTCCTTCATAACTCAGGAATTGAATCAAGTTGCCATTATAATCAAGAGCGATACCTTCAGTGTCGTTTTGTATCCCGCCTACTGCTGTGTAATCAAAAAAGTAAAGCGTAATTCCTCCTGAAGTAGAGCCTGTGGTATAGTCCGGGGATACTGTTCTTGCATCATATGAATTTGTAGTTGATCCGTTGTATAGTTCAACTGTCATCAGCGATAAGTCGTATGAACCTGCATCCTTTACGGCAATTTCAATTACTTCATTTACATCTGTACTGTTGTTGTCGTAATGAATCTCATTAATCCAGGCTACAGGATAATTATCGGTAGTAAAACTTACTTGAGGAATGGTGCCATCTGTTTTATAATCAGGAGACGTACAGGTGAATGGGTAAATTTGGAAGAAATAAGTGGTGTTAGGCTCAAGGTCTTCAAGAGAATGGGTTTGTATCTCAGCGTCAATGTTTTTGACCAAATCTGAATCCGATTCTTCGCTTGCATCTGTGGGGTCTGTTATGTCTGCAAAACTTACGGTGCTGCCTTTAATTAGATATCTATTTGGAACAGTCGCTCCAGTCGCATCTGTCCAGGTTAAGGTCGCAGTGCTATTGGTTATAGAGCTGGAAGCAAAACTAGTGGCGTGGTTTGTGGGTTCACCTGTTCCACAACCAGTAATGCTGAAATTATCTATTGCAAGCCCATGATCACTTCCTGTATCATTAGAATCCACCCATCTTATCCAGATTTCCTGTCCGTTGGCCACAGAGGTAGTAATAGTTGCCGAATGCGAGCTTTGATTTGATGCGTCATTTCCATCGAGACTCCCTGTAGCTGTCCCAGCCTGCAGAGAAATGATGTCCAGGGAAGTCACAGAAGTCCAAGAGCCAGAAGTTAAATCAGTTGCTCCTACTTGATAGCTCACTGCTGTTGTGTTTGCAGCAGCAGTGGTTTGTCTCCATTGCTCAGCAGTATAACTGACGTTAAACTCAGTAATGGTGGAGCCTGTATTGTTTAGTATTCTGACGCCATAAAAAACTGTTCCTGTTCCACCTGAAGCAAGTGAACCGAGCGCTCTGTCTGAATCAGTTCCTGTTCCAAAACTGTACAAAGCTCCAGATGTTGATGTTCCGGCACTTGCGTCATAATCGATTTCATCGCTATACCATCCTGATAGAGTGGTGTTATCTGTCCATGTTACTGCAGTTCCAGTATTGGCAAGAGTATTAAAGTCTTCGGTATAAGTTGCATCTCCGGAAGTTAAGGTTACTTGTCCGAAGAGAGTAGAATTGGCAAGACAGACTATTGCAATGAAAAGAGTAAAGCGTTGCATGAGTTGGTAGTTTAAGTTCCAAATCTGCAAAGAATTTTACTTTTTTACACAAAAGTTTGGTTATTAATACGTTAAGTGTAAATATTCTGGACTATTTGACCACTTTTATAACCTTTGAATTATCTCCAAAAGCCAAATTTATCAGATATACACCATTGTGAAGTGTATTCAGAGCATGGATAAACTCGATTTCGGATTCCCAATTGCTGTTGAAATTCATTCTGTTTCCAGCCATGTCAAATACTGAAAATGAGATGTTCTGTATGGATATTCCACCGAGTTCCAATTGACTATTTGAAGTTAAAGGATTTGGGAAAATGCTGATATTTTTGGCAGCATCAGGGTTTAAAATATAGATGACGGGACTGTATTCAAAATCACCATCGTAATCAATTTGCTTCAGTCTATAGAATGCTTCATGATTAAACTTATTATCTGTGAAGTTATATTCTTGTAATTCATTTGTATTCCCAGCACCTCGAATAAATCCAATGTAATCAAAATTGATACCATCAATAGACTTTTCAATTTCGAAACCATGATTATCTATTTCAGTTGCAGTAGCCCATTCCAATATCGCTTCTCCATTTTTGATTGAACCAGAGAAGTGGAGTAATTCTACAGGTAATGGATTGTCTCCACCACTGTTGGAAGCAAATGTGAATGGACTGAAAGCAGTCACCGCTGTTGCCGATTCTACATAGCCAGGGTCTACATCTCCTGAATTTCCACCACTTCCTTGACTTTCCCATTGTCCTCCTGTGTAATGACCTACCAATAATTCTGTGACTGAACTTATTCCGCTTCCAGATCTTGTATTCCAATATAGTCTTATCTGAGCAGCGTCTGTCCCGGCAGTTCTTTGGATATCCCAATATTCGATTGTACTAACATTGTTCAGGGTACCGGTATTGAGATTTGTAACATCAGAGAAAGCTGAATTAAATGGTTCTACCTGATAGGTTGAACCGCCAGTTGCAGTTGGGGTTATACCAGCTCGTCTATATGTGGTTCCTTCGCCTACAGGAAAGTCATAGAGACTTGTGGTATTAGTTTGTCTTGCCAGAATACCGTTAATAAAGCTATCGGTTGAACCGCCTGATAATGCTCCCGTTGCAGTATTACTCACGGTTAGAACATTTGAACCCGATCCAACAATTCCATCTGTAAGCGTGAGTAGAGTGGATACTGTGATACCACTAGATAAAGTAATTGCATCTGAGCCATCAAGTGTATTATTGATGGTGAGGTTCGGTATACTCCATGCGCCACTAACTGTTTGATTGGAGGAACCATCCAGTGTTATGGTTCCAGTTGTGGTTAATGTTCCAGCTGTATAAGTAAGGTTTCCTGCTACTGTGGTACTATTTGTTCCCATAGCAAAAGTCCCTGATGTTAAAGTTAGATTGCCATTAACATCAATTGTTCCAGCTAATGTCTTTACTCCATCATGAATTTCGATGTTGTGATAGTTGGAAGATGGTACTTTTATATTTGCTGCGGTTGTGGAGTTGTAAATTACAGTATTTCCGCTTGCACTTGCATCCAGTACACCCGTCGTTAATAAATCTCCTCCAATTGTGAGTGTTGAGTTAGTGGAATTTGTCCATGTGCTAGTTGCTGCATCCCCAGTGATATTTCCACCTACTTCAATTGATCCTTCATTGGTCACTGTAAGCCCAGCATCAATATTAAAAACTGTTCCGGTTCCTGATTGATTAATTACAGCAGAAGATGATATTGTTTTACTAGCATTGGTTACTTCCAATGTCCATGCACCTTCAATGTTACCGGTTCCATCAATTTGATTTTGTGGTGAGGTCAATGTTCCATCAAGAATAATAGATCCTGAGGTTCCTGTAATTGTACCTGTGGAAGTAATCGTTAAATCACCGCTTACTGTAAGTGTTCTACTATTAATATCCAGGATACCTTCAACAATCAGGTTGTTTATATCATCACCACCACCTCCTGCTAGTGTCACAGTTTCTCCAGAAGAAATTCTAGCACTTTCGCTGGCAAGTGGAACTGAACCTGTTAACCAGGTACCTGCTGAGTTCCAATTACCACTTCCTCCTCCAAGGTTACTGTCTACTACAACATATTTGGTTACACTCAATTGAGTTTCATCAGAAACAGGGCAGCTAGGTGAAGTTTTGGTGGCTGTAACACCGATTGTACCAGTTCCATTTGTTCCCCAATCCACTGTGATGGAATTAGTTGTTCCGCCAGAAGCTTGTGTACCACCTGAAACAGACCATGTGTAAGTGGTGTTAGCATCACTGGTTACTGAATATGCTACTCCTGTTGAGTTTTCGGCTACCAGGGTGTTGCCAGAGATACTTTCTGGAGCTATTGAGTTAATATTTACATCCACTGTTATTTCATTTGAAGAGGTACAGCCGTTTCTTTCGATCATACTTACAGAACCAACTTGCCCAGTACTTCCCCAATCAACAGTGATGGAGTTGAGATCAGTTGTGAAACCTGTTGTCGTTGCTCCCATAGCTTCATCAATTGTTCCACCGACTACTGTCCAGTTGTAATCATTTCCAGAGTTTAACGTAACACTATAAGTATCATTCGTATCGCTTGTACATACATCAGTATCGCCACTAATTGTTGGGTCTGTTGGGGCGGTACAATTTTCCTCGTCACCAAAACAGAATTGAGAAGGAAAGGTAGTGATTGCTGTTCTTGAAACTGTGTTTGTTGCAACACTGCCATGGGTTCCATCAGCTGCCCATGCCGTTCCGGTATCATCTCTTTGAAGCATTCTTGTACTTGCGTCAATGGCAAATGAAGAAAAGCCGTCCCCGGTCAGGGAAAGGGAGAATGTGTTTGAATTTCCTTTTGAAAATCCGTTTACTGACAAGTCCCAGTAGCCTTCATTAAGAGCATTGTAAATAGTAATGTCATCACTAACAGGAAATCCTGAGCTTCCGGGGTCTGATTCAATAAAGCTGGCAAAGACTACTCCAGCTGACCTTCCGCCTCCTGTTTGCCCAAATGTGATAGCTACAGTTCGATCGTTAGACGAGGTTCCAATAGGGTAATCGAATTGGGTTGTGGTAGTAGCTCCAATATACTGTCCGAATGTTCCAATTATTCTGCCGGCAGTATATGCAAAAGTTCCTTCTGTTCCTGATCCCAATGTTAGGCTGTTTGATCCTGTGTCGATATTTCCTTGCGTCATTGTTAATGTTGATGTTATAGTGACGTCTTCATTTAATATCAAACCACCTGAGCTTTTGCTGACTGTTAAACTGGAAAAGTTCGTCGCATTGGATGTAATGGATTGATCGCCACTACTTCCAGTAAAAGCGACTAATGCCAAATTTGAGATAGTTGCGCTATTTGACCAATTTCCTTGAATGGTAATAGTTTGGTTGTTCACATCTAAGGTTCCACCATTCACTGAGAGGTTGCCATTGACAGTAAGTCCAGTGGCAGGTAGTGTTTTTATGCTTGTCCCTGAAATGGTAAGGTTGTTATAGGTATTTGAGCTGGCTTCTTTCACAGATTGGGCAAGTGAACCATTATATTCTATTGTACTTCCAGTAGCTGTAGCTGAAAGCGTTCCAGTAGACAATAGAGCACCATCAATTTCTAGCTCTGAATCTGTACCCATTGTTACTTGAGAAGAAGCATTGCCTCCCGTAATATCCCCGGAGGTGACAATTAATCCACCATTAATGGTAAGCGTTACATTGTTAGAGATGTCAATATCATTGATCACGGTTAGACTGCTCCCAGAGCTAACCGTTGCATTTGCTTCAATTTGTATCGCTCCTTGTGAGCTTTCAGAACCATCAATCGTACCTGATCCGCTAATTGTTGTTGAAGCGGAAGTGATTCTAAGATCAGCATTTCCCTGGTTTAGAATCACAGTTCCGTTTACGGTAATATTTGAAGTGATTTCAATGTCTTTGTTGTTAGGAGTGGCAAGAACTGCTCCTGCATCCACAGTAATATCACTTACTGTTTCAGTATTCCCAGAAGTAGTAACAGTATGTCCTTTAATAACTATAACTCTATCCGATGAGCTAGGTGCTGAACCATTTAGCCATGTGCTATTGGTATTAAATGTTCCTGTTTGGACTGAGATGAATGGCGTAACTGTACCGTTTGCTGTTAAGGTATTGCTATTGTAGTCAAAAATCCCTCCGGAGTTGATGGTGAAATTATTGATTGTTGAAGCACTTTGAAGAGTAACTGTATGACCAGATGCAATAGTTACATTATCATCACCATTATTGTCCGGATAATCTGTGCCAGCTGTCCCAGGACTAGTATTCCCCCATGTGGCACCATCTTCCCAGTCACCTGATGTGACAGAGGTGAAGGAAACCTGCGCAGTTGCTGTTACCCCTATAAAAAACAGCAGCAGGATTAAGTAGAAACTTCTCATGGCAATTCCAATTGTAATACTTCAAATCAATGTTATACCCAATAGTATATAACATATTCGATAGGAAAATTCCTATAACGATTGAGTGATAAATTGAGATTGAATTGTGCCGGTTAACCTACTCAAGAGTTAATTTGAGTAGAAATAATATAATGAGAAATTAGGACTTTTCCAAGTTTTCTTTTGTGTAGGGTCAATAAAAAAAGCACCTTAACCCATTACGGTCAAGGTGCTTTCAAATATTTCTTTCAGATATGTTTATCCGATTTTCGCAATCAAATCTGCAGCTCTTGCAGAGTATCCTGCTTCGTTATCGTACCATCCTACAACTTTTACAAGTGTACCCATGCAAGAAGTAAGTTGAGCATCAAAAATGTTAGAGTGAGGATTACCAACTATGTCAATTGAAACAATTGGATCTTCAGTATACTCTAGAACTCCTTTTAGAGGTCCGTCAGCGGCAGCTTTCATGGCAGCATTCACTTCTTCAGCTGTTACTTCTTTCTTAACTACAACTGTTAGGTCAGTTAATGATCCAGTTGGAGTTGGAACTCTCAATGCAATTCCGTCAAGTTTTCCTGCAAGGTGAGGTAAAACTAAACCTACTGCTTTCGCAGCTCCTGTTGATGTTGGAACGATAGATACAGCTGCAGCTCTTGCTCTTCTTAAGTCTTTGTGAGGAGCATCCTGGATTCTCTGATCAGCTGTATAAGCGTGAACAGTAGAGATGTATCCTTTTTCGATACCAAAAGCATCGTCAAGAACTTTTGCCATTGGAGCAAGGCAGTTAGTTGTACAACTAGCATTAGAAACAACTTTTTCGTCACCAGTTAAAGTGTCTTCATTTACTCCTAATACAACTGTAGGGATATTACCTTTTGCAGGAGCAGAGATAACTACTTTCTTTGCACCAGCTTTTAAGTGTTTTCCAGAACCAGCTTCATCAACGAAAAGTCCTGTAGACTCCAATACACAGTCAATACCAAGATCACCCCAAGGAAGATTCTCAGGATCTCTTTCAGCATAAACTTTGATAGGAGTACCATTTACGATTATATGTTCATCATCTGAATCTACGGTTCCTGGAAACTGTCCATGGTTGGAATCGTATTTCAATAGGTGGGCCAATGTTTTTGTGTCCGTCAAGTCGTTGATTGCAACTACTTCGACGTTTTCTTTAGTTAACAATTGTCTGAAAGAAAGTCTACCGATTCTTCCAAAACCATTGATTGCTACTGTAATTTTAGACATTGTCGTGTTGTGTTTATGTGATGTAAATAAAATCAGTGCAAATGTACAATTGCTACACACTTAAACAAACAATATGGAGTAAAGTATCAGTAACATATGGGCGTGAAAAAAAAATCGAATTTTTTTTCTGTCATGTTTTGCATTTTTAAATCATGCAGATATCTTTGCACCACCAAAACGGAAAAAGGAGTAAAGATTCCTTGAAACGTTAAGAAAATGGTCCGTTCGTCTAGGGGTTAGGACGCCAGGTTTTCATCCTGGTAACAGGGGTTCGATTCCCCTACGGACTACAGGATTAAGCGTAAATTGTATTTTTTGTACGGTTTACGCTTTTTTTGTTTCCTCCAATGACAAATTAATGTCATTCCGTCTGTCTAGATTCTTATCTATTGCTGTCAATTCTATTTTTTTCTTCTTAGTGTCTCACAAAAGAGGCTTACAAATACGTGTCACGTTTTACCAAAAAAGAGATTATGATATTAGGATATGCTAGGGTAAGCACCAAAGAACAAAATTTAGACTTCCAGATTGAGAAATTAGAACAGTTTGGATGTGAAAGAATCTTTCATGAAAAGATTTCAGCTACTAAAGAAAGGCCGGAGTTAGAGAAGATTATAACCATCATGCGTCCTGGAGATAAACTGGTAGTTTGGAAACTGGATAGACTTGGTAGATCATTAAGGCACTTAGTTGCATTAATGAACCAACTGGAAGAATCCAAAGTGGATTTTGTAAGTATTGTTGACAACATAGACACTACTACCGCGCAGGGTAGATTAACTTTTAATTTGTTTGCTTCTTTTGCTGAGTTCGAGAGAGAATTAATAAGCGAGAGAACTAAAGCTGGACTTGAAGCGGCAAGAAGAAAGGGACACTTTGCGGGAAGGCCAAGAGGTCTTAACAAGAAGAGCCAACAAAAGGCTTGGGCTGCTCATGCCCTGGCTGAAAATCCTCAATTTTCTGTTAAAGATATTACCAAACAGCTTGAAATAAGTAGGGCTACATATTACAGGTATGTCTATTGGGCTGACGAGCAAATTAAGTTAGGGAAGAAGAAAGTTAGACAGGCTAAAAAGGCCGCATAAATCGATCATTAGATATGCTAGTAAGTTTTGAAAAATATGAATGCCCGAATTGTGAAGGTGGTGAAATAAACATGACCACCAAGGAAATTAAGAAGTCTTCAACCGTGAGTATTGATATTTCGAAATGCAGTAACTGCAATTCGCAACTTGGTTTTAAAGCCCTCTCAAAACTCACAAAGATTGGAGGTATATCTGGAGAAATTAAAGACTACAAAAACGATCAAATATGAAAGTACAATTTGAAATAAGCTTTTGGAAGTGGTTAGCAATTTTCGCTTACAAAAGAATTGCAAAGCCACAAGGTAAACGACCTGATGGGATTCCATTTCATAGAAGTGAAGATGCAATATGTACTGGTTTTGAACCAAGAAAGAAAAAGCCAGGTGATTATGATGATTGTGATTCTGATGGTCATTACCTGTGCTTCAAATGCTGTCACCTTAGCGAGCAGCGACGAAAGGAATTGTTAGATGAAGTTTAAATAATGGATGGGAAATGACTGAAATCGGACTATATAATTTCATTGTAGAAAACCATTGCGAAATAGCTTTTGATAGAAAAGAACCATTGTTGTGGGTTCCGCATCCTTGGGTAGAGGAATTCGCAAAATTAATTGGTAGTAGTATCCTTGACGAAGGCGGAATTGAAGTGAATTTTCAAGAAAACTACATTTGTTTTTCGATAGAAGGCATATGCGATTATCACGGAATAGATATTGGATATATCAGAAATCTTTTAACCTCTAAAAACGATCAATAACAATGAGCAAACTGGATAACCTACAGACACCAAAATACATCATAGATGCACTAGGGCATTTCGATTTAGATCCTTGTTCTGGTGAGCATACCAATATAGCAGATGTCAACTGGTGGGATGGTCGGGGTGAGAATGGTTTAGAGAGAAACTGGTTTGGTTTCGTCTGGTGCAATCCTCCTTTTTCTCAAAAGGCACTTTGGATTGACAAAATGATTAAACACGGACACGGAATTTTGATTTTACCAGAGCGCGGATCTGCTCCTTGGTTTGGCCCATTAGCTGAAGCCGCTGGAAGATACTTTGTAATGGGGAAGAAAATCAATTTCATAGGAGGCCCAAGCAGTAACAACCTTGGAAGTGTACTATTTCCATTTGGTTACGAAGCAACAAATAGATTAAAGAACAGCGAACTACCTGGACACTTGAACTCAGTACAATGGTTCAATCCAAGAGTCGCATAATACGATGAAAATGCAGACGGATAGAATTATAAAAGTCGAGGGTTATTCGGTTGAACTTGTCAAGTTTGATCATGGCCAATTCATGTATCCAATATTTAATGGAGATGCCGAATTTGAGGCTAACAAAAATGGGTACAAGAAAATGAGGGGGTATTTAAGAACCCTTAGACATGTAGACACATTAATGGATAGAAATATGGACTTAGACGGATAAAGCATTATTGTACCTGAAGGAGAGCGGGCTAAATAAGATGACACATTGGTTTACGGATTACTTTGTGTCACTCTCCTGATTAAACAAAACAATACGATTGTAATCATGGAAAATAAATTGAAAGTGATATTAGTAAAAACAGGTTTAGTAGCACTAGTTGCTCTACTCATGTTTATTGTTGGGACATTCACAGCATGGTCATTTAAACCTGTGGATTGGCACCCTGTTGGACGGGCAATGTCTATTCTCTTTTTTATGGGAATATCGATTGTAATAGTCATTCAAGAGTAATAACAATCGATCATTAAGATGACTATAGAACAAGCAAAAACACTAATACCTGATGAATCATATGTAGGGTTCGCCAAATCTGAGTACCGATTTGCAGGATTGCATGAGTTGCCTGGTGGTGCAGCGATGATTGGAATTTATGATGAACCGCCAAGTGAACATGTTGATTTAATTGGAATGGATAGAGTGGAATTTTTAACCTCAGAAATGATAAGGAATAGGGATATGAAAGAAATCATAAAGAAAGTAATAATTGAAAATTTAGAAGTCAAACAATTGGCTTCAGGGGATAATTCCGACACTGGAATTTGCTTGACTCATACTCATGAGGAATACACACAGACGGACAAAGATATCGAATCTCACGCCTCTCAATTAACTGACGAAATTGTTCGTCAATTGAAGGAGGCTGGTATTATAAATTGATCAAATATGAAAAAGCCATTAAGCTTCTGGAAGAAGTTAAAAAAACTAATTGAAGAGGAAATGCCTGAAGGTTGTTCATTGGCATATGATGAAGGGACTTGTCGGTTGTACATGCTTAAACCTAATCCTGTATTTGACCCAGGAAAAATCCATACTCGATCATCGCTCCCTGGTAATATGTTGGAGCCAATGATGCCTAAAGCTGTTGACGGAGGATACCAAATAAGCAGCTTGGTTTCTGAAGACCTGATTGAAATTGAATTAGCAAGGTTAGATTATTAAAAAACGATCAAATTGAATCAGATTAATTTAGTCATATGAAAGAACCATTGAAATTACCGGACTACCTACCAAGCAGGTATAATAACTGGCTTGAAGTTTACTATGATATTGAATCTGTATTCAAAGAGCATCAGATTGAAATATTAGAGGACACAATTGTGAAACTGGCTGACTTTGATTTTGAGGTTGATGCGTATCAAGAGTTTCCAATTACTCTCATCAAATCAAGAGCGTTTGATTTCATGTTGGATGGAATGGCTGACTACAATAAAACACTTGAATTCTATTACTCCTATAGACAATCAAATCAGCTTAACCCCACCACTCAGGAATATGACAAGATAATTCAACACTGGCTCAAAGTGAGTCGAAAATAACGATCATGAGTAGATACAAAATAAACCAGATTCCTGGAGGGTTTCGAGTTAAGCCTAACAGAGCAAAGCTAGAGACTGTCAAAATCTCTGTTGTTCAAACTTATGAAGTTCATTTCTTGAATGAGGAATCAAAGCAACTAGCTATCAAGGACATTGAAAACAACGAAAGAACTTGCGGTTTAATGACAACAGGAATTGAATACAGTTACCGTAAAGTGGGTAAGGGTTTAGTATTGACAAACGATCATTAACATGGCAGAAGGACAAGGCATTTGGAAAACTGAACAGAGGGTAAACAACGCTGAAGATTTCAAGACAGATTTTCAAACACCTCCTTTTGTAGCTAAATACATGGCTTCACTTATTCCTGCAGGTGTAGAGACAGTTCTTGAACCGACACCAGGTCAGGGAAATATTGTTCGTGAACTCAACAGGTACCAGGTGACAGCTCCGGAGGATTACTTCTTACTCGATAAAGATCAAAGGTTTGATTGTATAGTAATGAATCCTCCATTCAGCCATAAGTATTGTATTCTGGATAATGCGCCAATCGAATTCCATAAAGCAGGGATGAAGATGGGATATCAGATCCTTTTAGAGTGTATGAGAATGTCTGACAATGTAATTGCATTGATGCCGTGGTTTACATTGTCTGACTCAGATTTAAGACTTAGAACACTTAAAAATTATGGCATCAAATCACTAACTGCTTTACCAAGAAAAACCTTTCAATATGCTCGGATCCAAACTGTGGTAATTGAGATGGAAAGAGGATTTAAAGGTACCAGTGCATTTCACACTTTGGAAGAAAGACAGTCAGGTGATGTAGTTCAATTAGAGTTTAATTAATCGATGAAAATGGAACTCGATAAGATTGAAAAGAGAGTTTTGAATAAGCTACGCAAAGGAGCTGTATTAATTACAGATAGTGATCATTACGGCGCTGTAGTTAGTGGACATGGTGCTGATTTTGAATTTAGCGGAGCAGCCTTTTACCGGATGGTTGATAAAGGAATTATTTATCAAAGCTATGATGCTAAACGGAATAAACATGAATATGTGTTGCATCCGAATTGGAAAGAAACTGAAACCGAAAGAGTTTAATTAATTGATCAATTCCAAAACCCCTAAATTAGAATCATGAAACTATCACTCAATGATCAAGTAATATTCTATCCAAATGGCAAAGGAATAGAGAAGATGCACTCAATACTCACTGATCAATTCGAAATGTCAGATCATGAAGCTAAAGAATGGATGGAGGAGAGGATGACAGATGATGGAGGATACTTTGAACAGCTGCATGAGGTAATCAATGTGTTTCATAGCATGTTTTACAATGGCACACCATACTTCGAAAACGTTGAGTTCAAGTTATATCATAATTGAAAGCCTTCATACTGGACCTCTTCAATAATTTCAGGGACATTACCAGGAGAGTTCTTTCCGCTTAACCTGTGGCAAGTATGTGCCGCTAGCAATTCTGTTGGGTAGGGCTTAATCAAATCTCTCAGAACATCTGGACTTCCATGAAGCCATTCTTCATCATTTTCCTTATCAATAATTAATGGCATTCTGTGATCCTCTGAAGCTGCTGGTTGATTATGGATCTTAGCCATTAATTCATTTGCTCCACAAGTAAGAATAGAAACTGTATCATTTCTCCATAATCCAGCAAGTGCAATAGTCTCACCGTCTTTCCGGTAAATGTGACAAGGTATTTTCGTTTTCTTATCAATAGTGTGATGTTCGAAGAATCCATCTATGAAGACTAGACATCTTCTCCCGTCTACAGATGACTTAACAATCTTATTCTCGCTCATAGTCTCAGCTCTAGTATTTAGAGACTTATTCATCATTGTGGCTTTCATTTTATCATTGTAAGCCCAACCAGGAACATAACCCCAGGTGAAGGTTTGGATTTTGTCGTCATCCGTTCCAGTTACTACAGGTAATTGCTTATGAGAGAAACCGCTGGAATGCCATGTAGGAGGGAGGCGTTTTTGTGATTATCTACATGGTCACCAATATGGACAATGATATTACATCCATATTTTACTGCCTGTTCTTTACAAAACTCCGGATAACCTTCTAAACAGAATGGTTCATGAGGATCGCCAATTATGAGAACATTCCTATCCTCCCCGTGATCTCTGGTTTGTTTCCAAATTCTCCATTCACGGTATTCAGATTCGCTCATTCTTGGTCTCATTTCACCACCTTTACGCTGCTTGGATCAATTTTGACTCCAAGTAGTAGTTCTACCTTTTCTTGAAGCTCCATTCTAAGCTCAGTGAGTTTAGATTTTTCAGTCTTTCCCTTCTTTGCCATCACTCATTTGTTTTAAAAACTTCGTATATGCATCAATAAGAGTCCTTTCTAACTCTTCATTTTTTTCCTGTAGTCTTTCAATAAGTTCTAGTTGTTGTTGGTGTCTCGAATCAATCATTGACCACAATTTTTTTCCTAGCCATATAACAGCTCCAATCAATAAAGAAACTAGAGAAACTTTTTCAATACTACCGACTCCTTCTAATTCCATTGTTTTAAATCTCCTCTTCTATGTACACGTAATTAATTTCCTCTAACCAATCTTTCAATTTCCTTACTTCTCCTTCTGGACTCGGTACAAGCTGCTCAGTATTCCATGTTGAATCGCTTATAATGTTTTTACTAATTATTGGCTTTCCATCTGCATCAAAACTGACTTTTATTTCTGCTGTACCGGTATCATTTGTTGAACCATCAAATAGAGGAATCAACCAATCTGGGCCAGTCAACACCTTAATTTCCGTTTCTATTCTATCTCCTGCTGCCATTATACTTGAGTTCCTAAAGCTGTCATATAAGTTTGAATTGAATTGTAGAGTTCAGTAGCTTTACCTGATATATCACCCCCAATAAATGCAAAGGATAGTTGAGCGTCAGAGTGTCCAACAACACTACCATTTTGATTTCCTGCTAATAATAATATACTTCTATTTATATTTTGAGCAGAATCAGAATCAGTATCAACAGATACTCCATTGAAATACAAAGTTTGTGATGTAGCATCATCTCTATTAGAATGAATTAAGCCCGATCCTCCAGAAGAGTATCTTGTAGAATTTGTGTTAGCATTGTTTATTCTTCCTAAAAATTCACTGCTAGTTAAATAACTAATCTGAGTAGACTTAAAATCTGCGCCAATATCTTGTGCAGCCATTATTGCACTGTTGGCAGTAGAAGAAACTTGCCTGATATAAGCACCTATTGAGCACTGATTTAATGAATAATTTTGACCGTCTGATAATAGATTAAATGAAGGGTTTAAATATGCATTAGCACCATCCCCTTGCAATCCTTGTAAACTTGTGAAAGTAGGAGAATTAACTCTTGTACAATCGTGGCTTCCGGGGTTAATTACGTTAATGCATGCTGCATCCTGATCTCCATTAGTTGCAAATACCCATGCTGCATCAAGTAAACTAATAATTCCTTCAGTTCTCCAAGTCACAAACATTGTGTCCATAGCAGTCAAAACGCTTCCACTTGCTGCTGTATATCCTTGTGCTGTACAATAAGCTAAATAGGCTGTAGTTAATGGATCATATGTAGGACCACCGCCACCTTGGCCATATTCAACTAATCTAGGTTTTTGATATAAAGTCCCTGCTACAGTTCTATCAGCTTGGGCTATAGTTCCTCCAACTGTTCTGTCTTTTTTCGCTATGGTAGCCTCTACACTCATTAATAAGTTACATCTTGAGTAATTGTGATTATACCGTAGAAGTAAGTCCAGGTATCTGTTCCGTCTGTGAACTGAATATCATAGTAATACTCTCCTCCTGCTGGAAATTCCGAATCAATATCTAGTTTGTTGATCTTGAAGTTTCCACTGGATGCATCGGTAATAGTAATGCCTGCATCTGAGGCACTAGTAAGAGACTTGATTTCAGCTCCGGTTTTATGGCCCTTTCTGATCTTCATTGTTATGGTGTAACCGGTTAAATCAAGGGTTACTGAATCCACTGTAACACCCGTAAAGGTTACCTCATCCATGGTATCACCTAAATAAAGAACTTCTCCTGATGTGTTTGGTATGTTGTATTCTACTGGTGTCATTTCATTAAGCTTTATAAACTACGAAAATTGTTAGATCTCCTGAGCCACTCGAAATATCAGCAACAGTAATATTACTAGCGGATCCATTATCAATAATTTGTTGCAACTGGAATCTATCACTAAATGAGACCGCAATTACTTGTCCATTTGTGCCACTAGGCCAGTCTATCAAATTTGTTCTAACGACTGCCATTGGGTTTCCTGTACCTACATTAAATGGCAGGTTATTAATTCTTAAGACATCCCCTCCGGTCATTCCGGTTGTATCAATGTCAGTTAGTTCCATATTTAGATAAACCAAATCACCGATTTTGGTATATTGACCAGTAAAAGTTCCAGTGGCTGCATTGCTGCTGCTATCTTCCACTCCTGGAGTAAATGTACCCGCTTCATAATAGGCACTCTCTACATTCCAGTAAGTGCCATCACCAATTATGTTAATGGAAGAGTAGGGGAGTATTGTGAAACTGGATACTGCCGAAGAAGTAAATAAATCTTCATTGCTACCGTTTTTCTGAATCGTTACATTATAAGCTGAATCATTCTTTATTCTATACTCTTTTCCGGTCTGCATCGCAGAAGGCATTGTGAGAGTAGCCGAACTTCCAGCGGTTACAATATAAAATGTTTCAGTTCCTAGTGTTTCAGCTGTTGAAGAACTTCTCTTAACTCCTCTTCTAAAATGTCCTGTAAAATTGTTGTTTTCTTCCCATGTGTTATCATCATCTAAAAAACCAGCACTATCAGCTATGTTCTCCTGAACATCTCTAACATCTTTTGGAGTAATATCTTCTGAAGTATTGTCTTCTAATAATGTATTTTTTGAAGCTTTAAAACCCGATCTCGTCTGCTTAGTCATTCCCCCTCTATTTAAAACCTGATGAAAAAGCATTATCCTGGAATGCTTTTGTTAATGTTTCTGTATCGCTTCCTAGCTCTACTATCTCCCCGTTAGAAATCTCTGCTGACTTAGCATGAAACTCATAGGAGTTCATAATGAATATTCTGTTGTCATCATTAGAGTTTCTAATTACATTGTAATTCATTATAGCTGTGTTGAAACGAAAGTTTCCGTTCAGCCTAAATGCACCTCTTTTCCCTTCACTACCTGTTGGAAAGATTAATTGAGTTAAACTATCTGCTAAAATTTCCTCAATTGACTTGTTGTTGATTCCCCATTGGCTGGTAGGAGTTCCATCTGACAACCTGAAGTAATTGGCTATCATGTTTTGAGTATTATTGATGCTAGTATCAGTATCAAAATGGAATACCTCATAGTCAAGGGTTTTTAGATTTCCCTCACTCAATGATTTTGACACTATCTGATCCTCTGGTAATTCCTCACCATTTGGGAAGAAGTTGAATTCTATACTATTCACATCTAGATTCACAGTAAGCAAATCACCAAAGTTGCTACTGTAGGTTCTGGTGTCCTTTAGAATCCATACCAAATTAGAATTGTCATCTGGTGTAATTTCACCTGGTCTGGTTTCAGTGATATTTGTTCCGTTCTGTAATTCGTAGTAGTACAGATTGTAGTTGCCTATACCTGATACATTACCAATGATTCTGGTGCCAAGATCTAAGCCGGTAGTACTGATGTCATCAATGGAATTTCCCATATTGGTAACAGATGACTCCTGCACGTCAGATTCATAAAGACAAATACCATACAACCTAAACTCATAAGTTGAACTAGTATCAGATAAGACGCTTGGATCGAAAGTAGATGCAATCGTAAAACTAGTATCTGAAGGACTTGCAAAATAAGTATTATCCGTTTCCGTGCTACTCCAGGAACCATCACTAGTTAAATACTTAGAACCTACTTTAAATAACCATTTTAATCTATAGTAAGGAGGTGCGACTGTTGTTCCTGATCCTAAAACACCATTAACCAAAGGAGGTATTTCGAAATCTACCTTTATCTCAAAAGTGTCAATACCTTTGTATTCTACAGACCCAGAAGTAACAATGTATAAATCTGCACTATGGTTAAGAGCTTGACCTCCAATAAAAGGCGCTGTTTGAACTCTTAAATAATACTGGTCCTTCTTCTGTTTTGGAAATACATATCCTAAGTCACTGTTAAGCACATAACCCCATCCTGGGTATTCATCACCATCTAGATTAGTTTCATTAATTGCTGGAAAGAGATTACCTAGTAAATACCGGTCTTTGATCACATTGATAGTACCATAAACCTTTTCAATTGACCTTAGATTATTTTGATTTAAAAATCGACCACCTGAACTAGCAAAGTCTGTTACTACCTCAAGTATTGGTGATATTGTGCCATTTGAAACATAGTTGCCTGATGCGTCAAACTGCCTATATGCTACGCTTGAATCTTTTTGCTCTGGAATCCTAAAGATATACCAATATCCACCCGCTGAGTAAAATCTGCAGTTTAATGATTTACAGATATCCTCTAAAACTTCATTACAATTTTTTGGGTTTCCTTCTTCATCATAATATGAATCTGCATTGATATAAGTCTGAGCTAATGGATCATCTGATGAGGTTGAGTCATGATTGGTTTCATAGATATTAAAACAGCTTCTGATAGGCTGATCCAATCCTAGTTTATTGACACAGATTAGCAAGGCATCAATAACTGATATATCCCCTCTTACTCTTTGTTTAATGGTTTGACCTGGATTAGAGGAGTCTGGAGCTTCTTCTAGAAATTCAAAACTATCTAAATCTGCAAGCCTATCTGTAGCTATGATTGTTGTATTGTATGGTGGTGGGCTCCAAGGCTCACTGTATAATTCTGTGGTTATATAGCCTTGCTGAATCAAGACTGAGTCTCTATAAGCCTTAACTAAATACTCTCTTTCATTTAGAGTGAATAAATCAAAGAACTCACCATCTGTTTCATTCTTTAATCCTAATGTAATTTGACTTGGTATCTTTCCTTGTAAGACTCCATTGTTGTCCCCATTAAATCGAAGAGTTAAAGGGTTTACCGCTAACTTGGTGATTTCTGTAGATGATCCTGAAAAGTCTCTTTTTAAGATATCCACTCTCCATGTGACATCCCAATGGTCATTAAATTCAAACCATCTATAAATACCATAAGAGGAGAGGCCCGAAAAACTTACATAAACAGTTCTTGACCTGGTACAACCTACACTATCAATTGCGTAAACCGTATAAGATCCAGGTAGTAAACCAGTAAAAGTATAACTGTAGTTATCACCTGATACGGAACTCACATTTGTAATAGCTCCAAAGTCCAATTGACTTAGTGAGAACCTAACTTCATTACTACTAAAAGCCGTGATAGTAATCTCACCGTCTGATTGATCTTGTCCGGTGGCTAGTGTAGTCTGAGCATTTCCAACAAACTCTAAATCACATACAACTGCTGTACACACCGGCGAATTAGCAGTGATTACCCTACTTGCATATGGAAAACTCTCAACTATAACAAACTCACTAAGGTCCAGTACATCACAGAATGAGTAGGAGCTGAAGTATAAAACATTTCCACTTCCTCCACTTAGATTTGGTCGGTTTACTCCTGTAATAGAATAGGTTGTATCTTGAATTTCTTGGTTAAGAATAACTCCACCACTGGTAATTTGAGAGCTGTTTTCTTCTACATAGAAATCATTCGCTACATCATCCCAGTAAATATCTATCTGATCACCTGCACTGTATTCAGTGTTTGTGATGTTACATACAATTGTTGCTAGAAGATTATTAGCCATGTGTCCTCCCTTCTAGTTGATTTTGACGGTTTAGTGTATAGACTAAATCTGCACCTCTTACTACAAATTCTCCACTAAGATTAAGGTTGTTTGTTTGGCCTTGTAGGGTTGTGCCTCCACTACCTCCTCCAATATTGCCTGATCCTGCTGCAGCTACATTTGATGAGCCTTGTTTTATAAGTGATCCAGCAGCTAAAGCTGCAGCACCTGCTGCCAGTAAAGCTGGCGCACCCATGTAAGGAAATTTAGATAATGCCAGTTTTGCAAAACCTAAAGAAACCATTGCCTTACCCAATTGTTGCAGACCATCCCCAATCACATCAAACATTGCTCTGAATGCTCTAGTTATATCTCCTGGACCAGCTAGTGTTCCAATAAACGCAGATACGCTGCTCGCTAAGATCTCATCAGCCATTGCGTTAAACATCTCAGCTTCGGATTGCATTTGATCACGAATTGTTTTAAACTGTTGGGATTGATGCGCTGCTACCTCTTCTCCCCATGACTCCTCAGCTAATTGTTCTAAATCAGGTGTGAAAAAACTAGTATCTAGACCAAGTGCTTCCCTTAAATCATCTCTACTTACAGTGTTTTCGAAACTTGGTGAGATTAAAATTTCCTGTACCTCCTGTTTTAGTTTCTTAACATTGTCGGTTGCTTCTTTTGTATCGTTAATAAATCCTTCTACATCAAAACCTGCTACAGTTTTATTAGGCATAGGGCCTACAAAAACACCTTCAGCTTCTTTTTTTACTTCCTTTATTGATCCTGCAACCGCAAAGAACAACTCAGAAGTCCCCAAAGTTGCAAACCCCTGCATCACCCGTAATGCTCTTGTTAATTCCGTTGAGTACTCACTAACTTTGTTGACTAATCCTGTAAGAAACTGAACAGTTCCCCGGAATACACCATTTAAGGCACTACCCTGCATCACCAATCCATCAAAGGCACTTTCCAGCAACTTTAAATCGGTTGCTAGATTGTCCTCCATAATGTGGACCATTGTGTTAAGTTCTTTGTTGGTATCTTTTAGCTCTCCTCCTAGGCTTTTTACCCTTTCTTGATTTTGAGCAAGTATTAAAAGCTGATTGGCAGAAGTTTTACCTACAAGATCAAGAGCTGTTGCAAATCCATCCTCTGATTGATTGACTTTGTTTAGTGCATACTCGAGAGATAGGCCTTTAGTGGTTAAGTCGGCGAAAATATCTCTAAGTCCAGAACCCGCTTTGCTTGCCTGGATTCCGTTATCAATCAAGACTCCAACCATTGCAGTAACATCAGCAAGATCTAAACCAAAGGCTTTACCAGCCGCCCCAGCGAAACTCATTGCAACGCTGAATTGCTCTAAGTCTAAAGCTGATTTACTGAATGACTCAGCCATAATATTGGCTACGTCTGCAGATTGCTCAGAGCTTAAATTGAATGCGTTGAGTTGTTTACCAAGGACTTTAGCAGCCTCACCGAGTTCTGCATCTGCTACTTGGGCAAGCTTTCTAGATGCATCAGTCATATTAACGATCTGATCAGTGCCAAAACCAAGTCGTGCTAATTCTTCCTGGAGTTTACCTATTTCGGTGGCTGTGAATTTAGATTTTGCACCTAGTTCAAGTGCATTATCTGTAAGTCGCTTTACTTCCTCCGCTGTAGCTCCACTTACTGCAGCCACTTTGTCCATTTGGAATTCAAAGTCAGCAATTTTCATGATACCAGTTTTCAAACCAGATATCACCTGCTGACCTGCAAAAGCAGCACCAAGGGATGTAGCTATTGCATTAGCTTGCTTTTGTACACCACTAGAAAATCCACTTATTTGCCGTCTTGCTCCTCTTAGATCCTTTGTGAGTTGCTTACGCTCTGCCCTTATGGCAATTAATATGTCTGCATTAGATAAAGCCACGTTTCTTTGCCCTCTTCACTGTTCTGTCTCTTGCCTTCGCTAATCCTTCTATAATTCCTTCCCTAAATGATCTGAGTACAGAGTTTTTATTCTTGTTAAATCCAGCCTGTACAAAATCACCTATACCTTCAAAATCTCCTCTGTTTGCTCCACCTTTTGTTGATCTACCTGTTGCGCCTTTTGCCATGAGTAGACCAAAAAACGTGATAGGCCAGTATCTGTCACCCATTGGTACTTCTGGACCCTTGACTGTTACATATGCCCCTGGGTTTACCTTATCCCTAATTGTGAATGACTTGGTGTACCTTTTTAAGAAATTGATATGAGGAAATGCATCTTTACCACTGGAATTTTGCCACTTAGAACGACCTTTTTCAATCTCCATTCTAGCATCCTTCACAACTGGCTTTAGTGCCTTCCTAGCAGATGATCTAATAGCTGATGTTTTAATGTTCTTTGGAAACAAATTTAACAACTGCATTACTTGACTATCATCTACATATTTCATCCCTTCTTAATCAAGTTTTGGAAAGGTTTCTCTCCTTTTTTCAACACTGTGATTTTGGAGAGCTTAACCTCTTTCTCTTCTTCTATGTCAATTGATGGGATGGACCATAACTGTTTTGGGTGTTTTAGTTTTCCGTTCTTTTCTCCCCAGTATGGTTTCACTCCCCAGAAACATTGCAATCTTATTAAAGCCTCTTCTCTGGTTTGGTCTTTTAGTTTCCCATCAAGTACGCTGTAAACCTCTTTTACTGTCATGATGAGAAATTCACTTTTAGGTATTCTTAGATCCCCTAAAGCAATTGATACATACTCATCCCAATCAAGAGGCTTACCTACTTTTTTTCAGTATCTCCTTCATATGGTACTCGCATACTCATCCCAAACATTTTTACAATCTCAAACCTTTCTTTATTACCTATCATGGCTCCTACATCTTCATATGTAAGTGAAAAGTTGTTAAGATTACCATCCAGTCTTGCCTTCTCTCGAATACCATAAAAAGCTATGGATTGAATAAAAGCAGGATCATAAACGGCCTCCTTTGAATACGGACTTAAATCAGACTCATCTTTTGCGTGTCTAAGAGTATTGTTATTGATTTCAATTCCGTACTCTTTACCTCCTAGTTTTAATTTCATTATGCTGTATCTGCTGCTGTTGGTACTCCTGTGCCTTGAAATGAAATACTATATGTTGCCGGACCTGTCAATGGTGCCTGAATGTTAGCACTGGTGATATATGCTGTGCCAGTCCATTGTCTGTTCCCTGTTGTACCTGTAGTAAACAAAACAGTTAATGCAGTACCAGCAATCAAATCATCAATTGACTCATCCGCTCCTTCTGTGGCTGTAGGGTCATACGTTCCCGAACATGATCCGCTCCAGCTTTTTAATCCTGGTAAAAACTCTTTCCAGTTGCCTGTACTATCCTTGGATGTGAAATCATCCATTTCCAACTCAAACGAAATCTCAGAATCCGTTTGATCTTCCACCTGCACTCCTCCTACAGACCATGCAAGCACTTGCCCTCTAACTGCTGCCATTTTTTATTGCTCCCCCTCGTGCTTTTTCATTATTTCTTCTAAAAACTCAGTTTCTTTTTTTGAGATATCCCGAGCCCTTTTTGCGTTAATTTCTTCCTCTCCAAACTCTTTAGTAACAATTAGCCTTTTGCCTTTCTCAATGTTTCCGCTTCTGTTTGGCCTCTTATCTTTACAGTCCTTTAGATACTCGATTATCATCTTGTCTCAGTAACTTCAAATTCCATTTCCTTCTCGTAGCTTGGTTTGTTGGATAATCTGTTGTCAATAGTCCGCTGATCTTCAAGCCGAATGAAATAGGGTGAAGTGCTGTAATGATCTAAAGCGGTCCTTACATACTCCGATATCTCATGCGCTCCGATCGTTGTATCAACTGTGTGATATAGTAAAGCTCTACAGCTTACTGTAATTCTTATCTGGTCTAATGTGCTTGGACCGTCCTTGGTGTCATTCGTTGTAGTCTGATCTTCTGTAATTACTATAAATGGTAATTGCTCACTTTGATCTGGCTCCACTGAATATACCTCATTGACATTGTCATTCACATCAGAATCAGCTTTAAGAATTGCTACTATATCATCAATCATTATCCCTTGCTTCTCCTTCGAAAATCAAATAACCTCGCATACTTGGGTGGTCGTGAACATCATTTAGATAGTAAGTCTCACCACTAATCACGAACCTCATTTTAGTGGTAATACTGCGGTTTAGCTTCCTAGTCATCCAGGCTTTTACAGACTTATGTGTTAACTGTCCAGCTTCGTAACTTTCATTGCCCCTGGCTCTCATTTCCTTTACATGCACATCCGTGTAAAGGTCTGACCAAGTAGAAATGGGTTGTCCTTTGGTTGTTACTTTTGTTGCACTTTGGATAGTACCCCTTTTGTCAAACTCTCCTATGTTGGCTGTTCCAATCATTCGTCATTCAATTCAAAATTGAAATAGAGTTTGTAAGGGTTCAGAAAGTTTTGCCAATACTTATTCTCGAAAATTTCTACTGTAGTATGAGTCTGTCTTAGATCGTAAAGAGTACCAAGGTGCATAAGGATAGCATCCTTAATTCCATTATACTCATCACCTAAAGAAGTCCCATAACCGGCCGTAAAATCAACCGTCACAGTATTTAAATGATCGGTAGAAGTAGTGGGCCAAGTTCCTAAACTAGCTGTAGGAATTAGCCTGGCAACATCTCCTGTATTATCCATAGTGAAGTCAGTATCCAGCGTTAACGTCTGGCTAGATCCGCTACTATCTATGTATGAAATCTGATTGCTAGTGAGAGATTGAATTTTTCCTTTTGGAATAAAAATTGCACCTTCTTTATTGTAGGAAGTCTTAGATGGAAAACCATCTAAAGTCATCTTCCAAACTTGATTAATAAAGGCTCTCTCACAGTAGCTCTCAGCAATCTTACGACAGGCACTAATGTTCCGCTCCAGCTTCTTATTATCGTAGCTGGCATCAGTATAAACATGGTCTGCAGCCTCCTGGACTGTAACCGGTTCTACACTAGGGCCTGTTGTAAGTTCTAGTTTCAATTCTTCTCTTTTTCTTGAATTTCTTCAAAAGAACCAGCCTCAGATTTTAATACTTCCTTGGTTACTTCTTTTGAGGTGTAAACTTTATCTCTTTTGAACTCCGTGTCTTTCCCAGGGAATCCAAATGAAAAATTTCTCTTTGCTCTGTATTTTGCCATTTTTGTAAAACGGGAGGTTTACCCACCTCCCAAGGTTTTAATTATTAGCTTAATGCCAAGTCATCAGATGCTGAGAATGAAGCCGCGTGAAGTACATTGATATCAAAATAACCGTTGATAACAATTCTTACTAAACCGCTTGTAGCTTGTGTGTATGGATCTACTAATAGATCAATACCACCCCATTGTCCAATGATCAACTCTGCCCAATTACCAAAAATGAAAGCGTGAAGATTTGTCCCTGATCCTTTTGTAAGGTTGCTAGGTACTTGCGTAGATGTAAGCATTCTATAACCAAATAACCCAGAATCTCCAGGGTTCATAATGAAGTTACCTTCAACGCCTGATGCTTGTTTTGGAGTCTCCATTAATTTGTACTTAATCTCTGGAGTAGTTAAAGCTCCTAGAGTTCCCTGCATAGCATCTGATCCTTCAACATTAGAGTAATTACCTTTGATGGCATTGTATGTAGGTACACCTCCATTTGTTCCAATGTCTGAAGCTCCAATTGAAAGACCTAAAATCCCTGTAGGCTCACTACCTGAACCTGAACCATTGATAGCTGTTTCATCAATTTCAAGTGCAAAAACTCTTTCAAGCTCTCTTCTTGTCCATGCTTCTGCATCGAATGTTGTCTGTCTGATGAAAGTCTGAGAAATATCGATGTATCCACCAACTCTACTAGGTGCCATCTCTACTTTGTCAAAAGTTGGAGTAGTTTCCGCGTTAGCGTCTGTCTCTCCTTCCCATGCTAGAGTAGCGGCTCCATTGTGTCTAGGAAACTGCACATTTCCCACTAAACCAGTAAACGAAGTAGCTCCAAGCTCACTAACTACTGGGTTAGGTGCCAAAATAGGAACAACTCCTTGCAAGTCTAGTGGTCTCACATCCGTTCCTTCAGTAGCAATTGTTAAATCCCTTTTTTCCTTTCCTAGTCTAAAAAGACTTGATGGAATTCCAACGTTACCTTTAATGTCTTGACCTTCTTTTCTTGCTTCCTGGTCCATTTCTGCTTCAAGGCCGTCTAGTTTTCCTCCAGGTTTACCAACTAGATTGATTGCTCTTGTGATTTTGTAGGTTTTAGAGATTTTTTCAAGCTCTTTTTCCTCACCTTTAGAAGAAGCTCCAGCAGCTGCAGCCGCTTTTCTTACTTCTAAATCCTCCTGCGATGCTCTCTCTTTAGCCTCTTTTTGATAGGCTTCTGCATCTTCCAACTCCTTCTTAAAGCCTCTGATTTCAGACGTCAAACCATCCCAAAGCTTAATTTCTTCCTCTGTTCTGGCCCTCTGCTCTGTCTCTAGCTTCTCGTGCAGGTTATCCAGCTCAGTTTGTTTTGCTGAAATCTGCTCTCTTAGATATTTGACTCTGCTCATTGTTATAAATTGATTTTACTTAGTTCCCTTAGATCTTTGTCTCTTTTGGTTTGATCCTCAGAGACTTTGTTTTGTGCTTGCTCGAATTCTTTTTTAGCCTCTTCGTAGCTTCTGGCTGATACACTGGTCTCTGAATAGGCTGGATAAGTGACAGGAGAAACATCATAGAGCCTTTCGAACTTCTTAATAGTTCTGCGGTCCTTTTCTAATCCGTTTTCTCTAGTGGCAAACTCCCAGGTTTCCTCTTTGATAGTGAATGCAAATGAAGATTGGCTAACATCTCCCGTTCTGATCTCATCAAGAAGATCAACCGCATGTTGCCGTCCCATTGGGGTGTTGTATCTATATCCTAAATCCCCACCATCGGTAATGAATAGTTCTAATGTTCCGCTACTAGTCCTAGCAAGAACAAAATTTGGATCATGGTTTTTGAGTGCCACGACATCATCTCCCAACACGTCATCAAAAGCGCCTCTTGCAATTTTTTCCTCATAGAAATACAAGTCGGTCACCTGCTCCACAACTGCCGCGACACCCTCAACCAAACCTTCTTTATCTCCGTCTGCTCTAACTTCTACAGGCGTTTTAAAATATCTGCGTTCCTTCTCCTTCATTGATCCTCTACTTTATGCCCGTTCAAATGATGTTTCTTGAATAATTTTTCGATATCCTCCCTTAGATTTCTGGCTTGCTGGTTGTTTACTTCGTCAAGCTGCGATTTGTCAACATATGCACCTTGAACTAGGTATTTATCACCCAAATCACCCTTTTGATGTGGCATATCATCTAAATCAAGGACTGTATTAGCATTGTAGACTCCAGTTGTTAGCATTAGTCTAAACCACTCGGTTTGTGCTGCTAAATCACCCCTCATGAGCCCTTTAGGATTAAATCTTGCATATAGCGGGCTTTCTATGATTGAATTGCTTTCTGGGAAGAGTTTATTGTTAATTTCTTGCTCTATAATTTTAAGAATAGGCATTAATGTGAATTTTACATGCGCTATTCCTTGTTGTTCTGTGTTGCTATAGGTTGATTTCTCGTGATTACTGATCATTACTGGATTCATTCTCCAGATTCCAATAGTTTGCGTATCAGTCCATTTCTCTGACTGAACTATATCAGCAGCTTCAGGAGTGATCATAAGCTGTTTATAATCCACCTCACCAAAAAGAACAGGTGTTCTTCCACTCTTTAGATCCTTTTCCCATGAATCACGACTGTCTTTTCTCTGTTCTTGAGTACTTTTTTCAAATGCTAAAAATCCAGGAGGACGATTTGAAATACTGGTGTTTTTGAATTTACGCTGCTTCACATGAATTCCCATCTGGGAAGCATTCCAAAGTATTTTAGAAATGCCTTGAACTCCATTGGTGGTAAATGATCTGTAATGGAATATCTCCCAAGGTTCGAATAGCTCTGAACCAACTTTGTAGAACCATTCCCCACTTTCTGAATCTTTAATTGGTTCAACCTTGGATGGATCTAATGGCCAAAGAGCCTCTACTTGCATGTTAGAGTCTCTTTTAATGTAGGCATATGAATTGCCTCTTCCCTCACCTAAAAACACCATCAAAAACCAGAATTGCCAGGCATTCATCCAAGGGTTAGGCTTATCATGGATGATTGTGTAAATGTTACTGTTCTTGACTGTCTCTTTACCGTTTGCTGTTTCCCTCTTAACTGTTAAAGGGAGGGTTGCCACATCTTGTGCCAGGACGTTTAGACAATTAAAAACAGTGGTTATCTTGCTTGCTTGATTATATCCTACAGTTTCTTCTGAATCGGAACTAGGAAGGTTGGATAATAATTTCCAATCGTCATACTGTTTAAGGTTCGAAGACCTTTTTGACAGATTCCAAGCCATTCCTACCCGCCTCAACCAATTCATAGTGCATTCTACGAAGGTTTTAGGGATAGCTTACATGTATTTTTTAATGTTCTGTTATATTAGAGGAAACTAATTACGCAATGAAAATCCTGTCTGAAGATAGAACTGCTCTTGTTCTCAAACTAATCTCATTAGAATCGTGGATGAGGAAAGTAATAGAGTATGTTTCAACAAATAAGGAAGACTTTAAATCAAGTAAAACTTATAAAAAGTTAAAAGAAGAAGCTGAATTAAGAATTAAAGATAATCCCAAGTATGAAAGATGGGTTGATTCTCTATTCTTTGCGGAAGAGATTAGTCTATTTATTCAGATAAGGGAGATAAGAGAAAAGGACACAGTTACAAATAAATTTATAAAAGGTAAGGTCGGTGAATTAAATGAAATACGAAATAATTTGTTTCACAGCAATTCAATTTCAGACAAACAATTTAAAATGATGGATTTCATAGGCGAAACTATCATTGATCTAATCCAAAATTATTTTATGGAAGAAAACAAGGATGAACAATTCAATGTTCCAACAATAGTTCTCGTAGAAGATGGATGGGGACGTTCATTTAATAGGCCTCCCAATAAACAGTTACCCAAAAAAACTCTATATGTTGGTGACGCTATCCAGATCTTTCCAACTATTGACTCACGCTATTCTGAAGACGACTACCATTTGGAGTGGTTTATAAAAACAAATGGAGCTGCAGGTAAAAGAATTCTTGATAAGGACTCACCATTATTGATTTATCAGGTGGAAGAGAAGGATGTTAGTATAAATACTATAATTATTTGCCATTTGATTCAAAGTAAAAATTGGCATAAGCATGGCTCATTTGATGATGAGCTAGTAATTCCATTTGAAATAAGACCACAACCTGAGGAGTAACCTAGTTGCCCTCTTTCTTTAAATGATATCTCCTAGCACTTAGAAAGCATTCAAGTCCACTGTAAGCCCTATGACCAATTTTAGAAATATAAATCATTTCTGCTTTTTCATAGGCTTTGGAAGTCTTTGCTTTTTGATCAACCGGTAATTTTTTGTACCAATGCTCCCACATTTCTAAAAACACCTCAAACTTAGTTTTAACTTCTAATCCCATGAATCTATTCCACTTTCTTGTTCTTCTTCACTATTAAAATGACTGTATGTAAACCTTGCTGTACATAAGGCTGATACAATGTCTATTTTATTCCTTGATTCTTTTTTTGAAGGGTACTGGTGACCCTGGTGACCCATTGCCATAATTACATTTCCGAAATTCCAACGTGTAACAGGGTTACCAAAGAATTCCATCTTTTTACTTTCAATGAGGTTTTCCAGGTCACTAACTGCCGAGCTCAGTCCAAAACCTTGCCCAACACTTAGACACTCTTCTTCATATCCGTTCTTTGCTATCTTAGTTACTGCTCCCTGGTAGGCATATTTAGCATCGAAACCGACTCCTGATACACTGTATTGTTCCATTTTCTCCATGGCCATATCTGCTATGATATCAGGGTCTAATACATTGCCAGGGTGGGAAATTATCCATCCTTCATCAACCCACTTTTGATAATCCACATGGTCTTCATTGTCCTCTATCTTCTGTTCTGGGATGTGACACTGAACATAAACTCCATGTTTACCATTAGGTAAATAAGGAAAATAGAAGAGAACAACGGTTAAATCTTTACTCTTTGATAGGTCAATTCCTAAATAGCATTCTTGACCTTCTAAAATTGAAAGATCTGTTTCAAAGTTATTTCCTCTTATAACTTCATCTGCTATCCATGTAGCTGCTGAATCTGTCCAGATACCACAATTCTTTATTTTAACACTAACCTCTGTAGCTCCACCTTTTCTTTTCGCTTCCAATATCCTGTTTTCTACATATGGCTTAAGTGTTGTAATATAGGGTAACATTGGATTGGCTTTCTCGATCATTTCGAGATTATCCCAATCCTCCTCATTATCCTGTTCGAAAATTAGTGCTAAAGCTCTATCTGATTCTATTTGACCTTGTAGCATTTTTACTGCTTCATCTCTATAAACAGAATAGAGAGGGCCTTCTTTATTGAATCCAGGAGAGGAGATAATGATATTGATTGGTTCTCTTCGTGCTCCTTGACCAGATCGAATGGTTTCAATCAGTTTAGTGTCGGTTGCTTCGTGAAATTCATCTATGACTGAAGCTGATGGGTTTCCACCGTCTCCTGGATCGCGAGGCATAGCTTCAATTCTTCCACTTCGATGTAAAGTATCGTATACAATCTCAGTGATTTTCTTTTTGTAGGTAAATAGTTGGATATCATCTGACTCAACCATTTCATAGATCTCAGGACTAGCTTTAATTACCTTTCCGGTTTTGTCAGTACAGATTAACGCCTGGTCTCTCGAGTTCGCACCATGGAGAATTTCTGGGAATGGATCATGACCAAGCAGTAATTCATAACCTGAAATTGCAGCTGAAGAGAAAGTCTTAATATTCTTTCGCGCAACCTCAATCATAAGATCAGTGAAGCGCCTTAATTCACTGTCTTTATATTTGAAACCATATAGTTGTTGAAATGCAAAAGCGTAGGGGAGAGGTAATGGGCTTGGTGCTCTGAGTTCAGGTACATAAACTACTTTTTCCCAGAACTCCGTGAACTGTTCGACTTCATCAAGGTCATAGATCAGATCAGACCTTTTCAGATCCTTCCTAAATCTGTTTACCGCTAACTTGATCCAATTACAAGTCAGTATATCTCCATCAAGTACTCTTTCTGAATATTCCCAAGCTTTAGTTCGCTTTACTGCTATGTCCACCTAACATTGACTTTAAAACCCCACCTTTCTCCTTCTCTTTCTCTCCTGGTTCTGTTGTCAGCTTAATCCCCAACTGTTTCAAACATGATTGAATGTTTGCTTCCTGTTCCTTCTTTATCTTAATGCCTGGATGTTCCTTAAGTTCACCCAACCTATTTCTAGTAAAACCTAACGGTATCTGATATTCCTTTCCTGTTAACGTGTCTGTGTGAACCTCATCAGCATCATTAATCATAGTTTGTTTTACTGAATCAATCAGTATTAACGATTGCTCTATTTGATCAAGCAATACCTCTGAAGCTTGCCCCGAAAGAGAAAACTCCGATTTTAACTTTTCTATGATTTCTTGTGGTTCAAATACCTTTTTCATTGCACTTTTCTCATAAATGCCATTTCAAAAAAGTTGTCGCGACAAAAAGTTTGGAGGGATAGGGTTTCAAAGTATTGATTATCAAGTGATTACAACCACCCCTCCGGTTATTTTTTCTTATACCTCTTTAATGCTCCTTCGCTGTAGCTGTCCTTAACAATTTTGATGTAATGCTGCATTAGAGACTTAGGAACATTCTCTGTGTTGTTCTTCTTACAGAAATCATCAACTTGATTATGTAAGAGATCTAATACTTTTGATACTTCATCGACTATTAGTCTTTGAGCTCTCTCTTCTTTATTCATTTGTCTTTCGCAGTTTTAACATTGTTATGATATGAGCAAAGATACTGTCCATTGCTTACATCAAGCTTTGCTCCACCTTTCTTAATTGGTATGATGTGATCAGTTACTTTGCCAGGCTTAACGATCCTTGCATAAGTGCCATTCTCATTCTTAATCTTCGGATCACGACAATGAACACAACAACCATTTGATTGGGCTATTACTTCCTTTCTCCAGGCTTTGTATTGCTTTGATTGATAGAAGGGATCTCTTACTCTGTTACGATGTGCATTAGATCCTTTCTTAGTTGCAGTCTTAATATTCATCCACGCAGTATCAACTTCACTTTCCGAACTAAATATAGTTATTGTCTATATTAATTACAAAATTATAAACTATCTTTATATACGGTGATAAGAAGGGAAAGATATGAGGGGAGTATTAAAGTGGTATATCTGCATGCTGTTAGTATGCGGGTGTGCAGTGGTTCAACATCAACCATCTAACTACAATGATGTAACCATAGTCACCGGTTTAGGCTGCAATGAGGTGACTAAAGAACATTGGATCAAGCAAGATACATTCTGGATTTTTTATAACTCGATTTCTAAGAATGGAGAGCTATACTTAGTTGCTCCTCCAGGACAATGCAATGGTAGATCTCAATGCTATTGGAGAGGACAGCGGTTGCAATTAGTCTGGGATCAGAAGCATTGTCTACTACATGTAGATACTATAGAGGGTTATGGAAGGAATTCAGTAACAAGGGAATATTTAACATATACAGTGAAGGAGGTAAGAAGATGAATGACAAAGAAAGAAGATTGAAAGATGCGAAAGCAAGACAGTATGTTTTGACTTTATTCTGGAGAAGTCTACTATTTGCGATAGGCTGCAGTATTTTGATGTGTAGTTGTACTGATAGGTGGATAATTAACAAAGCTCAGAAAAGAGGATTGATTCTAAGGGATACAGTAGTAACATATGATACTGTCATAGTAGAAGTCAACCAGGTAGATACATTATTCAAATACAACTATGATACTGTAGAGTATTGGCAGGATTCAGTTTACGTAAAGTATCACTATGACACATTAGATGAAACTGTTTACATAGAAGTTGATTGTCCTGACTGTGAGGAGATCACAAAGACTGTTAAGCTTCCACCGGTTTTGGTTAAGCCTTCATTTTGGGAAAAGCTGGAATACATTGGAGGTGGTGTGTTACTTCTTGGTTTTGTATTGAGTATATTGTGGTTGTTTAGAAAGAATTAAGTTTGATTCTCCTAAATTTTGTCCTTTATCTATTAATTTCAAATACCCATGATTGGGTATATTCAGAAAATACCCACTTCTAGGTATTGAATATCCATGATGTTTTTAGTTGGTTAGACATTTTAAAATCAACTAAAAAATAAAGATGCCACAGAATCTGAAATTTAAGAGATATAACGTTGTGAAACTTCCGAAACCGTTCGCGTTAAAAATTGAACACGATGACGATTTAAAAAACAAGAATGGGGTTCCAGGAATGCTTTATCAAGTACAAATAGAAGCAAGTCAATTCAAAGAATTGTTAGGCGAAAAAGTAATGAGCACAATCCATGGTCGTATGACTGGAAATAAAGAAATTAATAAATTGGAGTTGGTAGGAGGTTTCATAGATTTAAGAGATGCTGAAGTCTTATATTTTGAATATATAAAGGATCCAGGTTCAAGGAAATTATTTGATGCTACTGGTAAAATTCATCCAGATTCTCCTGTGAAATAATTTCTTAAGCGAAATGATTGTTTACTATCTTAGTAGAAACTAATTAATTACGCTTTATGAAATATTTAATCACCATATTGTCCTTAGTGGCTATTTTATCAGCTTGTAGTAATGATGAGGATACAGAACCTCAATTAGATCAAAGAACTATAACTCTTAATCCTTTGTGTCATCAATGCGATTTCGAATATACCAATGAACAAAATAGTCAAGTTCTGATAGTTGATGCTACGTTCGACGATAGTCAAGAGTTAATAGTGTCCAACGGTTTTGAAATGACCATACACATGATTAATCGACTAGATTCCGCCTACTTAGGTTACAATTATTGGATGGAAGGAGCAAATCAAGCAGGACACATTAGTATTGGAACTCCAGTAAACGCCGAGTTTGATACTACATTTGTTATTTCCTGGTAAAAAATCAAGTATTTATGAAAAATATACTAATTACACTTATACTATTATTTGGGGCCATGTATTGTAATGCTCAGCAGGTAGAGCTTACACTTAAAGACGGAACAAAGTTTGAATCAGAAGTAGAGACTATAAGCAGTAAAGCTATTCTCACTAAGAAGGGCTTATATAAATACGATCAAATCCAAAGTGTGGAATTTATTATTGAGAACCCTAGACACCAGAAGTATTACGATAAGATAACAGCAGCTGGTGTTGAAGTTAGTTTCAGAAGTGATTCAGATGGAAATTACTTAGGGACACAACAACAATTAGACTCTTCAGATACTTTGCAAATGGCTAAGACAGCATTTGGTCCTGTTAATAATCCAGGTAATGTAGAGAAGGAACTAGCAACATTAAAGTATAAATTAGACATGTTCAGGACTCAAAGGACAACCGGCAAAGGCTTACAATTAGCAGGACTCGCTGTGAGTACTTTGGCTTTTGTTATTACAGATGAAGACGGAAACGCTAATGTAGGAGTTGCTATTGGAGGTAGCGTACTTTCTTTAATCGGTTTTTTTATTGATATGGGCGCAAGTCAGCATTTACGTCAATAATACAATCAGCTAACTTTATAAGACTAAAAGGCTCCTTTATTGGGGCCTTTTTATGTACAAATCGTTTCTGTCTTGCTCATCCCAGTAATGGTCTAGAAACTTCTGCTGGTAGAATAGCTTTTCATTCTTTGTTTCTAGTTCCTGTTTCTGCTGTTCATACTGCTCTTGTAATCTCATTAAATCATTCTTTACGACACTGATCGCATATCGCTGGAATTCAATTGCAACCGGAGACCTTAATCTAAAACCAATTGCGATGATTTCATCACCATTAAATGCTTCTGAGGTGTACCATTGGCCGTTACTACCCATATGGCGGATTTCCGCCCCATGCACTAAACCGTCTTCTTTCAGCTTCAAAATGTTATCTGATAATGTTTTCCTTGGAACCTGATATAGTTTCATCAAGTCTTGTCTTGTAGCCAGATAGTCATCATTAACAATTTGGAGTTTCACTCCATGAAATTCAACTTCACTTCCCATCTCTCTCTTACTCTATTATAATAAAAAACCCAGCGAGGTCTTTTTTTTGGAATGCAATAGAGTAAGATGACCTGCTGGGTTAGTACCATCCAATAATGTCTTTTTATCACTCAATTGCATCCAAACACAAGATACGAAACATTAGCTAAAAAAGTTAGTAAAATCCTAATAAATTTAGTAATGTTTTTCTACCGTTAAGTGTTATTTTAGAGTATAAATTAAGATATATAAACCATTAAAATT